>NZ_BOMN01000022.1 GCF_016862215.1 Winogradskya humida
GGCCGTGGGTGGTTCGGCCGTGGGTGGTTCGGCCGTGGGTGGTTCGGCCGTGGGTGGCTCGGCCGTGGGTGGCTCGGCCGTGGGTGGCTCGGCTGCTGCTGGCCCGGCTGCCGGTGGTCGGGTTGTGGGTGGTCCGGTTATGGGTGGCCCGGCTGTGGTTGGCCCCATCGTGGTTGGCCAGGCGGTGGACGGCCGGGCCGGGGGTGGCCTGGCTGGCAGTGGCCCGGCCGAGGGTGGCCTGGTTGTGGGTGGCCTGGCTGGCAGCGGCCCGGCTGTAGGTGGACCGGCTGTAGGTGGTCCGGCTCTGGATGGTTCGGGCGTCGGTGGTGGGGCCGTGGGTGGTCCGGCTCTGGATGGTTCGGGCGTCGGTGGTGGGGCTGTGGGTGGTCCGGGCGTGGGTGGTGCGGCTGTTGGCGTGCGCGCGGGGGATGGGCGGGGTGTGGGTGGGTTGGGGCTGGGGGCGTTGGTTGCGCTTACTACCAGGGAGAATGTGGCGTCGCGGCGGGTCATGGAGAAGATCGGCATGAGCTATGACCCGGCGGATGACTTCATCCACCCGACTGTGCCGCAGGACTGGCCTCAGCGCGACTGCGTCCTCTACCGCCTGATCAACAAGTAACCCAGCAGCCGTCCAGCAGCGCGCTACCAGCGTGGGGCGGTGACAAGGCCGCCGAGCCCGTGGCCGCCCGCGCTGACGGGTCCGTCCGGCAGCGGTGCGTTGACTGCCCGCGCGGCAGGCAGGAGTCTGCCCTCGCTTCGCGCGGCAGGCAGGAGCCCCGTTCCCGCTTCGCAGGGGAGGCAGGCGTCCGTCCCCGCTTCGCGCGGCAGGTAGGAGCCCGTCGTGGCAGGCGGGAGCCCTGTTCCCGCTTCGCGCGGGAGGCAGGAGCGCGACGCTGCTTCGCGCGGCAGGTAGGAGCCCGTCGTGGCAGGCGGGAGTCCTGTTCCCGCTTCGCGCGGGAGGCAGGTCCATCCCCGCTTCGCGCGGCAGGCGGGACCGCGACGCTGCTTCGCGCGGCAGGCAGGAACCCGTCATGGCAGGCAGGAGCCCTGTTCCCGCTTCGCGCAGGAGGCAGGAGTCCGTCCCCGCTTCGCGCGGCACGGGACCCCGACCGCACCACCTTGTGCGTGGGTGGTGCTTGTGCGTGGGTGGCGACCCTGGCAAGGGCCGTGGGCGGCGGAAATGCCGGTCTGGTGAGGTTCTAGTCGGTGGTGAGGGCCTCCAATACCTGTTGGCCGTATTTGGCGAGTTTGTTTTCGCCGACGCCGCTGATGGTGGAGAGCTCGGCGAGGGAGCCGGGCTTGGTGGAGGCGATCTGGCGGAGGGTGGCGTCGTGGAAGATGACGTAGGCGGGGACGCCGGTTTCCTTGGCGGCGGCGGCTCGCCAGGCTCGGAGGCGTTCGAAGAGGGCGGTGGCGGCGGGGTCGAGGTCGGGGGCCGGGGCTGCGGTGGAGCTGTTTGAGGCGCGGCGGGCTCGGGGGGCCTTGGTGCGTTCGGGTTCGCGGCGCATCATGACCTGGCGTTCTCGGCGCAGGACGGTGGAGCTGGCGTCGGTGAGGGCGAGGGTGCCGTATTCGCCTTCGACGGCGAGGAGGCCCTGGGCGAGGAGTTGGCGGACGACGCCGCGCCAGTCCTGCTCGCGGAGGTCGCTGCCGATGCCGAAGACGGAGAGCTCGTGGTGGCGGAACTGGGTGATCTTCTCGGTGGTTTTGCCGAGGAGGATGTCGATGGACTGGCCGGCGCCGAATTTCTGGCCCCGTTCGCGTTGCAGGCGCAGGACCGTGGAGAGCAGTTTCTGCGCGGCGACCGTGCCGTCCCATGACTCCGGGGGAGTGATGCAGGTGTCGCAATTCCCACAGCCGGTTTCCCCTGGGACGAAGGCGGTGGAGGAATCCTGGCCGAAGTAGGCGAGGAGCTGGGCGCGGCGGCACTGGACCGTTTCGCAGAGGGCCAGCATGGCTTCGAGGTGGGCGGCGAGGTTGCGGCGGTGGGCGAAGTCGCCGTCGGAGGTCTCGATCATTTTGCGTTGCTGGACGACGTCCTGCAGGCCGTAGGCGAGCCAGGCGGTGGAGGGCTGGCCGTCGCGGCCGGCGCGGCCGGTCTCCTGGTAGTAGCCCTCGACGGACTTGGGCAGGTCGAGGTGGGCGACGAAGCGGACGTCGGGTTTGTCGATGCCCATGCCGAACGCGATCGTGGCGACCATGACCAGGCCGTCCTCGCGCAGGAAGCGGCTCTGGTTGCGGGCGCGGGTGCCCGAGTCGAGGCCGGCGTGGTAGGGCAGGGCCGCGATGCCGTTCTGCACCAGGAACTCGGCGGTCTTCTCCACCGAGGCGCGGGACAGGCAGTAGACGATGCCGGCGTCGCCGGGGTGCTCGGTGCGTAGCAGGTCGAGGAGCTGGCGTTTGGGCTCCTGCTTGCCGACGATGCGGTACTGGATGTTGGGGCGGTCGAAGCTGGCCGTGTAGTGCCGGGCGCCGACCAGGTCGAGGCGGGTCGCGATCTCCTCGCGGGTGGCGCTGGTGGCCGTGGCGGTGAGCGCGATGCGGGGCACGTCGGGCCAGCGCTCGTGCAGCATCGAGAGGTTGAGGTAGTCGGGGCGGAAGTCGTGGCCCCACTGGGACACGCAGTGCGCCTCGTCGATGGCGAAGAGCGCGATCTTGCCCTGGTCGAGCAGCCGCTGGGTGGAGGGGACGCCGAGCCCCTCGGGCGCGACGTAGAGCATGTCGAGCTCGCCGGCGACGAACTGCTGCTCGGTGCGGCGGCGCTCGCTGACGTCCTGGGTCGAGTTGAGGAAGCCGGCCTTGACGCCGAGCTGGCGCAGCGCGTCGACCTGGTCCTGCATGAGCGCGATCAGCGGCGAGATCACGATGCCGGTGCCCTCGCGGACCAGGGACGGGATCTGGTAGCAGAGCGATTTGCCGCCACCGGTCGGCATGAGCACGAGCGCGTCGCCGCCGTCGATGAGGTGCTCGATGATCTCCTGCTGCTCCCCGCGGAACGCGGAGTAGCCGAAGACGCGGTTGAGCACCTCGGAAGCGGGGCCGCTGAGCGGGGGAGCGGAAGTCACCCCGCGAGTTTAGTGAACCCGCCGGAACGACTTCCGCACCCTGTGGATAACTACTTCACGTCGATGAATATCGGGTTGGTGTAGAGCCACGTGTCGAGCCAGGGATCGCCGTCGCCCGGCGTGTGCGGGATCGGGCCGTGCGGATCGACGGACCGCCCGAGCAGCCCCGGACCGTGGCGCCGCCCGTCCGAGCCGCGAAGCCGCAGGTAGGAGGACGAAGAAGCCACGAGCGGGAACTTCAGCGTGTACGTCCCGGAGCGCCGCGACGTGTCGAAGCTCTCCACCACGCGGGTGTCCGGCGCCACGAACGAGTCCGGCGAAGAAGGACCGCGGACGGCACCGCGGATGACGTCCAGGTGGGCCAGGCGCGGGAGGACGCCGTGGAAGTTGGGGCGGGAGGCGCTGGTCACAGTCACCGTCAGGGTCAGCCGTTCGCCGCGCCGGGCGGAGATGCGGCCACCCAGCGTCGCCGATCGGCCGTGTGCCGAGGTCAGGCGTACGTCGACGCCGTCCACGAGCTGGCCGTGGTCGACCCAGACGCGGCCGGCGCGCAGGCCCGCCATGACTTCGGCGTACCCGTACCGGGTGACACCTACGTGCGTACGCGAGAATTGTCCTGGCCAGAAGTCGCTGCCGGCCTGCGCCGTGTGGGTTTCGATCGGGTCCGGGATCCTGCCCGTGGAGTCGAACGTGGACCCGGCCGGGAAGTCACCGTTGCGCAGCGTGTCGAAGACGGTCCGATGGTTGTCGGAATTGCTGGTGATCGAGAACAGTTTCCCCTCGGCCAGCAGCGAATCCCACATGCCGCCGACCGTCGCGGTCATCCAGTCGAAACCACCGTGCGTGACGTACGCGTCCGCGGGGTACCCGGCGTACGACTGGGCCGACGGTTTGTTCTCGTATTCGCCGCGGATGCTGGCCGCGCCCCGCAGGCCGGGGATGGCAGCGCCCTGCGCACCCGGCGCGCCCTCCATGCCGATCATGATCCCGGGCGCCGCGTCCCGCCACGCGCGCAGCTCGTGCGGCGAGTCGATGCCCAGCCGCGACGGATGGTTGGCCAGGACCAGGGCGTCCTTGCCGGAGGCGGCGAGCCATTTCAGCGCGGCTACCGCGAGACCCTCGTCGGAGGACGGCAGCAGCTTGCCGTCGTAGAGCTTCTCGAACTGGCGCAGCACCTCGGCCTCGGCCTCACCCGGCGCGGTGAACACCGTGGCGTGCTCGGCGCCGGGGATGTACCACTCGAGACCCTGGAAGATCAGCGTGCGCGGGTTCTCGGCGCGCGCCTTGAGGATGTCGGCGCGTTCGAGGGTGGCGCCGAAGTCCTCGTGCCCGACGTTGCTGTGCTCGGTGCAGACCATCCAGTCCAGACCGAACTGCGCCCCACGCCCGGCGGCCTGCGACACCGTGTACTTCGCGTCGTGGCTGTACTGCGTGTGCACGTGGTGATCGCCGACGAGGTAGACGTACTGATCAAGCTGTTTGTCAGAAGCTGCTGCGGGTGCGGCGGGACCCGCCACCGAGGCGGCTGCGAAGCCCGCTCCGAACAGGCCCGCGCGGCGCAGCAGGGAGCGCCGGTTCAGGCCCTGCGGGTCGAGTTCCCCTTCCGGTACGCCCGGATCAGCCCACTGCGGAATCGATGTCATGGCCCGTGACGCTAGGCCGCGCCGACGACCGCCAGCCGTCCACCGGATGATCATCAGGCGAACGCCGGACCGGCAGGAACAGCAGCAGACCCAGGGCGATCCACACGTACGCGTTGGCGCCGGCGAACGCGACCGGTCCGGACGGGTCCGCCCACCACAACCACACCACGCTGCTGCTGAGGAGGATCCAGAGCGGCCACGGGCGGCGTACCAGGAAAAGTGCCGGCAGCAACCAGACCAGATGGTGCACCCACGTGACGGGGCTGACCAGGCACGCGAGGGCCCCGGTCAGCGCGAACCCGGTCACGGCGTCGGCGCGGCGCACCCGCACGAACCAGCAGATCAGCACGGCCAGGACCAGGACCGCCCACCAGGCCGCGGGCAGCTCCAGCCGGGCGATGACCCCGCGCAGCGACTGATTCGACACGTACGCCAGCCGCCCGACCCGGCTCGTGTCCCACACCGCGTCCGTCCAGAACGCGACGGAGGCATCCGGGGCGAGCACGGCGGCCAGCAGCGTCGCCCCCGCCGCCGTGCCCGAGGCGACGGCCGCCGCCCGCCAGCGTCGCGTGACCAGCAGGTACAGCACGAACACGGCCGGGGTCAGCTTGATCGCGACGGCCAGCCCGATGCCGGCGCCCGCCCATCTGCTCCCGCGGGTCAGCGCTCGCAGGTCGGCGCAGACAAGTAGTAGTAGGACGAGGTTGACCTGACCGAAACTGAACGTGTCGCGGGCAGGTTCGAACATCAGCATCGCGAGGAAGAGCAGGGCGGTGATCCACCACGCGCGGCGGCCGAGCCACCAGCGCAGCAGGGTGAGCGTGGCCGCGGTGTTCACGACCACGGACGTCACGATCGCCACGGGCCAGGACGTCAGGGCGAGCGGGCTCATGACCAGCGCGGCGAACGGTGGGTACGTGAAGCCGTACTCGGAGTCCTGGTATCGGTATTCGTAGAGCGGCTCACCGTCGAGCAGCCAGAACCGCACCGCGCCACGATAAACGCCGAGGTCGAAGAAGTGCCGGAACGTCGGCACGGTCACCAGGAACACTCCGACGGCAATCGCCGCACCGGCTACCAGAGCAGGCCTTTTCATCTCAATACCCGGGTTGCGGGGGTCGCGGTGGTGGCCAGGGCGAACGCGGCCACGCCGAGCAGGGCGCCGAGGACGGCCAGGAGCACCTCACCGCGATCCGCCGCGTACCCGTCCGGCAGCACCACGGGCGTCAGCACCGCGCTGAGCAGGGCC
Source organism: Winogradskya humida (assembly GCF_016862215.1). Taxonomy (GTDB): domain Bacteria; phylum Actinomycetota; class Actinomycetes; order Mycobacteriales; family Micromonosporaceae; genus Actinoplanes; species Actinoplanes humidus. The sequence goes on from NZ_BOMN01000022.1 coordinate 5,958, forward strand.
AGCCCGCGATGCGCGGCCGGGACGACGGCGAGCGGCACGAGTGCCCAGATCACATACCAGGGCCGCAGCGCGGGACCGAAAATGACCACTGCGAGCAACACCAGGCCAAGACCGGGCAAGGCCCCAATCCGCTCACGGTACGCCCAGACGAGCCCCGCCGACACCACAGTCGCCAGCACCCCCGCCCACCGCCACACCTCGATCGCGAACGGCGACCCCACCCCCTCCGCGGTCAACCGCCCGAGCACCCCGGTCAACGACCAGTTCCCCGCCGACACCGGCGTCCCGAGCGCGCCGACCCACCCGTACCCGCTCCCCGCCACAGCCGTCACCACCACCGTCGTCACCCCTGCCACCGCAGCCGTGACAGCCCACGCCCGCACCCCCGCCCACCGCCCGGCTGGACTGAGGTCGCCGGGGCTTTCGGCAGCAGCCGGCGCTACGGCTTGACTGAGGTCGCCGGGGCTTCCGGTAGCGGGCGGCGCTCCGGAGCCGCCTGATCGAGCAGTTTCTCCTCGGCCGGGATCCAGACCCGGCTGCCGAGCGCGCAGCGAGTCCGCCCCGATGATTGCTACTGCCACCAGCCCGAGCGCAGCCGGCGCCTTGACCAGGGCGGCCATCGTGACCAGGGCCGCGCCGACAACCGGGTGCCGGTGCAGGGCGGCGGCCAGCCCGGCGGCGAGCAGGCCGACCATCAGGGCATCGTTGTGGGCACCGCCGACGAGGTGGATCAGAACGAGCGGATTGAGGATCACCAACCACCACGCGCGCCCGTCGCGGGTCAGCACGCGCCCGTCCCGGGTCAGCCGCGGCAGCGCGACGGCCAGCAGCGCAAGACCCGCAACCGCGACCAGCCGCATCCCGAGCACCCCGGCACCCACATGCTCGCCGGTCACGGCGGTCACCACCCGCGACGCGAGCAGGGCCACCGGACCGTAGGGCGCCGGCGTGTGCTGCCAGATCTCCGGAACCAGCGCGGCGACCTGTCCACCCAGGACGGCGGGACCGTCACGGTAGACGTCATGACCCGAACCGGCCAGAAGCCCCTGCGCGAGATAGCTGTACACGTCCCGGCTGAACAACGGCGGCGCCACCAGCAGCGGCCCCACCCAGATCCCGAGGGTCACCCACCCGTGCCGCGGAGCCGCCGTCCCCGTGCGCCCGTACCACCACCAGCCGAGCAGCATCAGGGTCAGCCCCGCATAGGCACAGGCCAGCCCGCCGCGGCCCAGGGTCCCCCCGGCGGCGACCAGCAGAGAACCGGCCCCACCGGTCGCGGTGGCCAGAGCGTGATCGCTGCGCACGGCAGCACCGTGACAGCCCAAGATGTCCACCCGCGGTACGCCGGGTGACGCCCCCCGGTCGCGCGATTGTCACTCCGCGCCGCCCCCGCCGCCCGCGCCGCCCCGCCGCCGCCCCGCCGTGGCCCCGCCACCCCGCCGCCCCGCCGTGGCCCCGCTGCCCCGCCGTGGCCCCGCCGCGGCCGGCCGCGCTCCGCTCGGCACGGGATTCGTAGACTTTTCCCGGAACACCGACACTACGGTGTCGCCGCCGCCCTGAATTCTGAGTGACATGAACGCACACGAACTCGCCCAGGCCTGGATCGACTTCTGGAACGGCGCCACCGAGACGGCCCCGGACCTGCTCACCGACGACTTCCGCATCCACTTCGGCGGCGCCCGCCCCGTGGACCTCGCTGGCGACCCGGTCCACGGCCCCCAGGACATGGCCACCTACATCGAAACGTTCCGCACCGACGCCCCCGGAGCCACCTTCTCCCTCCGCCGGCCGATCATCGCCGACACAACAGGCTTCGCGATGCGCTGGGACGCCACCCGCTCCGACCGGGCAATCAGCGGCATCGACGTCCTGCACACCCGCAACGGCCGCCTCGCCGAGGTCTGGACCCTGAGCGGCGCCCGCACCTTCCCAGCCTGACCCACGGCGGCTCCACACTCACGACACACGGTCGCCCTGACTGCGCTACTTCGCGCTCACGACACACGGTCGCCCTGACTGCGCTACTTCGCGCTCACAGCGAACCGCTGTCCCAGGCAGCCCTGATCATCGCCCACCCGGCAGCCCGCTCATAAACGGCCGCGGTCAGCCAGGCCACAGCCAGCCGTTCCGCATCATGCGGATCCAACCTCCCGAACACATCCCGGGTACGCCGCACACCCGCCGCCCCGAGCCCCTCAACAACCGCCACCGCCGTCCCAAGCTGAGCAGCCGCAAGCCGCCGCGAATCACCCGCCACCCCCGACACCAGCGCCGAACGCCCGCCCGCCACCACCCGCTCAAGCCGATACCGCACCAGATGAAGCGGCGGCCCCTCCACCTCCTCCTCCACGCCATCAGTGATCCCGCTTGCAGTGCCGCCCCTCATGAGCGGTCCCGCTTCCACTTCCGGTCCATGAGCCGCTTCCGGAATTCCATGAGCCTGTCCCGGTCCCGATCCGTGAACCTGTCCCGCTTCCGGTCCATGAGCCGGTCCGGCTTGCGGACCCGTTCCCGGACCCGTTCCCGTTCCCGTTCCCGTTCCCGTTCCCGTTCCCGGACCCGTTCCCGGACCCGGACCCGGACCAGAACCCGGTCCCGGACCCGGACCAGGACCCGGAGCCGTTCCCGGACCAGGAGCCCGTCCCGGACCAGGAGCCCGTCCCGGACCAGGAGGCCGTCCCGGACCCGGACCCGCTTCCGTTCCTGGGACTGGTGCCGGTGACGGGCCTGGAGCCGGTGTGGGGATGGGCTGGGCCGGAGGAGTGGTGGTGGGGAGGTCGGTGCGGGTGAGGGATGTGGTGCCCAGATCGAGGTGGCCGCCGTGACGGGTGGGGAGCCAGGCGGCCGTGAAGGCGAGGGCGGCGACCCGGCGTGGGCCGGTGAAGCGGGCGATGAGGCGGATGCGGGATCCGGTGGCGTGGGTGGCGAGTGTTCGCAGGTTGGCGACGTAGGGGAGGGACGGGTCGTCGTAGGGGGCGGTCACCACGACCGTGCGTGGACGTTCGTTGGCGGCATGCCGGTCGGTGGAGGGGAGCGCGTCGCGGTGGTCGGTGGCGAGGAGCAGGCCGCGGTGGTCGGAGCCGAGGATGGTGCCGTCGAGGAAGGCCAGGTCGTGGCTGGCGGGGCGGGCATGGTCGGGCAGGGTAGCGGCGTGGAGCCAGCGGTCGGCTTGCGTTCGATGGTCGTCGGCCCAGAGGGTGGCCAGTGGGGGGTCGAACCAGTTGCTGCCGGGGGCCTTCACCGCTTGACGGTCGTGGCCGTGGCTGAGGCGGCCGGTGGGGGAGGCGTGGGCGTTGACCGCCAGGAGGCCCGCGCGGGACAGGTCGTGGTGGCTGAGCCGCACCTCACCCAGGTCCACCGAAGCCCCCGTCGGGGAGACCTGGGCCGCGGTATCCGGGGTGGCGGGTTTGATGTCGGAGATCACCCACAGGCGGCCGTCGGCGTCGGCGAGGTAGGTGACGGCGCCGGCGTGGCCTGTTGCCGCGCGTACGGGTTCGCAGAACAGGCCGTGGAGGCGGAGGTCGCCGACGGGTTCGTAGTCGCGGCGGGCGACTCCGATTGCCGAGGCGTCGCCTGTGGACACGCGGTGGCAGGCGGTGAGGAGGTCGCGCAGGTCGTCGGTGAGGGTGGAGAGGCGGAATGCGGGGTCGTCGTGGCGGGCTGAGCGTAGGTGTTCGACGACGCGGATTGCGTACGCTGCGGGGGTGTGGAGGCCTGTTGCTCTGGCCTGGTGGACGGCTCGGAGGAGGTCGGCCTGGGCGACCGCGCCTGCTCCGGGGATTCCCGTGGAGAGCACCGCGGCCGCGGCCGACCACAGCCCGCGGGCCGCGTCTCGTTGAGCGTCAGTGACCTGCGCCGGGGGAAGCGGCGCGGCAACCTGGGGGGTGACGGGCGGCTCGGCGACCGCGATGGGGGCTGCGCTGAGGACGGCGGCCCGGTGCAGGCAGCGGGGGGACAGCAGGCAGCTGCAGGTGGCGTCGGCGGCGGTGGTGACCGGGGTGGTGAGGGTGACGGTTGTCCGGTCGTCGGGGTGGACCGTGATCTGGGCGCCGGTCTGCTGGACGGGCCAGGTGGCGGCCTGGGTGACGCTCTGGTCGAGGTGGCCCCGGAGGCGTGCGGGGAGGACGGCCACCGCATCGGCGGTGACCGCGGCCGGGACCGGTGGCAGGGCCATCGACGGTGGGGTCATCGGACCTGGTCTCCGATCCAGCGGGCTAGTTCGGTGGGGCTGAGGGCTGCCACGGGCATGCCGGCTGCGGCCAGCTGGGCGGCTGTGCCGGTGCTGTAGCGGGGGGCGCCGCGGTCGTCGAGGCTGGTGCAGCCGAGCAGGGTGATGCCGTCGTCCGTCAGGGCGCGGGTCGCGGTGAGGAGGCCGCCGAGCGGGAAGCCCTCCTCGAAGTCGCTGATCGTGATGACCAGGGTGCGGCTGGGCACGAGGGCGATCTGCCGGGCGTAGCGCAGTGCGGCCGCGATGTGGGTGCCGCCTCCGACGCGGATCTCCAGCAGGAGGGAGAGCGGGTCGGTGACGCGGTCGGTCAGGTCGATGACCTCGGTCGAGAACGTCACGAAATGGGTACGCAGAGCGGGCACCCCCGCCACGATCGACGCCGTCAGGGCCGCCCAGATCGTCGACTGCTCCATGGAACCGGAGACGTCGACCAGGAGGATCACCTGCCAGTCGACGCTGCGCCGGCCGGGGGTGCGAAAGACCGGCCGCTCCGGGACGAGCTGCGGTCGTCCGGCCGCATCCGCTCGTACGGTGTGCAGGTTGCGCCGCACCGTAGCTGCCAGATCGAGGCGTCCCGTGGGGCGCAGGGTCGGCCGTGACGTCCCCAGGCCCGTGAGCGCCGGACGGATCCTTCGAGCCAGTTGCGCCGTCAGCTCCGCGGTGAGCCGGGCGACGAGTGGCCGCAGCCGCGCCAGCCGTGCCTCGGGCAGACCGCCGGCCAGGGACAGCACGGCGTGCAGCAGGTCGATCGAGGGCCGGACCCGCTCCGGGTCGGCGGCCAGCACCGCGTCGAGCCTGCCGTGCTCGGCCGCCCGGGCCAGCACCTCGTCGCGCACGTCGGCGCCGAAGAGCGCTTCCAGCTCGTCGAGCCAATCACGAACCTGCGGGTACGCGGCATCCTGCCCGCCGCCACCACCCGCCGTCCACGCACCCTCGCCGTGACCGGCGCCGTAGAGCTCGTCGAGCGCTGTCGCGAGCCGTCGCTGCCGGGCCGGGAGCTGGTCACTCTCGCGGCCCAGCAACAGCCGCCAGCGCTGCTCAGCAGTGATCGTCGAGGGAAGGGCCGTGGGAGACGGCCCGGTGAGAGATGGCGCGGAGGGAGATGGCGCGGCGGGGGTCGGGTGGGGATGGTCGGTGGTGGGCGGGAGGGCGAGGGCGGTCAGGGCTGCCAGGCCGGCGCGGTCGGCGGCGAGCCAGGTGGCGAGGGTGGCGGCGTCGGTGGGGAGGTGCTCGTCGAGGGGGCCGTGCCGGTCGGTGACGGTGGCCAGGAGGCGGTCGCGGTCGGCGGGGGTGAGGGCGTCGAAGCCACCGCGAAGGGCGGGCAGACGGCGTACGAAATCGTCGTCCGGGAGGTTGTCGATCGTGGTGAGCAGCGGGGTGAGGATCTCGTCGCCGGATTGCAGGAGGGCACCGGCGACGCTGAGCGCGCCGCGCAGCCGGTCGGTCGCGGCCGTGTCGGGCAGGGTGACCCAGGAGGCGAGGCGTTCGCCGAAGGCACCGGGTTGTTCGTGGCCGGTCAGGACGCCGACCGCGGCCGCCGCTCCACGGATCAAGGGGGAGCCGTCGCGGGTCAGGGCCCGGATCGCGTGGCCCAGCCGCAGCAGCAGGCCGGCCTCGTCGGCGGCGCGGACCAGGTCGTAGAGGGCACGGGCGTCCTCGACGCGGGTCGAGCCCGCCGTCCCGGCAACGGCCGCAACCGCTGCCGCGTGCAGGTCGGCGCGGGCCTCCGCCACGGCTGTGCCGAAAGCGGCCGGGGCGAGGTGGGGGAAGTGGCCTTTGTCGAGACGGGTGAGGAGGTGGAGGGCGGTGACGAGCTGGGTGATGGTGCCGGTCCGGCAGACGGAGCGGCGCAGGTCGGTGAGGCGGGTGTGGGTGAGGGCGGTGGCGGCGCAGGACGCCGCGGCTTCGAGGCCGGTGAGGGACTGGTCCGGGGTGGGCCCGCCGGCCCGGGTCTCGCGGTGGCGGCGGGTGGTCAGCATGCCCTCGGCGGCTCGGGCGAGGGTGACGCCGTGCAGGCCGGCGAGGGCGAGTGCCGCGTCCGTGCCGGGGGTCCATTCCAGTCGCCAGGTGCTGGTCAGTGACTCGCCACCCACGGCGGGACCGGCGGTGCCGGGGGTGGCGTAGGGGATGCCGCAGGCGGTGAGCCGGCGGATCGCCAGGTCGCGGGCGCGGTCGGTCGGGGAGCGCAGCGGGTCGAGGCGTAGTCGCTGGGCGGGCCGGCCGGGGCCGGGGAGTTTCAGCCGGGTGAGTTCCCGCTCGACGGCGGGGCGCAGGCCGGTGACGGGGGCTCCTGCGGGAAGCCGGCCGCGTTGCCGTCCGATCAGGACGGTTTCCATGGCCCGGGCGACGCCGCGGCCTGCACCGGCCGGCGAGCCCTGGGCCAGGACGGTCTGCAGGGCTTCGACGAGTTCGCCGCGTCCCGGTGCCGGGAGCGTGCGCATTCCCGCCAGGTCCGCGGCGAGCCGGGTGACCTCGGCGGCCTCGCCCGGGCCGGCGGGGTGACCCTGGGCGCGTAGTTCGCGGGTGACCTCCACGGCGAACGCCCCCGCCGCCGCACGGATCCGGGCGGGGTCGGCGTCGCAGTCGTGGACGGCCTGCTGCCAGCGTGGGTCGCGGATGCCCGCCGGATAGCCGGATCGGGCGTCGAGCAGGTCGAACGTGTACGGCACCAGCGAGATCACCGGCTCGGGCCGGGTGGCGGCGGCGTCATCCGGCACCGGCCCGCTGAGCAGCGCCGGGGCGTGGAAGGCGCCGACGACGACCGCGACCCGTCCGGGCGTACGCGTGATGTGGCCCCGCATCCACCCCTCCCGCCGCAGATCCAGCGGGTCCACGACGGTGTTGTGCCGCAGCGCCCACCCGGCGGCCAGCGCGGCCCGCCGTACGGCTTCCGGGGTGGAACCGGGCGCACCCGCCTCGATCAGCCGGTCCCACAGGTCGTCGTCGTCCCGCCCGGTCAGCGCCGTCCGCACCACCGCGCCCAGCGACGGCCCAGACGCACCCTCCCGGCCGGACTCCCAGGCGGGGTCGGTCAACGGCAGATCACAGCAGATCACGGGTACGCCGTTGCGCTGAGCCCAGCGCAGAGCGGCCAGCTCCGGGCTGAAGTCGGCGAACGGGTAGAACACGAGCGCGTCCGCCGCGAGCGCCACCGGGGCGGTGGTGCCCGGGTCGGCGAGCCAGCGCACCCACGGCTGCATCTCCGCGGGGAGCTCCACCAGCACCGTCTCCGGGGCGAACGCCTCGAGCAGGGCCGGCACGGCGGCGGCCAGGACCGGAGAATGATGACGTACGCCGACCAGCAGCACCCGGTCGTCCCCGGCCAGCTCCCCGACGAGTGCCCGGGGATCAGTCACGCAGCACGTCCCGGTGCTCCCACAGCTGACGCCACGATCGCGAACCGGCCTCGGCCCGCCGCCGCAGAGCCCCGTCCCAGTAGGCGAGGAGCCGCGCCGCGTCGGCGGGATCATCCTTGCGGGCCACGCCGAGCAGGTGCCCGGGCAGCAGCGACAGCGGGTCGGGGCCGGGCAGATACGCGGCGGCGAGCCCGATCGATGCGGCGACCGCGACCGCTTCGGCGGTGCTCATGACCGACGACGGGCGTTCGACCTCCCAGCCTTCGGCGCTCTGGCCCGTACGCAGATCGCGGAACGCCGTCACCAGGATCGCGAGCACGTCCTCATCGACGGCGAACGTCGCACCACCGCGCTCGACCGCCGCCGTCGCCTGCCGGGTGACCAGGGCGACCTCGGCGTCGAAGTCGGCGATGGGCGGCACGACCTCGAAGTTGAACCGGCGTTTGAGCGCCGCGGACATCTCCGACACCCCGCGGTCGCGCAGGTTCGCGGTCGCGATCAGGCAGAAACCCGGCACGGCGTAGCCGACCGCGCCGTCCTGCCCGGCGAGCTCCGGCACGGTGATGCGGCGCTCGGACATGATCGAGACGAGGGCGTCCTGGACCTCCGGGAGGCACCGGGTGATCTCCTCGACCCGGGCCACCGCCCCGGTCGTCATCGCGGTCAGGATCGGCGACGGCACGAGCGACTCCGCCGACGGTCCCTTCGCGAGCAGCAGCGCGTAGTTCCAGCCGTACCTCAGCTGGTCCTCGCTGGTGCCCGCCGTGCCCTGCACGGCCAGGGCGCTCGTGCCGCAGATCGCCGCGGCGAGCAGCTCCGACAGCATCGATTTCGCGGTGCCGGGCTCGCCGACCAGCAGCAGCCCGCGCTCGCCGGCGAGGGTGACGACGCAGCGCTCGACCAGCGCCCGCTCGCCGACGAACTTCGCGTCGATGACCCGGCTGCCGCCGGGCCCCGGGACCGGGGCGCCGCCCGAACCGCAGACGAAGGTCACCACCGCCCGAGGGGTCAGGCGCCAGCCCGGCGGACGCCGGCCGTCGTCGGCCGCGGCGAGGAACGTCAGCTCCTCGGCGTGCAGGTGCTCGGGCGGATCGATCTGGCGGACGGCGGTCACGGCTGTTCCTTCAGGTCGTGGTAGCGGGGGATGTCGCCGGCGGTGACCCTGCTCCACGCCGCGGCGAACAGCTCGGGCAGGGCCAGGGGCACGAGCCGCCGGTTGCCGGCCTCGACGTACAGCGACTGTTTCCAGGTCTCCACCGGCAGCCGCGGCGCCCTGGCAGGGAGCCAGCCGCCCGGCAGGAACACCGGCCGCCCGGCTCGTTCCCGTTTCGCCGCCACCACCAGACCGGCGGTGGTGAGCGCTTCCTGCGCCTTGCGCAAAGCGGCGGGTTTCCAGCCGTTCCACGCCTGGACCGCCTTGTCGGTCGGGTCGGGCAGGGCGAGCAGCTGCAGATAGTACGCCGCCACCGCGCTGTCGCAGCCGAACTTCTCCGCCACCTCGGCGACCAGATGCGGGACGCTGACCCGCGGATCGTGCGGCTCCCCGATGGCATCCTCGGGAGTGGACACGGCGCCGTCGATCCAGCCGGACAGCAGGATCCGCAGCGCCACCGCGGTGCCGTCGTCGACGAAGCCCAGGGCCGGATCGTCGTCACCGGTCAGCTTCGCCGGGGCGAGATGATGGGTCACGAACGCGTTCGTCGCGTGCCCGTCGACCAGCGCCGGTCCGGCATCCGGGCGCTCGTTCACCGGGTGGAGCCCGCTCCCGACCAGCAGGTGGGGGTTGCGCAGCCGGGCCCGGGCCCGCTCCAGCGCACCGGGCAGTGCGGCCCGCAGCGGGTCGTCCCACGACAGCCTGTACGCCAGCCACGGCAGCGCCGTCGCCACGGCGTTCAGCCAGATCCCGTCGAACGGCTCGCCGTCGTCCGCCCCGGTCCGCACGTCGTAGTACGACTCGACCCGCGACCGGCCGTCGGTGCTGAGCCAGTCACCGTCCTGTGGCCCCGCGATCGCCTGCAGCATCGCCGCGGCCCGCGCGTCGTCGATGACCCGGGCCAGCTCCGCGACCAGGTCCTCCGGCACGGCGATCCGGTGTCCCCGCAGCCGGATCCACTCCCGGGCGATCGCATCCACGTCGGGTCCCCGCTCCCACAGGGCGGCCGGGTCAGCGGGCATCGCCGCGTCCAGCAGCGCGATCCGCTGCCGGAACCGCAGCGGGGCCAGGGCCGCGCGGGCGACCTTCGCCTGCGCCGCGGAGAGGCCGAGCGTCGCGCGCTGCCCGGCGGTGAGGAAGTTGGACTCCCACACCTGCATGCCGGGCAACCCCGCGAGCAGCAGCGTCGCCTCGGCCCGGGTCATGCCGGTCGCCGCGGCCAGTTCCTCGGCCGCCTCCGGGCGCCACGGGGCCGGCCCGCGCTCGGCCAGCAGGGTGCAGAACGCCGTCAGCCCCGCGCCACCCAGCCGGCCGCCGGGCCGCACCTCCTCGCGTACGGTCAGATCGGGGGGAAGGGTGAACACCCCGCCGGGGGAGACCTGGATGGCGTCCCGGCTCCACGAATATCCGCCGGCGGTGTAGTGCTGCTCGGGTGGGAACAGCACGGTGACCTGCGGCCCGTCGCGGTGCACGACAACCTTCGACTCGGTCATCCGTGGCTGGGTCAGCTCCAGCACGCGCAGCGGCGTCCCGTCACCGGCGAGGGGCGTGCCGGCGATCGTGGTGAGCAGGGCCGTCAGAGCCGTACGGTCGGCGTCGCTGGTCACCGCGGCCGCCGCGCGCAGAGCGACCGCGCCGAGACCGGTCAGCAGCGCCGTCCAGCCCGCGGTGGCCACGGGGATGTCCCCGGGCTGGTCCGACCCACCCAGCAGCGCGCCCACAGCGGCCACCTGCTCGAGGATGTCGTGCCGAGATCCGGCCGGACCGGAGTAGTAGGTGTGGCGGGAGCCGGACAGGCCGTCCCACGCCAGCCGCAGGGCCTCGTCGGTGACGGCGGGCACCGGACGCTCGGGTGTCGCCTGCGCCCCCAGGTGCCGGGGGATCTCGGCGATCCGGCGGCGCATCCGTACGGCGAGGGCGACCACCTCGACGACCCGGTCCCGCAGGACGGTGTCGGTGACCGCCGGCAGGTGCGCCGCGACGTTGGCCGCGACCGCTTCCTTGACCCGGATCGTCCCGGTCACCGTGTCGTCGACGGCGAGCAGCGCCGCCGCGGTGGTCTCGTCGAGGACCCGCAGCGCGGCCGAACCCGCCTCGTCGCGGGCCCGCAGCGCGTGCCACCACTCGAACGGCGGCAGCGTCGTGGTCAGTTCGCCGAGCTCGGCGAGCACGTGCCCGCCGTCGGCCGTCCACACCCGCATCCGACCGCCCGGATATCCGGGACGCCGGGTCACCGGCAGCGGCACCGCCGAGCCGGGCAGCGTGACAGCACCCACCAGCGGCTCGTTGCGCCCGTCGACCCCGGAGAGCGTGACCCGGCGGCCGTCGACGCCCTCACCCGTCTGGGTCCCGGAGGAGGTGGAGGTGACCCGCCAGCCGGTCAGGCCGTCGTGCCACCCCAGCGGCGACGCCGCGAACTCCTTCGGCGCCGGATGCAGCCGGCTCGCCTCGGTGACCAGCTCCCCGGCGGCACCGGCGAGGAACGCGGGAACGCTGACCCGGCCGCCGTCGCCGGTCAGCGGGTCGAACTCCCGCCACCGCCAGGCGTGGTCGCCGGAGTCGCCGCGCTCCCACTCGCAGCGCCAGAACGCCTGCCCGTCGCTCACCAGCGGATAGGCGTGGCCGGGACCGCGGGCGTCCCCGGCGTGCACGGGCTGGGCACCGGTGGTGACGCCGCCGCCGGGCAGGGGCAGCGGTGTCGCCGGCACACCCCACCCGGGCCGCTGCAGCTGCCAGTCGGCGCCGGTCAGCTCCGCGGGCCGCGACGCCCAGTAGGCGGCCGGGCCGTGCTCACTCAGCCAGGACACGATCAGGTCACCGTCGGCAGAAAGACAGGACACCTGGGTGTACGCGCTGGGCGCCATCCGCTGCCCCGCCGCCGGGTAACGGAACGTGTGCTCGGTGGTCGCGCCGTCCGGCTCGATCACGTGCGCCGAATGCTGGTCGTGGACGACCAGCTGCGGCCACCCGGCGCCGATCTGGATGCCCTTCTTCTCCTTGGCGACGGCTTCGTAGGCGGGCCAGCAGAGCTCGGTCAGCAACCCGGCGCGCAGCGTCCGCGCCACCACGGCCGCGGCGTCGAGCTCGTGCAGCCGCCGGAACCCGCCGGGCGCGAGCGCCATGCCCGCGGGTGACCAGAGCGGCGCCAGGCCGCTCAGGTCGGCGTCGAGCGCGGTGATCGTGCCGTCGCCGGCCCGCCCGGTGCGTTCCAGGATCAGGCCGATGAGCACGTCGCGGACACCGGCGGCGCTGAACGCGAGCTCCAGGGTCGGCACCGGCAGAGCGGGGCTGTTGAGGCTCGTGCCGGTGCGGAGCCGGGAGAGCGCGTCGCTGACCCCGAGTGCCAGCGCCGGGCGCAGCTCCGGATCGGCGGCGATCGCCGCCAGGTCGCGGCGCCCGGCACCCTCGTCCTGCGACCACGCCGCGACGTCGAAGCCCGTGCCCCGGTGGCCCCGCCCGATGCCTGCCCGGACACCGCCGGCGACACACAGGTCGAGCACGTCCAGCTCGGCGGTCCACGACGAGGAAGCCAGCTGCACGCCGTCCTCGGCGACCAGCCGGGGAATCATCCGTTCCACCAGCGCCAGCAGCCGCTCGTTGCGGACCTTCCGCCCGGAGAGCCGCCGGGCCAGCAGGCGTTCCAGCCAGCGGCTCGCGAGCCCCGGCGTGAACCCGGCCGCCACCGTTGTCAGGGCCACGTCGGCGCCCGAGGCCGACAGCAGCTCCAGCCACTGGTCGGTCATATCGGTGTTGTAGCCGGGCGGCTCGGGGACTATCTCCAGCAGCCGGGCACGGATCACGGCGTCGCACTTGCCGAGGCGCACCAGGCTCTTGCGGTAGGCCTTCCACACCGAGGGGTGGGCGCGCCCCATCGCGGGGAAGCTCAGCAGCCGGGTGACGACCTCGTCGGCCTCCGCCTCGGGATCGCGACCCGCCGCCCTCGCCAGCCGGGCGAGGTCGGCCGCCATCGAGACGTGCGGCGACAACCCGCCCGCGACCCGTTGCAGGGCAAGGCTTTTCACCAGCTCGTACGCCTCGGCAGCAGGCCGCCGGTCGACCACGCCCCGGGTGTACTCCGCGAGCATGGCCGCCGTGAGCGCCCCGGCGAACGCGAACTCCAGGTGCACGTCGCGCACCCGGTCCTCGTCCACAACCAGCCCGTGGACCTGCTCGGCACGGCGCGCCGCCGTGAAACAGGTCCCCGCCATCCGCGCATTGCCGGCGGCGATGAACGCCCGCCCCGCCTGCTCCCAGAACGTCGGCAGGAACTGCGGCGCGGCGGCGTCGAGCCGCCGGGCGAGCGCGTCGTAGCCGTCCTTCGCGTTGCCCGGCTTGCCGCCGGCGACCCGGGCGAGCTTCTCCATCTCCTTGACCAGCGCCAGCGCGTGCCGCCCGTTCGCCGGGTCGTGCACGAGCGCCCACGCCGGGAAACCCAGCGCCTGGCGCCGCGCGTGCCCGACCGCGACCGGCTCCCCGGCGGGGGCGAAACCGAGGAACTCCATGCTCAGATCCTCGGCGGGACCGACGGCCGCCCCGACCAGCCGCACCACTGTGCGTCCCTCCAGGACCGGATGCCGGTAGGAGCGGGCAGCAACGGCATCGAGGGCACCGTCCCCGGGCGGGCCGGGCAGAACGGCGCCGGCCTCCAGCAGCACGTCACTCATCGGGTGCCCTCCTCATCGGTGACGCGACCGGCGTGCAGGGTCGCGGCCATCCGCAGCCCTTCCGACCACGCGACAGGCGGCACGTCCATCAGGGGGATCGCCTTCCCGGCCGCGTCGGTGAACTCCAGCTCCGACGTCTCCGCCTCCCACGACGGGTCACCGTCACCGATCCAGACCGCCGCCACCACCGTCACGCCCTCCTCCCACACCTTGCAGACGGCTGTGCCACCCTGCACGCGGTAGCCCGCCGAGGTGGCCCGGGTCTGGGCGTGCCGCAGCTCCTTGAACCGGGCATCGGCGTATCGGGCGATCTCCCTGCGGTGCCCCGCCTCGTCGGCCGGCTTGTGCCAGACCTCCCGGAACAGCTGCAACAGCCCCTGCTGCACGCCGAGGTCGGCGGCGAACTCCCGCAGATCCCCGAGGTCGGGCAGCCGAACCGGATGCGGGATCGCCACGGTGGCCGTAGCGATCTGAGTGGACTCCCCATCAAGGTCGACGATGCCGAGCACCCCGTCAGCACCGGCCTCCCGCAGCAGCCCCGCCCCGGCGACATCCCACTCACCCCCTGCGGTGACGGGAACGACAACAAGATCCCGCAGCACGGCCCGCCACACCTCGTCGGCCCACACCTGCCCGATCAGCACAGCCGGCACCGGCAGCGAACGGATCATCCACCGCTCCACCTCCGCCCGGCACGACGCCTCATGCCGCCGCAGCCACTCCACAAGCTGCCGCAGCCCCACGACGGCCTCGTGCTCCCTGACCGCCTTCGGCACACTCCTCAAGGTCTTGCCCTGCGCGGTCCGCGCCACGACTTTCCCCTGGTCAAGACTGACCTCATAGCCGGCCCCCGCAGCCACCCACCCCATGGACATCCCCTCATCGAAGCGTGCCGCGGATTGTGCCACCGACCCCCGACATTTTCCCCGCCCCCGAGGCCGCACGTGCGCAGCCTGCGTTGTTCATGACGTCAACCGTCACCGATCCGCGGTTCGCCGGGCAGAGGCGTGCATGCCGAGCTGCCCGGGAACGTCACGGTCCGGCGGGTCTCGGCGACCGGCCTCGCGGCCTACCCGGTGGGTGCCACCTCACGGCCCGATCAGTGTCCTGAGTCTCTGATTCATGTGCGGTGGGTGGCGAGCGCGGCGGGATCCGGCCACGGGCACGAAATTGCGTTGAAACCCGCAACGCCGCAATCTTCTGCGGGGTTAGGTGTCAAGCGCAGGCCCATCACGACTGGCCAGGAAACACATGTTCTGCTGTCAGACACGATTACCCGGACTTGACAAGAGACCCCGCATAATTTGTCGCATCCGGAACCACCGGCTCAGAACACTGGAAATGCCGGATCAGCGCCGGCGGATCGTGTAGTGCAGGGTCATGAACGGCAGGCCGTAGAGGGTGAAGGCGTGTTCGGCGCGGAGTTCGCCGTTGTCGGTGAAGACGTCGAGGCGTTCGGCGAAGCCGGGGGCGGCGAGGGTGGTCAGGTCGCGGGTTTCCGGGTCGATGTAGGTCAGGTAGTGGCCGGGATGGGCGAGGTCGCTGTGGCTGGTCAGGACCAGGCCGCCGCCGGGGCGGGGGAGTGGGAGCAGGGTGGCGGTGAAGCTGCCGTGCGGGACCGGGAAGCCGACGCTGACGTAGCCGTGGTCGTCGTGCCGGTAGGTTGTGTAGATGCCGACGTAGATCGGTTCGTCGGTGTCGGCGAAGGAGCGGATCCAGCCGCGTACGCCGATCGCGCCGCCGCCGTCGGGAGTGATGGTGTCGATCCTGCTGCGGACGCCGCGGAGGGTTTCGCGCTGGTTCATGGGTACGTTGGCCTGGCCGACCGGGCGGGCCACCAAGCTGCGGTAGAGCAGGTAGCCGGGGCGTACCCAGAGCCGCCATTCGGGGACGATGTCGAGTGTGAAGCGGGTGGTCCGCTCGTAGAATTCGCGCACCAGCGGGTCCACCCCGGCCGGGTCGAACTGCGGGCCGGCCAGGTCGTCGAGTGAGCCGACGATCCCGACGTCCGCGGCGTTCGCCTCGTAGGTGCCGCCGATGAACTCGGCGAGCGCGCGCACGTAGTCCACGCCGACGTAGCGGGTGCGCGACTCGAGCGGCACCACGAACGGCAGGTCCGCGGCTCGCACCCGTTCGGCGAGCAGATCCACCTGCGGGTCGCGGAACAGCACCGCCGACAGCACCCGGAATCCGACCACCGCGCTCGCCGCCACAGCAGCGGGTGGCGCCGACGTGCCCACGGCCAGCCTCCAGGCCACGCCGACGGCAGCCCCGGCAACCGGCCCGAGCACCACCTTCTGCGGCCGCAACCCGAGTGCCCCGGCCACCGCCCCGGCGGTGAGTCCCACCGTCACCGGCCCGGCGTTTGCGCCGAGCCGGCCGAGCGGCGCCGCGATCGCCCCGCTCATCACCACCCGCGACCACCAGGGCGGAATCTCCCCGGGCCGCTGCCGGGCCCGCGCCACGGCCTCGGAAGCCACCAGCGCGGCCGCCCCCACCAGCCCACCGGTCACCGCTGCCCGCGAACCGCGCCGCCCGGCCATGGCCGCGCCGGCCAGCGCTCCGAGAACCCCGGCGAGCACCAGCCCACCCGCCCGCTGCCGCGCCGCCTTCTCCGTCATGGCCGCACGCTAACAGCCCAGCAACGTGGGAAGGGGCCGCACCGGTCAGGTGTGCAGGGCGCGGAGGGCGGCGAGGAAGCCGTGGCGGTCCGATTCGGGCAGTGCGGCGAGGAGGTCGTTCTCGGCGATGCGGATGGCGGCCTGGATTTGTTGGTGCAGGGCGGTTCCGGCCGGGGTGAGGGCGAGCAGACGGGCGCGGCGATCGGCCGGGTCGGGTTCGCGGTGGATCAGCCCGCGGTGTTGCAGGTCGTCGAGGATCGGGATGAGGCGGGTCTTGTCGGCGCCGATGGCCGTGGCGAGCGCGGACTGCGTGCGCACCGTCCGGCGGCTCAGGGCGGTCAGCACGACGTAGCCCCACATCGACAGCTCGTGCCCGGCCAGGATCGGCTGTTCCATCGCGATCAGGCGGCGGCCGAGCCCCATGACCATCTCCCCGAGATCGGGCCTGCCGGAATCCATGTGCACCAGCTTATAGTAAGCGAATGCATATCATTGAGGCGGACGCCCTGGCGACCCGTGGAAGTGCCGGCGTGGTCGCCCGGGCCACGACCGCCGATCTCACCCTGGCCACGCCGTGCGCGGGGTGGGACCTGCGGGCCCTGCTCGCTCACATGACCGCCCAGCACCGGGGCTTCGCCGCCGCCGCGCGGGGACACGGCGACGACCTCGCGATCTGGCGATCTGGCGACACCGACGAGCCGCTCACGGCGTACGCACAAGCGGTTGACCTGGTCCTGGAAGCCTTCGCCGTGACGGGCGTCCTGGCGCGACCCTTCGCCCTGCCCGAGCTCGGCCGGGTCCTGCCCGGGCGGATCGCCGTCGGATTCCACCTGGTCGACTACGTGGTGCACGGGTGGGACGTCGCCCGCACGATCGGCGTCGGCTTCACGCTCGCCCCGGAGGTGCTCGACGCGGCGCTGGTGGTTGCGGAGGCCGTGCCGAAGGAGAACAGGGTGTCCTTCGCGCCCGCCCTGCCGCTGCCGGAGGACGCGGGCACCCTCGACCGGATCCTGCTGCTACTGGGCCGCGACCCGCATGCGGTCGAGAGTCGTCTCCAGTAGGGGGAGGGCGCGCAGGACCTGCCGGGAGCGGATCAGGGCGTCCCAGAGCGGTTCGAACTTCTTCCACCCCCCGGCGTACGCGAGATGCCGCATCCGGTCCGGCAGCGGCTTCGCGGCAGCCCCGCGCCAGATGTTGCCCCACCGGTAGAAGTCACGGTATGCCTGCCAGTAGCCGGCTTCGAGCTGCTCAGGGGTCATCCCGCGCGGGCGGTGGACGACGTGCCGGGTGTCGTAGAGGTCCCAGTCGTGGTGGACGATCCGGTCGTCGGCCTGCATCCGCTTGTAGAGGGCGGTGCCCGGGTAGGGCGTCATGATGTGGAACGTGGCCGTCTCCAGGCCCGCGCCGACCGCCCAGTCGACGGTGCGGCCGAAGACGTCGGGGCCGTCGCCGTCCATGCCGAAGACGAAGCTGGCGTTGACCATGACGCCCGCGTCGTGCAGGCGGCGGGCGACCGCGTCGTAGTCACGGCCGACGTTCTGGCGTTTGCGCTGCTCGGTCAGGTTGGCCTCGTTGACCGTCTCGAAGCCGACGAACATGCTGCGCAGGCCGGCGGCGTACGCCTTCTCGACCAGACCGGGGGCGAGCACCGCGTCGACCGTGCTCGCCGCCTGCCAGACCCGGCCCATGCCCTTCATGCCCTCGAACAGGGCCTCGGCGAAGCGGCGGTTGCCGAACAGGTGGTCGTCGAGAAAATACAGGTGTTTGCCCGGCAGCCGGTCGATCTCGGCGAGCGCGTCGTCGACCGCCTGCGTGTAGTACGACTTCCCGCCCTCGAAGAACGCATCCTTGTAGCAGAAGTCGCAATGGTGCGGGCAGCCCCGGGACACGACGATCGAGTTCGGCACGAGGTACCGCTCGCGCTTGATCAGGTCGCGCCGGATCGGGGGCAGGCCCTGCAGTGTCCGCGTGGTGGACTCGTAGCGCGAGGCTGCCTCGCCGCGCCGGTAATCGGCCAGGAACTGCGGCCACGTGTCCTCGCCGGGCCCGAGGAAGATCGCGTCGGCGTGCGCGGCGGCCTCGTCCGGCAGCGACGTGACGTGCAGGCCGCCGAGGGCGACGAAGACGCCGCGGGCCCTGTACCGGTCGGCCAGCTCGTACGAGCGCCGCGCCGACGTGATGTACACCTGGATCACCACGACGTCCGGCCGGTCGTCGGCGAGATCGGCCCGCTCGACGTGCTCGTCGACGATGCGCACCTCGTCGTCCGGGCCGAGGTAGCCGGCGAGCGTGGCCAGGCCCAGCGGCGGGAACAGCGAATACTTGATCGGCCGGAACAGCGGGCTGGTCGCCTCGGTCAGCGCGGGAAGGATCATCGTGACTCGCATGCCGTCACGGTAGAAAGCGTTTGCGGAGAAACTGTGCGCCCGCGGAGGAGGTTGCGTGCGGCCTTGCGGAGAAGACCGCACGCACCACTTCACTCGAAGTTGAGGCCGCCGGTGCGGGTGCGCTTGAGCTCGAAGAAGTCGGGGTAGCTCGCCAGGGCCACCGCGCCGTCGAAGATCTTCACGGCCTGCTCGCCCTTGGGGATGCTGCTCAGCACCGGGCCGAAGAACGCCACGCCGTCGATGTGGATCGTCGGGGTGCCGACGTCCGGGCCGACCGGGTCCATGCCCTCGTGGTGGCTCTTGCGCAGCGCGGCGTCGTACTCGTCGCTCTGCGCGGCCTCCGCGAGGGACGCGGGCAGGCCGGCCTCCTCGAGGGACTCCGCGATGACCGCGGCGATGTCGGTCTTGCGGCCCTGGTTGTGGATGCGGGTGCCCAGCGCGGTGTAGAGCGGGGCGAGCACCTGGTCGCCGTGCTGCTGCCAGGCCGCGGTGACCACGCGGACCGTGCCGAGCGAGGCGTTGACCGAGGTGCGGTAGGACTCGGGGAGATCCCGGCCCTCGTTGAGGACGTAGAGGCTCATCACGTGCCAGCGCACGTCGACCTCGCGCTGCTTCTCGACCTCGAGGATCCAGCGGGAGGTGATCCAGGCGAACGGGCACGCCGGATCGAAGTAGAAGTCGACAGTCGTCATGACCCGACGATATGCCGTCCCTTACGGGGAAGCTCCGGGACGCACCCGATTACCGCGCGGATCACTTTCCTCAAGCATCGAGTCATGACTATCGCATCCGTGCTGGCGCTGGTGATGACGGCGGGCGCCGTTGCCGCGCCGGCACCCGTACCCATCTCCTGGACCTCCTGCGGCAATTCCGCAGAGTGCGCAACACTGCAGTTACCGGTCGATTGGAGCGATCCGGGCGGGGAGAAATTCGGCTTCCGGGTGGCGCGGCACCAGGCGAAACCGGAGCTCCGCGTCGGGACCCTGGTCTTCGGCCCCGGCGGCCCCGGTGACTCCGGCGTCGGCGTCATCACCGACCCGAAGCGGTTCGACCGGTTCAGCCAGGATCTCATCGACCGGTTCGACATCGTCAGCTATGACCCGCGCGGGGTGGGCCAGAGCAGTCCGATGCCGTGCCCCGCCCCGGCGTCACCCGTGATCACGAGCGCCGCGGACTTCGACCTGCGGATCCAGCAGAACCAGGCCGCCTGGGCGACGTGCCGCGAGGACTACGGCCCGCTCTGGGAGCATGCCGACAGCCTGAGCACCGTACGCGACATCGACGCGCTCCGGTCGGCACTGGGCGAACGTCAGCTGACGTTCCACGGCAGCTCCTACGGCACCCTCGTGGGGGAGCTGTACGCCGAGACGTACCCGTCACGGACCCGGGCGGTCGTCCTGGAGAGCTCCGTCGACCACAGTCAGCGGACCGCCGGTTTCCTGCGGACCCAGGCCTGGGCATTGCAGGACTCGTTCGACGCGTTCGCCGCGTGGTGCGACGCGACGGAGAGCTGTGCCCTGCACGGCAAGGATGTGCACGCCGAGTGGGCCGCCCTGCTCGACGCCGCCGGCCCGGACGAGCTGTGGGACCTGACGGCTACCGCACATCGCAGCATGTACGCGCCGGACTATGCGGGCTTCGCGGCCGCCATCGCCACCGGTGACATCGAGAAGCAGTCCGCGCCGCAGCCCACGACGGCGGTGTTCTGCAACGACTGGGCGCTGCCGGTCCGCGACTACGCGTCCTACCAGCGGCTCATCACGAGTAACGCGACCCGTGACTTGCGATACTCCGCCGGCGTCCTCGCGATCGGGACCTGCCTCGGCTGGCCGCAACCGGTGACGAACCCGCAGCACCGCCTCGACGTGCACACCCGCACGCCGCTCCTGCTGATCAACGCGCGGCACGACCCGGCCAGCGGCTACAACTGGGCGCGATCCGTGGCGGCCCAGCTCGGCCGGCACGGCGTGCTGCTCACGTACGACGGCGCGGGGCACGGTTCGTACAACAGATCCACCTGCGTGAAGGCGGCCGTGGACGCGTACCTGCTGAATCTGACCGTGCCACGCCGCGGAACGGTCTGCTAGAGGCCGGGCAGGTCGAGGGTGTGCGAGGTGTGGGTCGCCTTCGTGGCCAGGTAGCGCCGGTTCGCAGGGGACAGGTGCACGCCGGTCGGGATGCGTTCCTTCACCTCCACGCCGTATGCCTGGAGCTGGGTGGCCTTGTCCGGGTTGTTGCTCAGCAGGCGGATCTTCTCCGTGCCGAGCGCCAGCAGCATCTGCGCCGCGGCGGTGTAGTCGCGCTCGTCCTCGCCCCGGCCGAGCGCGACGTTCGCCTCGTAGGTGTCCAGGCCCGAGTCCTGCAGCGCGTACGCGTCGAGTTTCGCGTACAGGCCGATGCCCCGGCCTTCCTGGCGCAGGTAGAGCAGGTAGCCGCCGGTCTGGGTGATGCGTTCGACGGCCTCGCGCAGCTGCGGCCCGCAGTCGCAGCGCTCGGAGCCGAACACGTCGCCGGTCATGCATTCGGAGTGGGGCCGCACCAGGGGGACGCTGTCCGGGTCCGGGGAGCCGAGCTCGAGGGCCAGGTGCTCCTTGCCGTCGGCGAGGCCGTTGAACGTGTGCACCTGGGCGGTGGTGGAGTAACCGTCCGCGAAGCGCAGCGGAACCGTGACGCGGGTGCGGATCGTCGCCCGCTGTAACACCCGGCATTCCAGTGAGTCGGACATCGGCCCCCCAGTGTTGTTGATCTGTCGCATATTCGTACCCCTCAGTGCCCGGGTCAGTCCCGGAACCTGTCGGACAGTGCGTAACGCAACAGCACGACATCGCCTATCTGGCGCACTTCGGTCAGATCCGCCCGGCGCTGCGGTCCCCACGGGAAAGCCCCGTCGCTGACGAAACGGGGCGCCTTGGAATCGCCGACGAAGAACGGCGCGACCACGAGCTGCAGCTCGTCGGCGAGCCCGGCGGTGAGGAACTGGGTGTGCATGCTGCCACCGCCCTCGACCATGAGCCGGCCGACGCCGCGGTCGGCCAGGTCGGCGGTGACCCGGTTGAGGTCCAGGGGATCGCCGCCGTCGATGACGGTGGCGACACCGCCCAGCTTGCGCCGCGCCGACGGGAGCGCAGGTGACGCGCAATAGACGAGCTTGTCGGCCTCCCCGAGAGCGAAGAACCGGGCCGACGGGTCGAGGTCACAGCTGCTCGTGACGGTGACTTTGACCGGATCGGGGCAGACGCCGCGGGTGATCCGGGCGCGGCGCCGGGCCTCGTCGCGGATCAGCAGCCGCGGGTTGTCGGTGCGGACCGTGCCCGCGCCGACCAGGATCGCGTCGCAGGTCGCGCGCACCTCGTCCACCCGGTCGAAGTCCGCGTCGTTGGAGAGCAGGAGCCGTTCGTCGCCCGGGCTGTCCACGTATCCGTCGATGGACATGCCACAGCTCAGCAGCACGTACGGGCGATCTTTCACTGACCCAACATAGACCGAACCAACTGTGTCGGCACCCTCACGCACCGCTACCAACCAGCTGCCGCACCTGGGGCATCGGAAGGGAGACGGCGGGGGAGACGGGCGCCACCGCGCGGACCCGCATCTTGGTGATCGCCCGGTGGGCGATGACGAGCAGCCCGGGCAGTGCGGCCACGAAGGCGAACAGGCCGTAGACGACCGCGATGGTCAGGCCCTGGCCGGCGCTGAGACCGGCCGCGCCGAACGCCCACGCGGTGACCGCCTCGCGGGGCCCCCAGCCGCCGATGTTCACCGGCAGCGTCATGGCGAGCAGGGCCAGCAGCATCAGCGGCGCGAGCCGCAGCACGGAGGTCCCCGAGCCGGCCGCGCGGGCCGCGACCACGAACGTCGCGAGGTGCCCGGCGAGCACGATCGTCGAGGCGAGCACGATGCCCGGCCAGTTGCGGCGCGACAGCAGCCCGGCGCGGATCTCGGTGACCCCGGTGCGGGCCGCGCGGGCCCAGCGGGACGCCCCGGTGCGCAGCCGGCCGACCGCCAGCACCGCCAGCAGGGCGGCGGCGATGACGGCCGCGACGGCGAGGCCGATGACCGGGGCGTGGTCGTGCAGGTGGGACAGGACCGGCGACGGCACCGTGAACAGCACCACCAGGCCGACCGTGACGAGTACGACCTGACCGGCGGTGCGTTCGAGGACCACCGCGCGGACGCTCTTGCCGACGTCGCCGCCCTCACGGCCGTGCTGCACCGCGCGGTCCACGTCGCCGAGGATCCCGCCGGGCAGCGCCGCGTTGATGAACAGCGCCTTGTAGTAGTCGGCGATCGCCGTACGCAGCGAGAGCCGCATGCCCAGGCCGCGCGCGACCAGGCACCAGCGCCAGGCACTGAAGACCGTGGTGGTCACGCCGATCGCGAACGCGGTGCCGAGCGTCGTGGCGTCGATCACCCGCAGCCCGTCGAGGAAGGCACCGGTGCCCAGGCGCCAGAGCAGCACCGCGAGGATCGCCACCCCGCCGAGCACTCGGACCCACGCCCAGATCGATCGGTTCATTGCGACGCCACCTCCGGTTAGCCGTTCCTGCGACTAATACGTCCCGGTGGGGCCGTGCGGTTCAGTCTTTCTGGGCGTAAAGATCTTGATGGCCCACGGACACCCGCAACCCACCCGCCCCGGCAGCCGCCACCCGGTCCGCGAGGTAGTCGTCCAGCGCCAGCTCAGGGCGCTGTTCGGCGGCCGCGGCCACCCAGCCCTTCAGCCATTCCACGGTCAGTTCGCGCTGATCGGGACCGAGCTCCCAGGGGGTGGCCCGGGTGGTCACACTCGCCCCGGCCCGCGCGAAGGACTCCGCGGCCGCGCCGACGGCCTCCGGTCCGAGCAGCCAGCGGTCCCCGGTGTGACGGCGCTGGTGGTCGTTGAACGCGGCCACCACCTCCTCGTCGAGGGGGTGCGGCGGGTCCAGGGTCACCTCGCCGGCCACGGTCAGGGTGAACAGCGCCGGGGTGCCCGACGCCACGCAGATGTCGGCCAGGGCGGCCACCTCGTCGGAGGTGAACAGGTCGAGCAGCGCCGAGCACGTGACGAGCGACACCCCGGCCAGGTGCTCCGCGGTCAGGCCGGCCACGTCCAGCTCCGAGGTCTCCCCGGTCACCGGGCTGCCGTCGGCGGCGGCTTCAGGCAGATGAGACTTGGCGTACGCGAGGAGCGCCGGATCCCTGTCCTGCAGAATCCACCGCTGCGGGCCCGGCAACAGGGGAGCCAGCCACCGCCCCAGCGAACCGGCACCGCAGCCGAGGTCGCGGATCACGATCTCGCCACCGTTGCCGAACTCGGGCCGGGCCTTGATCGCGTCGATCAGGTCGGTCGCGCGGGCCGCCGCGTCGGCGGGCTCCCGCAGCAGCAGCCAGTCGGTGCTGAACTCTCCGGTCATGGTTCGAGTACCTCGCTCAGTTGTCGTGTCGTCTCGTCCCAGCCGCGCAGCGTGCCACGGCGGGCGCGGGCGGCGGCCCGCCAATCGGTGCGCAGACCGGGGTCGGTCAGCCAGCGCCGCAATGCGCCGGCCAGGGCTGGGGCGTCCCCCGGCGGCACGAGGCCACCCGGCACGGTCCCGTCCGGTGCGGTCCCGATCGCCTCGGGCACACCCTGGACCTCGGTGGCCAGCACGGGGATGCCCCGGGCCAGGGCCTCGGTGACCACCATGCCGTACGTCTCGGCGCGCGACGGCAGCACCAGAAGATCCGCCGCCGCATACGTCTCGTCGAGCGCCTTACCGGTCCTGGTCCCTACAAACCGCACCTTTTCGTACGCAAGAAGCGGCTGAACAAACGCAGGATCCCGGTCCAATGCGCCGGCGCAGACGCACTCCCAGTCCAGATCGTCCACTGTGCGCAGTGCCTCGACCAGCACGTCCTGCGCCTTGCGCGGCGTGACGGCGGCGACGCACAGCAACCGGTTGCCCGTCGCGCTCGGGTCGGTTTCCGGTGCCGGGTCGACGCCGGGCAGCGCTACCTGCACGCTGCCGTCCCGCAGACCGTGCAGGCCCTCGACGCGCCGCGCCGCACCGGCACTGGTCGCCACGACCGCTGACGCCGCACGGACCGTACGCCCTTCGAGCTCACTGAGCGTCGCGTCCGCCCCGGTCTCGTCACCGAGCGGCAGATGCACCAGCACCACGAGGCGTAACCGGTCGGCCTGTGCCTCGATGGCGTCCGGCGCCGCACACGCCACCAGGCCGTCGAGCAGCACCGTCGCGCCGTCCGGGATGTCCGCGAGAACCCGCCGCAGCCGTGCCCGGGACGCGTCCGAGGGGTGCGGCCACTCGCCGGTGAGGGCGAGCTCGTGCACGTCCCGGGTCCTCGCGAGGCCGGTCAGCACCCGCCGGTCGTACGTGTTGCCGCCGCTCGGTGCCGCCGGGTCGTCGATCCCGCCCGGCAGCACCGCCCAGAGCGGATCGGTCACAGATCTCTCTCATACGAGGCCCACGCGATGTGGGACTCGTGCAGCGTCACCGCGATCCCGGTGAGCCCGCCCGCGCCGGCCCCGAGCCCGCCGTCGGCCGCCTTGGCCGCGAGCCGGTCGGCGATGACCTTCGCCAGGAACTCCGTCGACGTGTTGATCCCGGTGAAGTCGGTGTCGTCGTCCAGGTTCTTGTAGCTCAGGCCCTTGCAGATGGCGCCGAGCTCCTGCAGCGCGAGGCCGATGTCCACCACGATGTTGTCGTCGTCCAGCTCGGGACGCTTGAACGTGGCGTCCACGACGAACGTGGCGCCGTGCAGCTTCTGGGCCGGGCCGAACACCTCCCCGCGGAAGCTGTGGGCAACCATGATGTGATCACGGACGGTGACGCTGAACATTCACGCTCCAGACGTGTAGGTGATGAGGTGGCAGAGCGCCGGTAGCTCTCCGCTGGTCAGCCTGGGCATGACCCCGGGCAGCTCGGCGAAGTCGGACTCCCCGGTGAGCAGGGCGTCGAAGACCGGGTCGGCGAGCAGGTCGAGGGCCGTGGCCAGGCGGTCAGCGTACGTGCGGCGCCCGCGCCGGGCCGGGGCGATCCCGCCGACCTGGCTGCTCTTGACCACCAGCCGCCGGGAGTGGAAGAACTCCCCGAGCGGCACGCTGACCTGTTTGTCCCCGTACCAGCTGAGCTCGACGACGGTTCCCTCGACGGCGAGCAGCTCGAGCGAGCGGGCCAGCCCGGCCGAGGTGGCGCTGGCATGCACGACCAGGTCGCAGTCGCCGGCCGCGTCCGCGGGCAGGGCGAAGTCCACGCCCATCGCGGCCGCCAGCTCGGCGCGTTGCGGGTTCGCGTCCACCAGCTGCAGTCTCACGCCGGGGAAGCGGGACAGGATCGCGGCCACGCTCGCGCCGACCATGCCGGCGCCGACCACGGCGATCCGGTCACCGATCAGCGGCGCGGCGTCCCAGAGCCCGTTCAGCGCGGTCTCGACCGTGCCCGCGAGGACGGCCCGGGCGGCGGGGACGTTCTCCGGCACCACAGTGACGGATTCCACGGGTACGACGAAGCGCGTCTGGTGCGGGAAGAGGCTGAACACCGTACGCCCAAGAAGCTCCGCCGGGCCTTCTTCCACCACGCCGACGTTGAGGTAGCCGTACTTGACGGGGGCCGGGAAATCGCCCTCCTGGAACGGCGCACGCATCGTGGCGTGCTGATTCTCCGGAACACCACCGCGGAACACGAGCGTCTCGGTGCCCCGGCTGACCCCCGAGTGCAGGGTCCGCACGAGCACCTCACCGGGACCCGGTGCGGGCACCTCCACGGGCCGGATCTCGCCCTCGCCGGGCGCCGTGATCCAGAACGCGAAATCCGTCACCGGCGATCTCCTTCCGCAATCGATGAACCGAAGCCGCCGCACCAACGTGATGCAGGAGGACAGCGGCAACCATACGCGGGACCCGATCTTGCGCCCCCGGAGGCACGGTGACCATGAGTATCGGCACGATGACGGCCAGGCCCGCCCGAGGACCCCTCGCGGGCCTCGTGGCCCACCTCGTCCTCAGCACCGCCCTCGCGGCGACGACGGGGCTGACCGGCAACGGCTGGGTGGCCGGCATCGCGTACGCCATCGCGCTGTATGTGCTGCTCCGGACGGGTCTGGAACGGGCCGGCATGCGCGCCCTCGGCGCTGCCAACGCGGTCACCCTGGGCCGCGCGGTCCTGGTCGGCGGCGTGACCGCCCTGGTCGTCACGTCGTTCTCGCAGTCGATCTCACTGCCCGTGCTGGTGACCCTGGTGGGCGTCGCCCTCGCCCTCGACGGCGTGGACGGCCAGGTCGCCCGTCGCACCGGCACCACGTCCCCGCTCGGCGCCCGCTTCGACATGGAGATCGACGCGTTCCTCATCCTGGTCCTCAGCGTGTACGTCGGCAGCACCTACGGCTGGTGGACGATCGCGATCGGCGCGTTCCGCTACGTCTTCGTCGCCGCGATGTGGGCCGCCCCCTGGCTGAACGGCGCCCTGCCCCCGAAGTTCTCCCGCAAGGTCGTCGCCGCCCTGCAGGGCGTGGTCCTGGTGGTGGTGACGGCCAACCTGCTGCCGCACGGGTTGTCCTTCGCCGCCCTGGCCGTCGCGCTGATCACCCTCACCTGGTCCTTCGGCCGCGACATCGCCTGGCTGCGCCGCACGGAGCTTGCCCGCCGCACGACCGCCGCCCGCACCCCGCTCACCCGCCGCATCCCGGCCGCCCGCATCCCGTCCCAGCGCCGCCGCCGCACCGCCTCGGCCAACGCCTGACCACTCACCCCGGCCCGGTTGATGGACTGGCCCCGGTCAGCCGGCTTTGCCCTGGTCTGTTTGGTTCGGTCCCCGTGCTCTGGCCCGGCCCGGCCCGGTCGGGCGGCCCGGCCCGGCCGGTTGGGCCGGGCCGCCTGCTGGCTCGCTTCTACCCGTGGCTTGCCTTCGTGATGTGTCCCGGTGGCTTGACCCGGGGCGGCAGGATGGGGCGCATGAAATTGATCGCGGTGATCATCTCGGCGGTGGCTGTTGTTGTTCTGGTCACGGGTGGGGCCGTGTGGGCGGCGAAGCGTGGCGGGGACGGGCCGGCGATCCCGGATCGGGTCATGCTGCAGGCCGAGGATCTCAACGGTGTCGAGCCCGCGCCCGCGGCGGACGAGGAAGGTCTCCCGCAGCCCTGCGCCGACTCCCCGGTGCCAGCGCCTGTCGCCAGCCGTGCCATCGCCGCTGACTACCTGCCGCGGGCCCGGGTGCACGAGTTCGTCGCGGAGTTCCCGGAGACCGTGGCCGGTTCGTACATCGCGGCGTTGAAGGAGCAGCTCGGCCGGTGCAAAGTGGGCGGCGGCGAGGACGGGTTCCGGCTGATCGCCGAGGACCCGATCGGACCCGGCACGGTGCTGTTCAGCAAGCAGTATGACGAGGGTGACCGCTGGGTGGCGTACACCGCTGGTGTCACCGGCCGCTACGTCGTCATCATCTCGGTGACCGACCCGGTCGTGGGCGGCGCCGACTTCACGACCGCGAACGACCTGCTCGCTGAAGGACTGCGCCGAGCCGCCCAGTAATGGTCCGGTATGCCGCCCACTGAGAGGTCCAGGCAGCGAGGTCGAGCATCCAACCCGCGTTCGCCCCGCCGACTTCGCCGCCCATTTCTCCCCAGTCGGCAATCCGCAGACCGCGCGGGGTCACGATCAGGTTGGCCGGCCCGAGATCGGTGTGCACAAGCGTGGTGCCGTCCATCGCGGGATGCTCGAACCCGAGCCGCCCCGCCGGACTGAACAGCGACACGTCGGGCGCTGGGCAGCAGGATTTCGCCGCGGGTCCGGGTCACATACGGTGGATGGTTCCCTCCGGGGCGGGCGGGACCACGTCCGGGTGCAGGATGGCGGCGATTGCTTCGATGCCGTTGATCAGGCGGGGGCCGGGGCGGACCACCAGGGCGTCGCCGTCGATGGCCCAGACCTCGGCGTCGGGGAAGTGGGGCGCTACCAGGGCGGCCTGTGAGACCGCGCCGGCCAGGTGGAAGCCGCAGGGGGTGACCAGGACGATGTCGGGGCGGGCGGCGATCAGCGTAGGCCAGGTTGTTTCGATCGAGCGTTGGCCGGGGCGGGCCGATACCGGGTTGCCGCCCGCGGCGGTGATCAGGTTGGGGACCCAGTGGCCACCCGAGAACGGCGGGTCCACCCATTCGACGATGGCCACGCGGGGGCGCCGGCGGCCCTCGACGGCGGTGGCGATCGCGGCCAGTCGTGCCCGTAGGTCCGCGACCAGGCTTGCCGCCCGTGCGGGGACCCCGGCTCGCCGGCCGACCTCGGTGATCGTGGCGAGCACGTCGTCCAGGGTGTGCGGGTCGAGGGACAGCACATCCGAGTGGCAGCCGAGATGGTCGAGGGCGTCCTCGACGTGGTCCGAGGGGAGGGCGCACACGCGGCACAGGTCCTGCGTCAGGATCAGCTCGGGGTTCAGCTCCGCCAGGGCTCCGGCGTGCAGGGTGTAGAGGTCCTCGCCCGCCGCCATGCGGCCCTTCACATACGCGTCGATCTCTCCGGGGGTCATGCCGCGCGTGTCTCTCCCGCCGACGACCACTGCCTTGTCGGTACGCGCTGACGGCGGCTCGTCGCACTCGAACGTGACGCCTACGAGGTCGTTGCCGAGGCCGAGGGCGTACACGATCTCGGTGGCGGAGGGGAGCAGCGAGACCAGGCGCACACCGGCGAGCCTATCCCCGGCAAGGTGTGGCTGGGCTGCGGGGACCGCGCTGTACTCGTACTCATCCGCGATGCCTGGGAGGGCCTGTGAACGACATCAAGCTGGGCGACGTGACCGTGATGCGGGTCGAGGAGAGCGACGGGCCGATCATGCCGGCCGGGGCGTTCTTCCCGGATCTGCCGGCGGCGGCGTGGGAGGAGCAGCGGGCGGTGCTCGTGCCCGAGCATCTGGACGGGGAGATGGTGCGGGCGGCTATGCAGACGTGGGTGCTGCGTAGTGAGGGGCGGACCGTGCTGATCGATACCGCCGTGGGTAATGACAAGGTGCGGCCGGCTGTTGCGGCGTGGGACCACCTGGATGTCGACTTTCTGGGACGGCTCGCCGCTGTGGGCGTACACCCGGATGATGTTGACCTGGTGGTGAACACGCATCTGCATGTCGATCATGTCGGGTGGAACACGCGGCTCGTCGGCGGGGAATGGGTGCCGACGTTTCCGAATGCGACCTACCTGATGCCCGAGGTGGACTTCGCGTACTGGAACCCGGCGAACAACCCGGCGATCGCGGGCGGGGTCAACGAGAACGCGTACGCGGACAGCATCGCCCCCGTGCACGCGGCGGGGCAGGTGCGGTTGTGGCGGGACGCGTACCGGATCGACGGGAATCTGCGGCTGGAGGCCGCGCCCGGGCACACACCGGGGCATGGTGTGATCGTGCTGGAGTCAGGTGGTGACAAGGCGCTGTTCGCGGCGGACATCATGCACACGCCGTTGCAACTGCCGCACCCGGAACACGCCAGCTGCTTCTGCGACGATCCGGCGCAGGCGCTGACCACCCGGCGCAGGCTGCTCGACTGGGCCGCCGACAACCGCGCCCTGGTGCTTCCCGCCCACTTCAGCGGTGCGCACGCCCTGGAGATCGAGCGGGCAGGTGGCGCGTACGCGGTCAAGAACTGGGCGTAACCGCGTCGTTCACCTGAAATTCACACCGGACATGCCAGGGTCGGCGGGTGCCACTTCCCGATCTTGCGTCCTACAGCCCTCATCGGACGGTTCTGAACGCCGCATTCGAGGGGGTCAGCGTGCCCGGTCTGCGCGCGGAGTTCTTCCATCGCAGCGAGGGGGAGCGGACCGCCTCGGTGGGACGGTACTCACTGGGCGGGCAGTACCTGCTGATGGCGTGGGGCTGGACCGATGAGGAGCATTGTTCCTGGTCGTCGGTCCGGGACCCGGCCGGGTTCTGGCATCCCGAGCGCGCGGGCCACCCGGTGGTGCGGATCCTGCGGGCGGGCCCGGGGCCGGACGCGCCCGTGACCGGGATGGCCGTGCGGGCGCCGTCCGGCGAATGGGTCACGGCCGACCGGGGGCCGGTGCCGGTGCGGTGAGCATGAAAGTTGGCGCGCCGGCTTTCCCCCGTGGAAGCCGGCGCGGCCCTTGATCATCGTCGCGGGCGGAGGCAGGCGCTGGGCATCGGCCCGCAGGTCCCTCTAACGGGCTACAGCACCGGCGCCGACCGGGACAGGTTGCGCGCGATGAGGTCGAACGCCGCCGGGAGGCAGGTGCTCCAGTAGCCGTAGTTGTGCCGGCCGTCGGCGTACGTCGCGGTGACCAGCGGCAGGACCTCCTGCAGCGCCTTCACGTGGTCCAGGAAACCGTCGTCCTCGCCGCACCAGAGCCCGACGGGCACTTCTCGCAGCGTGCCTGCCTGCACGAACACGTCGTCACCCGCGCTGACGGCGGGGGAGAGGGCGGCGACGGCGGTGACGAAGCCGGGGAACCGCTCCGCGAGCAGCAGCGACCCGTACCCGCCCATCGACCAGCCCAGCGCCCCGAACGACTCCGTGGCGAACCCGAGATCCTCGCACCAGCGCGGGATCTCCTCGTGCACCATCTTCTGCGGGTCGTCGTCGCCGTTCGGGCGCCACGCGAGCCGGTCACCGGTCGCGCCGGCGAGCACGAACGGCGGATTGCCGCGGCGCACGGAATCGGTCACGAATCTGCCCAGGCCCATGGCGGGGAAGTCCGCCGCGACCTTCGACCCGCCGTGCAGCACAAGGCACACCGGGAGGCCCTTCCCGTCACCGTGCCCCTCGGGAACGGCCGTGTAGAAGTCGACGGTTCGCCCCCGGGCCCGCGACTTGTGCTTGACCAGGCGCTCGTCGCCGACCGGTGCGTCCGGGATCACCGGCTCGGCGGCGGTCATCCTCGACCGCGCGTACCCACCCGCGGCCACCACGGCCCCGGCCGCGGCGACCGCGCCGGCGCCGGTCAGCAAAGTTCGTCTTCTCATCGTCGTGAACAACGCCGCGACCGCACCGGCGTGACGATCACAGCAGAAGCTCGGCCAGCCGGTGCACCGCCGGGTTCGTCGAATCCTTCGGGTACGCGAGGGCGATGTCGACCGTCGGCGTCGGCGCGGCGAACCGGCGCAGGCACAACCCGGGCATCGTCAGCGCCCGCGCCCGTCCCTCCGGCACCGCGGCGATCACGGCGCCCCCGGCGACGGCCCGCAGCAGCTGCTCGTCGTCGGGCTCGTGATGGGCCAGCCGGAAACCGCCGTCCGGCCACACCTGCGCGATGATCCTGTCGTACATCCCGGGCCCGTTCTCCCGGGGCCACATCACCGCGGGCTCCCCGGCGATGTCGGCCCGCTGGATCCGCCGGCACTGCGCCAGCGGGTGCCGCCGCGGCACGGCCAGCAGCAACTCCTCCCGGTCGACATGCCGGCACGCCAGCGCGGGCTCATCGATCGGCGGCCGCACGAACGCCGCGTCGAACCGCCCGGCCAGCAGCCCCGCGACGTTCGGCGCCGTCCACGCGGTCTCCGCGACGACCTCGATCTGCGGATGCAACTCCCGGAACCGCCCGATCAGGGCATCAACCCGCCCACCCCGTGCCGACCTCGTGTACGCCAGCCGCAGCCGCCCCTCCCGCCCGCCAACCGCCGCCCGTATCCGCGCCAGCCCCGCATCCACATCGGCCAGCAATCGCCGCGCCTCGGCGGCGACCAGCCGGCCCACCTCGCTCAGCGAACACCCCCGGGCATCGCGCCGGACCAGCTCGGCACCGAGTTGCCGTTCGAGGGCCCGGATCTGCTGACTCAATGCCGGCTGGGTCAGGTGCAACAGTGCGGCGGCCCGGGTGAAATGCAGCTCCTCGGCGAGCACCACGAACGACCTCAGACGGTCCAGGTCCACTCCGGGCGTACGCGCATCTTCCATGCCGTGAGCCTAGATGCGCAGGTGGATCGTGGTGATAGCCGTTTCTTATGACCACTGCGGCGACAACTATTGGCCAACCCGCCCACCCCGCCCGAACGATATGTCCATGACAGAAGTGACAGTCCTCGGCGCCGGCATCATCGGCCTGACCGCCGCCGTCCGCCTCCAGCAACGCGGCGCCCAGGTCACCGTCGTCCACGACACCGCCACCCTGGACACGGTCTCCGCGGTGGCGGCCGCCGTCTGGTATCCCACCCACACCGACCCGCAGCCCCGCGTCCGCGACTGGACGCACCGCACCTACACCGAGTTCCTGCGCCAGGCCGACGCGGGCGTGCCGGGGGTGCTGCTCCGGCGTACCCGGATGCTGGTGCGCGCCGACCTGCCCTGGTGGGCCCCGCCGGACGCGACCCTCACCGCCCACGAGCTGCGTTTCACCGCACCACTGGCCGAGATGGACATCTACCTGCCCTGGCTGCGCGACCGGATCGTCGACGCGGGCGGCCGCTTCGTCCGCCGCCACGTCGACGACCCGGCCCTTCTCCTGAGCGAAACCCCGGTGGTGGTCAATGCGACGGGCCTGGCCGCGGCCGACAAGGACCTTTATCCGGTACGCGGCCAGATCGTCCTCGTCACCAACCCCGGCCTGCACGAATCCGTCCGCGACGAACACAACCCAGCCGGCATCACGTACGTCCACCCCCGCCGCCACGACGTCGTCCTGGGCGGCACGTTCGAGGAGAACCGCGCGGACACCGACCCGGACCCCCAGGAATCGGCGGCCATCGTCGCCCGCTGCACAGCCCTGGTCCCCGCCCTGCGCGAAACCCGCACCCTCACCACCCGCATCGGCCTGCGCCCCGCCCGCCACGGCGGCCCCCGCGTCGAAGCGGTCACCACGGCCCGCGGCCGCATCATCCACGCGTACGGTCACGGCGGCGCCGGCATGACCATGTCCTGGGGCTGCGCCGACGAGATCGCCTCCCTCGCCCTCGGGGTGGGGTGAGGGATGGCCGCGATGTGGTCACTGTGGCGGTGTTTCGCCGACGAGGCGAACAACCCGCCGCAAGCCTCCTGAACCGAGCACGACATGCACGCCGAGAGGTATTCGTTTTTCCAATCGCTGATCGACCGGACCGCGAGCGGCCATACCCGGCGTGGGAGGACACAGAGCTGATGGTTGTAAATATCGGTGCGGATGCCCGCATGGCGGAGTAGCAGCGCGGCTTCCGCGAGTTCATTGCGGTACTCGTACGGATCGGTCCAGACCTCAGCGAGGTTTGCCCGGGCGAGGCCCGTCATCTCCAGTCCCATGAGCGCGACCTTCTCGACGAAGGGCAGGTTGCGCGCGATGAAGCCGGCTATCTCCACGATCGCGGGTGCGGTGTTCTTCTGGAGAACCACGCGGATCTCGATGCGTTGACGGTGCTGTGCCAGTGCGAGAATTCCCGACACTGTCTCGTCGAACGCTCCACGGGCTTGGACGACGTAGTCATGCAAGGAGGGCTCGGCGCCGAACAGGGGAATGCCCACCATGAGCCGTGGATTCCTGACGCTTGCGTACTCGGCGGTGAAACCCGGATCCGCGAAGCGCCTGCCGTTCGAGAGAAGGTGGAACTCGGTATCGGGCAGGCACTGCGTCGCGGTACGCAGCAGGGAGACGAGCCCACTGCCGTAGAGAGTCGGCTCGCCGCCGGTAAATCCC
The DNA here is from genome assembly GCF_016862215.1 of Winogradskya humida. Taxonomy (GTDB): domain Bacteria; phylum Actinomycetota; class Actinomycetes; order Mycobacteriales; family Micromonosporaceae; genus Actinoplanes; species Actinoplanes humidus. The sequence goes on from NZ_BOMN01000022.1 coordinate 39,935, forward strand.
AGTTCATGGGCGGTCGGCGGGAGCATGCGGACCAGTGCGGAGGCGCGGCGCAACAACCGTGAGTCGTCGCGCTCCTTGGGCGGCTGGGAACACATGAGGCAATAGTTGTCGCAGCGCTCGGTCAGCAGGAGGCTGTTGTGCCGGGACCGGGCCCGCCACAGCACCTCGATCCGCCTGCCGTCCGGCGAGACAGCGATGATGTCGCCGCCGTCCAGATGATCGAGGTGAGGAGGCAGTACGACGGTGTTCGGGCCCGCATCGCCGCCCGACCGCACCACGTTCAGGGTTCCACCACCGGAGCCGATGACGGCCTCGTCCGGGCCGGGTATCTTGTCGCTCACCAGGCGCCAGAGTTCCCGGGTGAGCGGCCGGTCAAGGGTGGCCGAGAGCGCCCGGCCGCGCAGCGAGATCATCTGGCCGCCCAGGCGTGGAACAGCTCCCGCGCGTGCGGGTCCGCTGTGTAGCGGTCGAGCAGGTATCGGAAGACCGCCATGTTGCGGTTGCAGAATGCCGACTCAGGCTTACGCCCGACAGGGTCACCCGTAGTCGCGTGATGGAACACCGGGTCGGCACCACACCAGCGTTCGAACGCGCAGTCCGAGCATTGCGGCGCGCTGCCCGTGTAGGACTCCTCCAACGGGTCCAGCAGTGCTGCGCCGGTCATCAGGGTGTCGTACGAGTCCTCTGCGAGATCGCCGAGGCGGAACGTCATGTCGCCGTTCTCCGCGAGCATGCGTCCTTCGTCGGAGGCGTACACCGCTCCGTCGTAGTTGTAGAGCAACGCGGCGATGCCGATTCCCGCGGGCGAGGTGAGGTCGACATAGCCGGGGTTCGCATTCGTCAGCATCTTCTTGAGCACCAGCGCCGAGTACGTCTCCACGACCGGTGTTCCTCGCGCGTTCAGCTCCAGGATGTAGTCCATGCCCTCCCGGTAGAAGTCGATCCAGGCCGCCATGTCGTAGGCGCGGCGCTGCCGGGGACGCAGGGCGAATCCGTATGGCGACACGGGGCGCAGGAAAATATCGTGGAAGCCCTGCTCCAGGTAGCAGTCGATGATGTCGCGAACTTTGCCGAGGCTCGCCGCCGTGGTCGTCATCAGTGCGCTCACCCGGTGATGCCCGAGCCGCTTCCTGATCCGGGTGACCCCGGCGATCGTCCGCTCCCAGCTGTCTCTCCCGGGGCGTGGCCGGTTTCCGTTGTGCAGATCCTGCGGCCCGTCGAGCGACGTCGAGAAGTACACGTCGTGCTCGTCCGCGAAATCGAGCACCTCGTCGTCCAGGAGCGCCAGATTTGACGCGATGACGAACGCCAGCTGTCGTCCTTCATCACGGTTGCGGCGCTGCGCCTCCTGCGTCACCAGCCGGACGATTTCCATGTTGAGCAGCGGTTCGCCGCCCTGGAACTCGAACTTCAGATGCGGGGACGGCGACCGGAACGCGGTTTCGACCGCGGCCACGGCGGTCTCGGCGGACATGTCGAACTCTGTCCGGGCCACCGTCCTGCGTGACACCTGGCAGTACCCGCAACTGTGCTCGCACCGCAGAGTCACGACGAACATGTGCAGCCCCGTGAAGTCGGCGAGGCGATGGTGCTGGGTCCGGTACTTGAGCGCGAGCAGCTCCACCGGCAACGTCTCGCCCCGCTGCCGGACCACGTGCTTCGCCCGCAGCGTCCGGAGCAGTGCGGGATCAGCGATCCGCAGATCCGCGAGTGCGGAGAACTCCGCTTCGGAGAGGAAGACGTGCTCGCCGACCATGTTGGTCACCAGGACCCGGCCGTCCGTCCAGCGTTCGAACCGGAAAGGAAGATGCTCGAGTGGTCCCGGCGCCGTTTCGAGGGTGAGCCGCTGCCTCATGCCGCGGGGCCCGCCAGACCTGTCCGGGAGAAGGCAACCGACAGCACCAGGTTGCGCAGATCCTGCGTCTCGTCCCGGATCCGTGCGCGTAACACCTGATCGACGATCTCGGCGCGGAGATCGTGGATCGCGGATCCGAGGCGTTGCGGGTCGCGGGCGTAGACCCTGCAGACGAGCGTGTCACCGTTGCGGTCGAGCTCAACAGTGAGAACGTCGCTGAATCGGTAGGCCGCGCGCTGGACTATGTCCGCGGGATGGGCCGCTGCATCGAGGGTGAGCACCGCATCCGGGCGGCCCGGCATGGAATCGGACATCTACTGGCTCCTGACCGGAACGTCATCGGCCGCCGCGTCTGCGGCGACGGTGGGCGAAGCCGACAACCGCCGCCGCAGCGACCACGACGAGGCAGCAGTAGCCGCCGAGAGCGCCGAGTGGCGATGAGTCCGACGCCGGTTCCTCGTGGATGACCGGCTCCGGAGTGGTCGGTTCCTCGGTGGTGATCGCAGGCTCCGGCGATTCCGTCGTCTCCGTCGGCGTCGGCGTCGGCGAGGGCGATGCGGACGAGGGCGACGGTGACGGCGAAGGGGATCTTGTCGTCGCTTTGGGGCTGGGCGAGTGCTTCTTCGTCTTGGTGGGCGCCGGTGTCTCGGTCTCGTACGGGTCTTCGTACGGGTCGTCCAGGTCGTCGTCCTCGCCGGCATCCGGCGGGTTCGCGCCGGAGAAGTGCGAAAGATGCGATGAGTGACCCGAATAGTGCGAAGAGTGCGATGAGTGCGAGCTGTGTGAACTGTGCGACCCATGAAAGGCTTGTTCGGCCTCCCCGCCCAGCTGCGTGGAGGAGACCGGCAGAGCCAGGAGCGGCTGGTTCTCATCGGCGCGGCGTACCTCGACCACGCGTGCCGGAGGCGGAGGTGCCTGAGCTGCCTGGGCCGGTCCCACGGGAACAAGTGCGGTCAAGGCCGTCGATACCGGAATGAGAAAAGCGCGACGCACCCCGGGACGCTAACAACCTCGCCCGTTTAAGCCCCAATTCTCATGTTTTTATCACCCGTACGACGGTGCCATCCTCACCTCCGTTCAGGACGGGTAGGTCGTTCCGGGTACGCCGGTGATGAGGACCTCGGCGACCGTCTTCCAGCCCAGGGACTCGTAGAGATGACGGCCTTCGTCGCTGGCGATGAGCAGGCCCCGCTCTGCGCCTCGGGCGATTGCTGCCTGGGCGAGGGTGCCCATGACCGCGCGGCCGAGGCCCCGGCGGCGGTGGGAGGGCCAGGTGAGGACCTTGTCGGGGACGGCGTCCGGGCCGGAGAGGCCCAGGGTGCCGCGGGCTGCCTGGTCGCCCGCGGCGTGCCACACCTCGGCGCGTACCACGGCGTCGCCTTCCGCGAGCTCTTTGAGCTGGTAGGGCGCGGTGACCGTACCCCGGGGATGGTCTTGTAGATCTGTGGTCATCAGCCATTCGCGGCGGTTGAGCAGGACCTTGCCGGCCGATTCCAGGGTGGCCAGGGCTGCTTCCGGGGCGGTGGTGGGGATGTGCAGCCAGGTGGTCGCGTCCTCGTCGGACACGAGCTTGGCCAGGTTGCGCAGGGAATCGGTGTCGAGGGCGTAGTAGTCGACCTCGCGGCTGGTCTGGCGGGAGTGGACGCGCAGGCCGCCGCCGACGTTCGTGGCGGGTGGGAGTTCGCGGGCGGCGCCCCAGCCGCGCTGCCAGCTGGTGATGAGGTCGCGCATCAGATGCTGACCAGGACCTTGCCGGTGTCCTCGCCGCTGAGCATGGACAGGAACGCCGCGGGGGCGTTCTCGATGCCGGCGTGGATGGTCTCCTGGTATTTGAGGGTGCCGTCGGCGACCAGCGGGGCGACCTCGGCGATGAACTGGTCGCGCAGGTCGCGGTGGTCGCGGACCAGCATGCCGCGCATGGTGATGCGCTTGCCGATGAGGGCCGCGAGGTTGCGGGGAGCGGCGGGTGGCTCGGTGGCGTTGTAGGCGCTGATCATGCCGCAGACGCAGATGCGCCCGTGTACGTTCATGCGCGCGATGGCCGCCTCGAGGTGGTCGCCGCCGACGTTGTCGAAGTACACGTCGATGCCGTTCGGTGCAGCGGCTGCGAGCTGATCGCGTACCGGAGCATCCTTGTAATTGAATGCTTTGTCGAAGCCCAGCTCGTCCTGCAGATGGGTGACCTTGGCCGCCGAGCCCGCGCTGCCGATCACCAGGCTCGCGCCCCGCAGGCGGGCGAGCTGCCCGACGACCTGGCCCACCGCCCCGGCCGCGCTGGAGACGAAGACGGCGTCGCCCGGCTTGAATTCCGCGGTGCGCAGCAGTCCCGCATAGGCGGTGGTCCCGGTCATCCCGAGCACCCCCAGGTACGCGCCGAGCGGCGCCGCGGCCGGGTCGACCCGCGTGGCGGCCTTCGCGTCCACGACGGCGTACGAGCGCCAGCCGAGCCCGTGCAGCACATAATCGCCGACCTTGAAGCCCTCGGCGGCGGAGGCGACGACCTCGCCGACAGCCCCGCCCTCCAGGGGCTTCCCCAGCTCAAAGGGCGGCACGTACGACTTCCGGTCGTCCATCCGGCCCCGCATGTACGGGTCGACGCTCATCAACGCGTTCCGCACGACGAGGTGGCCGGGAGCGGGATCACCTACCTCCACCTGGGCCACCTCGAAGTCGTCGCGGGTGGGGGTGCCGTGCGGGCGGGCAGCGAGCCGGATCTCGGTGGAGGTGAAGGTCATGGCTCCACCCTAGGAGGGCGTTCGCCGAACCGCGCCCGCGCACCCGGGCTGTCGAGAACAATCATGGTCATGGCGCATTGGCTGCTGCAGGCTAACCGGAAGCACTGGCGGATCGCGGACTTCTTCACCGACGGTCACCACGAGACGGCCTGGCCGATCCGCCGTCACCGCACCGCCGTCACCGAGGGCGATCAGGTCGCCCTCTGGATCTCCGGCAAGGACGGCGGCGTGGCCGCACTGGGCGTCATCACGGCCGAGCCCACCCTGGGCCGGGTCCCGGACCCGCAATACTGGACCCCGCAACCCCCGGACAAGGACGGCTGGCTGCTTCCGGTGCGCTTCGATCAGATCTTTGCGGGTACGCCCATAGCGCGCGCGACGCTCGCCGCCGACCCCCGCTTCGCCACGAGCCTCATCATGCGCATGTCCGGCGGCGGCAACCCTTTCCCGGTCAAGCCCCTCGAATGGGAAGCCATCGAGGAACACATCCCACCCCACGGCCCGGTCGCCGCCACCGTCCGCGGCGCCGCTGCCGTGGTCGTGGCGGGAGCAACAGCGGTCCGTGAAGCGTTCCGGAGCGCCTTGACGCGCCCCTGAGCCGGTCCTCCAGCCCAGGGACGCGCCTCTTTCCTAGACCGTGCGGGCGAGGCGGTCGGCGAGGAGCTTGGCGAAGCGGGCCGGGTCGGCGAGGTCGCCGCCCTCGGCCAGCAGGGCCGTGCCGTAGAGCAGCTCCGCGGTCTCGGGCAGGGCCGGGTCCTCGGCGCGGCCGGCGTACGCGTCGCGCAGGCCGGTGACCAGGGGGTGGTCCGGGTTCAGCTCGAGGATGCGCTTGACCGGGGGGACGTCCTGGCCCATCGCCTTGTACATCTTCTCCAGCGTGGGCGTGATGTCGTTCGCGTCGCTGACCAGGCAGGCCGGGGAGGTGGTCAGCCGGGAGGTGAGGCGGACCTCCTTGACCTCGTCGAGGGTCTCGCCGAGCCAGGTGAGCAGCGGGGCGAATTCGCCGGTCTTCTCCTGCGACGGCTTGTCCTCGTCCGCCGAGAGGTCGACGTTGCCGCGGGCGATCGACTGCAGCTTCTTGCCCTCGTACTCCGGGACCGCCTCGACCCAGATCTCGTCGACCGGGTCGGTGAGCAGGAGAACCTCGTACCCCTTGGCCTGGAACGCCTCCATGTGCGGGGAATTCTCGACCTGGGCGCGGCTCTCGCCGGTCATGAAGTAGATCTCGTCCTGACCGTCCTTCATCCGGCTGACGTAGCCGGCGAGGGTGGTCGGGTCGGCGGAGGCGGTCGAGGCGAAGGACGACACGTCCAGGATCGCCTTCTGGTCGTCCTGCTCGCTGAGCAGGCCCTCCTTGACCGCGCGGCCGAACTCGCGCCAGAACGTGGCGTACTTCTCCGCGTCCTTCGTCATGAGGTCCTTGACGGTGCTGAGGACCTTCTTGGCGAGCCGGCGCCGGATCATCTGGATGTGCCGGTCCTGCTGCAGGATCTCGCGGGAGATGTTCAGCGACAGGTCGGCGGCGTCGACGACACCCTTGACGAAGCGCAGGTAGTCAGGCATCAGCTCCCGGCTGTCGTCCATGATGAAGACGCGCTTGACGTAGAGCTGGATGCCGCGGGCGCCGTCACGCTGGAACAGGTCGTGCGGGGCGCGGGACGGGATGAACAGCAGCGCCTCGTACTCGAAGGTGCCCTCGGCCCGCATCTGGATGATCTCCAGCGGGTCGGTCCAGTCGTGGCTGATGTGCCGGTAGAACTCGGCGTACTCCTCGTCCTTGACGTCGGAGCGCGGGCGCGCCCAGAGCGCCTTCATGGAGTTCAGGGTCTCCGGCGCGGCCGACGCCTCGTCGTCCGACGCCTCGTCGTCCGACCCCTCGGCGTCCGGCTCGGCCTTCGGCGCGGGCGCGGCCTTGACCAGCAGGATCGGGAAGGAGATGAAGTCGGAGTACCGCTTGACGATCTCCTTGATCTTCCACTCGTCGGTGTAGTCGTAGAGCGCGTCCTCCTCGTCCTTCGGCCGCAGGTGCACGGTCACCGAGGTGCCGGTCGCGACGTCCGCGGCCTCCTCGATGGTGTACGTGCCCTCGCCGGCGGACTCCCAGCGCGTACCCGTCTCCTCGCCTGCCTTGCGCGTGACCAGGGTGACCCGGTCGGCGACCATGAAGGTGGAGTAGAACCCGACGCCGAACTGGCCGATCAGCTCGGCCGAGTCCTTGTCCTTGTTCTCCTTCATGCGGCGCAGCAGGTCCGCCGTGCCCGACTTCGCGATCGTCCCGATCAGCGTCACGACCTCGTCCCGCGCCATGCCGATGCCGTTGTCCCGCACGGTCAGGGTGCGGGCCTCCGCGTCCGCGACGACCTCGATGTGCAGGTCCTCCGCGGTGAGCTCGTCGTCGGTCAGGGCCGCAAGGCGCAACTTGTCCAGGGCGTCGGAGGCGTTGGAGATCAGCTCCCGCAGGAAGATGTCCTTGTTGGAGTAGATCGAGTGGACCATCAGCTGCAGCAGCTGGCGCGCTTCGGCCTGGAACTCCAGCGTCTCGGTGCTCATGCCTTCCCTCCGTGCATACGGTCTCTGGTGCATACGGTGCTTTCGCACGTGATCGTATGACCCCACGGTGATCTCCCCGACACGCGCACCCGGTCAGCGCAGCCGCGCAGCTCACCAGGCCCATCATCCCGCGGAGTCTCATTCTCCCCGGGCGGCCACCTGCGCTGCCGCGGCCACCGGGGCCGGGCTCGGCGACGCGGTGCTTCCCGCCGCGGCCACATCCGGCTCCAGATCGTCGTCGGTGACGGGCGCGCCCGGCGTGGTGACGGGCGCGTCTGGCGTGGTGACGGGCGCGTCTGGCGTGGTGACGGGCGGGGCCGGCGCGGTGACGGGCGGGGCCGGGCTCGGCGGCGGCGGTGTTCCTCCGGCTGGTTCGAGGTCCGCTGTCGTGGTGGGCGAGACCGTGATCTCCGGGGTGGTGACGGTCGGTTGCGCGGTGGGCGGCGGCGTGATGGTCGGTTCCGGGGTGACGAAAGGCGGCGTCGCGGGCGGTGCCGTGGTCGGCGGCTGTGTGGCGGCCGGGGTGGTCGGCGCGGGCGTCGGCGGCGGCGGCGCCGGCGTCGTCGTCGTCGTGGCGGGCAACTGGTCGCCGGGCAACTGGCCGCCGGGCAACTGACCGCCGGGCAGATGAGTTGTGGGCAATTTAATTGTGGGCAACTTAGTTGTGTCCAACTCAGTTGTGGGCAACGGAGTTTGCACGGGTGCGCCGAGCGGAGTGCCCGGGAACGGGATCACCGTTACGGGCAGCGGCTCCTGGCCGGCGGGTGGTGGGGTGGCGGGGCCGAGGCCCGCGTTCGCGGCGGCGTCGGCGATCGCGGGTGGCTGTGCCAGAACCGGGTTCGGGCCGATTTTCTCCTCGCGCAGGGCGAGGGCGCCCGAACCCGCGACCAGCAGCACGGCGACGCTGCTTCCGATGATCTGTTTGTCCCGTTTGGTCAAGTCACCCATGAAGACGTCATACCGGCATGAACAGGACTTCCGGGGATCTTTACCGAACATTCCCCCCGGTGGTGAGGCGGGTTCCGGCCGCGAGGAGGGCCAGGGCCGCGGCGAACATGACGGCACCGGCGGCGTACGGCATGCGGTAGCCGACCGCCGTGGCCGCGCCGACGATCGGACCGGCGACCACCGAGCCGGCCGGGAACGTGTTGCTGAACAGCGTCGATGCCCGTCCGGGGTGCCCCGGCAGCATGTCCTGCACATAGGTGACGCCGAGCCCGGTCAGCGCGGCGATCGAGGCCGCGTTGAAAATCTGACCCGCGATCAGCTGCCAGGTGCTGGTCGCGACGGCCACGATCAGCATGTACGCGAGCCCGCACCCCGCCCCCGCGATCAGTAACCGCCGCACGGGCACCCGCGCGGACAGCAGCCCGAAGCCCAGCATCAACGGGATCTCCAGCCCCGCGCAGAGTCCCAGCAGCAACCCGGCGAGGCTCACGTCACCGCCGACATCCCGGGTGATCAGCAGCGGGAGCGCCTGCACCGACATCGCCCCGGCGCACCGGGTGAGCACGAAGACGGTGATCGTCAGCCAGATCAGCGCGCGGGGAGCGTCGGCACCGGCCGGTTTCCGCGCCTGCGGGCCGGCCGGGACGGGGTGCTCCGAGCCGAGGGCGACGAGGGCGACGGTCGCCGCGACGGCGTACATGAGTGAGGCGAAGCCGTAGACGAACACGAAGCCGCCGGCCTGTAGCAGCGCTGCGGCGAGTGGGGGCCCGGCGACCCAGGCGATCGAGAACAGGGTGCGCAGCGCGCTCATCGTCATCGCGACGCGGTCGGAGCCTTCGAGTGCTTCCCGCGCGTACGCGAAAGCCTGCGGCATCATCGCCCCCGCGAAAGCGGTCAACGTCACGGTGACCAGCAGCAGTGCCCAGTAATCCCGCACGAAAGCGGTGACCAGCGTCCCCGCGCACCCCGCCAGCGCCGTCCCGAGCAGCACGACACGCCGGGACGGGACGCGGTCGGAGAGCTTGCCGACCAGCGTCGACACGACCACGGCCGAGATGGGGGCGACGCCGAGGAAGAGCGCCACATGGACGGGGTCGGCGTGGATCTCATCGGTGAGGAAGAGCGCGAGGAACGGCGAGGCCATCGCGGTCGAGAGCCCGACCGCGAGGAAGACCAGGGAGATCGGCAGCCATCGTTTCGCGGCCGCGCGCAGGGGCTGGACGCTCATGGATCTTGACGCTAGGCCGTCGCGGGCCGCACCGACGGACCAGAGGTGCGGCCCGTCTAGGGTGAGAAAAACTACTCCTGGTTAGTCTCCCTGGCTGCATCGAGTTATAGCTACTTAAAGTGATGTCGCGTAGGGTGGCCGGGTTGGCGCGTGCTGACTGATCTGGGCTGGAGTTTTCCGTGAACTTGACCGAAGCTGCGATGGCCGCAGCAGTCACCTTGAGTATTGGCGGCGTTTCTTACGCTGTGTTGAACAGCGATGCGCTGACCGCCCGTACGCAGCAGGTGGCGAACGCTGTCAGCTGCCGGACCGTCGATGAGGCGATCGTCGCGTACGTGGCGCAGAACGACCGCACCCCGACCCGGGTGTCGCAGCTGCGGGCGTACGTGAAGGGCGACATCTCGGCGTACCGGATCGTGAACGGAGTCGCCGCCGGACCGGGTTGCTGAAGTCCCCAGGGTTGTAACCGGCGCACAACAATCACGGCGAACAATGCCTCGCATGTCGTCACCGATTGTTGCCGAAGGGAAACACCCCGTAGACCAGATGCTGCCGTTCGGGCGGCTCGCGGTGCTCGGACTGCAACACGTGCTCGTCATGTACGCGGGTTGCGTCGCCGTGCCGCTCATCGTCGGCGGGGCCCTCGGCCTCAGCTCCGACGTCATCGCGATCCTTGTCAACGCCGACCTCTTCGTGGCCGGTGTGATCACTGTCGTGCAGAGTCTCGGCGTCGGGAAGATTCTCGGCGTACGCCTCCCGATCGTCGCGGGTGCCACATTCACCGCGCTGAGCCCGATGATTCTGATCGGTGGCAAATACGGCATGCCCGCCGTCTACGGCTCGATGCTCGCCGCGGGCGCGTTCGGCCTGCTCATCGCGAAGCCGTTCTCGAAGATCATCCACCTCTTTCCGCCGCTGGTCACGGGCACGGTGATCACCGTGATCGGGCTGTCGCTGATCGACGCGGGCGCCGGCCTCATCGCCGGCAACGACGAATCCGACCCCGGGTACGGCACCCTGAGCCACCTCGCCCTGGCCGCCGCGATCATCCTGCTGATCGTGCTGATCAACCGGTTCGCCCGCGGCTTCCTGGTGTCCCTGGCGGTGCTGATCGGCCTCGTCTTCGGCGTGATCGTCGCGTCCTTCATGGGCCTGGTCGACTTCTCCGCGGTCGGCGACGCCGGCTGGTTCGGCCTCGCCCGCCCGTTCTACTTCGGCGCCCCGCAGTTCCCGGTCGCCGCGGTCATCTCCATGTGCGTGGTCATGCTCGTCATCTACGTCGAGTCGACGGCCGACATGCTCGCGGTCGCCGCCCTGACGGACAAGCAACTGACCGAGAACGACATCGCCCGCGGCCTCGCGGCGGACGGCGTCAGCGGCCTCCTCGCCGGCACCTTCAACTCGTTCCTCGACACGGCGTTCGCCCAGAACGTCGGCCTGGTCCAGGTCACCCGCGTCCGCAGCCGCTTCGTGGTCACCGCCGCCGGCGTGATCCTCATCCTGCTCGGCCTCATCCCCAAACTCGGCGAGATCATCGCCGCAATCCCCGGCCCGGTCATCGGCGGCGCCGCCCTCGTCATGTTCGCCACGGTCACCGCCGTAGGCATCAAAAGCCTCCGCCGCGTCGACTTCGACGGCACCCACAACCTGCTCATCGTCGCGGTAGCCATCGGCGCGGGCATGATCCCGGTCGTCGCCCCTGCCTTCTACGGCAAATTCCCCGACGAACTCCAGATCATCTTCGGCAGCTCCATCACCACGACGGTCGTGGTGGTCTTCCTTCTCAACCTCCTCTTCAACCACCTCACGTGGCGACGCGAGGAACCGGCCCCCGAGGAGGAGGCAAGCACGGTCAGGTGATCTACAGCCGCTCACCGCAGTCCGCCGAGGCGATGGACCGCTTCTCGTTGCCGAGCCACCACACGGCGACAACGAGCCGATACCGCCCGGCGGGCATGTCGGAAGGCAACCTCAGCGATCGCCGATAGACCGTCGTCCCGGTCCGCAGCCACAACTTGCGGTCACTCCTGGGGTCGAAGTATTCGTGCCCGGTCCTGCCGAACAGGCTCGCCCCGAGCTGGACCGGGACAGGAGCACCGTCGTTGCGGACGACGTAGTCCAGCACCACGGAGTCCCCGGCGGCCGCGGCCTCCGGGACCAGGTCGAGACCCAGGATGCCGGCGTCTCCGGGCTCGGCGCCCGCCGTCAGGTCGCGAAGGGACTTCGAACCCGGCGCGAAGGCGAGGGCGGACGGCTTCGACGCCCGCTTCGGTCACTGGGGCATCACCATCGCCGACCTTGTCGCCGGCCGTCCCTCAGCACCCAACCCGCCACCGGCCGTCCGGTCACCGGCCGTCGAGTCGTCAGTCTCGCAAGTGGCGCAGGAGCGTTCGGCGGTAGGTGTAGGCCCGGCGCAGGATGATCAGGGCGGCCCCGGTGAGGACGACGCCGACGGCCGCGGCGGTCAGCGTCCCGGTGACGGCGGTGGAGGCCACCGCGGTGAGGGTGCTGAAGGCCGTTGCCAGCCAGCCTGCGATGACCCGGTCCAGGGCGAACAGCGGCCGCCTCAGCAGCGCCCAGGCAGCGAACCCTGCCCAGGCCAGACCGATCAGGACCATCACGGCAAAGGCGATCCGGGTACGCCATGGCAGCGCGACCGGCTCCGTGGCCCACAGCAGACCGAGGAAGACAGCCGCGCACAGACCCGCCAGCCCCACCGCCACCAGGGCGACGCGGCGGCGCAGGGAGACCGTACCGAGGAGCTGTCGGGGGGTGAATCCTGGTGTTTCCGTCATGCCGCGTATCCCTTCTCGATCAGGTGGGCGCGTAGCAGGAGCCGGGCCCGGTGCAGGCGGGACTTGACCGTGCCGGGTGGGATGCCGAGGATCTGGGCGCAGTCGTCGAGGGACAGGTCGTGCAGGTAGAACAGGATCAGCGCCTCGCGTTCGCGCAGGGGGACGCCGGTCAGCCCGGCCATGACTTCCGCGCGGTCGAGGACGCCGGTGCTGAAGTCGTCCTCGACGAGGTTGCCGGGCACGGGTGCCGGGGCGGCGTACTTGTCCCGCAGGTGGTTCATCAGGGTTCGCCGCGTGATGGTGAGGAGCCAGGGCGCGAACCGGTCGGGCTGTTTCAGCCGTGGCAGGGCGCGCAGGGCGGCTGACCAGGCTTCCTGGCTGACGTCGTCGGCGAGCGCGGGCGTGGCGAGCATCCGCCGGACGTACTGCCAGATCGGCAGGTGCCAGCGTTCCACCAGGGCGGTCAGGGCGCGGCGGTCGCCGAGCTGGGCGCGGATCACCAGTTCCGCGTCGTCTGTGTGCATGCCTGTTCAGTCGCGGGGGAGGCCGCGCGGGTTCACAGCAGGGACGCGCAATAGTCGAGGAGCTCGTCCTGGAGCTTCACGTCGTGGGCCGCCTCGAAGGGCGGATACTGCCGCTGGTGGTGGAAGTAACGGCCGGTGACCTTGGCGCGGGGGTCGTCGCTGACCGCGAGCCAGGCCTGGGTGACCGCGCCCTGGGTGAGGTCGTCGGGGGCGCCGGGGCCGCCCATCCGGGTCGCGACCCAGCCGGGGTCGACGGCGTTGGACAGCACCTGCGGGTGGCGGCGGGCGAAACCGAGGGCCAGGAGCACATCCAGGAACTTGCTGTCGCTGTACGCCTGGGAGCCGTTCCACCGCCGCCCGGTCCACTGCGGATCGGTGAGCCCGGGCGTGCCGCCGTGGTGCATGCCGGAGCTGAGATAGACCAGGCGCTGCGGCAAGGGCATCAGGACCGTCAGCGCGTACGGCGCGAGCACGTTCACGGCGAACACGTGCTCGAGCCCGTCCGGGGTCTCGCTGCGAGGCTCGCGATAACCGACCGCCACGTTGTGGATCACCGCGTCGAACGGCCCGAGTGCCGTCGCCTGCTCCGCCACCTCACGCATGCCGGCGACGGTGGTGACGTCACCGATCACCGCCGGGGCGAAATCGGGCGCGCGGCCTGCGGCGCGGGCGTGCAGGACAACCTCGTGCCCGTCGGCGTGCAGGGACTCGGCGGCCATCCGGCCGAGGCCGTCGGCGGATCCGGTGATGAAGACGCGTGCCATTGTTCAGACCCTAGCCCCGGTCGTGATGTCATGTCGGGTGACGGCGACCACCGACGAGAGCGAGCCCTTCCCGTGCCGACGATCTTCTCCCGCATCATCTCCGGCGAGCTCCCCGGCCGCATCGTCTGGTCCGACGACCGGGTGGCGGCCTTTCTCACGATCGCCCCGCTGACCCCGGGCCACACCCTCGTGGTCCCGCGCGCCGAGGTCGACGAGTGGACCGACCTGGACCCGGAACTGGCCGCACACGTCTTCGCCGTCGCCCACACCATCGGCCGGGCGTTGAAAACAGCGTTCGACGCACCCCGGGTCGGCCTGATCGTGGCGGGCTTCGAGGTGCCCCACGCCCACGTGCACGTCTTCCCGGCCCAGGAGATGGCCGACTTCGACTTCACCCGCGCCGACCCGGACGCGAGCGCCGAGGACCTGGACACCCACCACCAGCGCATCCTCGACGCCCTGAAGGGTTAGACCACGACCTGCGCGGGCTCCCGGGTTGTCGCGGTGATCGTCGAGGTGCTCACTTCGCGTGCTGCACCGCCCAGTCGAGGGCCTTGTCGGCTACCTGTTCCCAGCCGGGTTCCGCGCACGTCCAGTGGGAGCGGCCGGGGAATTCGTAGAACTCGGTCACCGTACCCTCGGCCTTGTAGTGCTCGAAGTTGGACTTGTTCACCGACGGCGGCATGATGTGGTCCGCGCCGCCCGCGATGAGCAGCAGCGGCGCGCGGTCCTCGTTGCGGAAGTCGACCCAGGTCTCCTGCTTGCCCGGGGTGAAGTTCGCCAGCAGGCCGTACGCCCAGACCCAGCTGCCCGGCGCCGGGATCGCGTACCTGTCATAGGCGGCCTGGGATTCCTCGGCCGGGAGCGTGTTGGTGAACGCGTAGTGGAACTGCTCCGGGGTGAAGCCGGCCGCCTGGTGCCGCTTGGCCGGGTTGTTGAGGATCGGGAAGAGCGACTTGATCTGCGACGGCGGGTTGACCCGGATGCCCTCCGGCGGGGCCGAGTCGATCACCACGCCCGCGGCGCCGTGCCCGCGGTCGAGCAGGAGCTGGGTGAGGGTGCCGCCGAACGAGTGGCCGATGATGATCGGCTTCTCGTCGAGCCCGGCGATGATCTTCTCGAGGTGCGCGACGGTCTCCGGCACGGTCACCGTCGCGATCGGGGTGGGGTCGGCCCGCAGCGCCTCGACCTCCACCTCGAACCCGGGGTACGCCGGCGCGACGACCTTGTGACCCTTGCTCTCGTAGTAGCTGATCCAGTGTTCCCAGCTGCGCGGGGTCATCCAGAGTCCGTGGACCAGAACGATCGTGCTCACGCGAGTGCTCCTTCCGGGCGTTGGCTTTCGCCCACCGTAGGAGCGCGCGGCACCGGGTCGCGTACGTAGGGCTACGTAATCGTGGTCAGGACTCTGGCGAGCTCGCCGCGGGATTTGACGCCGAGCTTGGGGAAGATGCGGTACAGGTGTGTGGTGACCGTACGCGGGGAGAGGTAGAGCCGTTCCGCGATCTCCCGGTTGCTCAGGCCGTCGGCGGCGAGCCGGGCGATCTGCTGCTCCTGCGGGGTCAGCAGGTCGGCGGGATCGGCGTTGCGGCGTACCGTCTCGCCGGAAGCTCGCAGCTCCTCGCGGGCACGCTCCGCCCACGGCGTCGCACCGAGAGCGTCGAAAGTGGACGCCGCGGCCCGCAGGGGCTCCCGGGAGTCTGCCGCGCGTCGCTGCCTGCGCAGATGCGCACCGTACGCGTGGAGCAGCCGCGCCCGTTCGAACGGTGACCCGCCGAGCTCGGCGGCGAGGGCGTCCTCGAACGCGCCGGCGTCATCGGCGAGTACGGCGTTCGCGTAGCCCAGTCCGACCACGAGCGCGGGGGAGCGGCTCAACTCGGCGAGCGGTGTCATCGTCGCCACGATCTCCCGCAGCCCGTCTACCGCACCGCTCCGCGTCGCGGCCTCGGCGAGATGCCCGAGCACGAGGAACTGGATCGACGAGTGGTGCGCGTCGTCGGCGGGGTCGAAGATCCGGTGCAGATGCTGGTACGCGTCGGCGGCGCGGCCACCGGCGAGTGCGGCCACCCCGCGGATCTGCTGGACCAGGGACAGCATCGGGAGCCGCCCGGCCGGCAGCAGCACCGACTCGCCGAGATCCGCCGCCAGCCGGGCGGCCTCCTCGTTGCCCCGCAGCGCCTCGGCGTGCCCCGCGACCAGGCGCGCGGTGAGCTGCCATCCACCCTGGCCGGTCTCGCCGGCGAGTGCCCCGCCCTCCGCGGCCAGTGGCACGGCGTTACGCGTGTCGCCCAGCGCGGCAGCACTGTAACCCTGGTTGCACAGGGCCTGGGCGAGGAGCCCGAGCCGGCCCTGTGCCCGCAGGCCGCCGACGCTGCCGCTGTAGAGCCGGTGGGCCAGGGCGGTCGCGCCGAGCGCCCCCGCGCCGAGGCCGAGCTGGAGCTGGACGTGCGGGGTCAGGTCACCCCTCCCGGCCTGCACCGTGATCCGGTCCAGGGTTGCCGCCCCGCGGTCGATCGGCGCGATCAGCGCGGTCGTGGTGAGCATCCGCGGGTCGTCGGCGGGCATCGCGAGGCGGTCGGACGTGGCCAGGAAGAGCTCGCGGGTGGCGGCGTCCGGATGCGACCAGAACAGCCGCACGGCGATGCTGGTCAGCGATTCGAGGGCGAGGACGCTGTCGCCCTCGGCACGCATGAGGTCCACCAGCCCGGCGAAACCCGCCATCCGGGTTGCGGCCGACCAGCTGGACTCCAGGAACGTCTCCCGCCCCCAGCTCAGCCGCGCCCGGTCGACCGGGCGCAGCTGGGTCTCGTCGACGCGTGCCAGCAGCCGCCGGGCCGCCTCCGCGTCGCCCAGCTCCCCGGCGGTCTCGACCGCGTAGAGCAACCGGCTGCCGCGCTCGGCAGGGCTCTCGCTGAGCTGCGCGGCGCGTTCGAGGGCGAGCAGCGCGACACCGGCGGCCTGCTGCCGGTCCGCCCGGGTCGCGGTCTCGGTGAGCTCGCGGGCCAGGATTTCGTCCGGCCCGGTCGCGGCGCCGGCGCGGTGCCACACCCGGCGGTCCTCGCCGGCGACGACCTCGGCGAGCGCGGCGTGCACCCGGCGGCGTACGTCGACGGTCGCGCTCTGATGCAGCGCCGAGCGCAGCAGCGGGTGCCGGAACCGCACCCGGTAGGCGTCGTCCACCTGCATCAGCCGGGTCGTCACCGCGGGTTCGATGTCGATCGCGCCGATCGGCCCGTGGACCAGCCCGGCCGCCGCGACGACCTCGCCGAGGTCGTCGCCGTCGTTGAGCGCGGCCACGACCAGCAGGGTGCGGGTGGCCTGCGGGAGCTCGGCGACCAGGCCGGCGAACGTACGCTCCACCCGGGTGCTCAACGGCAGCCACGGCGGGAGCAGCGCGGAGACCCCGGAGCGCGCGGCGACGGCCCCCAGCTCGGTGATGCCCAGCGGATTACCGGCGGCCTCGGTCAGCACCCGTTCCCGCAGCGCCCCCGTCAGCCCCGGCGCCGCCGCGTCGAGCAGGTCCCCGGCCGCCGCCGGAGCGAGCGCGTCGAGCCGCAGCTCGGGCAGGTTCGCGCCGCCGAGCCGCCGGTCCACATCGGTGCCGTCCCGGGCCGTCATGACCACCGCCACGGCGTCGTCACCGAGCCGGCGGGCCAGGAACGACAACGTCTCCCAGGACGCCGGGTCGAGCCACTGCAGATCCTCGACCGCGATCAGTACGGGGGTGTCGTCGAACGATTCGAGCAGCGTGACCGCCACCCGGTAGGGCTGGGCATCCGGGTCACCGAGCACGTCCGCCCCGGCGACGCGGTGCAGCCCGGCGTACGGCACATGCACCTCGGCCTGCACCCCCGACGCGCTGACCACCCGCATCCCGCGCGCCCGCGCCACCACGGCGGCCGCGTCGAGCAGCGCCGTCTTCCCGATCCCGGCCTCGCCCCGCACGACCAGCGCCGCGCCGTGCCCCTGCGACGCCCGCTCCAGCAGACCGGTGAGGTGCGCGAGCTCGCTGTCGCGTCCGAAGAGCATCCGGTCATCCTAGGGACCCGTGGGAGCGCGCCCAAACGTCCTGTTTCCCGTCGGCCGGGCCGGAGAACTCGAGGCGGCCGACCGGAGTAGTTCAGCCGGCCGACCGGAGAACTTCAGCCGGCCGGGCAGGAGAACTTCAGTTGGCGAGGTCGGAGAAGAAGACGCCGATGTTGCGGAAGATGTCGCCGATGCCGTCACCGATGCCCTGGGCCGTGTCCGCGGCCGGGACCGGGTTCGTGCCGATGTAGAAGATGACGAGGCCGAGCAGGACCCACCCGAGAACTTTCTTCACGATCCACCTCCGCCTGACGCCGTGACCGAAGTGATCGTGACACATGCGAGCACGCCTCACCTGCTAACACGCTCAGTCCCCGCCCCCATGTGGGGCGAGCGCCGCGCGGGCGGCTGTCAGGATCCGGTCGGAGAGGCCGGTGCCGCTGGTGGCGCGGGCCAGCAGGAGGGCGCCGACCATGGTGGAGAGCTCGACGAGGTTCTCGTCGTCGGTGCCGCCCAGCCAGTCGGCGAACCCCTGGACCCCGGCGGCGAACGGTTCGCGGGCAGGGCTGCCGGGTGCCTCGCGGGCCACGTCCGGGCCGAACCCCGTGGTCGGGCAGCCGTGGCCCGGGTCGTCGCGGTGCCCGGGGGAGAGGTAGTAGTCGAGCAGGTCGCCGACGGCCTGCCCGTGGTCGCCGGGGTGCTCGGTGTCGTAGTCGGTCAGACGTCCGGCCAGGCCTTCGTACGCCGTGCCGACGGTCTCCGCGACGAGGGCCTCCTTCGACGCGAACTGCTTGTAGAAGCCGCCGTGGGTCAGCCCGGCCTCCGCCATGAGGTCGGCGACGCTGACCCCCTGGACGCCGCGCTCACGAAAGAGCCGGGAGGCCGTCTCGACCACCCGCTGCCGGTTCTCCTGTGCCTGTGCCTGCGATACCCGCGCCATGCCCACCATTATATGACACACATCATCTAAGCCTTGCGCGTCTTAGATGTTGCTCGTAATCTAATTTCCATGGACATCACGAACGCAGTAGCAGTCGTCACCGGCGCCAACCGCGGCCTCGGCCGTCGTTTCGCCGAGCAGCTCGTCGCCCGCGGCGCGAAGGTCTACGCCGGGGCCCGCGACCCCCAGAGCGTCGACCTGCCCGGCGTCATCCCGCTGCGCCTCGACATCACCGACCCCGAGTCGGTCGCCCAGGCCGCGAAGATCGCGTCGGACGCCACCCTGGTGGTCAACAACGCCGGTTCCGCGACCGGGGCGGACCTCCTCACCGGCGACCTCGACAAGATCCGCCTGGAGATGGAGACCCACTACTACGGCACCCTGTCGGTCAGCCGCGCCTTCGCCCCCGTCATCGAGGCCAACGGTGGCGGCGCCTTCCTGAACGTGCTGTCCGTGCTCTCGTGGTACCACCCGGGCGCCCTGGGCGGTTACGTCGCGGCCAAGGCGGCCGAGTGGGCCCTGAGCGACGCACTGCGCGACCAGCTCGCCCCCAAGGGCATCACGGTCTCCGCACTGCACGTCGGCTACATGGACACCGACATGGCCGCCGGCATCCCGGCCGACCAGAAGCTCGACCCCGCCATCGTCGCCGCCCTCGGCCTCGACGGCGTCGCGGAAGGCAGGCCCGAGATCCTCGCGGACGACCTGAGCCGCCAGGTCAAGGCGGGGCTGGCCACGGCTCTGCAGGGCTGAGCTTCAGGTCGCGGTGGCCAGGGCTGAGCGCGCCCGGCGTTCTGTGGCCAGGACGAGTTCTGTGGTTCCGGGCGGGAGGGCGGGCTCGCCGGATGCGATCTCGTAGGCCTCGCGGAGGACCATGAGGTTCACGGCCAGGCGGCGCGCGAGCTCTCGCGTGGGAGCGGCGGTCAGTTCGTCTGTGGTCCGGGTGCAGGCGGTCAGGGCCACCAGGGGCCACGTGCCGCCGGGTACGGCCAGGACGGCGACCGCGACCAGGAGACCGGCCACGGTTCCCGCGGCTCGCTGGACGCCGCGGTGAACCGTCACCAGGAGGTTGGTGCTCTGCAGGACCGCGACTGCGGAGACCGCCGCCCAGTAGGCGTGGCCGAGGCCGGTGATGTGGGCCAGCGCGCCCGCGACCGATCCGGCAGCGAGGGCGCCGACGGCGACCCGGAGCGCGGCCAGGAGAAGAGGTCCGCCGAGCGGCGTCGATCGGACGGAGTGGCGCAGCAGGTCACGTCCCGGCCTCGGCGGCTGCCGCTGCGGCACGCAGGGCGCGGGCAACGGCCAGGCGGCGCGGGGCGTCGCGGTCTACGGCAGCCCCGGCCATCGCGATCAGCCAGCCGATCAGAGCGGCCGCGCCGACCAGGGACACCGCGACCACCGCCGGGATCGCGGGTGCCGGGGTCAGCGCGGCCAGGGTGCCGATCGTGCCCGCGGCGACCAGGCCGAGGCCCGCGGCGGCCACGACCCGGCCCCGGGAGCGGTAGTGGGTGTCGCGTGCGTAGAGGGCGGCGAACGAGCCGAACGTGGCGATTCCCGCCCAGGCGGTGTGCCCGGCGAGCATGAGGACGACCGGGATGATCCACGGGAGGTTGACGTTCGCCCGAACGGGGTACGGCTCGCAGCATGACCGCTTCCGTGCTGGCCGCCGAGACCATCACCCACGCATCGTCCTGGCATCTGGTGCTCGCGGCGGTGCTCGGCATCGCCGTCGTCGTCGTGCTCATCGCGTGGGCGAAGTGGCATCCGTTCCTCGCGCTCATCGTCGGGGCCGCGGTGCTGGGCCTGGTCGCGGGGGCCGCCCCGGTGGACACCGTCGACTCGTTCACCGCCGGGGTCGGCAGCACGGTCGGCAGCGTCGGGTTGCTGATCGCGCTCGGGTCGATGATCGGGGCGCTGCTCGCCGAGAGCGGGGGCGCGGACGGGATCGTCAACACCATCGTCCGCAAGTTCACCGGGAGCGCGCTGCCGTGGGCGATGGCCGGGGTGGCCGCGCTGATCGGGTTGCCGCTGTTCTTCGAGGTCGGCGTGGTGCTGCTGGTGCCGATCGTGCTGCTGGTGGCGCAGCGTACGGGCGTGTCGCTGTTGAAGGTCGGTATTCCTGCCCTCGCCGGGCTGTCGGTGCTGCACGGGCTGGTCCCGCCGCACCCGGGCCCGCTGGTGGCGGTGTCGAGCCTCAACGCCGACCTGGGCCTGACCCTGGCGTTCGGCCTGATCTGCGCGATCCCGACGGTGATCATCGCGGGCCCGGTCTTTGGCAACTTCATCGCCAAGCGGGTGCCCGTCGCCATCCCCGAACGGGCGACCGTCAGCAATGTCGACGACACGGCGGCCGACAGCGAGACCGGTGACGTGCCCGCGAAGCGCAACCCGGGCTTCTGGGCGGCGGTGCTCACCGTGCTGCTGCCGATCGTGCTGATGCTGCTGCGGGCGATCGCCGAGCTGACCCTGGACGAGGGCAACGGCGTGCGCGGCGTCTTCGAGGTGTTCGGCACGCCGGTCGTGGCGCTGCTGTTCGGTGTGCTGCTGGCCATGTGGACGCTGGGCAAGCGGGCCGGGTTCGACCGGGCGCGGACCTCGTCGGTGCTGGGCGGGGCGCTGCCCCCGATCGCGGGCATCCTGCTCATCGTCGCCGCGGGTGGTGGCTTCAAGCAGGTGCTCGTCGATGCGGGCGTCGGCGGCGTGGTCGCGAAGGCGGCCGAGGACGCGAACATGTCGGCGCTGCTGCTGGGCTTCCTGGTCGCCGTCGGCATCCGGGTCGCCACCGGCTCGGCGACGGTCGCCACGATCACCGCCGCCGGGATCGTCGCACCGCTCGCCGCGACGCTGGACAAGCCCGAGGTGTCCCTGCTCGCGCTCGCGATCGGCTGCGGGTCGCTGTTCTTCTCGCACGTCAATGACGCCGGTTTCTGGCTCGTCAAGGAGTACTTCGGGATGACCGTCGGGCAGACGATCAAGACCTGGTCGGTCATGGAGACGATCATCTCGGTGGTCGGTTTCGGCTGCGTCATGCTCCTTGACGTATTTGTCTGACCAGGGGCTACTACCAACTGTGATGTTGCGCTCGCTCAATTCTCACGGTCATCACAGGTACGCGGAAAAGAATGTGATCATGCGTAGACGGACTCTGTTGCTCGCACTCGCGGGCGTCGCGGGGGGCGGGAGCCTCGCCGCGTGCACGGCGGAGACCGACATCGGCATGTCGGGGAACACCACGGCGTCCGCCTCGGCCGCGCCCATCCTCGCCTCGACCGCTTCGTCCTCACTGGCACCCCAGAACATCACCTCGGTCTACACACCGGCGTCAGGGAGCGCGCCCACGAAGGCGTACGCCCTGGGTAAGCAGATTCTGCCCTTCAGCCGCGGCGACCGGTCCCTGCCCACGACGATCTGGTACCCGATCGCCGGCACCGCGCCCGCGAGCCCTGCCCCCACGGACAACGCGCCGCCGGAGCAGGGCCGCTTCCCGCTGGTGCTGTTCAGCCACGGCCTCACCTCGCAGCCCGGTGACTACTCGGCGATGCTGATGCGCTGGGCCCAGGCCGGGTTCGTCGTGGCCGGGCCGACCTACCCCAACACGTGGTACGGCGCCACGGACCTCGACGCGAACGACATCGTCAACCAGCCGCTGGACGCCTCGCACGTCATCGACCTGCTGCTGTCGTCGGCGGGGACGCTCACCACGACGATCGACCCCGACCGGATCGCCGCGGCGGGGCACTCGGCGGGCGGCATCACGACCACCGGCCTGTTCAGCGCGCACCGCGACGAGCGGCTCAAGGCCGGGATCGTCTTCGCCGGCACCGACTTCCAGGGCGCGTCGTTCACCGGCCCGGCCGCGGCGATGATGTTCGTCCACGGCCGCAAGGACACCACCGTCACCTACCGCGCGGGGCACGCGGTCTACGCGGCGGTGCCCTGGTCCCGGGCGATGCTGTCGATCACCGATGGCGGTCACGTCACCGAGAGCGACGACTTCGAGACGACGACGCGGACCACCACGGAATTTCTCAGGTACGCCCTATACGGTGACTCCACTGCGAAATCCCGTATCCCCGCGGCCGCCGCGGTCGGTGATGTGGCTACGCTCGAAAATCAGCTTTGAGCTACGGGCTGTGATGTACCCCGCTGTGATGTACCCCGCTGTGATGTACGCCGCATCCTGTCGCCGCCCCGGTCGTCCACGGGGGAGTAGGGAGCGGCCCGGATGGGCATAACGGACCGGCTCGCGCCGGAAAAGCCGTGCCAGGGCGGCGGTTACGGCCACGCCCGCAATGTGAGCAATTGGGGTGACCCTCGAAAGGTGGTGCTGGATCTCCGTGGCTAACGTTGACCGGGTGACCTTCTGGACCCGAAAACGCGAACGCTCCCTCTTTGCCAACTCAGGATCGTTGGTGATCTGCGGTCTGCTGGCCGGCGTGGTGGTCGCGGCCGCCTCGTTCCCGGCCGTCGCGATGTCGGGGCTCGCGGCGAAGGCGGGTTCGGAGTCGTTCGCGGATCTGCCGAGCGAGCTGGCCAAGCCGGCCGCCCCGCAGGTGACCCGGATCTTCGCCTCGGACGGCAAGACCCAGATCGCTGTCATGTACGACGAGTTCCGCAGCGACGTGCCGCTCGACGAGATCAACGTCAACATGCAGAACGCGATCGTCGCCGCAGAGGACCACCAGTTCTACGAGCACAACGGTGTCGACCTCAAGGGTGTCGCCCGGGCGTTCGTGAACAACAAGCAGGGCGGCTCCCAGCAGGGCGCCTCGACGCTGACGATGCAGTACGTCCGGATGACGCTCGCCTACACGGCGAAGACCCCGACCGAGGCGATCGAGGCCACGAAGGACACCCCGGAGCGCAAGCTCACGGAGATGAAGTACGCCATGCAGGTCGAGAAGGAGCTGAGCAAGCAGCAGATCCTCGAGCGCTACCTGAACATGGCCCCGTTCGGCAACAGCGCCTACGGCGTCTACGCCGGCAGCCAGGTCTACTTCAAGAAGAAGCCGAAGGACCTGACCATCGCCCAGGCCGCGCTGCTGGCCGGCATGGTGAAGGCGCCGACCGCGTTCGACCCGACCACGGCCAGCGGTTACCCGCAGGCGCTCGACCGGCGCAACTACATCATCGACAACATGCTCAGCCTGAAGATGATCACGGCGGAGCAGGCGGCGACGGCGAAGAAGGAAAAGCTCGGCAAGACCACGAACCACCCGGGCAACGGCTGCACCCAGGTCGCCAAGAACAACTGGGGCTTCTTCTGCGACTACTTCTACCGCTGGTGGATGACCCAGAGCGAGTTCGGCGCCAACACCTACGACCGGGAGCGTCAGCTCAAGTCCGGTGGCTACCGCATCGTCACCTCGCTGGACCTCAAGGCGCAGGCGTCGGCGCGTAAAGAGATCAGCGACGTGACCACCGACGGCAACCGCAACGCGCTGCTGATCGCGGCGGTCCAGCCGGGCACGGGCCGGGTCCAGGCGCTCGCCGCCAACCGCAAGTACAAGCTGGACGACGGGGAGAACAAGCCGAGCTCGAACCCCGAGCTGGCGGCGAACGGCGTGAAGGGCACCTACCCGAACACCACCAACCCGATCATCACCGGCGGCGGCGACATCACCGGTTACCAGGCCGGCTCGGTGTTCAAGATGTTCACCATGGTCGCGGCGCTGGAGAACGGCTACGGGCTCGACCACTCGATCACGTCCGGGGCGACCTACAAGTCCGGCTACGTGATCGACCCGAGCTCCGACGCGGCCTGCCCG
The DNA here is from genome assembly GCF_016862215.1 of Winogradskya humida. Classification (GTDB taxonomy): domain Bacteria; phylum Actinomycetota; class Actinomycetes; order Mycobacteriales; family Micromonosporaceae; genus Actinoplanes; species Actinoplanes humidus. The sequence continues at coordinate 64,068 of NZ_BOMN01000022.1, forward strand.
GGCACGCACTTCTACTGCCCGCGCAACGCCTCGGCCAGCGAGCAGGGCACGTTCAACATGTGGACCGGGTTCGGCAAGTCCGTGAACACCTACTTCGTGCCGCTCGAGGAGCAGGTCGGCGCGGACAAGGTCGTCGACGTGGCGAAGCGGTTCGGCATCCAGTTCCGGGCCGGCTCCGACGCCGCCCTGGTCAAGGATGACGCCACCGCCCGGACGTTCGGCGCGTTCACGCTCGGCGTCACCTCGTCCACGCCGCTGGACATCGCCAACGCGTACGCCACGCTCGCCGGTGACGGTATGTACTGCAAGCCGACCCCGATCCAGAAGATCACCTCGGCCGACGGCACGAAGGTCAACGCCGGCCAGCCGCAGTGCACCCGGGTGACCTCGAAGGACGTCGCCCGCGAGGCCCTCGACGCGGCCCGCTGCCCGGTCGGTGACCAGGCGCAGCTCGGCAGCTGTGCCGGCTCGACCGCGCCGCAGGTGCACTCGGCGGTGGGTCACCCGGTCTTCGGCAAGACCGGAACCACCGACGCCGACAAGACGGCCGCGCTGGTGGTCGGCACCCGGGACACCGTGGTCGCCGGATACCTGGTCAACCCGGACTGGTCCAACCACTCCGACCACATGGATCACAACATCGTGAACCCGGCGGTCTGGAAGACGGTCGCGGACTTCATGAAGGGCAAGCCCGTGGAGGAGTTCAAGAAACCCGGGGAGTGATCCTCCGGAACTTCCGGACAAGTCACCAGCGGCCCCGACGGCTTACCTGCCGTCGGGGCCGTTTTTTGTGGCTTGCGGTCCCCTCATGACCCGGGAGAGACTGCGACAGTCATCCGGAAGTCGACCGAAAGTTTCAGGAGGCTATGTCATGACCGTGGTGCACCCGGTCGGCCGGTCCCCGTGGACCGACCGCGCCCTCGATCCCGGCGCCCGGGCCGATGCGCTGCTCGCGGCCATGACGCTCGAGGAGAAGATCGCCCAGCTCGGCAGCGTCTGGCACGGCTTCGGTGTGGAGAGCACCGGCGACGTCGCCCCCATGCAGGAGGTCTTCGCCGCCGGGCAACGCTCGCTCGAGACCGCCGTCGCCCACGGGATCGGCCACCTGACCCGCGTCTTCGGCACCCGCCCGGTCACCGCCGAGCAGGGCCGCGACCGCGTCGTGGAGATGCAGCGCGCGGTCGTCGAGGCGTCCCGGCTCGCCATCCCGGCGATCGTGCACGAGGAGTGCCTCACCGGCTTCACCACGCTCGGCGCGACCGTCTACCCGTCGGCGCTCGCGTGGGCCGCCACCTTCGACCCGGAGCTGGTCGAGCGGATGAGCACGGCGATCGCTGCCGACATGCGCGCGGTCGGGGTGCACCAGGGCCTGTCACCCGTGCTCGACGTGGTCCGCGACTACCGCTGGGGACGGGTCGAGGAGACGCTGGGCGAGGACCCCTACGTCGTGGCGACGCTCGGGGCGGCGTACGTGAAGGGCCTGGAGAAGCAGGGGATCGTCGCCACGCTCAAGCATTTCGCCGGGTATTCCGCGTCGCGGGCCGCGCGCAACCACGGCCCGGTCGCGATGGGCCCCCGGGAGCTGCGCGAGGTCATCCTGCCGTCGTTCGAGACCGCCCTGCGTCTCGGTGGCGCGCGATCGGTGATGAATTCCTACTCGGAGATCGACGGTGTCCCGGTCGCCGCCGACCCGGCCCTGCTCACCGGCATCCTGCGCGACGAGTGGGGCTTCGAGGGCGTGGTGGTCTCCGACTACTGGTCCATCCCGTTCCTGCAGACTATGCACCGCGTCGCCGCGGACAACGCCGAGGCGGGGGCGCTGGCCCTCGAGGCGGGTATCGACGTGGAACTGCCCGATGCCATCGCGTACGGCGAGGGGCTGACGGAACTCGTGCGCGCTGGTCGCGTACCCGAAGAACTGGTGGACCGGGCAGCCCGCCGCGTGCTGCGGCAGAAGGCCGAGCTCGGGCTGCTCGACCCCGATTGGACCCCCGAAGCGTCAGTGGCCGCGGGGCAGGGCATCGACTTCGACGCCCCCGCCAACCGGGAGATCGCTCGTGACCTGGCGGAACGCTCGATCATCCTGCTCGCCAACGACACCGGCACGCTGCCGCTGACCCTCGGCGCGCCGCCGCGGCGCATCGCCGTGATCGGCCCCTGCGCCGACGACCCGCAGGCGTTCATGGGCTGCTACTCCTACCCCAACCACGTCCTGCCCGACTACCCGCAGTTCGGGATCGGGCTGCCCGCGGACTCGCTCTGGACCGCGCTGCGCGCCGAGCTGCCGGACGACTCCCTCACGCTCGAGACGGGCTGCCCGATCCGCGACGAGGACCGCTCGGGCTTCGCGGCGGCGATCGACGCGGCCGCTGCCGCGGACATCTGCATCGCGGTGGTCGGCGACCGGGCCGGCCTGTTCGGCCGGGGCACGTCGGGCGAGGGCTGCGACGTCCCCGACCTGAGCCTGCCCGGCGTGCAGGGCGAACTGCTCGATCAACTGCTGGACACGGGTACGCCCGTAGTGGTCGTCGTCGTCTCCGGCCGCCCCTACGCCCTCGGCGCCTACTCGTCGGCGGCCGCCCTGGTGCAGGCGTTCATGCCGGGCGAAGAGGGCGGCGCGGCGATCGCGGGCGTGCTCACCGGCCGGATCAACCCGAGCGGCAAGCTCCCCGTCCAGGTCCCCCGCGAGCCGGGCGGCCAGCCGGGAACCTACCTGCAGCCGCCGCTCGGGGCGTTCAGCGAGGGCGTCAGCAATCTTGACCCCACGCCGATGTTCGGGTTCGGGCACGGGCTCTCCTACACGTCGTACGTGTACGACGAGTTCGAGGTGAGCTCGCCGGCGCTGCCCACCGACGGCGCCGTGGAGGTGTCCGTGCGGGTCCGGAACACGGGGACCCGGGACGGCGCGGAGATCGTCCAGCTGTACGCGCACGACGTCCAGGCCGAGGTGACGCGGCCGGTGCACCAGCTGGCCGGGTTCGCCCGGGTGCCGCTCGCGGCGGGTGCCGCGGCCCGGGTGACGTTCACCCTGCACGCGGACCGCACCTCCTACGTGGGTCGTGACCTGCGCCGGGTGGTCGACCCGGGTGCGCTGGAGCTCTTCGCCGGCCCGTCCGTGACCGAGCTGCCCTGCACCGCGACCGTGGACCTCACCGGCCCGCGGCGCTACGTCGGCCCGGAGCGCGTCCTGCACACGCCGGTGGTCGTCTCGCCGGCCTGACCGTTATTCGTTTGACTTCGACGGGACCGCCCTGGAAAGCTTCCGGGCGGTCCCACTGTTCGACGCATCTCGACGCTCCTGAAGGAATGAAGCCTGTGATCTCGACGCGCCTGAGGGCCGCCTGAGATTTTCCGCGGCGGCCCACCGAATTTCTGCCGCCCGCACACGCTCTTTCTTCATGTCTTGAGGTCCTACGTTGAACATGGATGCCCGCATCCAGCAGTCCGTCGTCGCCAACCTGCTCACCCGGCCCGCCGCGGTGCAGGCGGGGCCGTTCGTCCTGGGTATCGACCCGGCGACGACCAGCCCCGGCATCAACTACGCGACACCACGCCCCGGCTCGGAGATCACCCCGGCCGCCGTCACCGAGATGGTCGCCGCCTTCCGGGCGGCCGACCGGCTCCCGCGCCTGGAGTACGTCACCTCCAGCGCCCTGGAGCTGGAGAAACACCTGCTCGCCGCGGGATTCACCGTGGAAGCCCGGCACGACTACCTCGTCTGCACGCCGGAGACACTCGTCGTGCCGCCGGCGCCGGCCGGCTTCGACCTGCGTGAACCGGCCACCGACGAGCAGCGCATCGCCTTGGTCAACGCGCAGATCATCGGGTTCGGCGGTGACCCCGGTGCGACCGCCGAGGACGCCGAGCGGATGGGCCGCCTGCAGTCCCGGGGCGGCGTCTCCGTGATGGCCGTCGCCGCCGACGGCACCTGCGCCGGGGGCGGTCAGGCGGTCCCGCCGAACGACGGGGTGAGCGAGGTGGCCGGCATCGCCGTCCCGCCCGCCCACCGCCGCCGCGGTCTCGCCGCCGCGATCACCGCCCGGGTCGCCGCCGCCCTCTTCGCCGGGGACGGCACCGTCGCCTGGCTCGAGGCATCGGGACCGGACGCGGGGCGGATCTACGAACGGGTCGGCTTCCGCCCCACGGGTAAGCGCCTCTACATGGTGCTGGAAAACTGACGGAACGGTCCTGACAGGACACGAAAGTCCTGTCAGGACCGTTTGTTACCGCGCATCCATTGACGTGGCTGGGTGCCACCTGATGATCTACAGCCCTACCCCTGGAAGCCAACCCTCACCGAGCAGCTGTGGCGGCTTTCGTTCAGCGTGCGGACGTCTGATCGTCTTCTGCCGCCCACCCTGCGGTTATCCGGCACTCCCATGATCCACGCAGCGGCGGGGCCCCTCAGGCGGCCGCCGATGAGATGGAGGAACCAAGTGCGGACCCTGGCACGTACCGCGGCCACCCTGCTGGCGGTCACGACTTTCGCCGGCCTGACGGCCTGCTCCCCGCCCGAGAAGGAGAGCGCCTCGGCCGGCACCGGCGCGGCGACGGCCACCAGCGCCGCCGACCTCGGGGGCATCGACGCCCTCGCCGCCGCCGCCAAGAAGGAGGGGGCGCTGAACGTCATCGCGCTGCCGCCGGACTGGGCCAACTACGGCGAGATCATCAAGGCGTTCGGCACCAAGTACGGCATCACGGTCAACTCGGCGCAGCCCGACGCGTCGAGCCAGGACGAGATCAACGCCGCCGACCAGCTCAAGGGTCAGGACAAGGCGCCGGACGTGTTCGACCTCGGCTCGGCCGTGGCCACCGCCAACGTCGCGAAGTTCGCCCCGTACAAGCCCGCCACCTGGGCGGACATCCCGGACGCGCTCAAGGAGGCGAGCGGCACCTGGACCAACGACTACGGCGGCTACATGTCGATCGGCTACGACAGCAGCAAGGTGCCCGCTCCCACGAGCATCGCCGACCTGCTCAAGCCCGAGTACAAGGGCAAGATCGCGCTGAACGGTGACCCGACCCAGGCCGGTGCCGCGTTCAACGGCGTCGTCGCGGCCGCGCTGGGCAGCGGTGGCTCCGCCGACGACATCACCGCCGGTGTCGACTTCTTCGGCAAGCTGAAGAAGGCCGGCAACTTCCTGCCCGTCGACCCGACCCCCGCGACGATCGAGTCCGGTCAGACCCCGGTCGTGTTCGACTGGGACTACCTGAACGTCGCGCAGGCCGCCAAGACCCCCACCTGGAAGACCGTCGTGCCCGCCGGTGCGGTTGTCGGCTCGTACTACGTCCAGGCCATCAGCAAGGACGCCCCGCACCCCGCCGCCGCGCGGCTCTGGCAGGAATTCCTCTACTCCGACGAGGGCCAGAACCTGTGGCTCAAGGGCGGCGCCCGCCCGGTCCGCGCCGACGCGATGGTGAAGGCCGCCACGATCGACGCCACGGCGTTCGCCGCGCTGCCGAAGGTCGAGGGCACTCCGGTGTTCCAGACCGAGGCGCAGACCACGAAGGCGAAGGAATACCTGACCGCCAACTGGGCCAAGGCCATCGGTTAAGAATGACCAGCATCCCGACGAGGGTGCCACGTGGCAGGCTGCGGATCACTCACTTCCGCAGCCTGCTCGGCACGGTCCCCTTCTTCGCGTACGTCGCGATCTTCCTGGTCATCCCCACCCTCGTGGTGGCGATCGGTGCCTTCACCGGCGACGGCGGTTTCACGTTCTCGAACGTCACCGCCCTCGGCGACGCCTACGTCCTCGACGCGTTCGGGCGCAGCATCCTGCTCTCCGCGGTCAGCGCCCTCATCGGCGCGGTCCTCGGGGCGGTGCTCGCCTACGTGCTGGTCACCGCGAAGCCCGACGGCCTGCTCCGGCGGGTCGTCACCGCCGCGTCCGGGGTCCTGGCCCAGTTCGGCGGCGTCACCCTCGCGTTCGCGTTCCTCGCCACCATCGGCCTGTCCGGCTTCGTCACGGTGTTCCTGCGTGACCACCTCGGCACGGACATCTACGCGAACGGCGTGTGGCTGTTCGAACTGCCCGGCCTGATGCTCGTCTACACGTACTTCCAGATCCCGCTGATGGTCATCGTGTTCCTGCCCGCGCTCGACGGCATCAAGCCGCAGTGGCGGGAGGCGACCGAGAGCCTCGGCGGCTCCACCTGGCACTACTGGACCCGGGTCGCCGGGCCGCTGCTCGCCCCCGCGTTCCTCGGATCCGCGCTGCTGCTGTTCGCCAACGCCTTCTCCGCGTATGCCACCGCGGCCGCCCTCGTCAGCCAGGGCAGCCCGATCGTGCCGTTGCAGATCCGCGGCGCCCTGACCAGCGAGGTCGTCCTCGGCCAGCAAAATCTCGGCAAGGCGATGGCGCTCGGCATGGTCGTCGTGGTCGCCGTCGTCATGACCCTCTACGCCCTGCTGCAGAGACGGACCGCGAAATGGCTGGGGTGAGGCAGAGCCGGGTACGCCGGCAACGCGTGTTCCGCTGGGTCGTCCTCGTCGTCCTCGGCCTCTTCTTCCTGCTGCCGCTCGCCGCGATGGTGGAGTTCACCACGCGCGGCGACGGGAACACCTGGTCGCTGCTGGTCGACTGGCCGCAGCTCAGCGCGACCTACCCGGACCTCGCCGAAGGGATCGCCGCGTCCCTCGAACAGGCGCTGCTGACCGCGCTGCTCATGCTCGTGCTGCTCGTGCCGACGGCTGTCTGGGTACGGCTGCGACTGCCCGGGCTGCGGCCGCTGGTGGAGTTCATCTGCCTGCTGCCGCTGACGATCCCCGCGATCGTGCTGGTGGTCGGGCTCGCGCCGGTCTACGCGTGGGTCAACTATTTCCTCGGCGGGTCGTCGCTGACGCTCGTCTTCGCGTACACCATCCTGGTCCTGCCCTATGCGTACCGTGCGATCGATGCCGGGCTCTCGGCGATCGACGTCAAGACGCTCGCCGAGGCCGCCCGCGGCCTGGGCGCCGGCTGGTTCACCGTGATGGTGCGGGTGGTCCTGCCGAACATCCGCTCGGCGGTGCTCTCCGCGGCGTTCCTCACCGTGGCGCTGGTGCTGGGCGAGTTCACCATCGCGTCGCTGCTCAACCGCACCAACCTGCAGGTCGCGATCAACCTGCTCGGCAAGAGCAGCGCCACGATGTCGGTGGCGGTCTCGCTGGCGGCGCTCGTGCTCGCGTTCGTCCTGCTGCTGATCCTGTCCCTGTTCGGAGATCGACGAAAGGCCTCCCGATGAGTGGCGTTGCGGTCCACCTGAACGAGCTGCGCCGCAGCTTCGGCGGCGTGCCCGCCCTCGACGGGCTCGACCTGCACATCGAGCCGGGCGAGCTGATCGCCCTGCTCGGCCCGTCCGGCTGCGGCAAGACCACCGCGCTGCGCATCCTCGCCGGGCTGGAGGACGCGGACACCGGCCGGGTGCTGGTCGGCGGCAAGGACATCACCGCGCTGCCCGCGAGCAAACGGGACATGGGGATGGTGTTCCAGGCGTACAGCCTCTTCCCGCACCTGACCGCCCTGGAGAACGTCCAGTTCGGCCTGAAACTGCGCCGCCGCAAGGACACCAGCCGCGCCGCCGAGATGCTCGACCTCGTCGGCATCGGCACGCACGGAGCCCGCTACCCGCACCAGCTCTCCGGCGGACAGCAGCAACGGGTCGCCCTGGCCCGGGCCCTCGCCATCGAACCGCAGGTCCTGCTGCTCGACGAGCCGCTGTCCGCCCTGGACGCCAAGGTCCGCGTGCAGCTGCGCGACGAGATCCGCCGCATCCAGACCGAGGTCGGCACGACCACCCTGTTCGTCACCCACGACCAGGAGGAGGCCCTCGCCATCGCGGACCGGGTCGGCGTCATGCGCGCCGGCCGCCTCGAGCAGCTCGCCGCCCCGCCGGAGGTCTACCTGCGCCCGGCCAGCGCGTTCGTCGCCGACTTCGTGGGTCTCAGCAACCGCCTGCCGGGCCGCCTCGACGGCGATGCCGTCGAAGTCCTGGGCACGCGCCTGCCGTTGGTCCAGCAGGCGACCGGCGGCCCCGAGGTCATCGCTCTGGTACGCCCGGAGTCCGTCATCGTCGTCCCCGACCCCGCCGGCGACGCCACGGTCCTCTCCACCGCGTTCCTCGGCCCGACCAGCCGCGTCACCGTCAGCCGCGGCGAGGACGTGATCGTCGCCCAGATCAGCGGCGAACTCCTGGCCGGCCTCCCCGCCGGCGCCCCCGTCCGGGTGGAACTCCGCCCGGTCGCGGTCGCCCTGCAGGACGCCGCTTAGCCCTGCACCCAGATCGGCTCTCTCACCCAGATCGGCTTTCTCACCCGGATCGGTGAGGTGCCGGCCCGGCGGACAATGACCGTCGCGGCCGGCCTCACCGATCCGGGTGGTCCGCCGGGCGCCGAAACCCGTCCTGGCCCGACTACGCCGGCTACCGCGCGTCCCTGAGCCGCGAACTCCCGATGTTCCTCCTTGAACCGCTGACCCCGTAGATTCCTGCCCGGCCGCCAGCGTTCCCGACGGCGACGTGGTTCGCCCTGCGCGCGACGTGGTTCGCCCTGTGCGCGACGTGGTTCGCCCTGCGCGGCGAGACCTGAGCGTGAGAGCTGGGATGCGCAGGGTGAGGCCGCGAAAATAATGTCTTACAGCGCCAGACGTGATGGTGCGCCCGGATCAGCTTTCGATCAACTTTGTTGGGCTCTGGGCTCCAAATGCACAATGTTTCTGCGCCCACGCCAAGTTGAGTTTGGGCGTACTCACGCTCTGTATGGCACGTCGCTCTTATCAGCGGCGGGTGTCGAGCGCCGCGTGGACCGCGTTGGCGACCTGGACGCGGGAGGTGACGTCCAGCTTGCGGAAGATCGAGCGGATGTGGGTGGCGATCGTGTTGGAGGAGACGACGAGGTGGGCGGCGGCGGAGCGGTTGGTGTGGCCGTCGGCGATCAGGAGGGCGACTCGTTGCTCGGCGGGGGTCAGGGAGTGCCAGCCGGCTGCGGGGCGGGGTGGGGTGGTGGGCCAGCGGCGGCGGCGTACGCCCGCGTCCTGCTGGAGCCGTTGGGTGGCCTTCGCGCGGCCGTGGGCGCCCATGGCGGTGAAGGTTTCCCAGGCCTCGTCGAGAACGGCGACTCCGTGGTCGCTGTCGCCGGCGGCCAGCAGCGCGCGGCCCAGTTCCAGGTAGGCCGTGGCGCGGATCGAGGGACGGGGGGAGTCCCGCAGCAACGCCACGCCGTGCTGCATCCGGGGGAGGTCGCCATCGGTCAGGCCCTGGACCAGCGCGGCGACGCCTAGGTTCGTGCGGACCCGCGGGTTGCGGCCGGCCAGTTCCTGGGCCTGGGTGGTGAGCTCGGCGGCCAGCTCGGTGTCGCCGCCCGCGACGGCGATCGGGGTGATCTCGAGGAACCAGGTCGGCTGCCAGCGCCAGCGGTGCCGCAGGAAACGGCCGGGCTCGAGCATGGCGTGCACGGTCCGCAGGGCTGTTGGCGCGTCGTTCTCGGACGCTGCGAGCAGGGCCTGGGCGTGTCGTTGCAGGAACGGCGTACCCCGATCGGTGTGGCCTGCCGGGGGGATGACCCGGCGCAGCTGGTCGCGGGCGGTGTCGTACTCGCCGCGGAGCTGGGCGATCCGGCCGAGCAGGACCCGGGCCTCGTTGTGGAACGTCAGCTGCTTGAGGTCGTCGCCGAGGCGGAGCAGGGTGTGGGCGGCGGTCTCGGCGTCGTCGAGGTGCCCGACGCAGAAGTCCTGCCACATCTGCGCGAAGTGGTACGTGTAGACGCGCGCCGACGAGCTCGGCAGCTCCAGTTCGGCCCGGATCTCGTTGAGCAGCCCGGCACTCTCGTCGTAGCGGTCGAGCAGTTGCAGCGACAGCACCTCGTCGGCGAAGTAGCGCGCGGCGGTGAGCGTACGCAACTCCCGGAAGTGTTCCAGCGCGTCGTCGTTGCGGCCGTCGTTGCGGGCGATCTCGCCGAGAGCACGCCGCGCGGTGATCCGGGCGCGGTCGTCGCCGGTCTCCTCGGCTGCCGCCAGCGCTGCCCGGCCTGCGGCCCAGGCGGTGCCGGACTCCTCCGTGGACAGCGCCAGCGCCCGCTGTGCCGACAACCTGACCCGTAGAGCGGACGGTACGCCGTCCCGCGCGAGCGCCGCCTCGACCCGCCGCCGGATCCGGGGCAGCTGACCGGTGCTCCACAGCGGATCCGCTGCCCGATCCTCGACCTCCGCCGCCTGATCGGCCGGCAGACCGCCCCCGAGCAGCGTGTCGGCGAGGGTCAGCGCCTCCTCGGTGTGCCCGGCGGCGGCCAGGATCTCGATCGCCTCGATCCCGAGCCGGGGGCGTCCCGGGTCGCGGACCGGCAGCAGCGCGAACGCCTGCCTGATCAGCGCGGCCGCCTCAGCGGGGAGCACCGCCGGTGGCCCGATGGCGGCGTCGCGCAGCACCATGGCGGCCCGTACGTCGCCCGGCTCGGCGTCGGCCAGCACGTGCGGGACGGCGTCGAGGGGGCGGCCTCCGGCGGCGAGCAGGTGATCGGCGGCGGCGCGGTGCATCGCGCGGCGTACGGAAGCGGGGATGTCCGCGTAGACGGCCTGGCGCAGCAGGTCGTGCCGGAACGTGATCCGGCGGCCGTCGTCGGCGATGATCCCGTCGCGCAGCGCCGGTGCCAGCCACGGCAGCACGGTCTCCGCCGCGGGCGCGTCGAGCAGGGCAGCCGCGTCGTCCACACCGAACGTACGCCCCAGCACCGCACCTGCCCGCAGCATCCGCAACGTCTCCGGCGGCAGCGTCCGCAGCCGGTGCCTGACCCGGCGAACCAGATTTCCGGGCAGTTCCGCGCCGGGTGAAGAGCCGGGTGAAGTGCCGGATGAAGTGCTGGGGGAGGAGCCGGGTGACGTGCTCGGGGAGGCGCCGCCGGTCAGCAGCTCGATCGCCAGGAACGGGCTACCGGCCGCGTCCCGCAGCAGGGCGGCGAGCCGCTCGTCCGGCCCGGTGCCGAGATGGTCGACGGCGAGCTGCGTCACCGCGGCAGCGGTCAGCGGCCCGAGCTCCACGCGCAGAACCGGGAGGTCCCGGGCCGCCGCCGCGGCGATGTCCTCGCCGTGCCCGTCGGAGTCGGGGCGGGTGGTGAACACCCAGACGATCGGCGAACCGGCCAGCCTGCCGGGCAGCATCCGCAGCGCGAACAGGGTCACGGCGTCGGCCCACTGCAGGTCGTCGACGCCGATCAGCAGCGGCGACGCGGCCGCCCGTTTCTCGAGGGCGTCGGCGATCCGGTCCACCAGCCAGAGCTGCCGGGTCTCGAACTCGGCGAGCCCGTGGAAGACGTCGTCGTCCAGCAGCGGCGCCGGCCCGGAGCGCAGCGCCGTCAGCAGCGGCACCAGCGCCGCGATCCGGTCGGACTCCTCCGCCTTGCCGAGCCCGTAGCCGAACCCACGCGCGGACGCCTCCGCGGCGATCGTCTCGGCGAGCGCCGTCTTGCCGATGCCGGGCTCACCGGCGACCAGGATCATCGACCCGACCCCGCGCGTGGCCCGGTCGAGCGCCTGCTGAGCCGCCCGCAGCTCGTCGGAGCGCCCCCGCAGAACCCGGCCGATCATGCTGCGCCCCTCACCATCTCTGACGAGGAACCCGCTCGCCGCCGCGGCCCGTACCGGCGGCCGATCTCATCATTGCAGGTGGTTCATCGCGCACCGGCCGATGGTTGTCTTGCCGGGATGAACGACTACGAACCGAGCCCCACCACCAGCGTGCGCGACCAGGTCGCGCTCTACGAGGCAACCGGGGGCCGTGAGGGCAACACCCTCGAGGGCCGCCCGGTGGTCATCCTCACCACCACCGGCGCCCGCTCCGGCAGGATCCGCAAGACCCCCGTCATGCGGATCGTGCGGGACGGCATCTACGTGGCGGTCGCCTCGGCGGGCGGCGCACCGGAGCACCCGGCCTGGTACCACAACCTCGTCGCGGAGCCGCTCGCCGAGCTGCAGGACGGGACCGGCCACCACGCCGTCCGGGCCCGCGAGATCCACGGCGCCGAGAAGGACCGCTGGTGGGTCGTGGCCGAGTCGTTCTGGCCGCATTTCCCCGAGTACCGGGCGCGAGCGGGCCGGGAGATCCCGATGTTCCTGCTCGAGCCGCTTACCGAACGGACGAACCCATGACTGAACTCACCGGCCGGACCGCACTGGTCACCGGCGCCACCTCCGGCATCGGCAAGGCCACCGCGACGGCGCTCGCGGCCCTCGGCGCCACGGTGATCGTGCACGGCCGCGACCCGCAGCGCGGTGCCCAGACCGTCAAGGAGATCGAGGCGACCGGCGGCCGGGCCCGCTTCGTGACGGCCGACCTGCGGGACCCCGCCGCGATCACCCGGCTGGCCCGGGACGCGGGCGAGGTCGACATCCTCGTCAACAACGCCGGCTCGTCCTGGTTCGGCCCGACCGCCGACCTCGACGTCGACACCTACGACCGGCTCTTCGAGGGCAACGTCCGCTCGGCCTACCTGCTGACCGCGGCGCTCGCCCCGGCGATGGCCGCGCGAGGTGCGGGCAGCATCGTCAACCTCGACAGCATGGCCGGCACGGTCGGCCTGTCGGGCGGTGCCGCCTACAGCGCCACCAAGGCGTCGATGGCCGCGCTCACCCGCGCGTGGGCGGCAGAGTTCAGCCCCTCCGGCGTACGCGTCAACGCTGTCGCTCCCGGACCTGTCTACTCCGGCGGCGCCGACACGGCCGTCATCGACAGCCTGGCCACGACGACCCTGCTAGGCCGGGGTGCCCAGCCCGAGGAGATCGCCGACGTCATCGCCTTCCTCTGCACCCCGCGAGCCGCCTACATCACCGGCGCCACCATCCCCGTCGACGGCGGCCGCACCGCGGTCTGACGGGCCCGTGGACCTGATCGAAGGCTGAGCCGGCACCACCCGGCAGGCTGTGCGTCGTCGCCTGGTGCCGCGGGGCTGGACGGGAACCGGCCACGCCGGCTAGGGCTGCTGGCGGCGTTCGAAGGCGTCGAGGATGAGGTCGAGGGCGAATTCGAACTCGTACTGGTCGTCGCAGCCCTGTCCGACGACGGAGTGCCCGTCGTGGGAGGCGGTGGTGGCCAGTTCGGCGACGTGGGGGAAGTGGGCGGCCAGTTCGGTGGCTGCTGCGGCGAGGGCCTGGGGGTCCGGGGTGGCCGTGGCGTTGAAGAGCTCCTGGCTGAAGCCGTAGATGCGGCTGCCGAGGGTGTGCATCAGGTGGTGGGTCAGGCCGGCGGACAGGCCGCCGTCGCGGAAGATGCCGATCATGGCGTTGAGGTACGCGAGGACGGCCGGGGTCGGCGCGGGACGGGATTCGATGATGCGGGATGCCCAGGGGTGGCGGAGCAGGGCGCGGCGGGCCGAGAGGATCCGGGTGCGGGCTGCGGTCTTCCAGGTCGCGCCGGGGGCCGGGGGCTCGATCTCGGCGAGGATGACGTCGACCATGCCGTCGAGCAGGTCCTCCTTGCCGGCGACGTGTTTGTAGAGGGCCATCGGGACGACATCGAAATCCTGCGCGAGTTTTCGCATGCTGAGCGAATCGATCCCCGCGGTGTCGGCGAGGGCGACCGCTCCGAGGAGTACGCGTTCCCTGCTCAGCGGGGTTCTCGCCGAGTTTGTCATCTGGTCGATCACCCTGTTCCGTGCCGTTGACCGGTGTACGGCGTACACCCTACCCTCGGGGCTTAGGTGTACGCCGTACACCGCGAGGGGAGGCGCCATGAGAGCGATCGTCCAGGACAGGTACGGGCCGCCTGGCGTGCTGCGGCTCGGTGAGGAGCGCGAGCCGGTGCCGGGTGCGGGTGACGTGCTGGTGAAGGTGTACGCCGCGTCGCTGAACGCGCGGGACTGGCACACGATGCGCGGGGACCCGTACCTGGCGAGGCTTGCTTTCGGGCTGCGGCGGCCGCGGATCCGGATCCGGGGTACGGACTTCGCCGGGCGGGTCGAGCGGGTGGGTGCGGCGGTCACCCGGTTCCAACCCGGCGACGAGGTGTACGGGGAGGGCGCCGGCGCGTTCGCGGAGCTCGTGTGCGTACCCGAGGATCTGATCGAGCGGAAACCGGGGAAGTTGACCTTTGTGGAGGCGGCTGCGCTCCCGCTGGCGGCGAACACCGCGCTGACCGGTCTGCGGGGGCTCGGGTCCGGGCAGAAGGTGCTGGTCAACGGGGCTTCCGGTGGCGTGGGCACGTTCGCCGTCCAGCTCGCCCGCGGCGCCGGTGCCGCGGTGACCGCCGTCTGCAGTGCCCGCAACGCGGATCTGGTCCGGTCTCTCGGTGCCGGCGAGGTCATCGACTACGCGCAGGAGGACTTCGCCGCCGGGGGCCGGCGTTACGACATGGTGCTCGACCTGGTCGGCAACCGGTCCCTGGCCGACCTGCGTGGCGTTCTCGCCCCCGGCGGTCTGCTCGTTCTCTCCGGCGGGGGTGTCTACGAGGGCGGGAGCCTGCTGGGCCCGATGAAGCTCATCATCCGCGCCCGCCTGACAGCTCGCTCCCGCGTCGTCGTCCTCGAGGCGAAGCCGAGCCGGGCGAACCTCGCCGCCCTGCGAGAGCTGGCCGAGTCGGGCACGCTGACCCCGGTCATCGACCGCACGTACGCGCTGGAGGACGCCGCCGCCGCGATGGACCACCTCGAACGCGAGCACGCCCGCGCGAAGATCGTCCTCACGATCGTTGACGGTATGTGAGTACAGAGATCACGAGCGTCCTGGGGTTCGGCGCGGAGCTGGAGCGGCTCAGGGCGCGGCACGCGGAGCTCAACAAGCAGCCGCCGTTGACGCCCGGGGAGATCACCGAGCGGGCGCGGCTCAGCTCGGCGGAGACGGTCGCCGCGTATCTCGCCGGGACCGCGCTGCCGGGGCCGGCGATCCTGGACCGGCTGACCGTCCTGTTCGGTGCCAGCCCGGGCGAACGCCGGCGGCTGAACGAGATCCGCGACCGGCTCGCCGCGGAGGCCGATCCCGGGGGCGAACCGGTGCGCGGCAACCGGCTGACCACGAAAACCGTTCTGGGGTTGTCGGCCGTGGCCGTGGTGATCGCCATCGCCACGACGGCGCTGTTCAACCTGCCGGCCGCGGAGCCTCAGGGTGGCAAGCTCGGTGCCGCACACGATGGTCCGGCTGCTGACTGCGTACCCCTCACGGTCTGGACCCATCGGTTTGATCCGGGTTTCGAGGGTGACGTCTATGTCCTGGTGGCGGATTTCGGCAGCGTCACCCGCACAGCGTCGGTCGACCTGGTCCGCGCGGGGAAGCACTGGCGGCGGACCGTCGACGTGCACCCGGGAGTGCCGGCGCAGGGGACCGGCGGGACGATGCTGGCGTTCGCGAACGATCCGGGCGCCCCGGACGTGACCCTGCGCAGCGATCCGGCCCTGTGCGCGGCGTTCGGCACGTCGTCGACCGAACCCGCCGCGGTGCCGGCGCTCTACCTGCGGGTCGACGGCTGGACATGAAACCTTCCGTACTGAGCCCTATCGAAGTGACGATCATTGATGTCAGACTTCGGCGCGACGCGGCGCTCGGCCGGTCTGCGACGAGAAGGTGATCGATGGGAAAACACGCACGCAGGCGGTTCGGCGTGGTCGCCGCAGTCGCCGCCCTGGGGATCCTGGTCCCGGCCACGGCGGCGTTCGCGGCCCCGCCCGGCAATCTGCCGCAGAACGCCGGGGGCTATGAGCAGACGTTCTCGCCGGCCTACGACTACGACACCGACGGCTGCTACGCGACACCGGCGATCGGGTCCGACGGCACGCTGAACGCGGGCCTGAACACCACCGGTGCGATCAACGGGAACTGCCGGGACCAGTCCGACCTGGACAACTCCCAGACGTACGCCCGGTCGAAGTGCAACAACGGCTGGTGCGCGATCGTGTACGCCAGCTACTTCGAGAAGGACCAGACGCTCAACGGCTGCTGCGGGCACCGCCACGACTTCGAGCACGTGATCTCGTGGGTGAACCAGAGCACCAACCAGGTCGAGTACGTGACGAACACCGTCCACAGCGGCGTGCAGACGTTCACCCGCTCACAGATCCGCTTCGACGGCACCCACCCGAAGGTCGTCTATCACAAGGACGGCTGCTGCAACACGCACTTCTTCCGGCTCGCCGGCACCGGCGACGAGCCCCCGGAGAACCACTACCACGACTGGCGTTACCCGCCGATCGTCGACTGGAACGGCTGGCCCAGCACCACGCTGCGCGACAAACTGATGAACGCCGACTTCGGCTCGGCCACCATCAAGATCACGGACGGCCGCTTCGTCGACCTGCTCACGAACAGCAAGCCGAGCGCCATTCCGTTCAACCCCGCGGGCTAGTCCATGCCGGTCTTGCCGGGTGCCCAGAACGGTTTGGTGAGCACGTCGCGGCGGTTCCAGCCCCGGTCGCGGACCAGGTGGGAGCGGATCATCTGAACGGTGCCGGCCTCGCCGGCGAGGTAGGCGGTGCCCGGGCGGTCGGGCAGGTCGAGCGCGGCGACGGCCGCGACCAGCTCGCCCGACCGCTCCGCGGGCCGGCCCCGGCGGTGCAGCCAGACGGTGCCGCCGGGCAGCGGCAGCTGCTCGTGCTCGGTGTCCACTTCGACGACCGTGTGCACGGGGGCGTCGCCGGCCAGGCCGCGGATCATCGCACCGAACGCGACCGAGGCCGTCTCGTCCCCGGCGAACAGGTGGTACCCGCTGGGCCGGCAGACAAAATCGCCCTGCGGCTTCATCAGGTGCACGACGTCACCGGCCCTGGCCTCGCGGGCCCACCGCGCACCGGGGCCGTCGCCGTGGTCGAAGACGCGCAACTGCAGGCTCTCCCCGTCGTACTCCCAGATCGAGTACGTCCGCAGCATCCCGCCGAGGCGGTCGACGACCCGGTTGGGGGCGGGCACCTGGATCCGTACCTGTTGACCGGGCCTGACGCTCAGCCCCGCGAGAGCGGGACCGCCCAGGGTGACCGCCCGCATCCGGCCCCCGAGCCGGCCGGCCCGCGTGACGACGGCCTCGGTCAGGAACGTGTCGCTGAGCCTGCGCATGGCACTCCTCATCAATTACGTGGCACGATGTATCGAAACCCGGCCGTCAGGCTACACCTGTGGAGGAGGTGGGTGGGCTCGCCTTCAGGATTCCGTGGATCCGAGGTCGTGGACGAAGCGTCGGGCCAGCTCGTGTGTGTCGAGCTGCGCCGGGTCGCGCCCGCTCATGATCCAGAAGAAGGCCGGTCCGATGAGGCGGTCGATTGCCAGATCGCCGCCGGGCCGGGCCGGGTCGATGCGGTCGAGGACGGCACTCGCGCTGGCGCTGAGGATGTCCTTGGACGCGATCAACTGTTTCACCGCCGGATCGTGCTGCGCGGCGGCGAGCAGGGCGCGGTAGCCGGCTCCGGCCGCTGAGTAGGCGAGGAAGCCCACCAGTGCGTCGAGGTAGGACGTGATCTCGGCGAGCGGGGTGCGCGACGGCGCGACGGCGAGCTCCTCCTCGGCATCGTCCACGCATGCCTCGAAGATGATCTCCGCCTTCGTCGACCACCAGCGGTAGACCGTCTGCCGTCCGACGCCCGCCCGCTCGGCGATGCCCTTCATGGTCAGGGCCGCGTAGCCGACCTCGAGCAGCAGGTTGTCGACGGCGTGCAGGACGGCGTCGCGTGCCTGCTCGCTGCGGGGCCGGCCGCCGCGGCCCTTCGCCTCGATCATGCCGTCATGGTAGCGAGACAGTCTGACCAGTTATTGCTCCGCCGGATAGCTAGACACCGTGTATCGAAATCTTCTAGAGTTTCGAGACACAGTGAACCGAAACCAGCATCTTGCGAGGAGATCGTCCATGTCCGATTTCGAGCCCGCCGTAACAGCGTTCATCCTGCTCAAGACCAATCGCGCCTGGTTGGAGCTGTCGGTGCCGGAGCGCGTCGCCGCCTTCCAGGAAAGCGTTCTGCCCGCCATCAAGGACAAGGCCGAGGACGTACGGTGGCGCTACTACGACACCGAGTTCTACACGGCCCGCGTGACCGACATCTGGGTCTGGGAGGCGCGCGATCACGACGCTTTCCAGCTGGTCGTCGAAGCCTTGCGCGAGACGCCGTTCTGGGACCACTACTTCGAGATCGTCGAAATCCTCGTGGGCGTCGAAAACGGGTACGCCAAGAACTACGGCGCCGACGTTGCGGCGACCATCAACGCCTGAGCATCCTAAGCGGGCCGGTATTCCACTTCGGGGCGTCCCGGGCTGCCGTAACGCGGATTTCTGATCACCCGGCCGGCGTCGGCCAGGTGCTCGAGGTAGCGCCGCGCGGTGACCCGGGACGCGCCGATCCGGGCGGCGACCTCGGCGGCGGAGAGCCCGGCCGGAGCGGCGAGATCCCGCAGGACGCCGAGCACCAGATCGAGGGTGTGCTCGTCGAGACCTTTCGGGAGGCTGTCGTGCGGGGAGCCGCGCAGGGTCGCGAATGCCCGGTCGATCTCGTGCTGCGCGGCGACCTCGCCCGTGCCGGGGAGCTGGCTGCGGTAGCGCGCGTAGCGGTCGAGCTTGTCGCGGAACGCGGCGAACGTGAACGGCTTCAACAGGTAGTGGGTGACGCCGAGGGCGACCGCCTGCCGGACCGTCGCGACGTCCCGGGCCGAGGTCACCGCGAGCACGTCGGTGCCGCTGCCCGCCGCCCTTAACGCGCGGGCGACCTCCAGGCCGTGCTTGTCCGGCAGGTTCAGGTCCAGGAGCACGAGGTCGACCGGCCCGGCCCGGAGTGCGGCCATCGCGTCCCGTGCCGTGTGGGCCACCCCGACGACCTCAAAGCCAGGCACCTTCTCCGTGTACGCCCGGTGCGCCTCGGCGATCAGCGGTTCGTCATCGACCACCAGCACTCGGATCATGAGGCGCGCACCGGGAGGCGTACGGTCAGAATCGCGCCGTGGTCATCGGTGCCGGACGTGATCGCGTAGCTGCCGCCGTACCTTTCCGCGACCTGCCGGACCAGTGACAGACCGACGCCGCGTCCCGCACCCGGTTTGGTCGACCAGCCGCGCCGGAAGGCGGCAGCCGCCTGGTCGGGCGTGAGCCCGGGGCCCGTGTCACTCACCCGCACCAGCACCTCGTCCTGCTCCTGGCGCACCAGCACCCGCACCTTGCGCGGCGGGTCGGCCAGCGCGACCGCTTCGAGGGCGTTGTCGACGAGGTTCCCGACGACCGTGAGCAGGTCGCGGCTGGGCAGCATGTGCTCGCCCGCGAGCCGGGAGTCGTCGGAGACGGTCAGCTCCACGCCGCGCTCGCTGGCCTGCGCGGACTTGCCGAGCAGCAGCGCCGCGAGCGCCGGTTCGTCGAGGGCGCCGACGACCTGGTCGGTGAGCTGCTGTGCCAGGGCCAGCTCGGCGGTGGCCAGCTCGATCGCCTCGTCGGCGCGCCCGAGCTCCACCATGGTCAGGACGGTGTGCAGCCGGTTCGCCGCCTCGTGGGCCTGCGCCTGCAGGGCGGCCGTGAGCCCGCGTACCGAGTCGAGCTCGCCGGTCAGTTCCCGCAGCTCGGTGTGGTCGCGCAGGGTGAGGACCGTGCCCAGGGTCCGCCCCTCGAACCGGGTCTCGCTCTGGCTGGCCACCAGGACGCGGTCGCCGGCCAGGACCGGCTCGTCCACGGTGGGGCGGCGCGAGGCGATCAACTCCGCGGCCTCGGCGGGCAGGTCCAGCTCCGCGACGGGCCGGTCGACACGAGAATCGTCGGGTACGCCGAGAAGTCGTCTTCCCTCGTCATTGATGAGCGCCACGCGTCCGTCGCGATCGACGACCACGAGGCCCTCGCGGACGGAGTGCAGCACCGCGTCGTAGTACTCGTACATGCGGGTCATCTCCGCCGGACCGAGCCCGTGGGTCTGGCGGCGCAACCGGCGGCTCAGCAGCCAGGCGCCCGCCCCGGCGAGCAGCAGCGCGACCGCCGTGCTCCCGGCCACCGCCGGCACCTGGTGCAGCAGCCCCCGGTTGATCGCCTCGGTCGTGATGCCGACCGACACCAGCCCGATGATCGCGCCGTCCGGCTCGCGCACCGGCACCACCGTGCGCACGGAGTCGCCGAGGCTTCCCCTGTACTGCTGGATCACGGTGCCGCCGCGCAGCGCGGCGTCGACGTCCCCGGCGAACTTCTGCCCGATCAGCGACACGGTCGGGTGCGTGTAGCGGGTGCGGTCCGGGGCCATCACCACGATGAAGTCGGTGCCGGTCGCGAGCCGGGTCGATTCGGCGTACGGCTGCAGCTCGGCGGTGGGGTTCTCCGTGCGCAGCGCCTCGGCGACACCGGGGGAGAGGGCGATCGCCTCGGCCACCGCCGTCACCTCCCCGACCGCCGCGTTGTGCGCGTCGCTGCGGGCGAGCAGAAACGCGCCCGCCGTGCCGATCGCCACCAGCAGCGTCACCACCAGCACCTGCAGCGCGAACAACTGCCCGGCGATACTCCAGCGTGCCGACATCACTACCTTCGGTTTCCTTGTTTCCCCGGCGAGAGCACCGTGTTTCGGCCCGGTGCCGGGAGTCTCGCCTGCCCCCAGTCGCGAGTCAACCGCAGCCACCGGTCATGCATTGACCATCCTGAATTCAAGGTCCTAGGCTGCTGATCGATCACTGCCGATGGCGTGGACGGGAAACGAGGACACGATGCGAGTTCCGAAGCCCGTGACCGGCGCTCTGGCGGTCGCGCTGATCGCCGCCCTGAACCCGCTGCTCAGCGGGCCGCCCGCGAGTGCCACGTCCCGAGCCGGGTCGTGTGGCAGCGATCCGGCGGCCCATCTGGGCGGCGTACCCACTCCTGAGGCGTTTCTTGGCTTTCCGCTCGGCATCGGCCAGCAGCGCGTGGTCACGAACACGGAGATCAGCGGCTACTTGAGTGCGGTGGACAAGGCGTCCGACCGGGTGGTGAGCGGTGTCATGGGGACCAGCGTGCTGGGGCAGCCCCTGCCGTACGCCGTGGTGTCCAGCAGACAGCAGGCCGGCCGCCGCACCCTGGACGACATCGCTGAGGAGATCCGTGGCCTGCGCGATCCGCGGACGCTGAGTGCCGCCAGGGCACGCCGGATCGCCGCGGACCGTCCGGCCATCGTATGGATCGCCGGGAACGTGCACGGCGGCGAGACCAGCGGCGCCGACGCGGCCCTCAAGACCCTCTACGAGCTGGCCGCGGGCGCCTCCTGCGCGGCACGGGAGCGTACCGACAACCTGATCACGGTGATCCTGCCGACGCAGAACCCGGACGGGCGCGACGCCGCCCGGCGGCAGAACGAGTACGGCTTCGACCTCAACCGGGACTGGTTCGCGCGGACCCAGCCGGAGACCGACAGCAAGGTCGAGCTGATCCGCCGGTTTCCGCCGCAGGTGTTCATCGACGCCCACGAGATGGGCGGCCGGCAGTACTTCTTCCCGCCGAACGCCGACCCGATCCACCACGAGATCGCCGGCGAGCCGGTCGACTGGATCAACCGGATCGGGGCGGCGAACCAGGCCGCGTTCGGCTACAACGGCGCCTGCTCCGATAGCGTGACGAGCGAGTGCTACTTCAACTACGACACGTACGACCTGTTCTACATGGGATACGGCGACACGGTGCCGTCCACGGGGTTCGGGGCGGCCGGGATGACGTACGAGAAGGGCAGCGCCTCGGCCGTCGAGGACCGGGTGCAGCAGCAGTTCACCACGCAGTGGACGACCCTCGGCTGGGCCGCCGCCAACAAGCGTGAGGTGCTGACCAGCTACTACAAGATCTGGACGGACGCGCTCGCCGAGGGCCGGTCAGGCGCGCTGGAACCCAACGAGGTCGTCCAGCCCGAGAACGCCGTCCAGTTCCCGGTGCCGGACGTCACGATCAAGTCGTACTTCCTGATGCCCGGGCGCCAGCTCGCCGATGTGCGCCGGCTCGTCGAGCGGCTGCGGCGGATGGACGTCGAGGTCTATGAGGTCAAGAAGCCGCTCACCGTACGCCGTGCGCGCATCTTCGGCGGCCGGACGGGATCGAATGTCACCGTGCCCGCGGGGGCGTACTGGATCCCGATGGAGCAGCCGCAGAAGCACTGGATCCAGGCGACGCTGGGCGAGGACCCGTACGCTCCGTTCCCGTACTTCTATGACGTCTCGTCCTGGAGCAACCCGCTGCTGATGGGTGTCGACACGATCTACACCGGCGACGACGTGCACCCGCGCGCCGAGCAGGTTGAGCGGATCGAGGGCGGCAGGTCCTCGGCGGCACCCAGGAACGGCTCGTACTCGTTCCGCAGTGACTCCGCCTCCGCGGCCCAGTTGACCTTCCAACTGCTCGGTCAGGGCGTCTCCGCCGTACGCGACGGCGTCCTGGTCCGGCTTCCGGCGGCCCGCGTGACGCCGGCGGTCGACCGGCTCGCCAGGTCCCTCGGTGTCACCCTGACCCCCAGCCGCAGCCCCGCCCGGGGGACCGCGATCGTGCTGCCCGACGTCGGGCTGTTCCGGGGCACCGGCATCACCACCACGTCCGGTTCCTACGGCGAGGCCCGGTACGTGCTGGGCTCGCGGTGGGGCCTCGACCTCACCCCGGTGACGACGGCGGACATCAACGACAACACGGAGGCGTTCACCGGGCGTACGGTGCTGATGGTTCCCGACGGCAGCAGCGCGAGCGGCGGGCTCACCACGGCCGGGCAGGCCAACCTGCGGAACTGGATCGCTCAGGGCCACACCTACGTCGGGTTGCGCAACGAGGGTACGAGGGTTGCCCGAGCTGCCGGCCTGACGTCCACGACCGAGAAGGCGAAGCCCGCCGACTACCTGGTGATCGGCTCGCACCTGCGGGTGGACGTCGACGGGAGCAGCCCGGTCGCGCTGGGCCGGCCGGCCGAGGACTTCGAGTTCAACAACGGCGACGCGATCCTCACGCCGAGCACCACCGGCGTCAACGTCCTGACCTATCCGGGCGACGACACGTTCTGGTACAACGGCTACACCGTGCACGCCGACGCACTGAAGGGCACTGCGGTGGTGGTGGACGAGCCGACCGGCGCGGGGCGGGCGGTGCTGTTCGCGTTCGATCCGCTGTTCCGGGCGTACAACGAGAGCGGTCTGCAGTTGGTGGCCAACACGCTGCTCTATCCGGCGGCGGCAACCCGGGCACCGCTGGTCGCTCAGCCGGCACGGGCCGCGGCAGCCGCTCAGCCGGCCCCGGCCAACCTCGGCGGCGAATGGCGCCCGGGCCGCATCGAGGTGGCCACCGCCGATCTCGCCCGCACCCGGCTCGTGGTCGGCCGCTATACGAACACCGCAACCGTGGCGACGGCCGGCGACTCGGCGTACCTGACGATCCCCAACCCGGCCGGCCTGCCGTTCGACGAGCATTCGTTCATGCGGAACCTGATCGCCGACCTGCGCGCCGAGGGCATCCCGCTGCGCTCGGTGGTCGGCTGAACGTTGCACCCGTGCTTCGGTTGCGAGTCGGGCCGGTGAACAGAATGAACGCAATGGTGCCCTGAGGTGAGACGCAGACCACAGTCTGCGGCATGGCAATCGAGACCACCGCTCCGGCCAGGCGGGACCGCACGCACTTCCTCTATCTGGCGGTGATCGCTGCCGTCCTGCTCGGCATCGCCGTCGGATTCCTCTTCCCCGACTTCGCCAAAGAGCTCAAGCCGATCGGCACGGGCTTCGTCAACTTGATCAAAATGATGATCGCCCCGGTCATCTTCTGCACGATCGTCCTGGGCGTCGGCTCGATCCGCCAGGCCGCCCGGGTCGGCAAGGTCGGCGGGCTCGCGCTCGGCTACTTCCTGCTGATGTCCACGGTGGCGCTGGCGATCGGCCTGGTCGTCGGCAACATCATCCACCCCGGCTCGGGCCTGCACCTCACCCCCGACGCGGCGGCGGCCGGCCAGAAGGCCGTCGGCACCACGGGCGGCGAGGGCACGGCCGACTTCCTGCTCGGCATCATCCCCACCACCCTCGTGTCGTCCCTGACCGAGGGATCGGTCCTGCAGGCACTGTTGGTCGCGCTTCTCGTGGGCTTCGCCATCCAGGCCCTGGGTACGCGTGGAGAAGCCGTCCTTCACGCCGTCGGCACGTTCCAGCGTCTCGTCTTCAAGGTCCTGTCCATGATCATGTGGCTGGCCCCGATCGGCGCGTTCGGCGCGATCGCGGCGGTGGTCGGCGAGACGGGCATCGACGCCCTCAAGAGCCTCGCGCAGATCATGCTGGGCTTCTACCTCACCTGCGCGATCTTCGTCTTCGTCATCCTGGGCACGCTGCTCTGGCTGGTCGCCCGGATCAACCTGTTCGGGCTGCTGCGCTATCTCGGCCGCGAGTTCCTGCTGATCCTGTCGACCTCCTCCTCGGAATCGGCGCTGCCCCGCGTCATCGCCAAGATGGAACACTTCGGCGTCAGCAAACCGGTCGTCGGCATCACGATCCCGACCGGCTACTCCTTCAACCTGGACGGCACGGCCATCTACCTGACGATGGCCTCACTCTTCATCGCCCAGGCCATGGACAAGCCACTCTCCATCGGCGAGCAGATCTCCCTGCTCCTATTCATGATCATCGCCTCCAAGGGCGCCGCCGGCGTCACCGGAGCGGGCCTCGCCACCCTCGCCGGCGGCCTCCAGAGCCACCGCCCCGAACTCCTCGACGGCGTAGGCCTCATCGTCGGCATCGACCGCTTCATGTCCGAAGCCCGAGCCCTCACCAACTTCGCCGGCAACGCCGTCGCCACCGTCCTCATCGGCACCTGGACCGGCGAATTCGACCGCGACCGCGCCCACCGCGTCATGAGCGGCCAGGAACCCTTCGACGAATCCACCATGGTCGACGAGGACCACCCCGACCCCACCCCGGCCCCGGCCACTGCCGCCTCCACCTCCACATCCACCGACAAGCCCGTCTGAGACCACCACCCCGCCGCGCGTTCCCAACGCCCCCGCGCGGCGGGGTGGGCCCCTCAGCGGATCGACCGGCGATCCTCTGCGCGGTGCTCACCCTCACCGCAACCTGAGGGGCGTCTCCTCGTCCGTGATGCGCTGGGACATTCCAATACAGTGAGGTCATATGCGGCGTGCCGGTACGTTGTGACCCGCAGCCTCACCTGGGGTGACGGACCCGGCGGCGCCGGATAATCTTCCTGGAACCCGGGAGGAACCGATGGCCGAAACGACACGACTGCGGGCCGACGCTCAGCGCAACCGCGACCAGATCGTGGCCGTGGCGCGGGTCGTGTTCGCCGAGATCGGGCCGGGGGCGCCGATGGACGAGATCGCGCGGCGGGCCGGGGTCGGGGTCGGGACCCTTTACCGGCGGTTCCCTGACCGGGGGTCGTTGCTGCGGGCCGTGGCGCTGGAGAGTCTCTCGGCGATTCTGGCCGACGCGCACGCCGCCATCGGTGAGGAGCCGACCGCCTGGGACGCCCTGGCGCGGATCGTCCGCCGGGCCGTCGGCCTGCGGTTCAGCACGCACATGACCATGATGGACGAGCACACGCGGCGGGCCTTCAAGGAGGCGCCCGACTTCCGGCAGACCCGTGCCGCGGTGATCAGCGTGGTCGAGCAGCTGGTCGAGCGGGCCCAGGCCGAGGGTTCGATGCGGTCCGACGTCGGTGCCGGTGATGTCTTCGCGGTGGTGTCGTTCCTGCTCAAGCCGCCGCCGAGCCGGTCCGTGGAGCTCTCCGACCTGCTGATGCGGCGCTGCCTGGGACTGATCCTCGACGGCCTGCACTCCGGCGGGCGGAGCGTGCTTCCCGGCGAGCCGGTCAGCGTCGCCGATCTCCACCTGGATTCCTGAGAACCTTCATCGTCGAGTATGGACGAATGTCCGTATTGGGGGTTACTGTCGGCGGGGAAACGGAAGGTTTTATTCCGTTTGTAATCGATCTTCAGCGATGGAGGCCCTCGATGACCGCTCCCGCCCTGCAGACCACCCGCCAATGCCCGTACGCGCCCCCGGAGGAGCACACCCGCATCCGGGACACCGACTCCGGGATCTCCCAGGTCACCCTGCCCAGCGGCCAGATCGCCTGGGCCCTGAGCCGGCTCGAGCACATCCGGGCCATGCTCACGGACCCGCGGTTCAGCTCCGACCGCCGGGATCCGAACTTCCCCCGGTTCACCCGCGAACAGCCCTCCTTCGACATCATGCGCCGGTCGATCATCCAGATGGATCCGCCCGAGCACGGTCCCGCTCGCAAGGCAGTGGTCGGCGAGTTCACCGTGCGCCGCATGGCCGGCCTGCGCCCGCGCATCCAGGAGATCGTCGACGAGCACATCGACGCGATGCTGGCCGGGCCGCGCCCCGCCGACCTCGTCCAGGCGCTCTCCCTGCCGGTGCCGTCCCTGGTCATCTGCGAGCAGCTCGGCGTGCCGTACCACGACCATGATTTCTTTCAGGTCCGCAGTTCCGCCCTGCTGAGCCGTGCCACGACGGCCGAGGGCAGGAGGCAGTCGGTCACGGAGCTGCGCGACTACCTCAAGGACCTGATCGCCAAGAAGGCCGCCGAGCCGACCGACGACCTGCTGGGCCGTCAGCTCGCCCAGGGCAACGACCCCGAGGACGTCCTGTCGCTGGCCTTCCTGCTGCTGATCGCCGGGCACGAGACGACTGCCAACATGATCTCGCTCGGCGTCGTGACGCTGCTGGAGCGCCCGGAGGAACTGGCGGCACTGCGTGAGGATCCGGCGCGTACGCTGCCCGCGATCGAGGAACTGCTGAGGGTCTACACCATCGCGGAGTTCGCCAACTCCCGCGTCGCCGTCGAGGACGTGGAGATCGGCGGCGTGACCATCCGCGCCGGCGACCCCGTCCTGGCAATGAGCAACGCGGCGAACCACGACCCCTTGGCCTTCGACGATGCGGACGAGATCAAGCTCGACCGGGGCGCCCGCAACCACGTCGCCTTCGGCTTCGGCATCCACCAGTGCCTCGGGCAGAACCTGGCCCGGATGGAGCTGCAGATCGTCTTCGACACGCTCTTCCGCCGGATCCCGTCGCTGCGGCTGGCCACGCCCGCCGACAAGCTGGCGTACAAGGACGATGTCCTGATCTATGGCATCCACGAGGTGCCCGTGACGTGGGATGACCCGGCATGACCGCGATCGTGGCGGATGTCGGCCGCTGCGTCGGAGCGGGCCAGTGCGTCCTGACCGACCCCGACGCGTTCGACCAGAGCGAGGAGGACGGCACGGTCATCGTTCTCCAGGACAGCCCATCGGATAACGAGGCGCTGAAACGTGCCCAGGTCGCCGTCGACATCTGCCCGAGCCGCGCCCTGTCCCTGACGCAGTAGCCGTCCGCCCGGCCACTGTGGCTTTTGCCCGCTCTCATCGGCGGCCAGGATCAACGCGGCAGCAGAACGTCACGTCCGATCACCGCCAGACATGCGATACCCCGGCGCCGCAGGATTTGCGTCATGAGCAACGCACTTGAGGGCAAGGCAGCGCTGGTCACCGGTGGAAGCCGGGGTATCGGGGCGGCGGTGGCGGTGCGGCTGGCCCGGGACGGCGCCGACGTGATGCTGACGTACCGCGAGGACACCGCGAGCGCGGACGCGGTCGCGGAGCAGATCCGCGCCATGGGCCGCCGGGCCGTGGTGACGCAGGCCGACAGCGGTGATCCGGGGGCCGTGGTCGCCGCCGTGAACCGGGCCGCCGGCGAGTTCGGCCGGCTCGACATCGTGGTGAACAACGCGGGGGCGTTCCTGCTCGGCGCGCTGGAAGAACTGAGTCTGGAACAGTTCGAGCGGACCGTCGCGGTGAACGTCCGGGCGCCGTTCGTGGCGTCGCAGGCGGCGGTCCGCTATCTGCCCGCCGGTGGGCGGATCATCACCATCGGCAGCAACGTGGCCGAGCGAACGGTCTTCCCGGGCTTCAGTTTGTACGCGACGAGCAAGGCCGCCCTCGCCGGAATGACCAAGGCCCTCGGCCGTGAGCTCGGCCCCCGCGCCATCACCGTCAACCTGGTCAACCCCGGCCCCACCGACACGGACGCCAACCCCGCCCACGGCCCGGACGCCGCGGCCATCAGCGGTCTCACCGCCCTCGGCCACTACGCCGACCCGGCTGACATCGCGGCAACCGTGGCATTCCTCGCCGGCCCGGAAGCCCGCTACATCACCGGCGCCACCGTCAACGTCGACGGCGGCTTCACCATCTGATGCCCTCGCCCCGTCCCCGGCGGCCCGATCACCCAACCCACCCAGGGGGACGGCAGTCCGCCCCAATCAGCCGCCGCCCGCCCGGGAAAGCGCTCGCCCGGGAAAGCGGCCGCCGGCTCAAATCAGTGCAGACCCGCCCGGAAGCGCCGCGGTCCGCCGGCCCGGGGATAGCGGAGGCCGGGCGGGCCCCCACAGTCGTTACGGCAGGAAGTCGGAGAGGGTGGGCTGGTCGCCGTTGGTGTGGGCGGTCAGGAGGGCGGCGAAGCGGTCGGCGGGCATGATGGTCAGGCCGAGCTCTTCGGCCTTGGCCGCCTTGGTGCCGGCGCCGTCGCCGACCACGACGAGGGCGGTGCGTTTGGAGACCGAGCCGGAGGATTTGCCGCCGAGGTGTTCGACGGCCTCGTTGCCCTCGTTGCGCGTCAGGCCCGGGACCGAGCCGGTGACCACGACGGTCATCGGGGTGCCGTCCTCGTTCTGCAACGGCAGGCGGGGCCCGGCTGCCGCAGCGCGGGCTCCGTCCTCGGAAGCAGCGGCGGCTGCTGCGGCGGCGACTCGCTCTGCGTAGGGGGTGACGCCGGGCTCGGTCGTGGTGACACCACGGGCGATCAGCTTGTCGATCACCGGGCCGAGGTCGACGAGCTCGGCGTGGATCGTCGCGGCCCGTTCGGGGCCGACCGCTTCGACCTCCTGGAGCTGCTCGACGGTTGCGGCGCGCAGGGCCTGCATCGAGGCGAAGTGGCGGGCGAGGCGGCGGGACATGGAGCGGCCGGTCATCCGGACGCCGAGGCCGGTCAGGACGCGGGACAGGGGCTGGGTGCGGCTGGCGTCGATGGCCGTGACCAGTTTTGTCGCGGAGGTGCGGCCCAGGCGGTCGAGCTGCTCCAGGGTTTCGACGTCCAGGTCGTAGAGGTCCGCGGGGTCGGTGACGTGGCCGGCGGCGACCAGGCCACGGATCACCTTGTCGCCGAGGCCCTCGATGTCCATGGAGTCGCGGGCGGTGAAGTAGGCGAGGGACTCGACGGCGCCGCAGGCCCGGCCCTGCACGCAGCGCCAGCGTTTCTGCGACCGGTCGATGTCACCGCCGCAGCGGGGGCAGACCTCGGGCGGGGTGAACGGCTCGGCGCCGTCGGGCCGCTCGTCGAGCTTGGCGCCGGTGATCTCTGGGATGACCTCGCCGGCGCGGCGCACGAAGACGGTGTCGCCGACGCGGACGTCGCGACGCACGAGATCGTCGAAGTTGTGCAGGGTGGCCGAGGTGACCACGACGCCGCCCACCTGGACCGGCTCGAGGACCGCGACCGGGGTGATCACGCCGGTCCGCCCGACCTGGACCTCGATGCCCAGCAGCTTGCCGGTGCGGGTGTCGGCGGGGAACTTGTGCGCGATCGCCCAGCGCGGCGCCCGGCTGGACGAGCCCGCGGCGTCCCGGTCGGCCGGGTCGTCGGCCTTGATCACGGCGCCGTCGATGTCGAAGCCGAGCGTGCCCCGGGCGGCGCCGAGCGCGGCGATGGCGGCCAGCAGCTCGTCAACCGTCGAGCACAGGGGCATGCCGGTGGGCGAACCCGCGGTCGTTGCCACACCGAGCTCCGCGACGGCCGCCATCGCCGCCGAGTGGAAGAGACCCTCGCCACCCGGCAGGTCGTGCACGCCGTACGCGAGGAAAGACAGCGGCGCCACATACGCCCGGTCCTGCGCCCGCAACGTCCCCGCGGCGGCGTTGCGCGGGTTGGCGAACGGCTGCCCGCCGTGCGCGGTGCGCAGCTCGTTGGCCTCGGCGAAGTCGGCGTCGGTCATGAAGACCTCGCCGCGTACCTCGACGGTCACCGCCCGGGCCAGCTCCCCGGGCAGCCCGGCCACCGCCGCGGCCTGACCCGTCACGTCCTCCCCGGCCCGCCCGTCACCGCGCGTGGCGACCTGCACCAGCCGCCCGTCGACGTACCGGGCCGCGATCGCCATGCCGTCGATCTTCGGCTCGACCGTGTAACCCCGCGCGGGCCGGCCCAGCACCCGCTCGAGCCGCGCGGCCCAGGCGTGTAGCTCGTCGGCGTCGAACACGTTGGCCAGGCTCAGCATCGGCGTGCTGTGCTCGACGTCCCCGCCGGCCACCGCCCCGGCGGCGACCACCTCGGTAGGGGAGCCGGCGACGGTCCACCCGGGCTCGGCCACCTCGGTCGCGGCCACCCGCGCCAGCAGCGCGTCATAGGTCGCGTCATCCATCGCGAGATCCTCGCCCGCGTAGTACGACGCGGCCGCCGCCCGGATCTCAGCGATCGCGGCGTGATACTCCTCGGCGCCCGTGAACGGCGCGGCATGCGCGGCATCGACGACGGGAGAGACCGCCGGGGTGGTCGTGGACATGCGCACTCGTTTCCTCGATCTTGCGGGACCTGTCCTTCATACGCCACGGGTACGACAAAAGTGCTCAGCGCCGCCAGATCCGGGCCCACCGCGCGTCCGCGTCCGGGCCGGCGTGGCAGGTGCGGGGCCCGCCCGGCTGCACGCCGCACACGGCACACGCCCAGCCCGGCCGGCTGTTCACCGTCCCGCACGCCACGCAGCGCCCGTCCGAGCCCGCCCCCGCGCCGAGGATCCTTCGCACCACCGTCGCGAGCGATGCCGTGGGATGACGCTCGGGATCAGGGCAGTAAGCGATCGCGTACCCGTCCGGCGGATTCCAGGACCGGGGGACGCGCCGGCCGGAGGCTTTCTCCAGGCGTCGTTCCTGCTCGTACGCCAACCGCACGGCAAGCATCACGTCCCGCCCCTCGCTCAACTCGTCGACCGCGCGCTCCAGGGAGACGGGATCGTCCTCGAGGCGCCGCGGGATCCGGGCCGACACGACGAGGTGATGCCACGTGGCGCGGAATCCGTACGGTGCGAAATGCAACGCGCACTCCCGCAACGCGTGCAGCCTCCGAACGGGCGGCAGCTCGCGGTCGCGTACCCGTCGGGCCTGTGAGGGAAAGCTGGTCACTGCGCAACGGTGCCCCGGATCCTCCCCCGTCGCCAGCGGATTCCGCTCGACGCCGACGTCATGGCCAGGAGTGTGGTCCGCGTCCTGCCGGGACCGGCCCCACCCGTGGGACCATCCGATGGTTGCGGGCCATCGCCCGCTAGGGGGGGATGGGTGCTGTGAAGCTGCATGACGCGATCACCGGGCGGCTGCGAGAGTTCATCGACGCGCAGCCGATGTTCTTCGTCGCGACCGCGCCGGCCGGGGCGGAGGGGCACGTCAACGTCTCTCCCAAGGGGATGACCGGGACGTTCGTGGTGCTGGACGAGCACCGGGTGGCGTACCTCGATTATCACGGTAGTGGGGCCGAGACGATCGCGCACCTGCGGGAGAACGGCCGGATAACGATCATGTTCTGTGCCTTCCAGGGCGCGCCGAACATCGTCCGGCTGTACGGCACCGGCCGCGTGGAAGAGGCCACCGCCGAGAAGCTGGCCCTGTTCCCGGAGTCGCCGGACACGCATGCCGTGCGGGCGGTCATCGAGATCGACGTGCACCGGATCAGCGACTCGTGCGGCTATTCCGTGCCGCTCATGTCCTACGAGGGTGACCGGGACACGCTCCTGCGCTGGAGCGAGCGCAAGAGCGACGACGACCTCGCCGAATACCGCCGCAAGAAGAACAGCACCAGCATCGACGGCCTCCCGGCGATGCGATGAGGCTTCAGACCTGATACGAACAAGTTCTGTGCCTAGCGTTGCATCTTCTGCGGCTGCCCGTTGCGTCTATGGAGTGGGGAGTCTGTGACGGGGGTCAGGTGTGACGTTCGAGGAGTTCGTGGCCGGGTATGGCCGCTCTCTGGTGCGCTTGGCGTACGTGCTGAGCGGTGATCATCAGCTTGCCGAGGACCTGACCCAGACCGTGCTGGCCGACGCGTACCGGCATTGGCGCAAGGTGCGGGTGGCTCGCAGTCCTGAGGCGTACGTCCGCCGGATGCTGGTCAATGCTCATCTGAGCTGGCAGCGCCGGCGGTCGGCGACCGAGCGTCCCACCGATCTGCGTGCGGCCACCGGAGCAGCGGTGGACGATCCGGGCGAGGTGATCGCCGCCCGGGATCAGATGCGGGTCCTGCTGGCAGGGCTGGCTCCCCGGGCGCGGACGGTCCTTGTCCTGCGGTTCTATGCCGATCTTGACGATGCGGCGATCGCCGAGGCGATGGGTGTCAACGAGAGTTCGGTACGGGCGACCGCGTCCCGTGCCCTGGCGAGCCTGCGGGGGCCCGCCACCGTCGATGCACGGGAGGAAAGCCGATGACCGGTTCCACCGAGCAGCGTCTGCGTGACCTGTTCGCCGCCGATGCCGCCGCGGCCCCCGAGGGACGGGATCTGGTGGCGGGTGCTCGCGGCCGGGTGCGGCGCCGGCGCCGGATACAGGCGGCGTGGGCGACGGCCGCGGTGATCACCACGATGGTGGTGGTCGGCCTTGAGCGGCCGCCGCCGCCGGAAGCCCAGATCCCTACGGCAGCCCCCACCTCAGCAAGGCCCAGCGAAGCAAAGCCCAGCGAAGCAAAGCCAGGAGGCAGCGAATTGGCCTCATGCGTCAAGGGGTATTCGCCGGCGACTCTTGCGAAGCAGGATTTCGCCTTCGACGGCACGGTGGTCGGTGTCGGGCCGGGAATCACCAACCGGCGGGACGGCACCGGCATTCTGGCGACGGTGGGCGTCTCGTTTCACGTCAACGTCTGGTTCAAGGGTGGCACCCGGGACACCGTCGTCGTCGACATGATGCCCGCCCCGGCGGGAAGAGCCGACTGGACGGCGATCGGGACCAGGTTGCTGGTGAGCGGCATGCCACGGTGGGGTGGGGCGCCGCTTGACGATCCGATCGCGTGGGAGTGTGGTTTCACCCGGTATTACAGCCCCGGCATGGCCGCCGAGTGGGCTGAGGCGACGGGGAAGTCGAAGTAGGTGTCGGGGTAGGGCTCGCCGGCGAGGGTGTAGTGCCACCATTCGAGGTCGAAGTTGGTGAAGCCGGCGTTGGTCATGGCCTGCTTGAGCTTCAGGCGGTTGGCGAGCGGGGCGCCGGTGATGCGGGGGTCGAGGGTGTTGGCGAGGGTGTCGAAGCAGTCGTAGCCCGTACCCATGGTGATGGAGTTGTCGGGGAAGCGGGCGCCCACAGGGTTGGTGCAGGGCTGCAGCGGCTCGCCGGGGATGTAGGGGCGTTGCGGCTTGGGTGGGAGTTTGACCAGGGTGAGGTCGAGGGTGCTGCCGCGGCTGTGGCCGGAGCGTTCGGCGATGTAGCCCAGGTCGAACAGGACCGACTTGTCGAGCGTGGGGTAGAACTCCGCCTTCGTGAGGGTGTCGTCGAGATCCTCGGCCCAGGCGATGAAGTCGTTGACGGCGCGTTGCGGGCGGTAGCAGTCGTAGACCTTGAGCGTGTAGCCCTGACGGCGTACCTCTCGCTGTGCCTTGCTCAGAGCTGTTGCGGCCGCGCGGGTGAGGATGCAGAGGGGTTCCTGGTATCCGGCGACGGGGCGGCCGAGGAAGTTGTGGGCCGTGGCGTAACGGATGTCGTGCAGGATCGACGGATCGCGCTGCGAGACCACCACAAAACCGGGTGGGAGCGACGACGGGAGGGGAGCCGCGCTGGCCGTGCTCACCGGGGCGAGCACGGCCAGGGCCAGGAGAACGGCGGCGGCGACGCGTTGAAGCCTCATGCGGACAGTTATACCGGAGATCGTCCGCTGTGGATGGTGGCTACTTGCTGAAGCCCGCTGTCAGGCCGCTGAGGAGCTGGCGGCGGCCGATGGCGTACAGGATGAGGATGGGCAGGGTGGTGAGGACGACCGAGGCGGCCACGGCGGGGACATTGACGCCGTACTGACCCTGGAAGTCCCAGAGGGCGAGGGGCATCGTGCGCTGGTCGGCCGACTGGGTGAGGATCAGCGGCAGCAGGAAGCCGTTCCAGATGCCGAGGCCGTTGTAGATCGTGACGGTGACCAGGGCGGGGCGGGTCAGCGGGAACGCCAGGTGCCACAGCGTGCCCCATTCGGTCGCGCCGTCCATGCGCATGCTCTCGAACAGCTCCCGGGGCACGTCGCGGATGAAGTTCGACAGCACCAGGACCGACAGCGGGATGGAGAACGCGATCGAGGGCAGGATGATCGCGAGCAGGGTGTCGTACATCTGCAGCCGGATGATGATCAGGTAGACCGGGATGATCACCGCCTGCAGCGGGATCGCCAGACCCATCAGGAACAGCGAGTTGGTCAGCCTGAGGAAGCGGCTGCGGCGCCCGGCGCGGATGATCGCGTACGCCGCCATGAAGCTGATCAGCACCGCCGGCAGCACCGCGCCGATCGTGACGATCACGCTGTTGACGAAGTACCGGGCGAAGTCGGACTCGATGACCAGCCGGTAGTTGGACAGGGTCGCCTCGGACGGCGGCGCCAGCGGGTTCTGCACGTAGTAGTTGCTCTGTTGCTTGAAGCTGGTGATGACGATCCAGTAGACCGGCAGCATCACGACGAACAACCAGAGCCAGGACAGCGAGCCGCCGAGCCAGTTGAGGTTGCGCGAGCGGCGGCGCTGGGGCGCAGCGGTCTTGTGCTGCGTGGGAACGACCGTGGTCATGGTGGCCAACGTCAGGCTCCTTCGAGCTGGCTGTCGTCGCCGCTGCCCCCGCCGAGGCGGCGTAGCAGGAGGGCGAGGACGAGACCGGTCAGGACGAGGATTACCGCGATCACGCTGGCGGGTCCCATCAGGCTGGCCTGGAAGCCGCGCTGGTACATGTCGAGCGCCAGCACCGAGGTGGCGTCGGCGGGCCCGCCGGAGGTCAGGATGAAGATGAGGTCGAAGAAGGTCAGCGAGCCGACCACCATCAGCGTGGACGAGGTGATGATCGTGTATTTGAGCTGCGGCAGGGTGATGCTGAGGAACTGGCGGAACCGGCCGGCGCCGTCGATCTGCGCCGCCTCGTAGAGCGAGGCCGGGATCTGCCGCACGCCACCCTGGTAGATCAGCGAGTGGAACGGGATGAACTGCCACGAGACCACGAAGACGACGACACCGACCGCGAGCTTGCTGTCACCGAGCCAGTCCTGGGCCAGGATCGGCAGCCCGAGCCCGGCGCCGATCCCGAAGTTGGGGTCGAGCAGCGCCTTGAAGGTGATGGCGATGGCGGCGGAGCTGAGCAGCAGCGGGATGAAGTAGAGGACGGCGAGGAACTCCCGGTAGCGCTGGTGCCCGGCCAGGAACACCCCGATCAGCAGGCTGAGCGGGGTCTGGAAGACCCAGGACAACCCCATGATCAGGAAGGTGACGCCGATGGTGTGGAACAGGCCGGGGTCGGCCAGCACGGCGCGCCAGCTGGTCAGCCCGCTCGGGTGCACGGCGCCGAGGCCGTCCCACGTGGTGAAACTGAGGGCGAGCACGCCGAGCAGCGGCACCACGGCGAAGGCGAGGAACATCAGCAGGGCGGGGACGGCCATCCAGGTGACGCGGCCGCTGCGCCCCCCGGTGTCGGTGGAGGGCGCAACCACCCGCACAGGGGGCGCAGCGAGCGTGGTCATTTCCCGATGACCCCGTTCATGGTGGTGATGAACTGGTCGGGGCCGATGTTGAGCTGGAAGAACTTGGCGATGGTGTCCAGCAGCGTCTCGGCGGCGGTCGGGCTCAGCGCCTGGTCCCAGGACTGCGCGAAGACCTTCGCGTTGACCGAGGTGTCGTAGACGAACTTGAGGAACTCGGGGTCCTTCGACGCGGCGATCTGCGTCTCGGTGCCCTTGACGATCGGCACGGAGCCGGTGTCGAGGAACGACTTGATCTCGGTGTCGTCGAGCACGGCGGTCTGGAAGAACTTCTTGGCGATGTCCTTCTGCTCCGCGGTGGCCTTGGAGGAGATGGCGAGATACTGCCCGGGGTTGCCCACGGTGTCGCTGGGGTCGCCCTTGCCACCCTCGACCGGCGGGAAGTTCATGTAGCCGAGCTTGCCGCTCTTGACGAAGTCGCCGCCGTCGGAGGCCATGCTGCCGTAGGTCCAGGTGCCGTGCACCATCATCGCGGCCTTGCCGGTGTAGAGCAGCGCCTGGTCGGCGTTGGCGTCAGCGGCGATCGAGGAGAAGCCCTTGATGAAGCCGTCGGCCTTGATGAGCTCCTGCATCTTGGTGAGCGCGAGCTTGGCGGACGGGTTCGACCAGGCGTCCTTCTCACCCTCGAAGACGGCCTGGAAGACCTCGCTGCCGCCGATGCGGTCGAAGAGGAACTCCAGCCACATCATGTTGGTCCAGCGGGACTGCCCGGCCAGCGAGAACGGCGCGATCTTCTTGGCCTTGAAGACCTCGACGAGGTTCATGATGTCGGCCCACGACTGGGGCGGCTGCGCCCCGGCCTTCTCGAAGACCTCCTTGTTGTAGAACAGCACGATCGGCGCGACCGTCTCGGCGGGCATCGCGTAGATCTTCTTGTCGATGGTCGCGGCACCGAACGAGGTCGGGAACAGCTTGTCCTTGACCGCGGCGTTCTCGGTGAACCACGAGGTGAGGTCCTCGACCTGGCCGGCCTCGACCCAGCTCTTCAGGCCGCCGCCGCCCCAGCCCCAGATCAGGGTCGGTGCCTGGCCGGCGCCGAGGGCCGTCTTGATCTTCTGCTTGTACGCGTCGTTGGCGAAGGCGTTCGCAGCGATCTTGGTGTCGGGGTTGGCCTTGTTGAACCGCTCGACGGTCGCGGTGCGGATGCCCTCGTTGGGCTGACCGGTGAGGTACCAGTAGCTCGCCGCGCCCTTGCTGTCGCCGCCACCGCCACCGGTGCTCGGCCCGGAGCTGCCGCAGGCCGCCAGGGTGGCGGCCGCGCTGGTGCCTGCTACGAGGGTGAGGAAGTTGCGCCGGGAATATGCATTGCCTGCCACGTTGATCTCCATGCTCTCCAGCCGCGGTAGTGCGGCGAAACTGGCACCGGAAGTTTCGAAATGAGGCCGTAAGTTATCGAGAGATTTCGTTAACGTAGGGTTTCGCCGCGAGTGTGTCAAGGGTCTCAACGGCCTTCGTGCCGACACACGAAAAGCCGACTTCGGGACCGGTGGGACCGCTCCCACGAACGGACCGTAGTTGATCACGCAGATGTTTCCGGATCACCGAGAATGCATCCCGGAAGTTTCAGATTCGCGCGGTCGTGCCGCGCCTGATCAGCGAGGTCGGAAGCTCCATGCCGTGTACGGGCACCACGCCGTCGTCCCCGGCCAGGCGCAGCACCGTCCGCGCGGCCAGCCCGCCCATCTCGAGCAGCGGCTGGCGCACCGTGGTCAGCGGGGGCGAGGACCATCGCGCCTCGGGCACGTCGTCGAAGCCGATCACGCTCACGTCGGCGGGCACCCGCAGGCCCCGCCGCCGCACGGCCTCGCAGGCACCGAGCGCCATCTGGTCGCTGGCGGCGAAGAGCGCCGTCGGCTGGCCCGCTTGTGCCAGCAGTTCGGTGGCCGCTGCGAATCCGGACTCATGGTAGAAATCGCCTTCCCGGATCAGGGCGGGATCGGCTTCGAGCCCCGCGGCTTCGAGCCCGGCGCGGTACCCGTCGAACCGCGCCCGGCTGCACAGCACGTGTGCCGGGCCGCCGATGAAACCGATCCGCCGATGTCCCAGTTCGATCAGGTGTTCCGTGGCGCCCAGCGCGCCGGCCCAGTTCGTCGCGCCGATCGCCGGCACACCCGCGCCGGCCGGGGTCACCGGATCGACCAGCACGAGCGGGACGCGCAGCCGCGACAGCTCGGCCAGGACCTCGACGCTGAGCACGGCGTTGGCGGCGATCACCCCGGCCGCCGATCGGGTCCGCAGGTTGCCCAGCCAGCGCTGCCACGCGAGGGGGGCGCGATGCACCGCGGAGACCACCGTGCCGATCCCGGCGGCCCGCGTCACGTCCTCGATGCCCCGGATGACCTCGACCGCCCACGGGCAATAAAGATCATCAAAGACCACATCCACCAGGAGGGTACGCCCGGAGCGGCGCGCCGCCCGCCGCCGGTAGCCGTTCTCCCGCAACGCGGCCTCGACCCGGATCCGGGTCAGCGCCGACACGTCCGGATGGCCGTTGAGCACGCGCGACACGGTGGGAACCGACACCCCGGCAGCCCGGGCGACAGCCGACATGGTGACGCGCCGGCCATCGTCCACTGTGCTCCTCCGGTTTCCGGAAGTTGCGGCTCGCAAGGTTTCCTTCCGGAAGGTATTGAACGAATCGACCACAGTCAACCTGTTCATGGGACACCGGAACTTCCGGCCTGACCGCCCGGCCAGCCGCCATCCATGGATTCTTCTCCCGCCGGACACACCGCGGACCCGCTCGATCTCTTAGATTGCCATCGATCTATCTCTTCGATCCGTGGGAGAACGCATGTCCGTCAAGGGCAGGATCGCCGCAGCCCTGGCCACCGCCGTGACCGTCGCGCTCGGGGGCGCGGGTGTGCTCGCGCCGGCCCCGGCACACGCCGCGGTCAGCCGCGCCGCGCTCGCACTGCGCTGGGCACCCATCCACTACCAGGACGTGGACGCCACCGGCAGCCACGCACTCGGCGGAAAGTCCGACTACCTGACCAAGGTCGACTACGACGGCGACCTGAACGGGCGCAACAACTGGGACCGCGCCGCGGACTCGGACGTGTCCTTCGCCGCGAACGTCTACTACTCCGTCGTGGAGACGAGCAGCCACTGGTTCGTCACGTACTTCCTCTTCCATCCGCGGGACTGGGTCGACCACCCGTTCTTCGAGACGGAGCACGAGAACGACGGCGAGGGCCTGATGCTCTCGATCGAGAAGGACGGCACCGACTACGGCGTGCTGCGCTCGATGGTCACCGTCGCGCACAGCGACTTCTACTCGTACACCCCGTCCGGAAGCTCGTGGACCAACGGCCGGGAGACGATCGACGGCACCGTGCAGCTGCAGTCCTCGCCGCACGACGCGTTCCAGCACCCGGTGACCGCCCAGGAGGTGCAGGGGCACGGCCTCAAGGCGTGGCCGCAGTACGACATCAACGGCGACGGCATCGTCTACTACCCGTCCGGCACGGCGGAGACCCCGGGCAGCACCAACGACCGCGACGTCCAGTACGCGCTCATCGACATCTTCGCCGACGGCGGCCTCTGGGCGCAGCGCGCCAACAGCAGCCTCTTCGCGTCGCTCGGCACGTTCGCCGGTGACACCTCGGGCGACTGCGGCGTGGGAACCTTCTCCTGCGGCACCAACTCCGCGAACGCCCCGTGGGGCTGGGACGACGGCAACGACCTGCCCGGCCGCGGCGAGATCGCCACCGACCCGGCGAAACTGTCGGCGGAGTACTACACGATCCCGGGCACGCTGTCGCGGGCGTACACGTACAACCCGTACAGCAGCGCGGCAGCGGCCCTGAAGAAGGCCGCCGAAACGCTGCCCCGCACGATCGACTAAGCGGTTTTCGGTGGGGCTGTGCTGTCGCGGACGACGAGTTCGGTGGCCAGCTCCACCCGCGGGGTCTCGATGTCACCGCCCTGCGCGAGCCGCAGGGCGGTGCGCGCCGCGAGCCCGCCCATCTCGGCCAGGGGCTGGCGCACGGTGGTCAGCGGGGGAGAGGCCCAGCGCGCCTCCGGCAGGTCGTCGAAGCCGATGACACTCAGATCGTCCGGCACGCGCAGACCCCGGTGCCGCGCCGCCTCGTACACCCCGAGCGCCATGGTGTCGCTGGACGCGAACACGGCGGTGGGCGGCTCCGGCATCTCCAGTAGCGACATGCCGCTGGTGAAGCCCGACTCGTAGAGGAAGTCGCCCTGCCGGATCAGGCTGTCGTCGGAGTGCTCGAGCCCCGCCCGGTACCCGTCGAGGCGCGCCCGGCTGCACAACAGCTCCTTTGGGCCGGCGATGAACCCGATCCGGCGATGCCCGAGCGCGGTCAGATGCCGCGTCGCGGACAGCCCGCCGGCCCAGTTCGTCGCCCCGATCGTCGGGATGTCGAGCGGCGCGCCACCGGCCGGGTCGACCACCACCACCGGGATGTTGAGCCGCTGCAGCTCGGCGTACACGGGCGTGGTCAGATCCGAGGTCACGAAAATGACGCCGTCGGACTGCCGCGCGTACAGATTCTGCAACCATTGCCGCGTCGCCGCCGACTTGCGGTGCACCGCCGACACGACCGTCCCCACCCCGGACGCGTGCATGACATCCTCGACCCCGCGGATCAGCTCCACCGCCCACGGACTGTCCAGATCGTTGAACACCAGGTCGACCAGCGCGGCCCGCCCCGGCTGCTGACGAGAAGCCCGCCGCCGGTACCCGTGCTGTTTCAGCAGCTTCTCCACGAGCTCCCGCGTCTGCGGGGCAACATCCGCCCGCCCGTTCAGCACCCGGGACACGGTCGGCACAGAGACGCCGGCCTCACTTGCGATCGCGGCGATGGTCACGCGGGCCACGGGCCCCTCCTCGTAACTTTCGGAACCGAGGACCGGAAGTATTCCACAGGTTGCGCCCAACGTCCGATCCCAGTTTCGGCGGCGGCGCTCGCCGCAGGCCGCCAGGGCTAGCCGAGTCCGGCAGCGACGTCGCGGATGGCCCGGCTGCGCCGCTCGTCGACCTGCTCGACCGCGTCGGCGAGCTCGTGCAGCACCCGGCCCACGGATTCACGGTCGGCGGGACCAGGGCCGCTGATCCGGAACTGTTCGTAGGCCCTGGCGGCCTCGTCGGTGGCGTCGGTGAGCAGGCAGAGCAGGCCGTAGTCCGCCCACGCCCACCACTGCTCGCCCCGCGGGCCCGCCACCTGCAGGCCGACCGTCGCCCGTGCCGCCCGCAACTCCTCGTTGAAGCTCTCCACATCGCCCGGTTCGAGCAGGATCCGCAGCACCAGGGCGTTGGTGAGGTTGTAGGAGTCGACGATGCCGAATTGTGGGTCCTGCTCGATCGCCCGGCCTCGTTCATAAGCCGCCGCGGCCTCGGTCAGGTCGCCTGCGCGCCACTCCACCCCGCCCAGCATGCCGTGCGCGTCGGCCAGCGCCTTGGCCAGTTCGGCCTGCTGGGATTCGTCATCGATAGCTCCCATGGCTGTGCCGAGCAGCGAGACGACCTCGCGGAGCAGCTTCCGGGCCGGGCCGGGCCGGCCGTTGCGCGCCTGAACGCGCGCCCGCTGCCGGAGCTGGTCCGCCAGGTCGAGCACGTCCTCCCGGTTCATCGCGACGTGGTCATGCTCCATCTGCTGCCCCTTCCAGCTGGTCCAGGTGGTCGAGCGTCTCACCGGCGAGGCGTTGATCGGCTTCATCGGCGGAGTCGCCGAGCAGCTCGGTGAGCTGATAGCCAACGGTCTTCAGCAGAGCGACCTGCTCCTGGCCGGGGGAAGCGGGCCAGCGGTGACGCATGTAGAACCAGGCGGCCACCAGCGCCTCTATG
Source organism: Winogradskya humida (assembly GCF_016862215.1). Classification (GTDB taxonomy): domain Bacteria; phylum Actinomycetota; class Actinomycetes; order Mycobacteriales; family Micromonosporaceae; genus Actinoplanes; species Actinoplanes humidus. The sequence goes on from NZ_BOMN01000022.1 coordinate 105,501, forward strand.
GCGCTGGTACGTGCCGTGCCGACGAGTGCGTGCCCGGGTGGGAAGATCAGTGGGGACTCGCCGCTCGTCCTGTCCGCGACCAGGTCGGCCGCGAGGTGCTGCAGCAGCCGGACCACGTCGTTGGCCGCGGTCTCACCGACGGGGTCGGCGTGCTGCCATGCCTTCCAGTACACGCCCTCCTGGGTGAGGCGGCGCTCGTCCGCGACGCGGACCAGTTCCCGATGCCGGTCGACCATCTCCTGGAAGGTGGCGAAGTTCGCCAGGTCGTACTCACGCGCGCCGAGCGTCCGGACCAGGTCCGAGCGTTGTCCCACGACATCGAATATCCCCTCCGCGCCGGAATCCGGGATCTCCAGCACACAGACCGGCTCGATCGGGTTGGCGGCGATCCGCATGCCCAGTTCGAACAGCACGTTCGGCCGCCACCCGGTGAGGTCGCACAGGCAGAAGTCGGTGAAGCGAATCGCCTCGAACAGATTTGCCGAGACGAGACGGGCCGAGACCATCTCCAGAGTGCGCTCGATGCGAGTATTCACCGATCGGGTGGAACGCCCGGCCACGGCGGCCTTCAACGAGGGGGACAGTTGCTGCTCCCAGTTCTGGTCGCGACCGGGGTCGAACGAGCACAGGACCAGCACCCGCTCGTCGAACGGGATCCGGCTTCGTTCCAGCCGTCCGGTCCTGGGCTGCCGGACGGCGTCGAATCCGGGCAGGTCCGCGTAGCGGTGCGGGGCGCGGATGAAGTCCAGAATTCCGGCGACCGCCCGCCGGCGGAACCATTCCTGAGCCACGGTCCCTGCGCCGTGCCGGACGACGTTGATGTCGCGCAGCAGGAACGGAGGTGTCGGCGAGAGCAGGCCGGTGGAGTCCTCGGCGGTCGAACAGATGGTGACACCGCGCCGGATAACCGCGCGGATGCCCAGGAGCACCAGAACCGCGGGCTCCATGTCGGTGAGGTCGAAGAACGCAAGGTCGGCCTCGCAGACCGCGGTCACGGCGCGCTCGAAGCTCGCGGTGTCGATGAACACGTCAGCGGCGCGGACCTCGGTGGGAAGCTCGCGCAGCGACCAGCCGGTCTTCTCATCGATCTCGCGCCGGGAAAGGCTGCTGAACCGCTCGACGGACCCCGCGAAGGTTCTGCCGGCATCGGAGCTCGCCACCACCGAGCACCACGGTCGGTTGCCGTCCTCCGGTGCCGGCTCATAGTCGTAGGCGGCGTTGGGGAACAGCTCCAGGTCGGCGGCATCACCCTCGCGTTGCTGCGGTGAATGCAGCTCGGGGCGGACCTCGGAGTGCCCGATCTCCCGAACGATGAGATCACGAAGGTTTCGCAGGCTCAGCCGGCGCTTGTAGCCGCGGTCCCCGCGCTCCAGCACGTCCATCAGCGCCGCGGTGAACACCGTCGCGCCGTCGCCGGCCGAGGACGAGGAGTCATCGCTGCTGGCCGAGGCGAGAATGGCGACGCCGGCGCTGCCCATGGGGGCGGTGAAGTTCTGCGTGGCGGCTCCGGAGAAACAGGCATCCAGCAGGAAATGAATGCGGCGGGTCCGCCCGGCCTCGCGTGTCGCCTCCACCAGATAATCGGCGGAGAACGCTGTCGACTTCATCGCGTTCTGCCTCGCCACGGCGGTGAACAGCGCGAACGGGCCGTCGATCGAAGTCCGGGCGCCGTGTCCGACGAAGTAGACCAGCACGTCGGAGCCGGTGTTCTCGGCGAGGAATTCCTGGATCTGAGTCACCAGATCACCCGGGGAGTCCGGCGAGTCGAAAAGATCCAGGACCCGGGCGCCGAGCCGTACCGTTGCGTACCCGCGGAATCGGATGCAGGATTTGCGGAACATGTCGTTGGTGAGGTCCGGCCGGCTCGGATATCTCGACGCGCCGAGCAGTACCACGACGAGCGCCGGACCGTTCATCCGCAGATTTCGCTCAGCTCGCGGGCGAGCTCGTCGGCACGTTTCCCGGAGATGTTGGTGACGCGGACCTCCTTGCCCTTACCGCATTTGACGATCACGCTGGACGTATTGCGTTTCGCAACCCACTTCTGCAGTCCCTTGGCCACCGCGATCGCGGCTGCCCCCGCCGCGATGATCAGGGTGGCGCCGAGATCCTGTTTGCCGGGGTCGGAGCGAACGATGTCGATCTGTGCAACGCCGCCCTCGGCGAGCAGGAACTCCCGAAGCTCGGTTGCGTATCCACCGCGCCGGCCAGGTGGGACATCGGCGATGTCTATCTCCAGTTGATCCATTGCTTCTCCTTGGTCGGTAACGGCCCGCTACTGCTGATAGTGGCACCTCCCGGGCGCGGATCGAGTCGACCATTCGGTGGCAACACGGGCCGGGACAGGCGGAGATCCATGTTGCGCAGTCTGCGGGAAGTCGCTCGCACGCCACGATTCATAGTTCATTCATAGATTTCGATGTTTCACTGCCTGCTTCGTTCCGGAACCACGGCGAACAGGAGAAACCACGATGATCGAGGAACCCACCGAAGCCACGATCGACAACGACGCGTACGTCCGGGAAGTGCACGACAAGGGGCTGCAGTTCGATCTGCGGACGATGTCGCGGCGCAGGATGCTCACCGCGCTCGGGGGCGCCGGGGTGCTGACGGCGGTCGGCGGCAGGCTGCTGCTCGACCAGTCTCCTGCCGAGGCGGCGTGCGCGGCCGAGGTCGAGTCGGAGACCGCCGGGCCGTACCCCGCCGACGGCAGCAACGGCCCGCAGATCCGGACCGTCTCCGGTGTCGTGCGCAGCGACATCCGCTCGTCGTTCGGCACCGCCAGCGGCGTGGCCGGGGGCATCCCGCTCACGTTCTCGCTCACCGTGCTCAAGCTCAGCTGCGCGCCACTGGTGGGGGCCGCCGTCTACGCCTGGCACTGCGACCGCGAGGGCCGCTACTCGATGTACTCCAGCGGCGTCACCAACCAGAACTACCTGCGCGGCATCCAGGCCACCGACGCGACCGGCAAGGTCAGCTTCACCAGCATCTACCCCGGCTGCTACTCGGGGCGGTGGCCGCACATCCACTTCGAGGTCTACTCGTCCCTGACGGCGGCCACCAGCGGCAGCGGCCCGATCGTCAAGACCTCGCAGATCGCCCTGCCCCGCGACGTGTCGGCGGCGGTCTACCAGACCACCGGATACAGCGCGAGCGTGACGAACCTCAGCCGGATCACCCTCGCGTCCGACATGGTCTTCGGCGACGACCTCGCGGCCCGCGAGATGGCCACGGTCAGCGGCTCCACCACCGCCGGATACACGGCGGCGCTGACCATCACGGTCAACGGTTGAAACCTGGAACACCCACGGCGCGGCCCGTCCCGTGACGGGCCGCGCGTCCCCATACCCTTTGCCGATGCTTCCCCTGAGCTCGAAGCGCCTGCGACTGCGCGAATGGCACGACGACGACGCCCCTTTTGTCCTCGACATGTGCTCGCGGTGGGAGGTCCAGCGCTACATCGGCCCCGAGCCGCGGGTGCTCGGCGACCTAGAGGCGGCGCGGGCGCAGATCGGGCGCTGGCAGAGGCGCGCTGACGGCGTACGCGGCGTCTGGGCTGTGGAAGGTCTTGAGGGTGGGCAGTTGCTCGGCGCCCTGCTGCTGGTCGAGCTCGACGGCACCGGTGACACCGAGATCGGCTGGTTCTTCCACCCCGACGCGTGGGGCAACGGCTACGCGGGTGAAGCGGCGCAGACGGTGCTGCGCTACGCGTTCGAGGCGGGCCTCGAGGAGATCTTCGCCGTCACCCACCCCGGCAACGAGGCCTCGCAGGCGGTCTGCCGGCGTCTCGGGATGACCGGGCAGGGCCGGACGGACCGCTACTACTCGATGACCTGCGAACTGTTCAGCCTGGCCCGCACCTCTTCGTGACAATCAGGAGTGAGTGGTGGACAGCTCCGACCAGACCGCCAGGGCGACCTCCTCGTGGGGCAGGTTGATGCCGGCGAAGGCGCTCGGCATCGGGTCCTCGGCGAGCAGGTGGTGCCGCACCGCCAGCTCGACCAGCTCCTGCTGCTCCGGGGTCAGGGCGGCGAACCGGGCGTCGTCGCTCAGCGGGCCGTCCGCGAAGAGCGTGCCGATCAGCAGCTCGACGACGTTGTAGTAGAAACCCTCCGCGCGGTGGTGGCGGAGCTGGTCGAGCAGGATGCCGGGCAGGGCGGGATTGTCGGCCGGGGCGAGTGTCTCCAGGGACCAGCAGGCGCCCGCGGAGGGCCGGTCGTGGAAGGGCCAGTCCTCGATCGGGTCGTCGGGCTCGATCAGGCAGATCGCCAGCTCGGTGAGCAGGGCGTCGTCGGGGGCGTCGGTGAGCTGGGCGATCGCCATCAGGGCCGCGAGGTGGGCCAGGCGGTGCGGGGCGTCGCGCCAGAGGGTCAGGGCGCTGAGCAGAGCCGGGTCGCCGGTCTCGCCGCACTGGCCGGCCGCGACGCACAGCGAGGCCGCGACCATGGGGCTGGTCTCGGTGGTCAGCCGCGCGATCAGGGCGGGCACGGCCCCCGGCGCCGGGTGGGCGGCGATCAGGTGGGCGGCGCCGATCCGCAGGCGCGGGTCAGGATCATCAAGAATCTCCACGTACGCCGTGAGCCCCGCACCGACCGCCTCGTAGGCCCGCAGTTGCCACCGCCGTTCGTCGGTCTCCGGGGCGACGATCTCGCCGAACTGCCACGGATAACGCTCGGCCGGGTCGGCGGGGCGCCGGGACAGCCGCCACTCGAAGCGCCGCCGGGTCAGCTCGACCAGAGACGGCCCGGCGGCACGCGTGCGGTGCCGGGGCAACTCGTCGTTGTCGGAGATGAGGGCGAGCAGCTCATAAGCCTCGTGCCGTCCAGCGCCGGTCCCGCTCAGGATCTCGATCAGGAACGGGACCGCGGCGGCGCTGGCATCGTATTTCGAGCCCTGATGGGCAAGCATGTGCCCGAGCTCGGAGCGGGCGAACCCGCGCCGGGCCACGTCGGCGGAGCCCAGCGCCGTCAGCAGCTCGGGAACCTCGGTAGCAGGACCGTACGCGCACATGAGCGAATCGAACACCGCGTGAACCTAACAGCCGGGTACGACAGAAACCCGGCTCAGCGGACGGCCACGGCCGACCACGAAGCGAGCAGCCCGAGCGCCTCGGCGCTCGGCGAGCCGGGCTCAGCCGTATAGATGGTCAGCATGAGCTGTGCCCGGGCTTCAGCACTTCTGTGACCGTTTCGTCCTGCCTTGCGGTGTCCGGGCTTCAGCTCTGCTGTGACCGTTTCGTCGTGCCCTGCTGTGACCGGGCTTCGGTACTTCTGTGACCTGCGCTTTGCTTTGGTGCGCCCGGAGCGTTCTGCCCTGCCGTGAGCAGTTGACCCGCACCGCTGCGGCAGGTCATCCCTGCTTGCCGTGGCTGGTCATCCCGCCCTGATGGAACCTGCGATTCCACCCTGCCATGACAAATGCCCCGGCGGTCCAATCTCATCTGGACCGCCGGGGTTGCTCATGTTGATTGAGGTTGACTTGATGGGTTGATTAGGTCGACCACCTTGACCGCATTGCTTGGAGCGATCACGCCGCCCGGAGTCTGTCGTGCGGCCTGGGGCCAGCCGTGCGGCCCAGGGGTGATCGTGCTGACCGGGTTGATCACGCTGGTCGGAGGTAGCCGTGCCGACCGGAATCGGTTGAGCCGTCCTGGAAGTCAGCCGTGCTGCCGACCGTGCTGACCGTGCTGACCGTGCCGACCGTGCTGACCGTGCTCGACTCAGTCGGCTGTGCTCGACTCAGTCGGCTGTGCCGACTGGGGTGACCGCAGCGACCGTGGGGACGGTTGCGACCTCGGCGTCCGTGCCGGTCGGAGTGACCGTTGCGACCGGGGAGGCTGTGACGGTCAGAGCGGTGTTGCGGCCGGGGAGGAAGAGGGCGACCACTGCGCCCACGGCGATGACTGCGCCGCCGACCAGGACGGCGGGGACGAGGCCGTCCACGAAGGACTGGGGGCTGGAGTAGCTGCCGGCGGAGCTGAAGACCGAGGCGAGGACCGCGACGCCGATGGCGACGCCGGCCTGGCGGATGGTGTTGTTGGTGCCGGAGGCGACGCCTCGCTGGTCGGCGGGGGCGCTGGCCAGGGCGAGGGTGCTGATCGGGGCGAAGCTGAGGCCCATGCCGATGCCGGCGAGGATGAAGCCGGTGACCATGTGGGGGTAGGTGACCGTGGTGGTGGTGACGACGGCGAGCCAGATGACGCCCGCGGCGAGGAAGACCTGGCCGGCGACGATCATGTTGCGGACGCCGAGGCGGTCGGAGTAGATGCCGGCGAGGGGTGCGACGAGCATCGGGGCGGCGGTCCAGGCCAGGGTGCGTACGCCGGCTTCCAGGGGGGTGAGGCCCTGGACGACCTGGAAGAACTGGGCCAGGAGGAAGACGGCGCCGAACGCTCCGGCGGAGAATGTCAGGCTGACGACGCTGACCAGGCTGAACGCGCGGTTGCGGAACAGGATCAGCGGCAGCATCGGGGTGCTGTTGCGGCGCTGCCAGACCACGAACGCGGTGAGCAGGGCCACGCCGCCGGCGAGCATGCCGAGCACCCGGGCCGAGGTCCAGCCGTGGTCGGGGCCGTCGGCGACCCCCCAGACGAGCAGGAGCATGCCGGCCGCTGACAGGACGAGGCCGAGGGGGTCGAGGCGGCGGGCGCCGCCTCGGGATTCGTCGAGGACGGTGGCCGCGAGGATGACCGCGATGACGCCGACCGGGACGTTGAGCCAGAAGATGAACGACCAGTCGAGGCCTTCGATGACCGCGCCGCCGACCACCGGGCCGATCGCGACGCCGAGGCCGCTGATGCCGCCCCAGATGCCGACGGAGGCGTTGCGCAGCCGGTCGGGGCCCGCCTGGGCGAGCAGGGTCAGCGACAGCGGCGTCACCGCCGCGCCGCCGATGCCCTGGATCGCGCGGGCGGCGGTGAGCTGCCAGGGCTCGGTGGCGAGGGCAGCTGCCGCGGAGGCGAGCGTGAAGAGCACGATGCCGCCGAGATACAGCCGGCGCCGGCCGAGACGGTCGCCGAGGGCCGCGGCGGTGAGCAGGAAAGCGGCGAAGGGCAGCGTGTAGGCGTTGACGAACCACTGCAGGTCGGTGATCGAGGCGCCGATGTCGGCCTTGATCACGGGCAGCGCCGTGGTCACCACGAGGTTGTCGAGCGTGACCATGAACGTCGGGATGCCGACGGCGGCGATCACGGCCGCGAGGGGCCGGTTGCGGCGTGGTGCCGCGGCTGCGGCGGGTGCCGGTGAGGCGAGGGCGGTCATCGTGACTCCCAGTTGTTATCGGCTGATAACTAGGAAGGTAGTTATCAGCTGATAACTTGTCAATGTCGAGTGGGAATCAGCTGATAACATGAGTGGATGACCAGGTCACGACTCACTGCCGAGGAACGCCAGGACCAATTGGTCCGGGCCGCAGTCACCGCTTTCGCCACCGGTGGGTACGCCGGGACGACCACCGATCAGGTCGCGGGTCTCGCCGGGGTGTCCCAGCCGTACGTGATCCGGCTCTTCGGCAGCAAGCAGCAGCTCTTCATCGCGGCGGTCACCCACGCGGCCGCCCGGATCGAGGACCGCTTCCGCGAGGCGGCGAAGGCCGACCCGACCCTGGCCTCCCTCGGCTCGGCCTACGAGGAGCTGCTCGCCGAGCGGGAGCTGATCACCTGTCTGCTGCACGGCTACACCGCGAGCGCCGACCCGGCGATCGGCCCCGTCGTCCGCGACTGCTTCGGCACGATCTACCGGACGATCCGCGAACTCACCGGTGCCGGCGTCAAGGAAACGCGCCAGTTCCTCGCCATGGGAATGCTGATGACGATCCTCGGCGCCATGCGTGTCCTCGGACCCGACGCCGTCCCGCGCGACCCGTGGATGACCGAACTCATCGACTTCGACGACGAGGAAAGCTGATGCCGCCGGGATCTGGCCACGGGCACGAAGGTGCGCCGAAACCGGCTGGGCCGCAATCTTCTGCGGCGTCAGGTGTCAAGCGTGGGCCAATCATGTCTGGCCAGGAAACATATGTTCGTCTGTCAGACGCGATTGGCCAGTTTTGACGAACTGCACCGCAGGAAGTTGTCGCATTCCGGTCTGCAGCGCAACATCCAGCCTCGCGGCAATCCGGTCGCCGCGACCGTCTGCCGCAGCGGGCAGTGGGCGCCGGAACGCCACCGGCAGCGGCTACGGCCCGGGTGATCCACCCGGGCCGAACTGACGGACAACTACCGGCTCAGGTCACCAGACCCGACCGGTCACATGTTGTGGCGGAGGTAGACCGGGTCGCGGAGGCCGAGGAGGGCTTCGGTCATGTGGACGGCGTCGACGGCTGCCTTGACGTCGTGGACGCGGACGATGCGGGCGCCGTGGAGGATGGTGAAGACGAGGGTGGCGAGGGTGCCGGCGAGGCGTTCGTGCTGGGGGGCGTCGAGGGTTTCGCCGATGAAGTCCTTGTTGCTGACCGCGGCGAGAAGGGGATAGCCGATGTCGGCGATCTCGCGCAGGCGGCGGGTGAGTTCGAGGGTGTGCAGGGTGTTCTTGTTCAGGTCGTGACCGGGGTCGATGACGATCTGCTCCGGGCGTACCCCATGGGCCAGAGCGGTCTCCACCCGGGAGCGCAGGAAATCGGCGATCTCCTTCGCGACGTCCTGGTACTGCGGGCTGGGGTGCAGGGTGCGGGGTGCGGCGAGGCTGTGGGTGATCACCAGGGTGGCGTCGGAATCCGCGACGACCTCGGCCATCCGGACGTCGCGCAGGCCTGACGTGTCGTTGATGACGCCCGCGCCGGCTTTGATCACGGCCTCGGCGACCTCGGGGCGGAACGTGTCCACCGAGACCACTGCGAGGCCCTGGGCGGCCTCGACCACCGGGAGTACCCGGTCCAGCTCCTCGGCGGCGGAGACCTCCGGGCCGGGAGCGAACGGTACGCCGCCGATGTCGATCCAGTCGGCACCCGCGCCCGCCGCTTTCTGTACCGCCTCGGTCGCCTTCTCGAGGGCGAACGTGCGGCCGCGGTCGTGGAAGGAGTCCGGCGTGCGGTTGACGATGGCCATCACCACGACGCGCCGGGAGAAGTCGTACGACCGCCCGCCGATGAGCCGTTGCGCGCTGATCAGCGGGGGTGCGTAAACACTCACGTCGCGAGACTACCTGTGCCCTGAGGTGCGGTATTGGGGGGTTCCGAAGGATGATCGGCGCGCAATAGGGTGCAAGGCGTGACGGAGACGGGACTCGCAGTTGCCGACTTACGAGGCCCGATGTGGTATCTGTGGTGGCTCGTGCGGCATCAGAAGTGGCGCATCGCCGTCGGCGGGCTGGTCGGGTCGGCGTGGATGGCGGGGCTGACGCTGCCGCCGTACCTGTTGTCCCAGGCTGTTGACCGGGGGTTGCAGCGGCGGGATCTGCCGGTGCTGGCCGTGTGGGTGGCCGCGCTGCTGGTGGCGGGAGTGGCCAATGCCGCGCTGGCGATTCTGCGGCATCGGACGATGACGAAGATCAGGCTCGATGCGGGGTTCCGGACCGTGCGGGTGGTGCTCACCCATGCGGCGAGTCTCGGATCGGCGCTGCCCCGGCGGGTGGGGGCGGGGGAGGTCGTCACCATCGGCGTGGCCGATGTGTGGGTGCTCGCTCAGGCGCTGACCGTGACCGGGCCGGGGTTCGGGGCCGCCGTGGCGTACGCGATAGTCGCCGTCCTGTTGCTGCACATCTCCCCGCTGCTGGCGGTGGTGGTGCTGGCGGGCGTACCCGTGCTGGCCCTTGTTGTCGGGCCGATGCTGCGCAGCCTGCAGCGGGCCGGGCTCAGTTACCGCGAGCGGCAGGGTGCGCTCGCCGACCGGCTCGCCGATGTGGTCGGTGGGTTGCAGGTGCTGAACGGGCTCGGTGGCAAGGACGGGTTCGCGCGGCGCTATCACCGCGAGTCGCAGGCGGTGGCGAGGGAGGGTTACCGGGTCGGTGCCGTGACCAGCTGGATCCAGGCGCTCGGGGTGGGCCTGCCCGCGTTGTTCCTGGCCGTGGTGATCTGGCTCGCCGCCCGGATGGCCGCCGCGGGTGCCATCACCGCGGGCGAGCTGGTCGCGGTCTGGGGGTACGCGGCGATGCTCGTCGTCCCGGTCGCGTTCCTGATCGAGGGCGGGTTCGACATCGGGCATGCGCTGGTCGCGGGGCGGCGGGTGCTGGGGTTCCTGCGGCTTCCCGTCCCGCCGGCGCAGCTGATGTGGTTCCCGTGCGCCCCGGCCGAGCTGAGCGATCCGCAGTCCGGGGTGGTGGTCGTGCCCGGCCGGTTCGCGGTGCTCGCGACCGCCCGCTCCGCCGATGCCACGGCCGTGGTGGACCGGCTCGGCGGGTACGGTCCCACCGAGGCGACCTGGGGCGGCGTACGCGTCGACACGCTCGCCGTCCGGGAGCGGATCCTGGTCGCCGACAACGAGTCGTACCTGTTCACCGGGACCCTCGCCGAGGCCGTCGCCGGGCGCGCCACCCGGGGGCACGGCGAGATCGCCTATGCCCTGGCGGCCGCGGCGGCGACGGACCTGTCCGGCCGGCAACCCGTCGAGGACCGGGGGCGCAACCTCTCCGGCGGGCAGCGCCAGCGGGTACGCCTGGCCCGCGCGCTGCTGCACGACCCCGAGATCCTGCTCGCCGTCGAGCCGACCTCCGCGGTCGACGCGCACACCGAGGCCACCGTCGCCGAACGGCTCAAGGCGGTCCGGGCCGGGCAGACCACGCTGATCACGACCACGTCACCGGCGCTGCTGGAGCGTGCCGACTGCGTCATCTACCTGGTCGACGGCCGGGTCGCCGCCACCGGGACGCACCGCGAGCTGCTCGGCACCCAGCCCGGGTACCGCGCCCTGGTGACCCGGACAGCGGGGGAGACCGCGGGAGAGGACGCGGCCACCGGGGCGGTCCGGTGATCCGGCTGCCGGTCGCGGACCGGGCCGGTGTCCGCCGCGCGGCGTTCGACCTGATCCGGGCCGACAAACGGGCCGTGGTGGCGATGGTCGCGCTGAACGCCGTCGCCGCCGTCGCCGGGCTGACCGGGCCGTGGCTGCTCGGGCACATCGTCGACGCGGTCGCCGAGAACAGGGCGTCGGTGCACCTGGTCGACCGGCTCGCGCTCGGCATCCTGCTCTGCACGCTCACACAGATCCTGCTGGGCCGTTCGGCGATGGCGATCGGGTACCGGTTCGGGGAGCGTACGGCGGCCCGGATCCGGGAGAGCTATCTGGACCGGGTGCTCGCCCTGCCGCCCGCGCTCGCCGAGCGGGTGCCGGCCGGGGATCTCACCGCCCGTGGGACGGCCGACGTCAACGCGGTCGCCACCACCCTGCGTGACGCGGTGCCGGAGGTGCTGATCGCCGCCGCTCAGGCCGTGTTCGTGCTGGTCGCGGTGTTCTTCCTGGACCCGCTGCTCGGTGGGGTCGCGGTGCTGGGGCTGTCCGGGATCGCGGTGGTGACCCGCTGGTACCTGCGGCGGGCGCGGACGGCGTACCTGGACGAGGGGGCGGCCGGGTCGGCGCTGGCGGACGAGCTGACGGCGGCCGTCGCCGGGGCGCGTACCGTCGAGGCACTGGGTCTGCTGGAACGCCGCGCCGCGCATGCCCGGCAGGTGCTCGCCGAGGCCCGGCGCACCCGCCTGCGGACCCTGTTCCTGCGCACGGTGTTCTACCCGTCGGTGGACGTGTCCTATGTGATCCCGGTCGTGTCGGTGCTGCTCATCGGCGGCGCGCTCTACACCCACGGGCTGCTCACCCTCGGCGAGGTCGCGGCGGCCGCGCTGTATCTGCGGCAGCTGGCGGTGCCGCTCGACGCGATCCTGATCTGGCTGGAGCAACTGCAGAGCAGCGGCGCGTCGTTCGCGCGCCTCGAGGGCCTGGCGGCCCTGCCGACCGCCTTCCCGGGCGGAAAACTCCCGGTCGGGGATCGGATCGAGGTCCATGACGTGCGATACGCGTACGCCGGAGCCGCCGACGTTCTCCGGGGAGTCGACCTGACCGTACGCCCGGGGGAGCGCCTCGCCCTGGTCGGCCCGTCAGGCGCGGGCAAGTCGACGCTGGGCCGCCTGCTCGCCGGCGTGGACCGGCCGCGCACGGGCACGGTCACCACCGGCGGGGTGCCCGTCGCCGAGCTGCCCCCGGATCTGCTGCGCCGCCAGGTCGTGCTGGTCACCCAGGAGCACCACGTGTTCCGGGAGACACTGCGCGCCAACCTGACCCTGGCCGCGCCGGACGCGACGGACGAGGACCTGCACGCCGCGCTCACCGTCGTCGGCGCGGACTGGGCCCGGGAACTCCCCGACGGCCTCGCCACGGTGCTGGGCGGCGCCGGGTACGCCCTCGACGGCGCCGCCGCCCAGCAGGTCGCGCTCGCCCGGGTGGTGCTCGCGGACCCGCACACCGTGATCCTCGACGAGGCGACCGCGCTGCTCGACCCGGCGACGGCCCGCGCGGCGGAACGGGCGCTGGCCGCCGTGCTGCACTCGCGGACGGTCATCGCGATCGCCCACCGGCTGCAGACGGCCCACGACGCCGACCGGGTCGCGGTCATGGAGGCGGGCCGCCTGGTCGAGCTGGGCACCCACGACGACCTGGTCGCCGCCGGGGGGACCTACGCCGCGCTCTGGCGTACCTGGCACGGCTGAGGTCAGTCCGCGCAGGTCCAGGTGACGCTGCCGGAGACCTCGGGGCCGCCGCCCTCGGTGCCGTCGGGGTTCTTGACCGACAGGCCGGTGAAGACCCACGACCCGCCACCCTTGCCGTCGGTGGTCACCGTGCTGGCCGAGCCCTCCTGGGTGTAGTAGAGGTCGCCGCCGAAGCTCACCCCGGGTGGGCTGCCGGTGTCGGTCAAGGTCTTCTTCTCGTACGTTCCCGCTCCGTGGTAGTCCTTGACCATCGCGCCGATGTAGACGGTTTTGCCCTCGATCGGGTCGACGGGCATCTGCGGCACGAGGAACCACTTGCGGCCCTTGTCGTCCTGCTCACCGCCGCCGTACTGATCACAGGACCTGTAGTCGACGCCGTTGTTCGTCGGCATCGGCGCGTTACTGCTGCCCTTCACCGTGACGTCCCCGGTGATGTCCACGGTGACCTCGGTGTGCACGCTGCCCGTTGTTCCTCCTTCAGAAGAGCCGCCTCCTTCAAAAGAGCCGCCGCAACCCGTCGTCAATGCCAGCAAACCGCCCGCGAGCAGTGCCGCAACCCCCCGAGTGACCATGCTTTTGCCGCCCCTTCGCCCGCAGAGAATGATGCATCGCGCCGTTAGCGTGGGAGGACGCGCTGAAGAAACGGTTAAGACATCTATGCGGTACGAGGTACTCGGCCCGGTCCGGGCGGTCACCGGCGACGGCACCGCCACTCCGCTGCCACCCCGGATGCGCGCCCTGCTCGCGGCGCTGCTCGCCGCCGGTGGCCGCCCCGTCTCCCCGGAACGGCTGATCGCCGAGCTGTGGCCGGCCGACGTGCCGCCCACCGCCGCGGGGGCGCTGCAGGTGCACGTCTCCGGCCTGCGCAAGATCGTGGGGGCCGCACTGTCCACGACACCCGGCGGGTACGTCCTCGCCGCCACATCCGACGCGGACGAGTTCACCGAGCTCGCGGGCGCCGAGGCGTGGGACGAGGCGCTCGCGTTGTGGCACGGGCCCGCGTACGAGGGTGGTGGCACCGGGCCGATGGTCGCCGCGGCCGCCGCCCGGCTGGAGGAGTCGCTGCTCGCCGCCCGCCAGCGCTGGGTGGATCGGGAGATGGCTCTCGGCCACCCCGTTCTCGCCGAGCTGAGCGCGTGGGTCGCCGCCGAGCCGGTCACCGAACCCCTGGTCGAGCGGCTGATGCTGGCCCTGCACCGCGACGGGCGCACGGCCGAAGCCCTGGACCTTTTCGACCGTACGACGATGGCGCTCGCGGAGTACGAGACGCAGCCGCGCGCCGCGATGGCCGCGCTCGCCGAGGCCGTCCGCCGCCGCGACCCCGCCCTGGACCGGCCGCCGGCGGGACTGCCCGGCAGCCGCAGCCGGTTCATCGGCCGGCGCGCCGAGCTCGACAAGGTGATCGGGCTGCTCGGGCGCAGCCGGCTGCTCACCATCGCCGGGCCGGGCGGCTGCGGCAAGACCCGGCTGTCACTGGAGCTCGCCCGCGAGGTCGCCGCCGACCACGACGCCGTGATCGTCGCCGAGCTCGCCGGGCACACGACAGGGCTGCTCGTCGAGCGGGTCGCGGCCGCCGCCGGGGTACGCGAGGAGCCCGGCGTCCCCGTGCTCGACCTGCTCGCCCAGCACCTCGACGGGCGGGCGCTGCTCGTGCTGGACAACTGCGAGCACCTCCGCGCCGACGTGGCCGAGCTGGTGCACGAGCTCCTGGGTGCCGCGCCGGGTGTACGGGTGGTCGCCACGAGCCGCGAAGCTCTGGGCGTACCCGGAGAAGTCGTCTTTGTCCTCACCGGCCTGACCACCCCCGCACCCGGCGGCGACCCCGCCCGCTCGGACGCCGTCAGGCTGCTCGCCGACCGCGTCGCCGCGGCCCGGGGCGGCACCGCCCTGCGCGCCGACGAACTGCCGGTCGCCGCCGAACTGTGCCGCCGCCTCGACGGCCTGCCGCTCGCCCTGGAGCTCGCCGCTGCCCGGCTCGGGGCCCTGGCCCTGACCGAGATCATGTCCCGCCTCGACCGCCGCCTCGACCTGCTCGTCGGTACGTCCCCGGTCGCCCGGCACCAGACCATGCGCGCGGCCATCGACTGGGGGTACGACCTGCTCGACGTCCCCCAGCGGGAGCTGCTGCCCCGCCTCGGCGTGTTCGCCACCGGCTTCGACCTGGCCGCGGCCTCGGCGGTCGCCGGCACCGACGCGCTGAACCCGCTCACCCAGCTCGCCGCCCGATCCATGGTGGAACACGCCGACGGCCGTTACCGGCTGATCGAGACCATCCGCGAGTACGCCGCTGAGCGTCTGCCCGCCGACGACCCCGCGCACCGGCGTCACGCGCAGATGTGGGCCGGGCGGCTCGCCGAACCCCCGCCCGCCGACGGGCCCGAGCACAGCCGCTGGCTGGCCACCATGGGACAGGACTACGACAACATCCAGGCCGCGCTGACCTGGTCCCTGACCGCCGACCCCGGGCTCGGCCTCGACATCGCCGCCGGGATGTGGTGGTACTGGTGGATCACCGGCCGGATGGCCGAGGGCCTGTCCTGGCTGGGCCGCACGCTCGACGCGGCACCGGCCACCGCGACCCCGCTGCGCGGCCGGGCCCTGCGCGCCGCCGCGGCCCTGGCCCGCAACTCCGGCGACCTGAGCGCCGCCCGCGACCTCGGTGAACAGGCCCTGACGACGTTCCGCGACCTCGCCGACCGGCCCGGGATGATCGCCTCGCTCAACAACCTGTCGATCACCGCGCAGGGCCAGCAGGACTACGAGGCCTCCCTGGCGTACGGCTACGAGAGCCTCGACCTCGCCCGGTTGCAGGGCAACGCCCGGGCTATCGCGGCGGCGCTCAACAACACCGCCGGCACGTTGCGCTGCATGGACCGCCTCGACGAGGCCGAACCGCTGTTCGACCAGGCGCTGACCGGTTTCCGGGAGGCGGGGGAGCAGCGCGGCGAGGCGGCCGCCCTGACCAACCTCGGCATCGTGACCCGCCGCCGGGGCCGGCTCGCGGAGTCCGGCGAGCACATGCGCCGCTCGCTGCGCATCTACACCGACCTGGCGATCCCCGAGGGGCAGCTCGACACGATCGAGGGCCTGGCCCAGGTGGCGATCCTCGGCGACGACCCGGCCCGCGGCCTCACGCTGCTGGTGATCGCCGAACGGGAACGCACCGCCATCGGCGCGCCGCTGTTCACCCCCGACGAGGTGGCCGACCGCGACACCGCTGAGGCCCTCGCCCGTTCGTCGCTCGCGGCTGATGAGGTGGGCAAGGCGTACCGCACGGCCTCCGAGACGACCCTCGACGCGGCCGTCGCGTCGCTTCTTTAGCGTTTCTTAATTCCGGCCGCTCACTCTGCCGTCATGACCTCACGCATTCCGCTGCTGCTGCTGGGAACCCTCACCCTTTCCGCATGTACGCCCATAGTGCAGGCCGCCCCCGGTAGCTCGACCTCCCCCTCCTCGTCTCCGCGCGCTCATGCTTCTTCCCCGTCCCCGTCCCCGTCCCCGTCCCCGTCGCCGTCGCGCACCCATTCGAAGAAGGCGTCCCACAAGCCGTCGCACTCGCCGTCGCCGTCGCACTCCACGGTCTCCGGGCCCCGGATCGTGTCCTTCAAGGTGATCCAGAAGCCGAAGTGTGCCGAGGGAACCGCCGTCTTCCGCGCCCCCGCCGTCGACCTGATCATCGCCTGGAAGATCACCGGCGCGGACAGCGGCGCCCTCTCGGTCGACGACCCCACCCACACCCCGGGCACCTACAGCATGGTCGGCACCGAGGGCACGGAGTCGTTCGGCTTCTCCTGCGCCGGCGGCGTGGGCTCGGTCGAGACCCACAAGTACGACATCTACTCGGTCGGCGGCGGCACCCAGAAATCCAAGTCCCTCACCGTCTCCGCCAAGGTCCTCGACGACGGCCGCGAGACCGTCGCCCCGAAGTGACCGGCGCCCTCACCCGGCAGGGCTGACCCGACAGGGCTGACCCGACAGGGCTGACCCGGCAGGGCTGACCCGGCAGGGCTGACCCGACAGGGCTAACCTGATCGTTTCCGGTCTCTGCCGGAAAAGCCGATCGTCCATTGTCAATGGAGGCGGCACGCTGTCCCGCGTGACCGCGCCAAACCAGCCCGCCCGCTCCACCTCTCTGAAGGTCGCCCTCGCCACCGGGGTGGCGTTCCTGCTGCTCTGCTGCGGCGGCATCACCGCGATCAAGGCCTTCACCGGCGGCGGCAACCCATCCTCCACCCCGCAGTTCATCGCGCCGTCGCTCGCGTCCCCGCCCCCGATGGAGTCCACGTCGTCCCCGTCGCCGTCACGCTCCCGGCCGTCCTCACCGTCCCCCTCGTCCTCGTCCTCCCGCACCAAGATCCCACCGATCAAGAAGCCGGTCCCCGCCCGGACCGCCCCCGCGCCGTCCCCCTCGAAGACCACGAAGAAGCCGAGCCCGAAGCCCACCACCACTGCGCCCCCGCCCGCCCCGGCCGTGGTCAGGCCGGGCGCGTTCTGCTCACCCGAGGGCGCCACCGGCATCACGAGGAAAGGCACCCCGATGATCTGCACCCGCAAGCCCGGCGAGGAGCGCGCCCGTTGGCGCAAGGCCTGATCCGCGGGCGAACGGCCTTTCATCGGACCCACCCGCTCGCGCGAGGCCTGACCCGCGCGCAAGTCCTGACCCGGGCGCAAGGCCTGTCTGACCCGCTGGCGCAAGGTCTCGCGCGTGGGCGCAGGGTCTGACCCGCGAGCGCTGCGCCTGAAAGCGCAGGTAGGCAAGCATAAAAACGGCCCCGCCACATCTCTTCGATGTGGCGGGGCCTTTCCCGTTCGTGCATTAGGTTGTGCACAATTAAATTGTGCACAACCTAATTCGCCGTGCAAAGCCGTGCCGTGCGGCGGTCAGCCGGTGCGACAGCCAGGTCTTGTGGCGGTCAGGTCTTGTGGCGGTCAGGCCTTGCGACCGGTCAGGCCTTGCGACCGGTCAGGCCTTGCGACCGGCCAGGCCTTGCGACAGTCAGGCCTTGTGGGAGGCGTGCGGGAGGTGCAGCTCCTCCGGCTCCGGCGGGACGTCCGAGACGCCGGTGGCGACGGCCTGTTCGTGGCGGCGGTGGGCGGAGGGCAGGGCGAGGGCGGCGCCGATGCCCAGGACCGCGACGGCGGCGCAGACCCAGAAGCCGATGGTGAACGCGTCGTCGCTGGGCAGGCCGCGGGCGTCGGCGTGGGAGGTGATGACCGCGGCGATGACGGCCGTGCCGATGCTGCTGCCGATGGTGCGGGCGATCGTGTTGACGCTGGTGGCCTCGCCGGTCTGGCTGGCGGGGACCGCTTCGATGATGGCGTTGCTCATGGCGGCGAACGCGAAGCCGATGCCGGCGCCGGTGAGGACGCCCGAGGCGAGGACCTGCCAGATCGCGCCGTGGCCGAGAGCGGGCAGGATGAACGCGGCGGTGACCAGGGCGGTGCCGAGGAACATCGGGAGCTTGGGGCCGTACTTGCGGTTGAGGATGCCGGCGATCGGGCCGAAGACGACCATCATGACGACGGTCGGCAGCAGGAACAGCCCGGCCTGCGACACCGACTTGCCGAAGCCGTAACCGGTCGCGGCGGGCAGCTGGAGCAGCGTCGGGACCAGGACGAACGTGCCGAACATCGCGAAGCCCAGGATCAGGGCGACCAGGTCGGTGGCCCAGACGCCGCGCAGCTTCATCAGGTGCATGTCGATGAGCGGCTCGGCGACCTTGAACTCGACCGGGATGAAGACGGCCAGCGCGACGACGCCGACGGCGAGCAGGCCGATGGTCTTCGGGTCGCCCCAGCCCCACGACTGGCCCTTGCTGATGGCGAGCAGCAGCGTCACGAGCGCCACCGACAGGATGCCCGCGCCGAGGTAGTCGAGGCGCCCCGGGGTGCGTACCGGGGACTCCTTCATGCCGAAGATCGCACCGATCAGGGCGATGACGACCAGGACGAGCGGCAGCCAGAACAGCCAGTGCCAGGAGAGGTGCTCGACGATCGGGCCGGCCGCGACGATGCCGATGCCGGCGCCGATGCCGAAGATCGCGGAGATGAGGCCGACGGTGACGCTGACCTTCTCGCGGGGCAGCTCGTCGCGGATCATGCCGATCGACAGCGGCAGGATGGCACCGGCGGCGCCCTGCAGCGCGCGGGCGACGATCAGCACCGCGAGGTTGGGGGCGAGGGCGGCGAGCAGGGTGCCCGCGGCGAGGGCGATCAGGACCCCGATGAGGACCTTGCGCTTGCCGGCCATGTCACCGAGGCGGCCCAGGATCGGCGTGAGCACCGAGGCGGAGAGCAGGTACGCCGTGATCACCCAGCTGGCGTCGCTGGTCGACGCCCCGAGGTCGCGGCCGATGGTGCCCAGGGCGGGGGCGACCAGCGACTGGAGCACGGCGAACGCGAGGCCACCGAGCGACAGGTAGAGCACCAGCATGGTGCCGCCGGAGCCGCGTCCCCCGTCCGTGCCGGTGCCGGTGGAGCCGGGAGCGCCGGGCTCCTCGATGGTCTGGGTCATGACGTCCCCGAAGATAGAAGTAAACGTGTGCTTACTTATTATCGGGCCGCGGCGGCTTAAGTCAACATCCGTTTACGTCACACCGCGACTACCGCCGGGTCGGCCCTGCGGTTCAGGCGCAGGTACGCCAGCAGCCCCGCGGGCAGCACGAGCCAGAACGAGATGAGGCGGTAACCGAGCACGACGGCGGTGGCGCTCGCATACGGCGCACCCGCCGCGACCAGGCCGGCGAGCAGGCTGGCCTCGATCAGCCCGATGCCGCCGGGCGTCACGGGGATCTGCCGCACGACCTGCACGGCCAGGTACGCGGTGGCCAGCTGGAACGCGCTCAGCGGCAGGCCACAGGCGTGCGCGACGGCGATCAGGCAGCAGAGATCGGCAAGCCAGTTGAGTACGGCGTACGCGATCGTCACCGCCCAGTGCCGGGCCCGCACCGACCGCGCCTCGGCGACGATGCCGCGCAGCTGGTCGAGCGCCCGGCCGGCCCAGCGCCACGTGGGCTGCCACGCGAAGGACCGGCCCCGCAGCAGCACGAACACGCCGGTCAGGGCGGCCGCCGCGAGGGCCAGCACCAGGATGGTGTGCAGCCCGGCGGTCCCCGCGTAGAGCACCGCCAGCCCGATGATCGAGGCGAGCCCGGAGAGCACCATCACGGTCGCCGCCACGGAGACGCTCGCGCCGCGCCGTCGATATTGTCGCAGTGCGAACGCCGCGGACATCGCCGCGCCGGCCGGCAGCACCATGCTGATCGCCGAGCGGGTGTAGGTGATGGCCAGCGCGGCGCCCCGCGTGATGACGACGTCGAGGGCCGTCAGCAGGGCGCGCTGCTGCCGGGCGAACGCCACCTGCGACAGGAACTGCACGAGCACCGCCACGGCCAGCCAGCGCACATCGGCGTCGGCCAGGACGGCGATGACGTCGCCCGGATCCGGGACGCGCCCGCGCATCGCCACCACCACGGCGACCCCGGCGACGGCTACGGCGAGGGCGCGCAGCGCGTACCTGCGTGTCTGGGGTCGGGTGGCAGCGACCGCTTGCCGCAGGGTGCCGAGGCCCAGGACGGGGACGGCGACCAGGGCCAGCAGGGTGACCGCCACGATCGCGTCCAGCCAGTAATGATTGCCCGTGCCCACCACCACGAGCAGCGTGATCAGCGGGTGCGCGAGCCAGACCCACCGCCACCGGTTGCGGGTCGCCGCGAACAGCGCACCGGCGACGACCACCGCCCATCCGACGTGCAGCGAGGGCATGGCGGCGTACTGGTTGCTGAGCGCGTCGGTGTCCGGCGGGCCGTAGACGGCCGGGCCGTACAGCGTGCCGGTGTCGAGCAGGCCGGTGCCCGGGGTGAGCCGCGGCGGGGCGAGCGGGAACCACATCTGCACGGCGAAGGCCACCGCGGTGAGAAGAGCGAGAATCCGGCGGGTACGCAGATAGAGCCCGGGCCGCCGCATGTACAACCAGATCAGCGTCACGGCGGTCGCCGGGAAGTGCACGTACGCGTAGTAGTGGTTCGCCGCGAGCAGCAACCAGTGCCAGTCCACCAGCGTGTTCTGCACCGAGAGCTCGTTCGGCAGCCGCAGCAGCCGCTCCAGGTGCCACACCTTCGCCGCGTTCGCCGTCGCCACGTCGGCGTGACCGGCCGTGAGGATGCGGCCCGCCTTGTAGGCCAGGAAGAGTGCCGCGACCAGACCGAGCTCACCGAGCCAGGCCGGCCACCGCCGCCCGGTGACCTCCCTGAGTGCTGACACTCCGCGCCCCCGACTACTAGTAAACACCCGCTGACTTATGCGACGCTCATCATGCGCCGCCCCGGCGAACGGTTACCAGCAGGTGAGCGGACGATCACATCGCCATGACGGGAGGGCAGCCACATGGGCACAACCCCAGGACCGGTCATGCCCATCACCCCAGGTCGTGCCCCGCTCCCCGCGGCCCGCCGCCCCCGCGACGCGGAACGCACCCGAGCCCAGCTGCTCGCGGTGGCGACGGCCCGTTTCGCCCGCAACGGGTACGCGACCACCACGGTCCGCGACATCGCCGACGAGGCAGGTGTCAACGTAGCCCTGATCAGCCGCTACTTCACGTCCAAGGAAGGCCTGTTCGAGGCCTGCCTGGCCGCCGCGGTCACCGAGATCCGCCGCGACTCCGACGACACCCCGCTCGACCGGCTCGCCGCCGCCCTGACCCGCCGGATCGCCTGCCCGGACCGCGACGGACGCCTCCCCGAACGCTTCCTGCTGCTCCTGCGCACCTCGGGTGACCAGCACACCGAGGACATGCGCCTCGGAGTACTCCGCTCGATCAGCGAACGCATGGCCGCCGCCGGCCCCGGCGACAACTCCGCACTGTTGCGCGCCCAGATCGTACTGTCAGCGGCCCTGGGCATCATCCTGATGCGCGGCTCCCTGGGCCTGCAGCCCCTCGCCGGCGCCACCGAGCAGGACCTCGCCGCCCCGGTCTCCGACCTGGTGAACGCCCTGTGCGCCAAGGGTCGCACCTCGTAGAGTTCCGCCCGCCGACCTGGTCCTCGCCACCCTCGAGAAGGAGCCGTCAGAGCTGGAAGCGGTCCACGATGCGGCGCAGGTCGCCCGACATCTCGGCGAGCCGGCCCGCCGCGCGGTCCGCCTCGCCGACGCCGACCGTGGTGAGCTGGACCGACTCGGCGACCTCCGTGATGGTCCCGGCGACCTGACCGCCGGCCGTCGCGGCCTCGGCCACGTTGCGGCTCATCTCGTTGGTGGTGACCGTCTGCTCCTCGACCGCCGAGGCGATCGTGGTCTGGAAGTCGCTGATCCGGCCGATGATCTCGGTGATCTCCTCGATCGCGGTGACCGCCCCGGCGGTGTCGGCCTGGATGGCCGCGACCCGGTGTCCGATGTCCTCGGTGGCCTTGGCGGTTTCCTGCGCGAGATCCTTGACCTCGGAGGCGACCACGGCGAAGCCCTTGCCCATCTCCCCGGCGCGGGCCGCCTCGATCGTGGCGTTCAGGGCGAGCAGGTTGGTCTGTTCGGCGATCGCGGTGATCACCTTGATCACATTGCCGATCTCCGCCGACGACTCCCCGAGCTTGGCCATGACGCCGCTGGTCGTGGCGGTGACCTCGACCGCCCGGGCGGCGACGCCCGCGGCCTTGGTGGCGCTCTCGCTGATCTCGCGGATCGACGCGCCCATCTCCTCGGCGCCCGCCGCGACCGTCTGGATCGTCGCGGACATGGTCGCGGCCGAGTCGGCCACCGAGGCGGCCTGGCGGGCACCCGCGCTCGAGCTGGCCGTGCTCTCCTTGCTGGTGCCGGCGAGCGAGCCCGCGGCGTCACCCAGCGCGTCGGAGTGGTTCGACAGGTCCGTCACCGTCTGACGCAACGACGTCGTGGCCTTGCGCAGACTGCCGGCCATCCGGCCCAGCTCGTCCCGCTGGTCGACGGTCACGTCGCGGGACAGGTCACCGCCGGCCACGGCCTCGAGCACACCGGACACCTCCCGCAACGGCCGGAGGATCATCCGGGCGACCCAGAGCGCCAGCAGCACCGCGATCACCACGGAAAGGACCAGGACCGAGTTCACCACGGTACGCGTGGAGCGTACGGTGGCATCGAAACCCTGACCCGCGACCAGCGCGTCGTCCGCCCGGCCGATCTCCGCCGACAGCAGCGTCTCGTAAGTTTTGCGCAGGTCACGGTTGGCGCCCATGGCGGCGGTGACGGCAGCCTGCCGGTCCGTGGGATACGTTGTGAACTCCGCGCCCAGCGCGCTGAACCAGGCATCCGTGGCTGACTTGATCGTGTCGATCGAGGATTGCTCGGCGGTCCCGCCCAGGGCACGCGCCCCGGCCAGGCTCTCGTTGACCTTCGCCTGCCGCCCCAGCGACTCGTCCCGGAACGACGTGTCCCCGGCGATCAGATAACCCCGCTCGTCGTTCGCGGCGGCCTTGGCAGCCAGCGCGGCATCATTGAGCTTGGTGATGTACGGGACCGCGCGCTGCAGCTCGGCCGCGCGGGTGGTCTGCAGATCGCCGATCCCGATCAGGCTGATGACCCCGGTGGCAACCGTCCCGGCAACAGCCACCCCGGCCACCGTCAGGATCTTCGTCGCGATCCCACGGTCCCGCATCCAGCGCCCTGCACCCACGTCGTGTCCCCACCCCGGTCCGATGTTTCCCCCGTCAAGGTCCGGATCGGCGCATCGGCACCCGAACGTACGCAGTTCACCTTCTGTTCACCCTCGGATGGCGCAGGTCACACCCGCCGCGCCATCATGTGCGACGTGACAATCCCCGCGCAGACTCTTGCCGCCGCCGCAACCGACCCCGCCGCCGCGGCCTGGACCCGGATCGGCCACGAAGCGGGTGCGGACCTGCTGCCCTGGCTGGCCCGGACCTGCGCCTCCTTCGCCATCCACGACCGGGAGACCGCCCTGGCCCTGGCCGGTTTCACCGCCGTGGATGCAAGCGACGAGGACCGCGCCACGTACGCCGGGGCGATCGCGGCCCTGCGCGAGCTGGCGGTGCAGGGCCTGCCCGTAGCGTCCACCGACGCCATTTTCGTCTACCTCCAGCAGGCCATCCTCGGCTTCGACGGCGACGACCTCTGGGGCCACGAACCCGACCACGTCAACGACGGCGAAGTCGACGTGGAATGCCCCGCCTGCGACGAGGGACACCTCCTCGACCTGACCTCCGACCACTCGGACATCGAGCCCGGCCTCACGTCTGACCTCGCGGTTCGCCTGCACACCGAGGCCGTCCAGGCGGGCCGGCACGAGGTGGCCGCCACCTTCACCCGCCTCTTCGGCCGCTTCACCTGCCCCGAATGCGGCGTGAAGAGCGAGGTCACCGCCAGCCTGGCGGGGGTCTCCGCCTGAGCGGGCCGTGACCTCAGCCTTCCTCCATCCATCTCAGTGCCCGCTCCGGCGTCACCTCGGCCCGGTAAACACGGAAGCCGCTCTGGGTGATGACGTTGCGCTGGGCGAAGCCACTGAGAGCCGGTACGCCCGTCGACCAGGGCGTTGCGGGTATCGGTCTCCACCTGCGCGATCAGGGAGCCCGCGGCGGGCGGGTGGATCAGGGCCGCGTCCGCGGGGGCGTTCCGGCGTAACCAGTCGACGGTCTCGTGCCGGAGAGCGGCCACGGTGTCATTCACGCTCTGATCATGCCGCCGGGGCGGAGCTTCTGAGGGGGAATCGGGCGGTTGTGACCGTCGGATGACCGGACCCCGGGCCGGGTCGGTGGGGTGGGGTTCGGTACCCTTATGATCTTGCCGCGTGATCCACAAAAGACTGTCCATAGTGGGTATCGCCGGATTGATCGCGATATCCAGTCTTCTCGGTGCCGGGCCGGCGCAGGCGCGGGAGCCCGGTGAGCAGGCCGAACCACCCCGGGTAGAGCTGGTGCTCGATGTCAGCGGGTCGATGCGGGCGGCTGACATCGATGGGGAGACCCGGATCGCCGTGGCGAAGCGGGCCTTCAACGAGGTGGTCGACGCGTTGCCGGAGACCACGTATCTCGGGATCCGGGTGCTGGGGGCGACCTATCCCGGGGACAACAAGAAGACGGGTTGCAAGGACACGCAGCAGATCGTCGAGGTCGGGCCGGTGGATCGGAACGCTGCCAAGGATGCGATCGCGGGGCTGAAGCCGACCGGTTTCACTCCGGTCGGGCTGGCGTTGCGGGAGGCCGCCAAGGATCTGGGGGACTCCGGGTCCGTGCGGCGGATCGTTCTGATCACGGACGGCGAGGATACGTGTACGCCGCCAGATCCTTGCGCCGTGGCCAGGGAGCTCGCCGCGCAGGGGACGAAGCTGGTTGTTGACACGCTGGGGCTGGCGCCCGACGAGAAGACGCGCAAGCAGCTGGTCTGTATCTCCACCGCGACCGGGGGGACGTTCACCGCGGCGCAGAGTCAGGAGGAGCTGACCGACCGGGTCAAGCAGCTCGTGGACCGGGCCGCTGTGCCGCCGCCCGTGGCTCCGGCTGCGGTGACCGGGGCTGAGGATTGCCAGAGTGCGCCGTTGCTCGCGCCGGGGGTCTACACCGATCGGGAGAAGATCGGGGAGCACCGGTATTACCGCGTACCCGTGCAGTCGGGTCAGGAATTGCGGGCCTCGGTGAGTGTCGCGCTGGACCGGCAGGTTTCGCGTGATTACGGCGTACTGATGAAAGCGGCGACGGCGGACGGCCGGGAGCTGGTCCGGGGGTCCGACGCGGGCAGCGGGCGGGCTGATGTTCTCTCCGCGGGGCTGCGCTGGTCCGGGGACGAGGAGCCCTCGCCACAGGCGAGCGACGGTGCGGACGACGACGATCAGCCGGCCGTGACCACCGATGTGTGTCTCATTGTCAGCAACTCGTTCGCGTCGAACACCGCCGCGAGTGCGCCCGGTATGCCCCTCGAGCTGAGCATCGACGTCGTGGACGCCTCGCACGCGCCGGACGCTCCGGGGCTCGGGCGGGGCTGGTTGTTGCTGCTCGTGCTCGGGCTGGCGGGGCTCGTGGCCGGGGTGCTGGCCGGTTGGCTGACCCGCTGGTGGGTTGCTACATGGAGGGAGAACTGAGATGCGTACCCGACATGTTCTGATCGCGGCGGCGCTCGGTGCCGTCTTTCTCGGTGCGACCGGGCAGAGCGCGGCCGCCGTGCCGTCGCCCGCTCCGGGAGTCAGCAGCGCCGGGACCTCGTTCCTGACCGCCGTCGCGGTGACGCCGGGTCAGCAGGTGCACGTCGACGCGGTCACCGGTGACTATCTGTACTGGTCATTCGGCGCGGAGGCGGGACAGCGGCCCGACCTGACCGCGACCGTCGCCCTGCCCCCGGCCGGGGACCGCACCGGCGGACAGGCCTGGACCATCGAGGTCTTCGACGGGCTGCGCCGCCGGCAGGCCTGCGTGGCCGGGGAGCAGAGCCCCCTGGCCGACGCGAGCGCGACGCAGATCGCCCTGCGCTGTCAGTTGCGGCAGGTCCGGTCGTGGGCGGAGCCGTGGGACGGTGACCCGCTGCCGGGCACGTACTACGTGCGGTTGTCGAGCACCGAGCTGCCGGAGAAGGATCTGGGCCTGCCGCTGAAGGTGGACCTGCTGCTCGCCGCGCCGAAGGGTGACACCGGCGCCGACCAGGGTGTGCTCGCCGCGCCGCTGGTGCCGAACAACCGCCCGGGCAGCGTGCTGACCGGGGGCGCGGCTCCGTCGGCGGCCCCGGTGGACGACGAGGACGGCGGCACCTTCGACTGGGTGCCGGACTTCTCGTCCCGCTGGGTCTGGACCGTGGGCGGCGGCGTCCTGGCCGCGGTCACCGGCCTGATCGGCTTTTCGTGGACGCGCCGCCGGAAGGTCAGGACGGCGTAAGGAAGTTGGGGACGGAGGGCCGTGCGGAGGACGCGCGGCCTTTCGGTTCCTCCCACTCCTCCTGGCGGCCGAGAGCGGTCAGATCCAGGAAACCGTACGCCCCGCCGAGGTGATCCACCCCGCGCCCAAACGTCGAATACGTGTGGAACACCGCGTCGTCCACCTTCAGGAAGCAGCTCATGCCCGGCTGTTCCTGGGTGGTGCCGGGCTCGACGGCCCATGGCAGCGGCTTGTAGTTGTAGATCGGCGGGTCCTCGTCGGACGGGTCCATGGTCACGCCGTAGTCGAGGTTGAAGTTCGTGCCGTGCGACGAGTACCACGGGATCGTCCAGCCCTTGCGCGCCTGGTAATCGGCGAGCTTCGGCTGCGGCGCGCGGGAGATCAGCGCGAACGACGTGTCGCGGGCGTTGAGGTGCTCGATCAGGCCGGGGGAGAGCTCGTCGACGCCGGCGGTGCAGCTGGGGCACGCGTCGTCCCAGGACGGGTCGAACATGACGTGCTGCACGATGAGTTGCCGGCGCCCGTCGAACAGGTCCGCCAGCCGGGCCGGGCCGTGCGCGCCGTGGAATTCGTAGGGCTCGTTCACGCGTACCATCGGGAGCCGCCTGCGGTCCGCGTTGAGCGCGTCGATGCGCCGGGTCATCTCTTTCTCCCGGACGAGCAGCTCCACCCGGGCGGCCAGCCATACCTCACGGTCGACGATCTGCGGAAGCGTCATACCGGATTTTAACCCCGCAAAGGGACGATCGCCGTCAGCGCGTCCCGTCGAGCGCGGCGGCCAGGTACGCGGTCGCGTCCCTGATGTCGACCTCGCGCATGTGCAGCGGCCCGGTCTCGGTGATCCACGCCCGGTCGGCGCCGCCCGCGAACATCGGTGCGAGCCCGAGATCTCGCACGAGCTGCGACGCTGTCGCCCGTGCGTCGGCGAAGTCGGTGCACAGGAACTCGGCGAGCATCGGGTCACGGCCGCGCCGGGCGTCGAGCACCGAGACGGGCAGCGTGTTCAGCGCCTTCACCCAGTGCGCGTCCGGCGACCACAGGGCCAGCTGCTCGAGGCCGCTCTCGCTCGGCGGCGGCTCGGTCGCGTCCAGCACGGGCTTGCCCGCGAGCGCACCCCCGGCCAGATCCAGCGCGTCGTGCGCCGCACCCCACTCCGGCGCGAACAGCACCGCGTCCCCGAACACCGCCGCCTCCTGCACGGTGGCACCCGTATCCCCGATGCTGGCGACCACCTCGTGCCCGGCCTGCGTCCACCATTGCGCGAGAGCACCACCGATCTCGCCCTGCCCCGCGATGACCCCGATCCGCATAATCCACAGGATGCCCGGTGATCCTCGGTCGCCGTGGGCGAATCAGGTGATCTCGTTGCCCGTGTGGAAGAAGCGGGTGACGTAGTCCTGCGAACCCAGCGGGCTGCTGCGGGCCAGGGCGAACAGCTCGGTGCCCTCGGCGAGCGGCCCGTCGCCTATCAGGAAGGCCTGGGCGACACGTACCAGG
This sequence comes from Winogradskya humida, assembly GCF_016862215.1. GTDB lineage: Bacteria > Actinomycetota > Actinomycetes > Mycobacteriales > Micromonosporaceae > Actinoplanes > Actinoplanes humidus. The sequence goes on from NZ_BOMN01000022.1 coordinate 133,469, forward strand.
CCATCAGGCCGCGGCGGCGAGGCGGTTGCGGCCGCCGCGTTTGGCCGCGTAAAGGTTGGCGTCGGCGCGGGTGTAGAGGTCGTCACCGGTCTCGCCGGGGCGGCAGGTGGCCAGGCCCATGCTCAGGGTGACGCGCAGGCCGGGGGCGATCGTGGACCAGTCGCGGGACAGGATGACCTGCCGAATCCGCTCGGCGACCTGGCGTGATTCCAGCTCGCCGGTGGACAGGAACAGCGCGAACTCGTCACCGCCGAAGCGGATCGCCACCTCGTCGTGGCGGCAGTGCGCTCGCAGGACGGCGGCGATCTCGCCGAGGACGCGGTCGCCGACGCCGTGGGAGAACTCGTCGTTGATCGCCTTGAACCGGTCCACGTCGATGAGCAGCAGCGCGCCCGCACCCGACATCGACGACATGCGGCTGTCGAACATCCGGCGGTTGCCGAGACCGGTGAGCGCGTCGGAGGTGGCCTGCCGGTCGGCGCTCTTGCGGGCCGCCTCCAGCTCCACCCGCTTGTACGACTGGTGCAGCATCGTGCGCCGGTCCAGCCGCAGCTGCCACAGCATCCGGATGTGCGCGTGCAGCGCCCCCAGCATCGTGCTGCTCGCCTCGCCGGGGGACTGCATGGCGGCGGTGACGGCCAGTTCGAACTGGAAGTTGAGCCGCTGGGCGGGCAGGACGCACAGCTCGTCGCCGGCGAGGAACTCCCGCCGGGCGGCCCGGAGGTCCCCGGCCGAGCGCAGCACCAGGCCGTGCGCCATGTGCAGGGCACGGGTCTCGTGGTTGTGGCCGCCGGCGCGCATGGGCATCAGGTGCTTGTCGACGAGTTCCTGGGCGGCGGTGAGCCGGCCCTGCTTGGCGTAACCGAGCGCGAGCAGGGCCTCGCCGATGGGGGCGTCGGTGCCACGGTCCGACCAGTAGGTCAGGATGGTCACGCTCTTGCCGAGGATGACCGCGGCCTCCTCCTCACGCTGCACCTGCTCGAGGCGCAACGCCCATTCGAGCAGGAACTCCGCGTACTGCAGCTCGGCGCCGGAGCGGTAGATGTCGTTCGGCTCCTCGAACGCGTTGATGGCCTGCAGCATGGCCACCTCGGCCAGCTCGAACAGCTCGGCCTCGCGGGCGGCGTCGGCCAGCGACGCCATCGCGGAGAAGTAGCGCAGGCTCTTGCGGGGCACGACGTCGAGCATCGCCATCGCCCGGGCCACGTAGTGCAGGCCCTCGTCCATCCGCCCGACCTGGATCAGCATCCGGGCGGTGTCGGCGAGGATCTTGGCGTCGGTGGTACGCGGGCCGGTGAACGGGCCCGTGTCGGCGACCAGCTCCTCGCCGATGCGCAGGGCCTCGTCGGGGCGGCCGAGGGCGCTGAGGGCGTACATGCGGCCGAGCCGGCTGACGCGGTAGGTCCGGCCGTCGCCGAGGATGCGCAGCGCACCCTCGGCCGCGTCGGCGGCGATCAGCGTCTCGCCGTGGTGCCCGCGGATGGTCAGGTCGTGGACGTGCAGGCCGAGGCCGGCGTACGCGCCATAGGGCGAGACGACAGCCGGCAGATTGTCCACGGTTCTAACGTCGGTCGGCTGGCCGGGAAGGTGAGCCTTCCGCTACGATTTGAGCGTACGCTCAACGGGAAGAGGGCTGTGTCCGCTACTCAGCAGAAGTTGATCGAGGGCGCCCTGGCCGCGGTGCGCGAGCACGGCATCGCAGGCGTCTCGGCGCGAACCATCGCCGCCGCCGCGGGGGTCAACCAGGCGCTCGTCTTCTACCACTTCGGCACCGTCGACGAGCTGCTGTCGGTGGCGTGCAGGAGCGAGACCGAGACGCGCGTGGCGGTCTACCGGGAGCGTTTCGCCGCCGTGCGCAACCTGCGTGAGCTGCTCGACGTCGGCCGCGCGCTGCACGAGCGGGAGAAGACGGACGGCAACGTCGCGGTCCTCGGTCAGCTGCTCGCCGGGGCGCAGACCGACGAGCGCCTCGCCGCCTCGACCGGCGCGGCCCTGGCGCTCTGGACCGCGGAGATCGAGACGGTGCTGCGCCGGTTGCTGGACGGCTCGCCGCTGGGCATGCTGGCCGACCCGGCGGGCCTGGCGCAGGCGGTGTCGGCGGCGTTCGTCGGCCTGGAGCTCTTCGAGGGTGTCGACCCGGACGGCGCCGCCCAGGCTTTCACGGCCCTGGAGCAGCTCGCCGTCCTCGCCGAGGTCGTCGACGATCTCGGGCCGGTGGCCCGCCGGGCCCTGAAGATGCGTCTCAGGAAGCTGTGACGGGCTTCCAGCCGAGTGCGGGCCCGAGTCTGGTGGCCATGTCGGTCAGGATCTGCACGTAATCGGCGTGCTCGAAGCTGAACGGCAGTGCGAACGCCACCTCGTGGATCTCCTGGAACGCGGCGTGCGCGTAGAGCTGCTCGGCGATCTGCTCCGACGAGCCGATCAGGTCGGGAGCGAACATCATCCGGCGCGGTCCGTGCGTGGTCGCGGTGCGCGGAAGACGCTTTTCCACGTACGCCGTATAGCGCGCTTTCTGCTCGTCAGTGGCACTGTCGGTGGGGATCACGACGAGCCCCTGCGACACCCGGGCGTCCTCGCCGCCGGGGTGCGCCGCGCGGAACGCCCGCACCTGGGCGAGCTGGTTCAGCGCGAAGTCCTCCGAGTCCTCCGCCTGGATGACGCTGCTGGTCAGGAAGTTCATCCGGTGCTCGCCGGCCCACGTCGCCGAGCGCAGGCTGGCCCCGCCGTACCACATGCGCTCGCGCAGCCCGGCCGCGTGCGGCTCGACCCGGTCGGAGAAGACCTCGACCACGCCCTGCGCGCCGCTGAGATCACTGGCCTTCTCCCCGGCCACGAAGCTGAGCAGCCGCTCGACCCGCCCGTAGGTGAAGTCCTCCGCGTCGGCGGTGTCCGGGTAGAGCGCGTCGCGGACGTGCTCCCAGTTCATCGGGGGACCGACGCTGATGCCCGGGTTGAGCCGCCCGCCGGTCAGGATGTCGACCGTCGCGAGGTCCTCGGCGAGCCGCAGCGGATTCTCCCAGCCCAGCGGCATGACCGCCGTGCCGAGCTCGATGCGGCTCGTGCGCTGCGATGCTGCGGCGAGCACGGCGATCGGTGACGAGATCCCGAACTGCAGGTGACGGTGGCGCAGCCAGGCACTGTTGAACCCGAGCTGCTCACCGAGCTGGATGATCTCCAGCGTCGACTCGTGACCCGGCCCCGGATCGGACCCGTCGAACAGCCCGATCGTCAGGAAGCCCATTTTCCGCAGCGGTGATGAAGGCGTCGGCACACCCCGATTCTGCCCGCTTCCGAAGATCGCGTGGTCAGCGGGCGGGGGACCAGCCGATCGCGGGCGCGATGTGCTTGGTCAGCGTCTCGAGGATCCGGGCGTTGTACTCGACGCCGAGCTGGTTGGGGACGGTGAACAGGATCGTGTCGGCGGCCTGGACTGCCTCGTCGGCGGCGAGCTCTGCCGCGATGCGGTCGGGCTCCCCGGCGTACGTGCGGCCGAAGCGGGAGCGGACGCCCTCGAGCAGCCCGACCTGGTCCTCGTCCTGCTCCTGGTTGCCGAAGTAGATGCGGTCGATCTCCTCGGTGATCGGCAGCACGCTGCGCGAGATCGACACGCGGGCCTCGCGGGTGTGGCCGGCTTCCTTCCAGGCCTGGCGGAACAGCTCGATCTGCTCGGCCTGCAGGCGGTCGAACGGTACGCCGGTGTCCTCGCTCAGCAGCGTGGAGCTCTGCAGGTTCACGCCGATCCCGGCGGCCCACTGCGCGGTGGCGCGGGTGCCGGCACCCCACCAGATCCGGTCGCGCAGGCCGGGGGACTGCGGCGTGACGGCGAGCCCGCCGCTGACGCCGCCGGTGCGGGCCGGGTCGGTGCGGGCGACCGCGGCGCCGTCGATCGCGGCGAGGAAGATCTCGGTCTTGTTGCGGGCGTCGTCACCAGCGGTCGAACCCTCGGCCGGGACGTAGCCGAACGACTCGGCGCCGCGCAGTGCGGTCTCGGGGGATCCCCGGCTCACGCCGAGCTGCAGTCGCCCGCCGCTGATCAGGTCGGCGGCCGCGGCTTCCTCAGCCATATAGAGAGGATTCTCGTAGCGCATATCGATCACGCCGGTGCCGATCTCGATCCGGCTGGTCCGCGCGCCGATCGCGGCGAGCAGCGGGAACGGCGAGGCCAGCTGGCGCTCAAAGTGGTGCACGCGCACGAACGCACCGTCGACGCCGAGCTCCTCGGCGGCCACGGCCAGGTCGATGGTCTGCAGCAGCGCGTCGCCGCCGCTGCGGGTCTGTGACCCGTTGACATCGCGCCAGTGGCCGAACGACAGGAACCCGATCTTCTTCTTCACGCAGGCCCCAACTCGCGTCAGGACCCCGGCATTCCCAACCTATCCTCCTAGGACGCCCAGGAACGTGCCCTACGGTTCGGTCCGAGGGGCGATCGACTCCGTCCGAGGGGCGATCGACTCCGTCCGAGGGGCGATCGACTCCGTCCGTGGGGCGATCGCGATGAGCAGGTCGAACGAGGGTTGCCCGGGAGTGGTGGCGGCGCTGAACTGCTCGACGACCTCGAGCAGCGTCTCGCGGAACCGGCCGGCCTGCTCCGGTGCCATGCCGGCGGAGGTGTAGCTGACGACGATGCGCTCGGCGTCGGGGGCGTCACGATCGAGGGCGGCCCGGCCCGAGCGCAGGCCGGTCATGATCGTGCCCTTCACCTCGTCGAGGAGCGTGCTGACCAGCTCGCCCATCTCCTCGACGGGCTCGGTGGCGCTGCCGCGCTGGAAGACGATGCTGGCCTGAGCGGTGCCGTAGTGCTTCTCGATGATGCCGTTGACCACCTGGGTGCTGCGGATCTCGAGGAGGCCGCGCTGTTCGAGCAGGCCGAGGTGGTAGTAGAGCTTCTTCGGCGGCATCACGATGGCGGTGGCTAGCTCCTTGGCCGTCCAGGAGCGTGCCCGGTCGGCCATCATCAGCTCCACGATCGCCAGGCGCGCCGGATCGGCGAGGGCCTTGAGCGTCTCCACGTCGCGCACGACGCGGGGTTCGGCGGTCATCGATGTATTTCCCTTCAAACGGTGACGTCTCGGAGCATAGTCGCGATGTCCAAATCCCATCGAATGAACCGCCGAAATACGACGCTTGACTTAGCTAGATCATCTAGCAAAACTTGGACGTTCCACGATGATCTGTTTCTCCAGCGGACTCAGGGGTGCACCCATGCTGATCGATTCCTGGCTTCTGCAGCACGCGGCTGAACTGGCCGAACAGGCGGGCACCCAGCTCAGCGCCGCCGCCGGCGTGCTCCACCACGAGGCGCACGTCTTCATGGAGGAGATCACCCAGGCCACCACGACCCTGCACTCCGCGTTCACCGAGACCGTCAACGCCGGCTGTGCCGAGCACTGACCACCTGCGACCCAGCAGGTATGCGGTGGTCGGCCGTAACGCCTTCCGTCACCCGTCGGGCCGGGTCGTGCGCCCGGTCCTGAACACCGCGACGGCGAAGGTCTACCTGGTCGACCTGGCCACCGCGCAGCGCCTGGAAGGGGGCGTCGCCGAGGGGGACGACGCCCGGCTTTTCGGCGCGGGGCTACTGGTCAGGACAGGCCACGACGAGGCGGCCGAGGTCATCGAGGCCTCGCGGGTGGCGGCCCGCGACCGCCGGACCCGCGACTTCGTGGTGATGCCGAGCGCGTACTGCAACATGGGCTGCGGCTACTGCGGGCAGACCCACGAGCGGGTCACCGTCTCGCGGGACCACCGCGCCGCGCTGGCGGAGCGCGTCGCCCGGGCAGCCCGCGGCGGGCGGTACGACGCGCTCAACGTCCGCTGGTTCGGCGGTGAGCCGCTGATGGGCTACGCCGTGCTGCTCGACCTGTCCCGCCGCTTCACCGCCGCCGCCGACGAGGCCGGCGTCGGGTATGCGGCGAAGATCGTCACCAACGGGGCGCTGCTGGACGCGCGCAAGCTCCGGGCACTGCACCGGGAGGCGCGGATCAGCTCCGTCGAGGTCACCCTCGACGGCCCGGCCGAGGTGCACGACGCGTCGCGGCCGTTGAAGAGCGGCGCCGGCTCGTTCCAGAAGATCGTCGGGGTCATCGGCGCGGCTTTGCAGGACCCCGAGTTGGCGGGGCTGCTCTTCACCGTGCGTACCAACATCGGGGTGCACAACGCGGCCCTGGCCGAGCCGTTCGCCGCCGGGCTGGCAGCCGCGGGGCTCGCCCACGACCGGGTCGCCTGCTACCCGGCGCCGGTGCACTCGTGGGGCAACGACGTCAGCGACGTGGCCGTGCCGCGCGCGGAGCTGGCGGCGGCCGAGATGGCGTGGTTCCTCGCCTACCAGCGCCACGGCCTGCGGTTCCGGTTGCTGCCGGCGGCCCCGCGCCGGGTGGTCTGCGCGGCGACGACGCGGCACAGCGAGGTCGTCGGCGCGGACGGGCGCGTCTACAGCTGCACCGAGCAGTCGCTCGTGCCCGGGCATCACGATCAGGACCTCGGGCACGTCGTGAGCCTGGATGCTGACGCGCTGCGGCCGCCGGGGGCCTTCGACGACTGGTACGACACCCTCGACGCCGGCGCGACCGCGTGCCGCGGGTGCGCGATCCTGCCGGTGTGCGGCGGCGCGTGCCCCAAGCTCTGGCGAGAGGGCAAGCCGCCCTGCCCGTCGCTGCGGGACAACGTCCGCGACCGTCTCGACCTCTACGCGCTGACCGCCGGCTACACCCCCGTCGCCTGAGGTTCGCGTCATCGCAGGACCAGGGTCCGGACCAGGTTGGGCACCCGCAGCTCGGTGCTCACCTCGCTGTGCGAGGCGCGGACCAGCCCACAGCCGATGAGTACGTCGAGCCCGGCGGCGACCTCGTCGAGCCCGTGGCCCAGGGCGCGCACGACGTCGGTCACCGTGCCCGGCCTCGCGGTGCCGGCCAGTTCGCACAGGATCGTGTGGTGCCACTTGCCGAGCCGCGCGAGACTGGCGCCGACCAGGGCGCCGATCGTCAGGGCCTGGCGGTCGGGGCGGGCCGGGACGGCGAGGTCGAGCAGATCGGCGGGGGTCACCTCGGCGAGCTGCTGCGGGCTGAGCACCCGCCCCCGCTCCGCGACGACCTCCAGGGCGAGCGGCAGCCCGTCGAGCCGCCGGCAGATCTCGGCCGCGGCCAGGGCGTTCGCCGTGCTCAGCGCAAAGCCCGGCCGGGCCTGCGCCAGGCGTTCCACGAACAACCGCACGGAGGGTACGCCCGCCAGCTCAGCCGGCGTCTCTGCCTTTATCGGCGGCGTGGGCAGCGGCGCGACGACCGCCGGATGCGCGCCCGCGACGTGCCACGGCCGCCGCGACGTGGTGATCACCCGCAGCCCGGGACACTGGGCGAGCAGCTCCCGGACGAGCAGCGGCATCGTGGCCTCGGCGAGCCCGTCGAGGACGAGCAGGGCCTCGTGCCGGCCGATCAGCTGGCGTACCTGCCCGACCGGGTCCTCCTCCGCGCTGTCGGCGTCGGCCAGGGACTTCAGCGACCGCAGCAGCGGGCCGTACGCGGTGCCGTGCCGGTGCAGCGTCCCCATGTCGGTGCCGATCCAGAGCACCGGCCAGTCGTGCCGTGCCCCGGCGCGAGTTGCGACCTCGGCGGCCAGCCGGGTCTTCCCGACCCCGGGCAACCCGGAGAGTGCGATCATCCGCCGCCCCGACTCCAGGACCTCGAGCAGGCCGAGGACCTCGGTCTCCCGCCCGATCAGCGCGTCGGGGGCCGTCGGCGCGGCGGTGCAGCAGCCGTTGTCGAACGGGCCGGTGGGGCGCCGGGTCAGGCTGGCCGTCACGAACAGCTCACGCATCGCGCCCTGCAGGTGCAGGCCGTCGGCGAGCAGGTGGATGGTCTGGGTGCGGGCGTTGGCCCGGCCGGCCTCGAGGTCGCGGATCGCCCGGGGGCTCACCGTGGAGAGGTCGGCGAGGGCCCGCTGGGTGAGCCCGGCCCGCACCCGATGGTGGCGCAGGAGCTCCGGGAAAGGGATGGGAGTCGTCACGCTGCCCCCGCTCGATCTAATCTTCAGGAACATCCAAATTATCTTGGACGTCTGAACGGAGTGTCAACCCGGCCGTTCGGTCCCGTTAGGTTGTGCACAATTAAGTTGTGTGCAACTTAATTGTGCACAACTTAATTGCCCGCAACCTAACGGTGCGCAACCGGCGGTCCGCAACCTAACGGTGCGCGATCGGCGGCCCTCACCGACGGTGCGTAGCGAGCGGCCTGCACCGAACGGTGCGCAATCGGCGGCCCTCACCGACGGTGCGTAGCCAGCGACCTGCACCGAACGGTGCGCAATCGGCGGCCTGCACCTAACGGTGCGCGACCGACCTGGTGCGCCGGTCCAGCAGGTCCAGTGAGACGCCGAGCAGGGCCACCGCCAGCGGGTCGGAGGCGTCCATCGCGGCGTGTTCGGAGAGCCGGGCCAGCAGGTTGCCCAGCGGGGGCGGCGGCGCGGTCCGGTCGGTGCGCCGCAGCAGGGCGAGGCTCAGGGCGGCCTGGGCGGCGATCAGGTCGAGCAGTTCCATGTCGTCCAGTTCGCGAGCGGCGGCGTCGGCGTCGTCGGGGCCGCTGGCCCGGCGGTCCAGGACCTCCAGCACGCCGATGCACTCGCCGTCGGCGACCAGTGGGGCCGCCATGATGCTCGCCGGCAGGTAGCCGGTGGACGCCGCCGCGTCGCGGGCGAACCGGTCCGTGCCGCTGACGTCGGTGATCAGCGTCTGGCAGCTCGCCGCCACCCAGCCCGCGATGCCGGTGCCGGGTGCGAACCGGCGGCCGACCAGGCTCTGCTGGCCCGCGCCGGCGACCGCGGCGAAGACCAGTTCGCCGGTGTCGGGGCTGACCATGAAGACCGACGTGGCGGCCGCCGAGTAGACGTGGCGTGCCACCGCGACGATGGACTGCAGCAACCGCTGTTCGGTGACTCCGCTATGTGGCTCTGCTGACGAGAACTCCACCGTCATCCCCCTCGATCGATACGTTGTCGGCGCAGTGGTAGAGCACGCTCTTGAGCTGGAACGGCGTCAGCCACGGGTGTTTGCTCAGGACCCGGGCGGCGATCCCCGCGATGTGCGGCGCCGCGAAGCTGTTGCCGGTGTTGCGGGTGACACCGCCACCGGGCTGCGCGACGGGCACGCGTACGCCCCGTGCGCAGAATTCCACCGGCGGCGCGGCGTTGTAGTAGTAGGTGAGCGGGCCGGGCTCCGCGTGGCTCGCCACGGAGATCACCGACGAGAACGCCCACGGGAAGCTCTCGATCGGCAGGTTGTGCGCGGCCACGACGAGGGTCGTGCGGCGGAAGTAGGCGCGGTCGCAGAGCTCGGCCAGGCGGCCCCGGAATTCCAGCCGGGCGGTGGACAGGCTCATGTTGATGACGTCGAAGTCCTGCTCGATGGCGTACGCGAGCCCCGCGATCAACGCCGCCGCACTGCCGGACTTCCCGTCCTCGAGGACCCGCAGCGAGCTGAGTTCCACGCCGGGGGCGAGTTCGCGGATGATCCCCGCGCACGCCGTGCCGTGCCCTGCGGTGTCGGACGGCTCGCAGGCGCGGACCCGGGGCACCCGGCCCTCCTCGGTGACGACCTCCCAGGCCCGGTCGACGGGGCCGGTGAGGGGGTGGGTCGCGTCGATGCCGCTGTCGAGGACGCAGACGCGTACGCCGCTGCCGTCCGCGCCGTCGAGGGCCCATTCCCGGTCGACACCGCCGAACAGGCTCGCGGGTACGGGCTCCTCGCGGTACCCCGTGGCCGGCATGCCCCACGCCGGTACGCCCGCGAAGTACCTGGCCCGTTCACGCCGCCACGGCGCGGGGGTCAGCTCCATGCGCGTACCGATCGCAGGGGAACCTCGGCCCCGATCCCGGCGTAACTCGCGATCGCCGCCTGGACCGCCCGGTCCGCCGCGGCATCGTCCCCGGCCGTGCGGTGGGCACGGGCGAGGTCGAAGTACACGTCACCTCGCAGGCACGGGTCGTCGGTGGTGGCGAGCAGCGAGGTGAGAGCGTCCGGCGCGGCGACACCGAGCCGGGCGGCGGTGGACAGCGCGAGCAGCCGGCCGCGTACCTCCATGTCCTGATGCCGTTCCAGGAGCCCGCCGATCTCGGCGGTCGCGCGCGGCAGATCCTCGGTGATCAGCTCCCGGGCCGCCTGCACGCGCAACGTGAGTGCGGTCGGCGCGTGCCCGGCCTTTTCCAGGGCTGACGCGGCGTCCTGGAAATGCCCGCGCGCGCCGCGGTGATCGCCGTCCAGGGCGGTCACGAGCCCGGCGGCCTGGGAGATCAGGACCTCGCCCATGGTCAGCCGCAGCTGCGTGACGATCGCCCCGGCCTCGGCGAGTGCGGCGTGGGCGCCCGGGCTGTCACCGGTCAGCGCGAGACTCCGGGCCCGCGCGACCAGCACCGGCATGAGCAGGAACGGGTCGGCGGCGAAACGGCCGGCGAGCTCGGCGCAGTGGGCCAGCCGCTCGGCGAGGGGCACCGGCGACCACTGCCGGATCTCACAGAGCGCGACGAGCAGCCGCTCCTGTTCGTAGTCGTCGCCGAGTTCCTTCGCGTGCCCGAGCGCGGCGCGTGCCGCCCGCTCGGCGGCCCCGAACCTGCCGCACGCCAGGTGGGTGAGCATGCGCAACTGCTCGAAGCGGCAGCCTGCGAGCCGGTCAGAAGTGTCGCCCTCCAGATCGCGCGGAACCTCCGTGTGGATGCCGCGCCGTGCGTCCAGCAGGTACCGCTGGGCGAGGCATGCCCGCGAACCGAAGGAAGCGGCGATCACCGAAACCGCGCGGGTCAGGTCACCGGACAGCAACAGCGCGTCGCTGAGCCGGATCGCCGCAACCGCCGACCCCGGGAGCAGCTCCACGGCCCGTCCCAGCAGCTCGATCGCGGCGGGGACGTCGCGTTGCCGCAGCGCCGCCGTGCCCTCGTGGAGCAGAGCATCGGCCGCTTCCCTTGTCAGGGCGGGCAGCCCGGCGTCGTGCGGGCGCAGCTCCGCGAGAAGGCGTACGGCCGCCGCGAGATGGAACGCCGCCGCGACCCCGCCCGCGGCCAGGGCCCGGTGCCAGGTCAGCCGCTGGTTCTTGTCGAGCCGCCCGTACGCGACCTCGTGCACCGGCTGCTGGACGAAGCTGTACCCGCCGGCCCGCTCGGCGGGCCGGATCAGCCCCCGCCGCACCAGCGTCTCCAGATCGGCGGCCGCCACGGGCGTACCCAGCGGATCGAGCTCGCGCACCGTGAACGAGGACCCGGCCACCGCCGCGGCGCCGAGCAGCTCCCGGGCCGGCGCGGGCAGCCGATCGAGGGCGGCCCCGACCAACGCGGTGATCGTCGGCGGCACGCCCCCCGATGACTCCACCATCAGCCGGATGAACAGGGGATTGCCCGCGCTGTGCGCCGTGACGCGGTCGATCATCCCGGCCTCGTGCGCCTGCACCTCGGCCCCGGCGGCGCTGAGCAGCGCGACGAGCGACGCGCTGTCCTGCGGCCCCAGCGGTCCCAGGCAGATCACCTCGTCACCGGGCCCGCGCACCCACGGCGCACCGCGTTCCATCAGCTCAGGGCGGCCCGCGCAGATCATCAACAGCGGCAGATCCCACAACGTACGCGTGAGCTCGCCGATCAACCGCAACAGTGACAACCCCGCCGCGTCGAGCCCGTCCCAGACCACGACGAGCGGCTGTGCCCCGGCAGCCGCGGTGAGCAACTCCCGGGCCGCCCAGGACACCTCCTCCACACCCGGCGCCCGGGCGTCGGCCCCCTGCCGCAGCCCGTCCAGGACCGCCGTCAGCCGGGGGCTGTGCCCTCGATGGGCCAGCGCGTCGAGGACCTGCAACAGCGTGACGTGATTGCCGTTCGGACCGTACGACGGGCACGTCCCGGTCACCGCGGTGAACACGGCACCGGCGGCGGCCAGCTCCGCCAGCACCTCGCGGACCAGCCGGGACTTGCCGACCCCGGGCGGGCCGAGCACGGTCACCGTCCGGGTGCGCCGCTGCCCGGCGGCGGCGTCGTACGCGGCCCGGATCCGGGCCCGCTCGGCGTCGCGGTCCACCATCGGGGCACCGTCGTCGGGGCGGCCGGCGGCGCCGTACGCGTCCCCGGCCCGCAGCGCCGCCACCGGCAGCTCCTTGCCCTTCACGGTCAGCGGGGGCACCGGGACCATCGCGAAGTGCTGCCGGGCCAGATCCGCGACGACGTCGTTGACGATGATCTCCCCGGCGACGGCGGCCGACTGCAGCCGCGCCGCGAGGTTGACGACGTCGCCGACGATCCGCAGCCCGGCCCGCGGCGAGTGGGTCACCAGCGCCTCGCCCGCCGCGATCCCGCAGTGCACGTCGACCGGCCTGCCCAGGGGACTGACCAGCGTCGCCGTCCCGGCCCGGATGTCGCACGCGGCGCGCAGGGCCCGCAGCGCGTCGTCCTCCCCGGAGCGGTCCGTGCCGAAGACCGCCATGACTGCGTCCCCGATGAACTTCTCCACGACCCCGCCGTGGTCCTCGATCGCCGCCGAGCAGATGCCGTAGTACTGCTCCAGCAGCACCTGCAGCGGCTCGGGGTCGACGCGTTCCGCCAGCGCGGTCCAGCCGACCAGATCGAGGAAGAGCACGACCACCAGCCTGCGGCTCACGCGTCAGAGCAGCTTCAGGTCGTGGGCGGTGACCTCGCCCTCGGCGTCGCGCAGCCGGTCGTGCACGTCGACGAGCAGGGTCGTCTCCTGTTCCGACAGCGCGGCCAGCACCGCCTGCTGCGGTCCGCTCAGCTGGTCGACCGGATATCCGGCGTCGCGCAGCACACCCAGGGCGTCATGCATTTCACTCACCCACCAAAGAGAGTTCGGACATCGGGGCGTACGGCGGGGGCCAGACGCCGACCGGCAGCAGCCGGTGCACATAGCAGTACGCGACCAGCTCGGCCCGGTTGCGGCACTTGAACCGCCCGAGCAGGACGCTGATCTCCTCGCCGACCGTGTGCCGGCTCAGCCGCAGCTCGCGGGCGGCCCGGTCGGTGGTGTGCCCGCGCGCGAGCATCGCCAGCAACTGCAGGTCGCGGGCGGAGACCGGGTCAGCGGGCGGCATCGAACAGCTCCCGGAGCATCACGGCGGCCAGGAACGTCACGCCGTGCCAGCGGGCGCGGCGCTCGTACCAGAGCCAGTCGCCGTCCGGGTTGGCCTCCAGGAAGACGACCTCGCCGGTGCCGGTGACGAGCAGGTCGAACGCCGCGTAGCGCAGACCCCACGCGGCGGCCAGGGCCCGGACCACCACCGCGGCGGCGCCCGGGCAGTCCGTGCGGGTCACGCTGACCGACGCCGGATCGGTCCAGGTCGCCGCGGGGTTCCGCTTGCCGACGTCGAACGCGCACACCGTGCCGTGGAGGTAGTACACGCGCAGCTCGCGGACGTGCGCGACGTATTCCTGCACCACGACCGGATGCCCGCCGCTGTCCTTCACCGCCGGGGCGTCGAGCACCACAGGCAGGTGGGTGGCCCAGCTACGCGGGTCCGGCTCGGCGAGGCGGAAGTCCGGGGTCTTGACCATCACCCGGTCCGTGCCCAGCTGCCGGGCCGCGGCGGCGACATCGGTGCTGAGCACCGTACGCGGTACGCGTACCCCGAGCCGCCCCGCCGACCGCACCTGCGCCGTCCCGGCCGGAGCGGTCCCCGGCAGCGTGGTGGCCGCCGCGGCGCACACCTCACTGAGGAAGTCCCCCCACGCCGAAGCCGCGAGCGCCGACATCGACCCCGCCGGACGGGCGTGGGCCACGAGCGTGCCGGGTGCCCGGTGCCGCGTCCACACCACCGCCGGGCGCACCCGCCGCCCGCCGTCCGTCAGCGTTCCCGAATCGACGTCGAGAGAAAGGGGACCGTCGCCCGCGCCGATCGTTATCGCCGGTGTCGAGAATGCTCCGGTCACCATGTCGCGTACCCCGGTCAATTCCGCACCGCCCGCGCCGTCGAACAGCACTACAGCCGGTTCTGCCATAACCATGGATGAATGCTAAGGACGCACCGGCCCCGCGAATGGCAGATAGGCGGCAGCTTCGCGGCAGTTTGCTGCCGGGAGGTTTTCCGAGCCGTACGGTCCCCTCAATGTCTTCGATGGATTCAGAGGGGAGGGATCGTGGCGACCGATGTGGTGAGTGCGGTGGAGCTGACGAAGCGCTACCGCGGCAAGGAAACGCCGGCGGTGGACGGCATCTCGTTCGACATCGCCCGGGGCGAGACCGTCGGGCTGCTCGGGCCCAACGGCGCGGGGAAGACCACCCTGATGAAGCTGATCTGCGGGGTCACCCCGCCGACCAGCGGCGTGATCCGGGTCTTCGGGCTGGACCCCGCGCAGGACCCGGTGCGCGCCAAGTCCGGGATCGGTGCGATGCACCAGTCCGGCCCGTACGACGAGATGCTGTCCGGCCTGGACAACCTGCGGATCGCCGCGAAGTTCCGGGGCCTGTCGTGGCGCGCCGTCGAGCCCTGGGCGGGCGAGGTGGCCGGCTATCTCGGGCTGACCGAGGCGCTCCCACGGCTCGTGTTCCAGCTCTCCGGCGGGCAACGGCAGCGGCTGCAGCTCGTCCGGGCGCTGCTCACAATCCCGCAGCTGCTGATCCTCGACGAGCCGTCGGCGGGCCTGGACGTCGCCGGCCGGCACCAGGTCGAGCAGTTCGTGCGATGGCTGCGCGCCGAGCACGGCGTGACGGTGCTCTGGACCAGCCACCACATCGAGGAGATCGAGCGCAACTGCCAGCGCGTCCTGGTCGTCAGCGCGGGCCGGGTGCTGCGCTTCGCCCAGCCACGCGAGCTGGTCCGCGAGTACGGCGGCAGCCGCCTGGTCGTGACCGTCGACGACCCGATCGCCGCGAAGGTCGTCGCCGAATGGGCCGACGGCGAGGGGCTCACGGCGACTGTCGACGACACCGAGGTGCAGATCGACGGCGCCGCCGGGCGTGACGTGCTGCCCGGCCTGACCCGGCACTGCCAGGACGCGGGTGTGGCGATCACCGGGTTCACGACCGCCGCCGACTCCCTGGAGCAGGTGTTCCTCCGGATGACAGAAAAGGCTTCCCAGTGAGCGAATTGGCGTTCGAGCACACCCCGCCGGTCGCGCCCGCGCGTGCCGCCGACTTCTCCGCGGTGTTCTACCGGGAGTACGCCCTGCTGGCCCGCAACCGGGTCAACCTCATCTTCGGCCTGACCCCGACCCTGGTGTACCTGCTGCTGGTCAACACCGCGCTCGGCAACGTCGTCGGCGACATCTCCTACAAGGGCACGAACTTGCCGTTCGCGGTCTTCCTGCTGCCGATGGTGCTGGCGATGTCCGTGGTCAGCGCCGCGGGCACCACCGGCATGGCGCTGTTCCAGGAGGAGATGAGCGGCGTCTCCACACAGCTGTGGTCGTGGCCGCTGCGCCGGTCGCGTTTCCTGCTCGGCAAGCTGCTCGCCGGGGTCACGCTGGTCCTGGCGCAGAGCCTGCTGGCGCTGGTCGTGGCGATGGCGTTGTTCCGCTACCCGTTCCCGCTCGCCAACTGGCTGACGATGCTGGTCGCGCTCGTGCTCGCCGCGGTGGCGTTCAACGGCATCTACCTGGCCGGCGCGATCCTCATCCGCGACTACCGGACGTTCTCCGTGCTCAGCAGCATCTCGGTGCTCGTGCTGGTGTTCACCGCCCCGGCGCTGTCCCCGGTGGACCAGTTGCCGGTCGTGCTGCGCTGGATCTCGGTGGTGAACCCGGTGACGTACGCGATCAACGGCATGCGCGACGGCGCCGTGCTCGGGTTCGGCTCCGCGTGGCCCAGCCTGGTCGTGCTCGCGGTCATCGCCGTCGTGGCCAACGCCGTCGCTGCGCGTGCGCTGCTACGGCGTACCGCCAATCTCTGACCGGGGGAGCGAGCACATGCGAACCGAGACCGACCAGCGGAAAGTACGGCTGCCCGGCACCGATCGGGCCCGGCCGCCCGCGGAGACCTTCGTCATGGCGGAGCGGGCCGCCGCGATCGTCGGTGTCACGCGGGTCGCCGACATCACCCGGCTCGACACCATCGGGATCCCCACGTTCCAGGCGGTCCGGCCGCTGTCCGCGACCCTGGCCGTGTCGCAGGGCAAGGGCGTGACCCCGGAGCTGGCCAGGCTCTCCGCGGTGATGGAGTCCGTGGAGATCTGGCACGCCGAGCAGCCGCTGACCGCGGAGCTGACGGCGAGCCCGCGCGAGGTCGCCCACCGGCTCACCTACGACGTGTACGCCCTGACCCCCAGCGTCCCCAGCGTTCTGCACGACGGGCTGCCCCTCGACTGGGTGCCGGCGCGCTCGCTCGACGGTGGCGCGCTGACCCTCGTACCCGTCGATGTCGTCGGCCTCTCCCTGCAGCGCCGCGACGGCTGGCACCCGCCCGCATTCCTGTCCTCCACCAACGGTCTGGCCAGCGGCAACACCGTCGTCGAGGCCACCCTGCACGGCCTCTACGAGGTGATCGAACGCGACGCGGTCACGGCGGCCCTCGCCGGTAGCGGCGTCCCCGGCGTCCGTGTCGCGCCGGAGAGCCTGGGCTCGGCGGTGGCCGACGGGCTGAGCGAGCTGATCGACCGGGCCGGCGTCACCCTCGAGGTCCGCCTGCTCGCGTCCCCCACCGGCCTGCCGTGTTTCCTCGCGTGGCTGGCCTGCGACGACTACCCGGCGGCCATGTTCGGCTTCGGCTGCCACCTGGACCCCGAGATCGCGCTGACCCGGGCGGTCACCGAGGCGGCGCAGACCCGGCTCAGCTACATCGCCGGTGCCCGCGACGACCTGCACGACGACATCGACGACGCGGGGTCGAAGCGCCGCCGGGAACCCGCCGGCACCGCCGCCGGCCTGCGTGATCTGCTCGCGCCCCCGGTCCGGCACGAGAGCCTGCTGGAAGACCTCGTCCATGTCACCGCCGTGGCCACCGCCGCGTTCGGTCACCCGCCGCTGGTCGCCGAGCTGACCCGCGCCGAGATCGGCGTGCCGGTCGTCAAGGTCATAGCTCCGGGCAGCCGCGTCACCACGGAGGTGCTGTAGTGACTCCCGCAACCGTGGTCGTCTACGCCGGGCCGACCATCTCCGCCACCGACATCCACCGCGTCCTCCCGGCAGCCGAGATCCGGCCCCCGGCGGCCCGCGGCGACCTGCTCGCCCGCGACTGGCGGCCCGGTGACGTGGCCGTGCTGATCGACGGCTACTTCCGGGAACGGCGCTCGGTCGGGCACAAGGAGATCCTGCGCCTGATCGACGCCGGGGTCCGCGTGCTCGGCGCGGCCAGCATGGGTGCGCTGCGGGCCGCGGAGCTCGCACCCTGCGGCATGCACGGCGTCGGCGATGTCTACGAGATGTACCGCTCGGGGCGCATCGACGGCGACGACGAGGTCGGCATGCTGCACGGACCGGCCGAGCTCGGGTATCCCGCGCGGACGGTCGCCCTGGTCAACCTGCGGTACGGCTGCGACGAGGGCGGGTTCGGCCCGCGGATCGTCGCGGCGGCCAAGGCCATGCCGTTCATGGACCGTACGTGGGCCGAGCTCGCCGCCGCCGTCGAGGAGCCGGACCGGGTCGCGCTGCTCGCCCTGGAGCACCGGATCGGCTCGGGGGAGTGGGACCTGAAACGCCGCGACGCCCTCGCGGCACTGCGGGTGGCCGCCGCTCCGGGTGTCACTCCGGCGGTACACCAGGCGGTCCCGTTCGCGGTGATCGCCGAGCATCAGGCCCTCGACCGGCGTACGCGCCGCGAGTACGCCCCCGGCCGCTGGATGTCCGACCTGGACGTCCTCACCGCCGCGCGGCTCTTCGACGACGGCTACCCGGAGGTCCACGAGCGGGTGCTGACCGGGTTGCTCGACGGGTTCGCGGCTGCCGGGGGGACGAGTACGGCGGAATACGCGTACGCGAAGCTGGGTGTTGACGATCCCCTGCCCGACGCCCTCGCCGGCTGGCTGACCGACGCCGAGATGGTCCGGTTGCCCCCGGCCGAGCGGATCACGCAGGTCCTCGTGCGGGTGTGGCCGGTGTGGCACAGCTCCGACTGGCGGCCCGCCGTCCTCGAGGCCCTGCGGGGCTCGGAACGCTGGGATCAATGGTGCGACCTGGTGGTCCGGGCCGATGAGGCCGCCGAGCAGGCCCGGTTCCGGGTGGCTGTCCCGCCGCCCGCGGTGTGCGCGCAGTTGTTCCTGCGGCACTGGCGTGGACCCGGCACGGCACCGCGGGTCGAGATGGCCCGGCGGGGATTCAGCTCTCCCGAGGAGCTGGGTGGCGCGGTGCGGCGCTATTTCGCGTACGACATGAGCCGCCGGGGCACCCGATGACGGCGACCCTGTTCGACCCGGGCCTCCGTGCTGATCCGCACCCGATGTTGCGGCGCATGCGCGAGGAGGCGCCCGTCCACCGCCACGTGACACCGGTCAGCGGTCGAACGTTCTGGTACCTCACCCGGTACGCGGACGTGCAGGCCGCGCTGCACCACCCGGACCTCGGGCGTCAGCTCGACCGGTTGCCGGCCGGGCTCGCCGCCACGCACCGCCGGGCGACCGCCGACCCCCTGGCCATGCTGCGGCGCAACGTCTTCCACCTCGACCCGCCCGACCACACCCGGCTGCGGCGGCTGATCACCCCCGCGTTCGGCGCCCGCACCGTCGCCGCGATCGACGACCACATCACCCGCATCGTCGGCGAACTGATCGACGACCCCTCATGGGGAGAGGGCGGCGTCGTAGACGTCATCGAGGGGCTGGCGTTGCCGTTGCCGGTGCTGGTTGTCGCGGAGCTGCTCGGCTTCCCGGTCGAGGACCGGGCGTCGCTGCGCCGGTGGAGCGACGAGATGAGCCGCAGCGAGGACCCGGCCCGCATCCAGCGCGCGGGCCTGGAGTTCGCGAGCCACCTCGCCAAGGTCATCGCCCAGCGCCGTAAGACCCCCGGCGACGACCTGCTGTCCCAGCTCGCCCTCGCCCCGATCAGCCGCCCCGAGCAGATCGCGGCGGTCTTCCAGCTCCTGCTCGCCGGCGACGAGACCACCGTGAACCTGATCGGCAACGCGGTGCTGGAACTGCTTCGCCACCCGGACCAGCTCGCCCGGCTGCGCGCGGACCCCGGCCTGCTCGAGTCGTGTGTCGAGGAGGTCATCAGGTTCAACGGGCCGGTTGGGCACACCGGCCTGCTGTACGCGCTGGCCGACGTGGAGATCGGCGGCACGATCGTCCCGCGCGGCGACGCCGTGGTGCCGGTGCTGCTCGCGGCGAACCGGGACCCGGCGGTGTTCGCGGACCCGGACGTGTTCGACATCGGGCGTACCCCGAACCGGCACCTCGGCTTCGGCCACGGCATCCACTTCTGCCTCGGCGCGGCCCTGGCCCGGATGCAGGCCCGGACGGCGGTCGGCACGCTCGTGCGGCGGTTCCCCGCGCTGCGCCCGGCCGGTGACCTGTCCGCGTTGCGGTGGACGCCGGATCTGTTCCTGCACGGCGTACGCCACCTGCCCGTACATCTGACATGAAGGGTCCCGTGTCATGACCTACACGCCGCTGACCCGGATGGCCTTCGGCTACGCCACCTCGCAGATCCTGCACACCGCCGTGCGGCTCGGCATCCCGGAAGCCCTCGAAGCGGGACCGCTGCCGCAGGAGAAGCTCGCCGTCGAGACCTCGTGCGACCAGGCAGGACTGGGCCGGCTCCTGCGCGCGCTCACCGTCCTCGGGGTGATCGGGCAGACACCCGCCGGGTACGCCCTCACCGACCTGGGCCGGCCGCTGTGCCCCGGGCATCCCGGGTCGCTGCACGCCGCGCTGCTGATGCTCGGCGACCCGGCGATGTGGCGGGCCTGGGGGTCGCTGACCGACGCGGTCCGCTCCGGCGGCTCGGCGTTCGAGCACGCCCACGGGCATCCGCTCTTCGACCACCTCGCCGGGGATCCGGGACTGTCCACCCTGTTCAACACCGCGATGGGCGCGGGGACGGGGGAGGTGGCGGGTGACTTCGTCCGGGCGTACGACGTCCGCGCGGCCCGCACGGTGGTCGACATCGGCGGCGGCAACGGCACCCTGCTCGCCGCCGTCCTCGCCGCGGCCCCGGACGCCCACGGCGTCCTGCTCGACAGCGCGGAAGGCGCGGCCCGGGCAGCACCGACGTTACGCCGTGCCGCACCCCCGGAACGCTGGACGATCACCCCCGGCGACTTCTTCGACACCGTCCCCGAGGGCGACCTGATCCTGCTCAAGGGCATCCTGCACGACTGGGACGACCGGCGGTGCGTCACGATCCTGCGCAACTGCCGCCGCTCGATAGCCCCGGACGGCCGCCTGCTCGTGCTCGAACCCGTGGTGGCGCCCGGCGCCGGTCCAGGCGCCGCGGCCGCGGTCATGAGCGACATCGCCATGCTCGTGCTCACCGGCGGCCAGGAACGCACGGCAGCCGAATACCGCGCGCTTCTGGCCGCCTCCGGATTCGCCCTTTCCGCCATTACCGAACCGCTCGGCGCCACTCCCACGCGTATTCTCGCCGCCATTCCGTGTTGATTGTCCGACCCCACATTCGTGGGGTTGTGCGACGGTAATACGAGCCAGCATTCTTCTCCTATCCCCGCTATTTCCCACAGCGAAAGGAAAAGGCCATGTCCTACAACTCGGTAGAGGCACTGCGTGAAGCCGGCATCATCGGCGGCCAGATGTCGCCGGAGCTCGAGGAGTTCTACGGCAGCCTGACCCAGCAGGAGACCGAGGTCCTCATCTCCACCAAGAGCCGGCTCGTGGCGCTGTTCCCCGACGTCGCGGCGCACTCCCAGGAATGGTCCACCCCCGAGGCGGCAGAGCAGGGTTTCGACGCCGCGATGCTGTGCGCCTGCGCGATCTGGTCGGGGTCCGGCGCGGCCAACTAGCTCGACCCCGTGCGCCGGCGTGGCCAGCGGGCCACGCCGGCGCCGAACCGGCGAAGGAGACATCATGCGCGGGCATCTGGTTCGCAACCGCTCATTGTTCGACGTGCCGAAGGACCTGACGTACTTCGTGCACGGCGACGACCATCTTGTGATCAACCCGGCGGTCGGGGCCCGCTGCGTCCTGACGCCGGCGGAATTCCGGGTGCTCGAGGCGCTGGCCACCGGGGCACCGCTGGAGACCGCGCAGGAGACCGAGAAGGCCCTCGCCAAGTTCATCCTCAGCTGGATCGTCTACTACAACGGGCACCGGCCCACGATCACCGCCAACGAGTCGCCGCTCAACATGGCGTACTACGCGATCACCGACGGGTGCAACCTGCGCTGCCCGTACTGTTACGCGTCCTCGGAGAAGTGCCTGCCGAACGAGCTGACCACCGCCGAGTCCCTGGACCTGGTGACCCAGATCGCCGAGTTCGGCGCGAAGACCATCGTCTTCACCGGCGGCGAACCGATGCTGCGCAAGGACCTCTTCGAGATCGTCGCCCACGCCCGGGCCCAGGGACTGCTGGCCAACGTGATCACCAACGCGACGATGATCCGTACCCCGCAGATCGCCCGGCGCTTCGCCGAGCTGTTCAACTCGGTCACGGTCAGCGTGGACGGCAGCACCGCCGAGACCCACGACAAGACCCGCGGCAAGGGTACGTTCGCCAAGACCCACAAGGCGTTGCGGATGCTCAACGCCGCGGGGGTGACACCGCGCATCAACCACATCGTCACCTCCGACAGCATCGGCGAGCTGGAGAAGTTCGCGGAGTTCATCCAGGGGCTGGACGTGCACAGCGTGCGGCTGATGAACCACAACGAGATCGGCCGCGGGGCCAGTGACAACTACGACTTCGGCTGGAACGACCACCTGCGGGTGCAGCAACTCGTCTGGACCTCGCCGATAGCCGGCACCCTGCGCCCGGACGGCCCGCGCCCGGTGAGCCCCTGCTCGGTCAGCGGCAACTGCGGGATGGGCGGCAACGAGATCTACATCAACTCGCTCGGCGACATCTACCCCTGCAAGCTGGTCACCGGCAAGGCCGAGCACGCCGGCAACATCCGCACCCAACCGCTGGCGGACATCTTCGCCAGCCCGGTGCTCGCGGCGATGCGCCGGAGCACGGTCTTCGGCGGCGAGTTCCACGAGGACTGCGCGAAGTGCTACATCAAGTCGAACTGCGGCGGCGGCTGCCGGGCCACGCACATGTCGCTCTCCGGCGACCTGCGGCGCAACGACCGGCACTTCTGCCGGATCCTGCGCCACGGCGTGGTCACCCAGCTGTGGCAGGAGTCCGGGGTCAGCCGCGCCGAGATCGCCGCGGACGACGAGGCGATGACCGTCCCGCGGATGGTCGGCGGCGGTGCCGTGCACGAGGCGTACGACCAGTGGAAGACCTACGTTCCCAAGCCGCCGCCGGTGATCCGCACCGGCGCGCTGATCCCCATCATGCCGGTACCGAGGAGGTCGGGCAGTGTCCCTGCACATCAGTGAATCCGTCATCTGGAACGAGACGGCCGACGGCGTCTCGCTCTACCACACCGAGACCGGCGATTTCCGTACGCTGAACGCCACCGCGGCCCAGATCTGGGTCCTCCTCGCCGACGGCGGCGACCCGGCGTCGGTCGGCTCCCGGCTGGCGCTGCTGTTCGCCGGCGGCAACGCCGCGATCGCCGCCCGCATCCGCACCGAGGTCCAGACCTTCGTGGCCTCGATGCTCAGCCAGGGCCTGCTGGAGGACCAACCCTCATGACCTCGGCCGTCGTGCTCGGGGGCGGGTTCGCCGGGGTGCTGGCGGCCCGGGTGCTCGCCGGTCACGCCGGCACCGTGACCGTGATCGAGAGCGGCCACTACCCGCAGACCCCGGGAGCGCGGCCCGGCGTGCCGCAGGCCCACCACAACCACGTGCTGGTCACCGGGGGAGCGCGGGCGCTCGACGAGCTGATCCCCGGCACGGTCGCCGCGCTGCTGGCGGCGGGCGCGCACCGGCGCGGCCTGACCGGCGACGCCCTGATCCTCAGCGCGGACGGCTGGTTCCGCCGCCACGAGACCGGCGCGTTCGCGATCTCGTGCAGCCGCTGGCTCCTCGACCACGTCCTCCGCGCCCGGGCCCTGACCGACCCTCGCATCACCGTCCGCGAGGGCCACCGAGCCCTGCGCCTCATCACCGCCGCCGGCCGGGTCACGGGTGTGGTGGTCACCGGGCCGGACGGGCGGACCGAGGAACTCCCCGCGGACCTGGTGGTCGACGCGACCGGACGGCGTTCCCCTGCAGGGCGCCGGCTGCCCGGGGTCGAGGAGACGGTGGTGGACTCCGGGCTCGCGTACTCCACCCGGGTCTATCAGGCCCCGGCCGGTCTCAGCCGGGGCATGCCCGCGATCATGCTGCACCCCCGGACGACCGCAGGCCGCGAGGGTCACGGCGCGACCCTGTTCCCGATCGAGCGGGGCCGCTGGATCGTCACCCTGACCGGCACCCGCGGCAACACCCCACCCGTGGACGCGGCCGGCTTCACGGCATGCCTGGCCGCCCTGGGCTCACCGATCGTCGCGGACGTCCTGGCCGGCGCACGCCCGATCGGCCCCCCGCGCCCGTACCGCGCCACCGCCAACCGCCGCCGCCACTTCGAACGCCGCCGTACCGGGGGCTTCCTCGTCCTCGGCGACGCGCTGGTGGCCACGAACCCGGTCTACTCGCTCGGCATGTCGGTGGCCGCGCTCAGCGCCCTGCGACTGGACGGCGCCCTGACCGAGCACGGCCTGCACGCGGCCCCGGCCCTGCAGCAAGCCGTCGCCGCGGAGGCGGACCGGGCCTGGCAGATGGCGGTGGCGAAGGACCGCCCGGCCCCCGCCACGGTCCCGGCGCCCCTGCGTGCCCTGATCGGCCGGTCCCTGCTCGGCAGCCCGGCCCTGATCGGCGAGCTGTTCCGCGACCAGACCCTGCTCGAACCGGCGACCGGCGGCCTTCGCACCCTCGCCGGGCCCCCGCCGCCGCTGCTCAGCACCGGTGACGCGGTGGCGCAGTTCCCCCGGCTCGGCGACTGGTACTCGGCAATGGGGAGGGCGACATGACCGTGATCCCGCACGAGGTGCTGTTCGGCAACCCGGCATACCTGAAGCCTGAGGTCTCCCCGGACGGCCGCAGCCTGTTCTTCCTCGCCCCGCACGAGGGTGTGATGAACGTCTGGACCGCCCCGGTCGGCGACCCCGGCGCGGCGACCCCGGTGACTGACGACCGCGGCCGCGGCATCCGGCTCTTCGGCGTGTGCCACGACAACCGCACCCTGTTCCACCTGCGCGACCGCGACGGCGACGAGAGCTGGCGGCTCTACCTGGTCGACCTCGCGACCGGCGCGGAACGCTGCGCGACCCCGTTCGACGGCGTCCAGGCCCGCATCCTCACGCACAACCGCCGCCACCCGGGCACGATCCTGCTCGGACTCAACAGGAACCGCCCGAACCTGCACGACGTCTACCGCCTCGACCTGGCCACCGCCGAGCTCACCGAGGTGGCCACGAACCCCGGCTATCTGAGCTGGATCATCGACGCCGACCTGAACGTGCGCGGCGGCACCCGCATGCACCCGGACGGCAGCCTGACGATCCACGTCGACGACACCGTCCTCGAGGTGCCCTACGAGGACGTCATGACCACCCGCGTCCTGGGCTTCTCCGCCGACAGCAGCACGTACTACCTGCAGTCGTCGATCGACGCCAACGCCAGCCGCCTCTTCGCCGTCGACGTCGCCACGGGCACCCACACGCTGCTGGCCGAACACCCCGTCCACGACATCCGCCAGGTCGAGGTCCACCCGGAGACCGGCGTCCCCCAGGCGGTCATCTTCGCCGGCGACCGCGACGAGCGCCTCTTCCTCGACGAGACCTACGCCAAGGACCTCGACCGCATCACAACGGCCCTTCACCACCTTGATGCCGAGGTGTACGCCGACCGCGCCGCCCCCGTCTGGACGATCACCGCCGTCACCGGTGCGGGCCCGCTGCTCTACTACGTCTACGACCCGTCCCGTGAACAGCTGACGTACCTGTTCAACCACCAGCCCGCCCTCGACGCGTACGAGCTCGCTCGGATGGAACCGTTCACGTTCACCGCGCGGGACGGCGTACCCGTGCATGGGTATGTGACCTGGCCCTTGAACTGCTCCGGCCCGGTGCCCGCGGTCGTCAACGTGCACGGCGGCCCCTGGTCCCGCAACTTCTTCGGCTTCGACGAGGAAGCCCAGCTCCTGGCCAACCGCGGCTACGCCTGCATCCAGGTCAACTATCGCGGCTCCACCGGTTACGGCAAACGCTTCCGCAACCTCGGCGCCCGCCAATGGGGCGCCGCCATGCACACCGACCTGCTCGACGCGGTCACCCACCTGACCACCACCAGCGCGATCGACCCGGCCCGGGTGGCGATCATGGGCTGCTCGTACGGCGGCTACGCGGCCCTGGCCGGAGCGGCCTTCACCCCCGACGTCTTCGCCTGCGCCATCGACCTGTGCGGCCCGTCGAGCCTGCTGACGATGCTCGCCGCCGGCGCCCCCTACCGAACCCCCCTCACCGCCTTCATGTACGCCCAGGTAGGCGACCCCGAACTCGACGCGGACATGCTCTGGGCCCGTTCCCCGTTGTCCCGCATCAACGACATCACCATCCCCATCCTGATCGCCCAGGGCGCCAACGACGTCCGCGTACCCCGATCAGAAGCGGAACAGATCGTCGAAGCCCTCCGCCACAAAGGCCTGCCCCACGAATACCTCCTCTTCCCCGACGAAGGCCACGGCCTCGCCCGCCCCCACAACCGCCAGACCTACTACACCGCCGTAGAACGCTTCCTCGCCACCCACCTGTCCCCGAAAGGCCCCCCATGCGCTCCTGGAACACCCCCCGCGGTGGGGGAGACATCGTCTACGGCCTCGGCCTCATCGGCGCCCTGATCCATTACATCGCCGAAGCGAACGCCTTCTGGCCCGCCCTCCTGGGCATCCTCAAAGCCCTGATCTGGCCCGTCTTCCTGGTCCAGTCCCTCCTCTAGAATGGACCGGTGCCGGGCAAGAAGTACCTACTCCTCGACCACGACGGTGTGCTGGTGGACACCGAACTCTGGTATTACCGAGCCGGCGCGCGAGCCTTAGCGGACATCGGCGTAACCGGCAATATCTGAGAACAGAATCCATTGAAATCAACGGCGTCATCAACGCCCTCACCGAACTGTCACAACATGCCCGCATGGCCATCGTCACGACGGCAAAGCGCGCGGACTTCGAGCTCATCCACCAGAACCGCCACATCAGACAATTCATGGACTTCGTCCTGGTCCGCGAAGACTACAACCACGCCAAACCCCACCCCGAGCCCTACCTGACCGGCCTGAACCGTTTCGGCGCCACCAGAGAAGAAACCCTCGTCATAGAGGACTCCGCCCGAGGTCTGAACTCAGCAGTGGCAGCCGGCATCGACTGCGCCATCGTCCACAACGACTTCACCAGAACACATGACTTCTCGCGGGCCGACTATCGCATCAAAACCCTGCTCGACCTGAAGGACATAATCCTTGGAATAGGCCGGTCATCGTGAGACCAGATGTTGCACGATCAAGTCCTGCCCACGCATAATCTGCGGCCACCCCTGTCAAACACCGCAATTTATTGAACCGAACAAAACACATTCCCCCGCCCGCGACCACAGCAAGCACCGACGTCGTAACACGGGGCAACTCCACCTCCGCACGCCCTGATCCCAACGCTTGCCACCCGCCCAGCCGGAGCGTTTCGCCCGGGCCGTGCCACCCACCCGGCCGTGCCACCCACCTGGCTGTGCCGCCCACCTGGCCATGCCACCCACCCGGCCCGCGAACCGTGCCCACCTGGCCCCATAGGCTGATGGCATGCGCGTGCTGATCGTGGAAGACGATTCCAACCTTGCCGAAACCGTTCGTGACGGCCTGCGGCTGGAGGCGATCGACGCCGACATCGCCGGCGACGGCGCCCGCGCCCTGGAACTGCTGAGCGTCAACTCCTACGACCTCGCCGTCCTCGACCGGGACACCCGCGGCACCCGCGGCCCCTCCGGCGACGAGATCGCCCAGCGAATCGCAGCCTCCGGCACCGGCATGCCGTACCTCATGCTCACCGGCCCGTCCGAACTCGCCGCGTCCGAGCTCACCGACCCGTCCGAGCTTGCGAAACCTTCCGAGCTTGCCAATTCGTCCGAGCTTGCCAATTCGTCCGGGCCTGCCGCATCGTCCGGGCCTGCCGCGCCGTTCGAGCTCGTCAAACCGTTCGCCGTCGGGGAGCTCGTGCTGCGGCTGCGGGCGCTCGACAGCGAACGTACGCCGGTGCGGCCCCCGGTTCGCGAGACCGCCGGGCTGCGACTGGACCCGTTCCACCGTGAGGCCGTCCGTGACGGGCGCCGGATCGCGCTCACCCGCCGGCAGTTCGCCGTGCTCGAGATCCTCGTCGCCGCCGAAGGGGATGCCGTCCCCGCCGGCGAGCTGCTCGAGCGGGCCTGGGGCGACGACGCCGACCCGCTCGCCAACGCCGTCAAGGTCACCATCTCAGCCCTGCGCAAACGACTCGGTACCCCCTGGCTGATCGCCACGGCGCCCGGGGTGGGCTACCGGATCGACCCCGGCGCCGACTCCACCCGCACCGGCGAGGAGCTCGCCCCCGCCGCAGACAGCCGGCACGCCCCTCAAGAGTGAACCGGCACGCCCCTCAAGAGTGAAATCGTGGAGGCTGAGCCGGGCACGAACCGTCAGCCGGCCCAGCCTCCACGACCAGCAGCAGGCAAGCCAGCTGCAATAATTGACCCAGCCTCCTAGGACGACCAAGACCAAGTGCGCCCCGGCTCAACCGAAGAAACCTCGGGCGCGTATCAATGGGATGTGGAACGAGTGCGGGCGTACGCGGGACTGATCTCCGCTCTGGCAGCGGGAACCCTGCTCCTGGCCCTGCCGCCCGCCGCGCAGGGCAAGACCGGAGCCCCGGCACCTTTGTCCGTGGCGTGGCCGACGGCGAGCAAGGCCGCACTCCCGGCAACGCTCCCGGACAAAACCGCCTACGAGCCCACCCTGTTCCTCGACGCGAACACGTCGGTCGGCACCGCGCCCACCCCCGACGGCAAGTCACTACGCCTACTGATCCGGACGAAAACCGAGAAGGTCCTCCGCACCCTCCCCAGCACCGCAAACCCGTCATTCCAGAGCGTGAGCGTCGCAGGCGGCACCCTCGGCTGGTTCGAGCGCACGGACAAGGGCGGCCTCCAGCTCTGGATGGCCGACCTCAAGACCGGCGCGGTCCGGCAGGTCACGGCGGACACCGGCCTGGCAAGGTTCTACCGCTCCGACAACGACCTGGTCATAGCCGACGGCCGGTTCCGCTGGGTGGCGAGCGGCCCGCGGGACACCACGGAAGTACGGTCGGTTGCGCTTCAAGGCGGGCCCGTTGAGGTACGCCCGGAGCCCGGCTCATGGCGGTTCACCGGCTGGCCCTGGCTGGTGGACGGCGCAACCAGCACGACCGGCGCGACCACCCTGCGTAACCTTGTCACGGGGCAGGACGTCAAGGTCAAGACGACGCGTAAGGCGGCAACCGATTGCAGCCCGACCTGGTGTCAGGTGGTGTCGCTGGACGAGGACGGTTACAGCAGGATCGAGCTGATGCGTCCCGACGGCAGCGCCCGGGTCGACGTCGCGGGGGACACCGCGAACACGGAGATCGTCGACGTCGCGCCGCTGGGCAAGTTTGAGATCTTCGTGCGGATCGACGCGAACTCCGAGCTCACGGGCAATGCCGAGCTGCTGATGTACGAGATCGCGACCCACCGTACGGTGCAGGTCAGCCCGGACGCCGGCCAGATCGCGTACCGGAACGGCGTGTTGTCCTGGTCCACCGGCAACCTGGAGACGTTCGTGCGGCACAGCCTTGACCTGCGCACGATCCATTGAGTTAGAACAGCGACAGCTGCCCGGGCGTGGGATCCCGCCGCCCGCTCAGGCCCCGCCGGAACACCCACGGCCGCAGGTCGGGGATCGGATCTTCGTCGCGTTCCTCGCGTTGCGGGGGCAGGCTGCCGGTCAGGGCCCACAGTGACGGCCCCAGGTTGATCCCGCGGGCCCGCAGCGCTCCCCGCATCGTGGCGAGATTCAACGGCAACCGCGCCGAGCCAGGATCGGGAACGGGCAGGTCGGTGCGCATCTGCATGAGTCGCTGGTTGCGCTCCACGATGGACCGTACGCCCTCAGCCCCGAGTTGCGCCGTCGCCTTCTCGCCGACAGCGTCGCGGACGAGGTGGTCCTGGCCCGCGTCGAGCGCCGCCCACACCGTGTCGATCGAGCCGAACGCCGCGAGCAGGCGTGCCGCGGTGGCCTCGCCGAAGCCGCGTACGCCGTGCAGGTTGTCGGACGGGTCGCCGCGCAGGGCGGCGTAGTCGCGGTACTGCCAGGATTCGACGCCGCACAGCTCGGTGAGGCCGGTCTGGTCGACGAGGACGGCCTCGTCGAAGCCCCCGTTGCGTACGCGGAGCACGGATGTTGTCTCGTTGATCAGGGCGAACGCGTCGCGGTCGCTGGTCATGAGCACCGAGCGCCAGCCGGCGGCGGTGGCGGTCGCGGCGGAGCTGGCGAGGATGTCGTCGGCCTCGTAGGCGGGCGGGACGACGGTGTGGATGCCGGCGGCCCGCAGCAGGTCAGGGGCGCCGAGGATCTGTTCGGCCAGGTCGGCGGCCTTGTCGGGGCGGTGCGCCTTGTACGCGGGGTAGTCGGCCCGGCGCGCCGAGTCGTGGGGGCAGTCGAATCCCACGATCAGCGCGTCGGGCCGCAGGTAGGCGGCGGCCCGGGCGATGTAGCCGACGAGCCCGCGCAGTGCCCAGACGGGGCGTCCGGCCTGATCGACCCAGCCGTCCCCGGCCCCGGCGTGGTACGCGCGGTGCAGCAGGCTGTTGCCGTCGAGCACCAGCAGCAGGGGGAGTTCGGGCACCGCAAGAGCCTAGGCCACGAGCCGCTTCAGGGCTTCACCCGCCATGGTGACGGCGCCGGGGACGTACCCGTTGGGGATGAGGTTGAAGGTGAGGCCGTCGACGCCCTGGTCGAGCACATCGCGCTGGATCTGCTCGGTGACCTGGTCGGGGGTGCCGACGAAGGCGATGGCCTGGCGGGCCTCGGGCAGGCGCAGGAGCAGTTCCTTGGCCTCGCCCTCGGATTCGGCCATGACGACGGTGGCGTGCCAGGTGGTGGGCAGCGTCGCCGGGTCGCGGTCGATCTCCTCGCAGCGCTGCTTCAGGACGGCGATCTTGCGGGAGATGTCCTCGCGGGCGCAGATGATGTTCATGTGGTCGGCGAACCGCGCGGCCAGCCGGAACGTCTTCTGCTCGCCGCTGCCGCCGAGCATGATCGGGATGGTGGGCCGGATCCGAGGGTTGTTCATGGCGTTGCGGCTGGTGTACCACTTACCCTCGAACGTCGGCTGCTCGCCCTTGAGCATCCCGGTGATGATGGTCAGCGACTCCTCGAGCTTCTCGAACCGGTCGGTGAAGCTGCCGAACTCGATGCCGAAGTCGTCGTGCTCGAGCTCGTACCACCCGGCGCCGATGCCGAGGATCGCCCGCCCTTTGGACGCCACGTCGAGCGTGGTGACAGTCTTGGCGAGCACGGCGGGATGACGGTACGTGTTCCCGGTGACCAGCGTCCCGAGCTGCGCCTTCGTGGTGGCGGTGGCGAGCGCGCCCAGCGCGGTGTAGGCCTCGAGCATCGGGTTGTCGGGCGTGCCGATGCCGGGCAGCTGGTAGAAGTGGTCCATCAGCAGCACGGTGTCGACCCCGGCCGCCTCGGCCTCGCGGGCCTGCGCGATCACGGTGTCGAACAGGTCTTCGACGGGCACGCCGGGATAGGTGAAGTTCGGGATCTGGTATCCGAGCCTGATGGTCACAGCGGCCTCCATGGTGACGAGCGTTCACCGGCCAATCTACGTCCCGGTGACCCCGGTCGCCCGCGACCTGGCCGCGTGTGTGGAGCCCCGCCGCCGGTGCGGCCCGGAACGATCTCCTCGATCAGCTCGGCGACCCGCTCGTCGTCCCCGTCCGCGGCACGCAGCCGCCCGGTCATCGTCTCGTCGATGGCGAAATGCACCCCAAGGCTCACCCCCACATCCTGGCCCAGGCGTACGACAGTTTCCGGGCGCGACTCGCGCGGGGGTTGTCAGGTGCGGATTCGGTGGAAAGATGGGCTCGCGACCAGGGATCTGCTCATCGGGAGGCCGGATGACCACCAAAACCGTGCAGCACAACTTCGTCGGGGGGCAGGCCGTGGCGCCCGTCGAGGGGCGTTACGCCGACCTTGTGGATCCCTCGACGGGGGAGGTGTTCGCCAGTGCACCCGTCTCCGGCAAGGAAGATGTCGATCGGGCGATGACGGCCGCGGCCACCGCGTTCGAGACGTGGCGGGACACGACGCCGGCAGAGCGGCAGCTGGCCCTGCTGAGGTTCGCCGACGCGATCGAGGCGCGGGCCGGGGAGCTGGTCGCTGCGGAGTCGCAGAACACCGGTAAGCCGCTCGGGCTGACCGCGAGTGAGGAGTTGCCGCCGGCGATCGATCAGATCCGGTTCTTCGCCGGGGCGGCGCGGCTGCTCGAAGGGCGGTCGGCGGGGCAGTATCTGGCCGGCTACGAGAGCTATGTGCGCCGGGAGCCGGTCGGAGTCTGTGCGCAGGTCACGCCCTGGAACTATCCGCTGATGATGGCGGTGTGGAAGATCGCGCCGGCGCTCGCGGCCGGTAACACGGTGGTGCTGAAGCCGTCCGACACGACGCCGGTCACGTCGGTGCTGCTGGCGGAGATCGCCGCGGAGTTCTTCCCCGCGGGGGTGTTCAACGTCGTCACCGGTGACCGGGACACCGGGCGGGCGCTGGTCGAGCACCGGACGCCGCAGATGGTGTCGATCACCGGGTCGGTGCGCGCCGGGATGGAGGTCGCGGGGTCGGCCGCCGCGGATCTGAAGCGCACGCATCTCGAGCTGGGCGGTAAGGCGCCCGTGGTGGTCTTCGACGACGCCGACGTGGCGGCCGCGGCGGCCGGGATCGCCGAGGCGGGGTATTTCAACGCGGGCCAGGACTGCACCGCGGCGACGCGGGTGCTCGCCGGGCCCGGTGTCTACGAGGACTTCGTGGCGGCGCTGGCCGAGCAGGCCAAGGGCACCCGCACCGGCGCGCCCGGTGACGAGGACGTGCTCTATGGGCCGCTGAACAACGCGCGGCAGCTGGAGCGGGTCAGCGGGTTCCTCGACCGGCTGCCGGGGCACGCCACGGTGGAGGCCGGGGGTGCGCGGCAGGGGGAGCGGGGCTACTTCTACACGCCGACCGTGGTGGCCGGGCTGCGCCAGGGTGACGAGCTCGTGCAGGACGAGGTGTTCGGGCCGGTCATCACGGTGCAGCGGTTCACCGACGAGGACGAGGCCGTGGCCTGGGCCAACGGCGTGGAATACGGGCTGGCGTCCAGCGTGTGGACAAAGGATCACGGGCGGGCGATGCGGATGACGCGGCGCCTCGACTTCGGGTGCGTGTGGGTCAACTGCCACATCCCGCTGGTCGCGGAGATGCCGCACGGCGGGTTCAAGCACTCCGGGCACGGCAAGGACCTCTCCGTGTACGGGCTGGAGGACTACACCCGCATCAAGCACGTCATGCACTACACGGGAGAGTGAGCATGCCGTCGTCCGAGGAAGTTCACAAGCGCCGGTCAGCAGCCGTGGCGCGCGGTGTCAGCTCGGTGATCAGCAGTTATGTGAGCGACGCCGGGGGTGGCACGCTCACCGACGTCGACGGGCGGGAGTGGATCGACTTCGCGTCCGGGATCGCCGTCACCAACGTCGGCAACAGCGCGCCGCGGGTGGTCGAGGCCGTCCGGGCGCAGGTGGAGCGGTTCACCCACACCTGCTTCATGGTCGCGCCGTACGAGTCGTACGTCGCGGTGTGTGAGCAGCTGATCGAGCTGACACCGGGCTCGTTCGAGAAGCGGGCCGCGCTGTTCAACTCCGGGGCCGAGGCGGTGGAGAACGCCGTCAAGATCGCGCGGCATGCGACCGGGCGGCCGGCGGTGATCGTGTTCGACCACGCGTACCACGGGCGGACGAACCTCACGATGGCGCTGACGGCGAAGTCGATGCCGTACAAGCACCGGTTCGGGCCGTTCGCGCCGGAGATCTACCGGGTGCCGATGTCGTACCCGCTGCGTGACGGCGGGCTGAGCGGCCCGGAGGCGGCGCTCCGGGCGATCGACACGATCGAGAAGCAGGTCGGCGGTGCCAACGTCGCGGCGGTGGTGATCGAGCCGATCCAGGGCGAGGGCGGTTTTGTCGTCCCCGCGCCCGGATTCCTCCCGGCGATCGCGGCGTGGGCGAAAGGCGCCGGCGCGGTGTTCGTCGCGGACGAGATCCAGACCGGTTTCTGCCGTACGGGCTCCTGGTTCGCCTCCGAGCACGAGAACGTCGAGCCCGACCTGGTGACCATGGCCAAGGGCATGGGCGGGGGCCTGCCGATCGCGGGCGTGGTCGGGCGCGCCGACCTGATGGACGCCGTGCACGCCGGTGGCCTCGGCGGCACGTATGGAGGCAACCCGATCGCGTGCGCGGCGGCCCTCGCCGCCATCGAGACCATGCGCGAGCTGGACCTGAACGCGGCGGCGCGCAGCATCGAGGCGAGGATGCTGCCGGCGCTGAAGCGGATCGCCCCGGAAGGTGCCGAGGTCCGGGGACGCGGGGCGATGCTCGCCATCGAGCTCGTCAAACCGGGCACGATCGAGCCGGACTCCGTGCGTACCGTGAGCATTGCCAAGGCCTGTCACGACGCGGGCCTGCTCGTGCTCACCTGCGGGACCTATGGCAATGTCCTGCGGTTTCTCCCGCCCCTGGTCATCGGGGAGCGGGAGCTGGACCGCGGCCTGGAGATCCTCGGAGGTGCCCTACTGGGTGCGTAGCGCCCAGGGCGAACCGTAGGCGGTGAGCAGGTCGAGGAAGGGCACGGCGTCGAAGGCCTCCGGGCCGAGGACGCCGCTGCCCGACCACGTCCCGGCGGCGAGCAGCTCCAGCGCGACCACCGGGTTCACCGCGGTCTGCCACACCACGGCCTGCGACCCGTACTCGCTCATCGACCACTGGTTGTCGACCACGTGGTAGAGGTAGACGGTGCTCGGCCGGCCCTCCTTGTCGAGCCCGGACACCAGCGTGCCCGCACACGTCGCACCGGTCATCCGCGCCCCCAGCGTCGCCGGGTCGGGCAGCACCGCGGCCACCACGTCGCGCGGCGACACCGGCACCCCGCCGACCAGCACCGGGCTGGTCCGGTCGAGGCCGAGCTTGTGCAGCGTCCGCAGCACGTCGATGAATTCCTTGCCCAGCCCGTACTTGAACGTGACCCGCCGTGCCCCCACCCAGCGGGGGATGAGCAGGACCTCCTCATGCTCGACGTGCACGCACTCGACCGGCCCGATCCCGCCGGGGAAGTCGAACATCTCCGGCTCGCTCAGCGCCTCGACCGTGAACCAGCCCCGGTCACGCTCGTAGACGACCGGCGGGTTGAGGCACTCCTCGATCGTCGTCCAGATGGAGAACGACGGCGCGAAGTCGTATCCCTCGACGACCAGGTTGCCGCCGTCGCGGATGCCGATCTCGTCGATCTCTGAGAACAGGTGGTCGGCGGCGTAGCGGGCGAAGACGTCGGACAGGCCCGGCTCGACCCCCATCCCGACCAGCGCGAGCCGCCCCGCCCCCTCCCACTGCCCGGCGGCGGCGAACTGCGTGTCACCGAGGCGCACCCCGGTCGCTGCGTCCGACAACGACATCGCCATGTCCAGATAGTCGGCGCCCGCGTGCAGGGCCCCCTCGAAGACCGGCATGACGAATCGCGGGTCGACGGCGTTCAGCACGTGCGTGATCGCGTGCTCGCGGCACAGCGCGGCGACCGCCCCGGCATCGGACGCGTCGACCTGCGCGGCGGCGAACCGCTCATCGAGCCCAGCGACCGCCCGCTCGGCGCGCGCGAGGTCGTAGTCGGCCACGACATAGCGGTCGAAGAAGCCGCGCCGGGCCGCGATGAGCGCCGCGGCACTGCCGACACCGCCGGCACCGATGGAGAGGATCCGCATGCGCCATCCTAGATCGAAGAACCGAAACATTGTTCTGCGAGCGTTGTGGCGACGGAAACACTTGTCAAGAGGCCGGAAAGCTGCGATAAACGTAGATGCCCGCGGTTGACGACTTGTCCGCGGGACGCGCCGGGACAGGTGGAACAATCCTGGCGTGACCGACCAGACGCTGGACTCCACCAACAAGCAGATCATCGAGCACCTGCAGCGCGACGGACGGATGTCCTACGCGACGCTCGCCAAGACCATCGGGCTGTCCGAGGCCGCCGTGCGCCAGCGCGTGCAGCGACTCCTCGACGGCGGCCTGATGCAGATCGTCGCGGTCACCGACCCGCTGACGCTCGGCTTCGCCCGCCAGGCGATGGTCGGGGTCAAGGTACTCGGCGACATGCGCCGCGTCGCCGACGAGATCGCCGCCATCCCGGAGGTCGACTACGTGGTGATCTGCGCCGGCGGCTACGACATGCTCGTCGAG
Organism: Winogradskya humida; assembly: GCF_016862215.1. GTDB lineage: Bacteria > Actinomycetota > Actinomycetes > Mycobacteriales > Micromonosporaceae > Actinoplanes > Actinoplanes humidus. Next base: position 168,979 of record NZ_BOMN01000022.1, read on the forward strand.
CTCGTCTGCACCGATGACGAGCACCTGCTCGAGCTGCTCAACGACAAGATCAGGGCGGTCGAGGGCGTCGCCGCCACCGAGACGTTCATGTATCTCAAGCTCGCGAAACAGACCTATGCGTGGGGAACCAGATGACTCAGGACCTGTCAGCCGCGGCACGCGACCACCTCTGGATGCACTTCACCCGGCTCTCCAGCTACACCGGGCCGGATGCCGGGGAGGTGCCGGTCATCGTGCGCGGCTCCGGTCCGTACATCTACGACCAGCACGGCAAGCGCTACCTCGACGGCCTGTCCGGGCTGTTCGTGGTGCAGACCGGCCACGGCCGCACCGAGCTGGCCGAGGCCGCCGCCAAGCAGGCCGCTGAGCTGGCGTATTTCCCGGTCTGGTCGTACGCGCACCCGACCGCGGTCGAGCTCGCCGAACGCCTCGCGTCGCTGACCCCCGGCGACCTGAACAGGGTCTTCTTCACCACCGGCGGCTCCGAGGCCGTGGAGAGCGCCTGGAAACTGGCCCGCAGCTACTTCAAGCTGACCGGCAAGCCCATGAAGACCAAGGCCATCTCCCGTGCGGTCGCCTATCACGGCACCACCATGGGTGCCCTGTCGATCACCGGCCTGCCCGCGCTCAAGCAGGAGTTCGAGCCGCTCGTGCCCAGCACCATGCGCGTCCCGAACACCAACTACTACCGGCGCCCCGACGAGAGCATGAGCGAGGAGCAGTTCGGCATCTGGGCCGCCGACCGCATCGCCGAGGCCATCGAGTTCGAGGGCCCCGACACGGTCGCCTGCGTCTACCTCGAGCCCGTGCAGAACGCCGGCGGCTGCTTCCCGCCCCCGCCCGGCTACTTCCAGCGCGTCCGCGAGATCTGCGACCGCTACGACGTGCTGCTCGTCTCCGACGAGGTGATCTGCGCGTTCGGCCGGCTCGGGGAGTACTTCGGCTCCCAGCGCTACGGCTACACCCCCGACATCATCACCTGCGCCAAGGGCCTCACCTCCGGGTACGTCCCGATGGGCGCGATGATCGCCTCGGAACGCCTGGTGGAGCCGTTCCTGCACGGCACCGCGACGTTCGCGCACGGCATCACGTTCGGCGGGCACCCCGTCGCCTCCGCCGTCGCCCTGACCAACCTCGACATCTTTGAGCGCGAAGACCTCAACGGCCACGTCCGCGCGCAGACCGACGTGTTCCGCTCCTACCTCGACCGGCTGCGTGACCTGCCGATCGTCGGCGACGTCCGCGGCGACGGCTACTTCTTCGGCATCGAGCTCGTCAAGGACAAGGCCACCAAGGAAACGTTCGACATGGCCGAGTCCGACCGGCTGCTGCGCGGCTTCCTCTCGCAGGCGCTGTTCGAGGCCGGGCTCTACTGCCGCGCCGACGACCGCGGCGACCCGGTCATCCAGCTCGCCCCGCCGCTCATCTGCGAGGAGAAACACTTCCAGGAGATCGAGCAGATCCTGCGTACGGTGCTGAGCGAGGCATGGACCAAGATCTGACGCCGAGCTTCTGGCTCTCCGGCCTCGCCGTCGAAAAACGCCCCCCGCTGCCCGGCGACACCACCGCCGACGTGGCGATCGTCGGCGGCGGCTACACGGGCCTGTGGACGGCCTACTACCTGGCCGCCGCCGCCCCGCACCTGCGCATCGTCGTCCTGGAGTCTTCTTTTTGCGGATTTGGGGCGTCCGGGCGCAACGGCGGCTGGTGCTCCGGCCTGTTCCCCGTCTCCTTCTCCCGCCTTGAACGGCGCTACGGCGAGACACAGGCGCAGGCCATGACCAAGGCCCTCGCGGACACCGTCGACGAGGTCGGCCGGGTGGCGGCCGCCGAGGGCATCGACTGCGACTACGCCAAGGGCGGCACCATCACGCTGGCCCGCACCCAGGCTCAGCTCAAGCGCGCATCCCAGTCCCCGGACTTCATCGACGCCGCGGCCGCCTCCACGATCTGCGGCGCCACCGACGTCCTCGGCGCCACCTACAGCCCCGACTGCGCCGCCCTGCACCCCGCCAAACTCGTCCGCGGCCTCGCCGACGCCGTCGAACGCCGCGGCGTCACCATCCACGAGGGAACCCGCGTCCACCGCATCACCCGAGGCACGGTCGAGACCAGCCACGGCACCGTCCGCGCCGCCACGATCGTCCGCGCCCTCGAGGGCTACACCCCCACCCTTCCCGGCCACAAACGAGCGATCGCCCCGGTCTACTCCCTCATGATCGCCACCGAACCCCTCGACCCCGCGACCTGGGACCGCATCGGCCTGGCGAGGCGAGAGACCTTCACCGACGAAAGACACCTCGTGGTGTACGGGCAACGCACAGCAGACGACAGACTGGCGTTCGGCGGCCGCGGCGCCCCGTACCACTACGGCTCCACGGTGAAACCCCACTACGACACCGTCCCCTCGGTCTTCGCCGCCCTGCGCCGCACGATCACCGACCTGTTCGGCATCACCCCACCGATCGCCGCGTCCTGGGGCGGCCCCCTCGGCATCCCCCGCGACTGGATGCCCTCGGTCGGCATCAAGGACGGCATAGCCTGGTCCGGCGGCTACGTCGGCGACGGCGTGGCAGCGGCGAACCTCGGCGGCCGCACCCTCGCCGACCTGATCTCCGGCAACCTCACCGACCGCACGACCCTCCCGTGGGTGGGCCACCGCTCCCGCCCCTGGGAACCCGAACCCCTCCGCTGGCTCGGCATCAACGCAGCCCTGCGCGCCACCTCCCTGCGCGACCTGTGGGAACGCCGCTGAGCCGCCGCATCTAATCAGCGTTGAGCGTGACCTGCTCCGCAACCATGTTCTGCCACCATGTCCGGTCACGCGACAGTTCCCGACGGTCGGACCGCGGCTGAGAGCGTAGACGTGCGGCCCTATGAGTCGAGATAGGCGACCCAGTCGAGTTCGGCCGTGCCCGGCCGTTGGTCAGGTTCACTGGCCAGCCTGGCCCGCAGCTCGCGCTCCCAGGCAAGGGCCCATGCGCGGAGGCTCGCGATGGTGTCGTCGGTGAGCCCGTAGGCAGTGAATCCTCGATCGGAAGTTCGGCGACCGCACCGAGACGGTCTGCCAACTCCGCGGCGTGGAACTCAGGCGTATGCTGGCTGCCGAGCCGTCCAGGTCCAACGTCGAATATCCGGCCGCTCCGGCGGCCCGGACGTCGATGATGTCGCGAGGCATGGTCCGGCTGTACAGCGCCCGCATCTTGAGGCCGACGGCATCGTCGATCGCCAGTACCGGACCGACGGTGAGCCGGGTCGGCGGCCCGATCGCTTCTTTCAGCAGATCGACCTCGCACGCCCGGGTGCCGTCGGTGACATCCATCCGTGCCATGCGGGACGTCGCTTCAACGATGGTCACGGTGTATCCAGCGTCCTGGTATGCCTGAGCGAGACGGTCAGCAACCTCGGGGAGCGGCAGCGGTGACACGGTCGCGAAGTCCACGTCGCGTGACGGCCTGCTGGTCAACCCGTGCTGGGAGATCGCATACCCGCCGGCCAGGACGAGGCCGAGGTCGTCGCCGGCGTCGAACCCGATCTGTGCGATCGTGCGGTGAAAGTCGTCCATGTGAGCGGGTCAGGCGGAGGGGGCCAGGCCGGGCAGCCGTTGCTCCCACCGTCGGGTGATCTGTGAGGTGAACCCCCGCCGCAACCGTGGCCACTCTTGGCGCAGCAGATCCGGGTTGACCCAGCGCTTGACGTCGTCTCGCTGCCCGCAATCGAGCATGATCCCGTACAGCAGGAACCGGTCCCCCGCATCGGCGAGGTTGAAATCAGTGACACCGGACCAGGCAAGCCGGTTGGGTAGGTGTACCACACCCGCAGCAGGCCCGCACAAATCTTCCCAGCCCCGCGGAATACGCGCTTCAACGCCTTCGTAGCGGTCCGGAAGATCGGCGCCATACATGCTGAAATTATGCCTCAGCATCGCCGGCGAGTGCACGTCAGGCTTCGCTGGCCCCTCGGGATCGGGCCGGTAGATCGTCGTAACAGTGAGATGCGTAGATAGCCGGAGGCGTGCCTGCAAAGGGAGAGATCCGGCCGACGGAACCGAAACTGCCGAAGTGAGTCCGGCCGGGACGGATCAGGCGCTGAGTTTGTCGCGCCAGGCGAGGAACTCGCAGAGTTCGGTGAGGTCGGGGGTGGGTCCCCCGGTGTGGATGGTGAAGAGGCGGGCACCGAGTTCGTGCATCTTGTCGCGGTCTTCGGTCTTGCCCATGACGGAGATTTCGATCTCGGACGGGTCGCGGCCGCCGCCGATGAGAACGGGGATGTGGTCGACCGTGCGGGCCATGTCAGCGAGGAGTTCGGGATTCCGGTAGCTGTTGCAGGCAACGAGAGCACCGATCTCGACGCGGGACGTGGACTCAGCCCATGCCGCAAGCAACGTCCAGCACTCGAAGTACAGTCCGTCCGGTTCTCCACTTAAAGGGAAGAAGTGGTCCCAGTTGAACAGCTGTACGGTTCTGCACCGCGTCGATCGTGGTCACCCCCGGGCCTCGGCGAGCTGCCCGGTGCTCACCTCGGACAGTCCGATCAGGCCGATCAGCCCCTCGTCGCGCAGGTCACGCAGCGTCCCCACCTGCTCGGCGAGCGGCACCTCCGGATCCACCCGGTGCAGCTGCAGCAACTCCAGCCGGTCCACCCGCAGCCGCCGCAGACCTACTCGTTCGCTCCCCACCCGTACATATGGGCGGTGTCGATCAGAGTGACCCCGAGCTCGACCGCACGCCGCGCCACGGAGATCGCATCCTCCCGGGCCGCGGCCCGGGTGGCCGTCAGATGCATGGCGCCGAATCCTGTTCTCAACGTTGTGTCCCTTCGCCATTCACCGGACTCGGCTATCCTCCCGCGGTGCGCAAGCGTCGTCTTCTGATAGCCGCCCTGGTCGCCGGGATCCTCGGTGCGGGGGTGGGCACCACGGTCCTCGCCGCACCCGCCGTCGCGGTCACCGTCTGCCCCGCCTGCTACGGCCTGCACAACCTCGGCGGCAACGTCTGGGCCGAGACGGACGACCCGCGCTACCGCACGATGATCGACGGTGCCCGCGCCCGCCTCGACTATTTCTACGGCGAACGGACCGCGAACCCGCGCATCCTGATCTGCGCCACCGACACCTGCTACCGGCACATCGGCGGGGGAGGGGAGAAGGGCAGGGCCCTCGGGGAATTCTCGCTCATGCTCTCCCCGGCGGGTGCGACGGAGACCATCGCCACCCACGAGCTCAGCCACGCCGAACTGCACCACCTGCTCGGCGCGTCCGCGAACTCCGTCCCCGACTGGTTCGACGAGGGCCTCGCGGTCCTGGTCTCGCAGGACCCCCGCTACCTCGCCCCGGTCGGCACCCCGGAACGCTGCCTGATGCCGTACGAGCTGGCCCTCCCGGTCGTCGACGCCGACTGGTTCTCCAGCACCCGGCACGGCAACGATCTCCCGTACCGGCAGGCGGCCTGCGTGGTCAGCCGCTGGGCCCGCGGCCACGGCAACGGCACGGGCGTCGCCGACCTGGCGTCCCGGCTCGCGCAGGGTAGCAAGTTCGGTGAGGTGGTCAACCCGCAGCCGACGGTCTCCCCGTCGCCCACCCCCTCACGGTGAGCGCCGTCACCGCGTGAGAGCTTTCGGGGGGCGGATCCGGGAGTAGGTTCAAGTGGATATGTCTACGCCACTTTCCGTCCTCGACCTCGCGCCCATCGCCCCCGGGCAGAGCGCGCGCGACAGCTTCGAGGCCAGCGTCACCCTCGCCCGCGCCGCCGAACGCAGCGGTTACCGCCGCGTCTGGTATGCCGAACACCACAACATGGCCTCGATCGCCTCGTCGGCCACGAGCGTGCTGATCGGCTACGTCGCCGCCCACACCGAGTCGATCCGCCTCGGCGCCGGCGGCATCATGCTGCCCAACCACTCACCCCTGGTGATCGCGGAACAGTTCGGCACCCTCGCGACGCTCTTCCCGGACCGCATCGACCTGGGCCTGGGCCGCGCCCCCGGCAGCGACCAGACCACGATGCGAGCCCTGCGCCGCGACAACTCCTCCGCCGAGACGTTCCCCCAGGACGTCCAGGAGCTCCAGGCCTACCTCACCGGCCACACCCTGATCCCCGGCGTCCAGGCCGTCCCCACCCCCGACGGCCCGGTCCCGCTCTACATCCTCGGCTCGTCGCTGTTCGGCGCCCAGCTCGCCGCCCACCTCGGCCTGCCCTACGCCTTCGCCTCCCACTTCGCCCCGGACGCCCTGATCCAGGCCATCGCCGTCTACCGCGAGACGTTCAAGCCCTCAGCCCAACTGGCCGAGCCCTACGCCATCGCCGGCGTCAACGTCATCGCCGCCGACACCCACGACGAAGCGGTCGCCCAGAAGAACGCGTCCTACCGATCCCGCACCCGGGCCTTCATCTCCCGAGGCCCGATCGCCCGCAACTACACCGACGCCGAAATCGACACCTTCCTCGCCTCCCCGGGCGGCCGGCAACTCTCCGCCATGACCCGCTACACCGCGGTCGGCACCGCCGCCGAGGTCCACGACTACCTCGAATCCTTCGCCAAGGAATGCGGCGCCGACGAGCTCATCACCGCCCACCACGCTTTGAACATCGAAGACCGGGTCCACTCGGTGGAGCTCACCGCCCAGCCCTGACAGGGCAGCCCTCACCCGACCGCCACATACGTCCCCTTCCCGCGCACCGTCACGACAAGCCCAGCCTCGCGAAGCAACCGCAACGCATGCCGGACGGTGTCGCGCGAAAGGCCGTACTCCTGCTGCAGCGAGGTCGCCCGCTGCTCCTGGGAAGTCGCGCTCGCGGGCATCAAGTGACCGGTGACCAGGCCGCCTGCGCTACCGGCCGGCCGGGGTGACGAGAAGGGTGAGGCGGTTGCCGTCGGTGCAGATGACGGTGGCCAGGGATGGTGGCTGGTCGGAGAAGTAGGCCAGGTCGACGGTGCGGTCGGCGGCGGGGATGTGGTGCGGGCGTCTGCTCCAGCCGGCGGCGCTCAGCAGCAGCCGGGCGACCGGGCCGTGCGCGGCGCCCACCGCGGCGACCAGGGCGGCCAGCTCGGCCGAGGGGTCGGTCGAGCGGGGCCACCAGCGGCCGTCGAGCATCATGTGGTGATAGGGGACCGGCTCGAGGCGTATTCGGTCGGGGGAACCGGTCGGCGTTGCCATGGGACTTCCTGTCGTCGTGGACCTGAGCTGGGCGCGGGGTCCATGACTTGGCGATGACAAGGCTGGGACGGCGGTCCACCGAGGCCGGTGAGGGTTTCCTGAGCACCGGAGAACCCGCCAGCGCGTACGCGGACAAGTGGACTGGATGACCCCCACTGTACGCCCGCGCAACGGGTACAGTCGAAGTGTCGCTCCAGACCCCGGCGGCTCATGAATGTCGTGCGCGGACATCCGGCCCCGGGCCGGGGTCAGGACCGGATCATGTCAGCTGTCTGGATTGTCGTCGTCGTCGCCCTCGTGGTGCTGGTGCTGTTCACCCTCGCGATCAAGGTCGTCAAGCAGTACGAGCAGGGCGTCCTCTTCCGCCTCGGCCGGGTCATCGGCACCCGCGAGGCCGGCCTGACCGTGATCATCCCGTTCATCGACGTCCTGACCAGGGTGAGCCTGCGCATCGTCACCATGCCCATCCAGTCGCAGGGCATCATCACCCGCGACAACGTGAGCGTGGACGTGTCCGCGGTGGCCTACTTCCGGGTCGTCGACGCGGTGAAATCGGTGGTCGCCATCGAGAACGTCGCGACGGCGATCAACCAGATAGCGCAGACCACCCTGCGCAAGGTCGTCGGTCAGCACACCCTCGACGAGACCCTCTCGGAAACCGACCGGATCAACGTCAGCATCCGCGAGATCCTCGACGTCACCACCGCCGACTGGGGCGTGGTCGTCACGCTGGTCGAGCTGAAGGACATCCAGCTCCCGGAGAGCATGAAACGCGCGATGGCCCGCCAGGCGGAAGCCGAGCGCGAGAAACGCGCGAAGATCATCGCCGCCGAGGGTGAGGCCCTGGCCGCGGACGCCCTCGGCGCGGCCGCGGACACGATGATGGCGCACCCGCTCGCCCTGCAACTGCGTAACCTGCAGAGCCTGGTCGAGCTCGGCGTCGACAAGAACACCACGGTGGTCTTCCCGGCCCCGCTGATGAGCACCATCGGCGAGCTCGGCGCGTTCATCGCCCGCGAGAACGCCGCAGCCACACCCCCGCCGGCACCCCCGGTGACCCCGATCAACCCACCCACGAACGGTGCGACGCTACCCACCGCCGGTTAGCAGTGCGCCCGTTCCGGCGGGCGCGGGCCGGG
>NZ_BOMN01000023.1 GCF_016862215.1 Winogradskya humida
CGGGCCGGGTGGCGGCCCGCGCCCGCGCCTACCTCCGGGATCAGCGGCTCCGGACGGTTACCGCACCAGCCAGTCCTGGGTCTTCCTGGCCATGCCGGGGTGCAGGCTCAGGCGGAACCGGACGGGCCGGACGCCGTTCCGGATCTGGAAGACGATCATCCGCGCCGCCGCGTACCGCCCGCTGGAGCCGGGGTCGGGCGGTTGGAGCCGGGTGAGCGGGCGAGTGTCCTGAGCCTTCGTCATGACGGTGTTGCGCGCGTATTTGCGCCCCTTGGAGTCGATGAGCCACGTGTGCTTCTCGACGGTGGGCAGGAAAGGGACCGGGCCCTCGTTCTGGACCAGCACCCGGACCGCGACCAGCCGGTAGCCGGCCGCCGGTTCGAGCTCCTTGTCTAACGGCTGGCGGGTGAACGTCAGGACCGCCGGGTCCTCGACGCCCATGATCGAGATTCCCATCCGCTCGCCGGAGTCACCGCGCATGAGCACGTCCCCGCTGACCGGCAGCGCCTCGTCCACCGACACCGGCGCCGGCGCATCCCAGACCGGAAGCGGATCGGGCGTACGCGCAGGAGCGGCAGGGAAAACCGGCGCGGCGGGCAGCACCGGCGATGAGGTCGGCGACCAGTCAGGCCATGACGATCGCCCGGCAACGATGCCCGGGGCGTCGACCGCCGGGGAGTGCCCGGCCCGGGTCACGACCGTCCCGATGCCGGCAACAACGGCGACGCCCACGACAACGGCCACGATCAGCGCAGCCGACAGCCGTCCCCTCCGGGTCCGGGACCGCCCAGGAGCGCCTGGGGACCGCCCGGGAGCTCCCGGGAGATCGCCCGGGGAGCGGGCGGGGGTGTCGCAGCCGCCGGGGGGATGGCCCGGATCACCCCCGCGAGCGCCGGGGGTTGGTGCGGCCGGGGCCGGCGTGGCCGCCCGAGCGCGGCGCATGCTCCGGACGGCGACGACACCGCCGACTGCGGCCAGCGAGACGACGGCCGCGGCCGCGATGACGCGGGAATGTCGGCGCGGTGCGGGGATCACGGCCACCGCATCGGCAGCCCGGCCACCGGCTTTAGCCGTACGGCGGGAAGGTGACCTCGACGAGGGGGCTGCCCGCGATCCAGAACTCGGGTGCGTGCCCCGGCCGGCTGGTGATCTCGTGGAGCGGGGTGAGCAGGGCGGTGAAGACCTGCTCGCGCTCGCCCGGGTCGGTGACGGGGCGCGCGGTGGCCGGCAGGTCGGCGGTGGCGGACTGCTTGAGGTGGAAGGTGAAGGCGGGGTTGGCGACGAGGTTGGCGTACCAGTCCCGGGGCCGGCCGGGGGTGCCGGTGATGTAGTAACGGCCGTCGACGCGGTGGAACCAGATCTCGATCCGGCTCGGCGACCCGGACCGTCGCCCGATGGTGGTGATGTCGATGACCCGGTCCTGTGCCAGCGCGGTGGCGCTCTGCTCGCTCATGGCCGATTCCTCTCTCCCGTAGGAACTCAACCTATAGGAGATGCGGGACTAGGAGTCGAAGCCGAGGCCGACCTTGTCGAGTGTCCGCAGCCACAGGTTGCGCCGCCCGTCGTGCCGGTCGGCCTGGGCGATCGACCAGCGGGTCAGCTGGATGACCCCGGAGCGCACCGGCTCCGGCGGGAACGGCACCGGCTTGGTGCGGACCAACTGCAAAGATGTCAGGGGGGTACGCCGCCCGCTGAGCAGATCGAGCATCACGTTGGCCCCGAACCGCGTGGCCCCGACGCCCAGCCCCGTGTACCCGGCGGCGTACGCGAGCCGCCCGCCGAACGCCGTACCGAAGAAGGAGCTGAACCGGCTGCACGCGTCGATGACCCCGCCCCACTTGTGGGTGAAAGCCACGTCGGCGAGCTGCGGGAACGTCTCCGTGAAGTGCCGCGCGAGCAGCGCGAACGTGGCCTCCCGCTGATCGTGGTCCGAGATGATCCGCCCGCCCCGGTAGTAGACGGCGTCGTAGCCGCCCCACAGGATCCGGTTGTCGCTGGTCAGCCGGTAGTAGTGGAACTGGTTGCCGGAGTCGCCGACCCCCTGCCGGTGCCGCCACCCGATGGATGCGAGCTGCGCGGCGCTGAGTGGCTCCGTCATCAGCGCATAGTCATAGACCGGGATCACGTAGTGCTGAAGCCGCCGCAGCAGATTGGTGTGCGCTCCGGTCGCGAGCGCCACCCGGGCCGCGGAGACCTGCCCCCGCAGCGTGTGCAGCCGCAGCCCGCCCCCGCCGGCGACGATCCGGTCGACCCGCGTGTTCTCGTAGAACCGCACCCCCAGCGACAGGCACGCGTCACGCAGCCCCCACACCAGCCGGGCCGGGTCGACCATGGCGCATCCGTCACGGTCCCAGACCCCGCCGAGATAGGTGGGGGAGTCGATCTCGGCCCGGACCTCGTCGCGGTCGAGGAACTGCAGGCCCCGGTCCCGCAGGGTGGCGAGGGAGGCCAATTGCCAGGGCTCGGTCGCGACATGCAGTTCGCCCGTACGCTCAAAGCCGCACGAGATCCCGTACCGCCCGACGGCCTCCTCGATCTCGTCGAGATTGCGCCGTCCGAGCCGTTCGAGCGTGTCCATCTCGTCCGGGAAGCGTGACAGCCCGTTGTCGAAGCCGTGCGTGAGGCTCGCCGAGCAGAACCCGCCGTTGCGCCCCGACGCCGCCCAGCCCGCCGTCCCCGCCTCGAGCACCACGACGTCGCGTCCGGGGTCGCGTTCCTTGGCGAGCAGCGCCGTCCACAGCCCGCTGTACCCGGCGCCGATCACCGCGAGATCGGCCGTGGTGGCCCCCACGAGCGGGTCCAGCGCCGCGGGGGCGGCGTCCTGATCGAGCCAGTAGGGAGTGGGGGACGCGTCAGCCGGCACGATGGGACCTGGCGCGGATCGTGGTGCCGACCGCGATCAGGACGCCCACCAGGAAGATCAGGGTGCCCATCACGTTGACCTGCGGGGGCAGCCCGACCCGGGTCGCGCCCCAGATCCAGAGCGGGAACGTGGTCGTGGTGCCCGCGGTGAAGTTGGTGACCACGAAGTCGTCGATGCTCAGCGCGAACGCCAGCAGCATGCCCGAGCCGACGGCCGGCAGGATCAGCGGGAACGTGACGCGCCAGAACGTGGTCCAGCCGTTCGCGCCGAGGTCCGCGGCGGCCTCCTCGATGGAGCGGTCCAGGGTCAGCACGCGGGCGCGGACCACGACCGCCACGAACGAGATGGAGAACATCACGTGCGCGATGGTGATGGTGGCCGCGCCGAGGCCGACGCCGAGCGACACGAACAGCGTCAGCAACGACGCGCCCATGACCAGCTCGGGGGACGACATCGTGGCGAACATGATCAGGTTGATCGTGCCGGAGCCGCGGAACCGGTAGCGGCCCAGGGCGTACCCGATGCCGGTGCCCAGCGCGCCGGCGATCAGCATCGTGAGGACGGCGACGACCAGCGAGACGACCAGGGCCTTCGTGAGCTCGTCGAGGGCGAACACCTTGCCGTACCACTTGAGGGTGAAGCCGTCCCAGGTCTGGTTGTAGCGCCCGGGGGTGTCGTTGAAACCGAACACGATCATGACCAGGACCGGCAGCGTCAGCCACGCGATCACGAGCCAGGTGTAGGCGCGCAGGATCCTCATCGGGCGGCCACCTTCATGACGTCCTCGGTGCCGAGCGCCCGGGCGTAGGCGAAGACGCCGATGAGCAGCACCGCCATCAGCGTGAAGCTCAGCGCCGACGCCGTCGGGTAGTTGGAACTGACCAGGTACTGCGACTGGATCACCTGGCCGATCATCGTGGTCGACGAGCTGCCCAGCACCGCCGAGTTGACGTAGTCGGAGCTGGCCGGCACGAACGTCATCAGGACGCCGGCGAAGACACCGGGGAGCGCCAGGGGGAAGACGACCCTGCGGAAGGCGACCAGCGGGGACGCGTACAGGTCGCGGGCGGCCTCGACCACCCGCGGGTCGATGCGTTCCAGCGCGACATAGATCGGCAGCACCATGAAGGGCAGGAAGTTGTAGACCAGCCCGAGGATGACCGCGACCGGCGTACCGAGGATGTGGAAGCTGTCGGCCAGCAGCCCGGCGTCCTTCAGCGGCCCGAGCAGGATGCCCTCGTCGGTGAGGATGTAGCGCCACGAGATCGTCCGCAGCACGAACGACACGAAGAACGGCAGCAGCAGCAGGAACAGCAACGTCGCCTTGCGGCGCCGGCCGTAGAACGCGATGAAGTACGCCACCGGGAACGCCGCGACGATCAGCAGCACCGTCGTGATCGCCCCGTAGATCAGCGACCGCACGAGCTGGACGCGGTAGTTGGTGATGGCGTCCACGTACGTCTGCCAGTGACCCGTCAGGACGTACCCGTTGACGACATCGCCCTCCTGCAGCGACAGCGACAGCATCGTCACCATCGGGACGACGAAGAACAGCAGCAGCCAGAGCCCGCCGGGCAGGACCAGCAGGTAGGGCGCGAGACGGTGGCGCATCGGCGTCAGCTCAGGACGACGGGTTCGAAGATGGACTGGTACTCCTGGTGCTCGGCCTCGGTGGCGAACTCGCGGTAGTAGTGCAGCTTCGCGTAGTCGGCGGCACCCGGGAAGACGAGCGGGCTCGCCGCGACCGCCGCCAGATCGGGGTTCGTGGCGGCGTCCTTCTTGATCTGCTCCTGCGCGGCCGGCACCGGGCACACGAAGTTGATGTATTCGGCGAGCGTCGCGGCGTTCGTGACGTCGTAGAAGAAGTCCATGAGCTTGATCGCGTCGAGGGGATTCTTGGCGGTGATCGGGATGGCGAAGTTGTCCGTCCAGATCGTGCCGCCCTCGGAGGGGATCACGAACTTGAAATCCGTACCGTCGGACACGTTCTTCTGGAAGACGTCACCCGACCAGGCCTGGGTGATCCACACCTCGCCCTTGCCGAGCGCGTCGATGTAGCTCTGGTCGTAGTAGTTGCGCAGGATGCCCTGGCTCTTCTGCTCCTTGAGCTTGGCGGCCGCCTTCTTCCAGTCCTCGGCGGTCGACTTCTCCGGGTTGACGCCGAGCGCCATGAGCCCGAAGTTGCCGAGCTCCGAGGTGTCGGAGAACATGCCGACCTTGCCCTTGAACGCCGGGTCGAACAGGTCGGCGATCGAGGTGATCGGGCGCCCGGTCTTCTTCTCGTCGTACGCGATGCCGGTGATCCCCGACGTCCACGGGATCGAGTACACGTTCCCCGGGTCGAAGGCCTCCTTGGCGTACGCGGGATCGGCGTTCGCCACGTAGTTGGTCAGCTTCGAGTGGTCCAGCGGCGCGAGGAACCCGGAGTCGCGGAACTGCTTGAACTGGATGCCGTTGGTGATGACCATCAGGTCGTACCCGATGTCCTGACCCGCGGCGAGCTGCGGCTGCACCTTCGCGAACCAGGGACCCATCTCCTGGATGACCTCTTCGTACTTCACCTGCACGCCGGTCGCCGCCGTGAACTTCGTCAGCTCCGGGTGCTTGGGGTCCATGTAGAGCGGCCAGTTCGCGAAGTTCAGCTTGCCGTTGCTGGTCCTGCCGGCCCAGAACTTCGCCACCGCGTCGGCGGCGGGGGCGCTGGCACCGGGGGAGCCCTTGCCCTTCACCCCGCACGCGGCGAGGGCCATGCCGAGGCCCGCGAGCCCGGACATCTTCAGAACGTCGCGACGGTTGGTCAGGCCACGGATCAAGGAAGGGTCGGTCACGGTCGGACTCCGATCGGGTACGAGTGCTGCGGGCTCCAGGTCAGGTACACGCGGTCGCCGGGTCCGGCCAGGTCCTCGGCGGAGTACGCGTTCTGGTCGAACACGACGAGGTCGGCGCCGGCGGACGTCCTGACCGTGTAGTTCGTGGAGGTGCCGTGATAGACGACCTCGCGGACGGTGCCGGTGAGCACGCTGCAATCGGCGGCGGCGGGTGCGTCGCGGCTCAGGTCGATCTTCTCCGGGCGTACGGAAATCTCGAGCTTTGTGCCGTCGGTGACCGACGGTGGGACCGGAACCAGCACCTTCTCCTCCGGGGCGAAGACGAGCAGGGCGACGCCGCCGGAGATTGAGTCCACCGAGCCGTCGAGGAGGTTGGAGGTGCCGATGAAGCCGGCCACGAACCGGGTCGCGGGCTTCTCGTAGATCTCGCGCGGCGTCCCGAGCTGGTCGATGCGCCCGCCCTCCATCACCGCGATGCGGTCCGACATGGTCAGCGCCTCGCCCTGGTCGTGGGTGACGTAGACGAACGTGATGCCGACCTCGCGCTGGATGCGTTTGAGCTCGATCTGCATCTGCTGGCGCAGTTTGAGGTCGAGCGCGCCGAGGGGCTCGTCGAGCAGCAGCGCCCGCGGCCCGTTCACCAGGGCCCGGGCCAGCGCGACCCGCTGCTGCTGACCGCCGGACATCTCGCGGGGGGAGCGTTTCTCCATGCCGGTCAGCGACACGATCTCCAGCATCTCGCCGACCCGGCGGCGGATCTCATCCTTGGCGACCTTCTTGCGCTCCAGACCGAAAGCCACATTTTGGTACGCGGTCAGGTGCGGGAACAACGCATACGACTGGAACACCATGTTGACGTCCCGTTTGTGCGGCGCGACCCCGGTGACATCGTTGCCGTCCAGGAACACGGTGCCGCCGCTGGGCTCCTCGAACCCGGCGATCATCCGCATGGTCGTGGTCTTCCCGCAGCCCGACGGGCCGAGCAGGGAGAAGAACTCGCCCTGTCCCACGGCGAGATCGGTCGGCTTGACGGCCTGCACCGTGTCACCGTGGGAGAGGAAGTCCTTGTGTACGCCGACGAGCTCGATCGCGGCCGTATCGCTCATGGATGATCCTTACTTCAGCCGAGGTAGCTCATCACGTGCTTGATGCGGGTGTATTCCTCGAAGCCGTACATCGAGAGGTCCTTGCCATAGCCGGAGTGCCCGAACCCGCCGTGCGGCATCTCGGACACGAACGGCAGGTGGGTGTTGATCCAGACGGCACCGAAGTCGAGGCGCCGCGAGACCCGCATCGCGCGGCCGTGGTCACGCGTCCAGACGCTGGCGCTCAGCCCGAACCGCACGTCGTTGGCCCACCGCACGGCCGTGTCCTCGTCGTCGAAGCGCTGCACGGTGATCACCGGCCCGAAGACCTCGTCCTGGATCATCTCGTCGCGCTGCAGCAGACCGGCGACGACGGTCGGCTCGACGAAGTAGCCGCGGTCACCGATCCGGCGCCCGCCGGTGACGACCTCCGCGTGCTCCGGCGCCCGGGCCAGGAAACCCTGCACCCGGCCCAGCTGGTCGGCGTTGTTGACCGGCCCGAAGAACGCCTCCGGATCGCCGGGCCCACCGACCACGGTGTTCTTCGCGGCGTCGGCCAGCGCGGCGGTGAAGTCGTCGGCGATCCGCGCGTGCACCAGCACCCGGGTCGCGGCGGTGCAGTCCTGACCCGCGTTGAAGTAACCGGCCCCGGCGATGGCGGACGCGGCGGACGCGATGTCCACGTCGTCGAACACGATCACCGGTGCCTTGCCGCCCAGCTCGAGATGGACCTTCTTGAGGTCGGCGGCGGCACCCGCGGCGACCTCCATGCCCGCGCGGGTGGAACCGGTGATCGAGACGAGCTGGGGGAGCGGGTGCGCGACCAGCGCCCGGCCGGTGTCGCGATCGCCACACACGACGTTGAGCACACCCGGCGGCAGGAACTCCGCGGCGATCTCCGCGAGCAGCAGCGTCGTCACCGGGGTGGTCTCGGAGGGCTTGAGCACGACGGCGTTGCCGGCGGCGATCGCGGGTGCGAACTTCCACACCGCCATGACCATCGGATAGTTCCACGGCGTCACCTGCGCGCAGACACCGATCGGCTCGCGTCGCACCCAGGACGTGTGGTCACGAAGATATTCGCCGGCCGAACGGCCCTCGAGGACACGGGCGGCACCGGCGAAGAAACGCAGCTCGTCGAGGAGCGGTGCCATCTCCTCCTGCCGGGTCGCCTCGATGGGTTTTCCGGTGTCGCGGCACTCCGCGGCGATGATCTCCTCGGCCCGGGCCTCGACGGCGTCGGCGATCCGCAGCAGGGCGCGCTGGCGGTCGGCCGGGGTCGCGTCGCGCCAGGTCTCGAAGCCGGACGCGGCGGCTGCCATCGCGGCGTCGACGTCCTCGGCGGTCGAGACCGGTGCGTGCGCGTACGTCCCGCCGGTGCTCGGATCGATGACCGGCGACGTGCGCCCGTCGGCGGGCTCGGCATAGGACCCCGCGACGAAATTCCGCAGGACGGGCAGCGCTTCACTCAACGTAGTCGGACCCTCCCCGGTCGGCGTGGAGGGACCTTGACACACGCCGAGCCGTGGAGACAAGCAAATCCGAAGCATTTTTCAAGAACGAAACGGAATCAGCCGTACGCCGTCCGCGCGGCTGCGCAATCCACCGTCTTTCCGGGCTCGTAAAACGAAAAACGAGCCTTCAGTCCGGCCAGGGGCGACGGCGGGGTGGTGGAACGGGAGCGCCCACCCCCGTGGGGTGGGCGCTGTCTCGCGGAAGGGATCAGAGTGCGCCGAGCACCTTGCCGGCCTCGCGGGCGGACTCGACGGCGCCGGCGTGCATCTGGGCGGCGAGGTCCTTGAAGTCGTCGAGGGCCGGGTTCACGCCGACGAGGGTGAACTCGCGCTCGACCACGGTCACGTCCGCGCCCCACGAGTCGGCGAGGATGCGCTTCAGGAACGGCGTCGAGTGGTCCCAGCCGTGGCGCGGGGTGCCCTCGCCGTACGCGCCGCCGCGCACGGTGGCGAGCACGACCTTCTTGCCGGCGAGGAACGGCCCGCTGGCGACCCGCGGCGACGTGCCGACCAGGTCGATGTACGCCTTGATGTGCTGCGACGGCCCGAAGTTGTAGAGCGGCACGGCGAACAGGATCGCGTCGGCGGCGAGCAGCTCGTCGACCAGCGTCTCGGCGAGCGCGGCCGCGGCGACCTGCTCCTGCGTGCGGTCGGCCTCGGGGGTGTAGGGCGCGTTGACGGCGGCGGCCCAGTAGGTGGCGGGGATCGGCTCGGTGCCGATGTGCCGGCGCTCGATGGCGTCACCGGGGTGGGCGGCGAGCCACTCCTGCTCGACGATGTCCGCGATCTCGCGGCTCGCGGAGCCCTCAACACGAATACTGGCGTCCAGCCGGAACAGCGTCACGGGGATTTCCTCTCTCGGTTCAACCTTGAAGCTAGAAGGTAGCACGCTGACTTCAAGATTGAACTCAATGCGAGATCCGTCACTTTCGCAGGTGTTCCCGGGTCGTAGGCTTGCGGGTATGCAGCAGGAGCAGGAAGAGACCCAGTGGCTCGAGGGTGATGAGCGCGCCGCGTGGCTGGCGCTGGCGAGCCTGATCTTCAAGTTGCCGTCCGCGCTCGACGCCCAGCTCCTACGCGACAACAACCTGACCCTGTTCGACTACATGGCGCTGAGCGGCCTCTCCATGACCGAGGGCCGCACACTGCGGATGAGCGAGCTGGCGAGCATGGTCAACAGCTCGCTCTCCCGGCTCTCCAACGTCGTCAAGCGGCTCGAGACCCGCGGCCTGCTACGCCGTGAGCCCGACCCGGAGAACGCCCGCTTCACCGTCGCCGTGCTCACCGACGCCGGCTGGGACCTCGTCGTCGCGGCGGCCCCCGGGCACGTGGCCGCCGTCCGCCGCTACGTGATCGACGGGCTGAGCAAGGAGCAGATCGAGGTGGTCCGCCAGGTCGGCTGCCAGGTCGCCCGCAACGTCGAGCAGAACCCCATCTCCTGCTGACCCGTCCGGTGCTGACTCGTCCGGTGCCGGCCCGTCTCGTGCCGGACGGGCCTCTGCCCGCCCCGGCTACGGCAGCAGTTGGTCGAGCTGCGGCGTGCCGGTGAAGATGCCGTCCTCGGTGCCCAGGGTGGCGAGGCGCTGCAACGAGCCGCGGTTGATGTCGTGCGGCCAGTTCGGCAGGATCATCGCGGTCCGCACCACGTCCGTGATCGGCGTGTAGGTCCCGATGATGTCGCGGACCTCGTCCGGATGCGCCGCCGCGTAGGCGAGCGACTCGTCGATCGCCGCGGTGAACCGTGCGACCAGGTCAGGGTCCTTGCCGAGGAGCGCGGTCCCGGCGAAGTACAGCGCCACGGTCAGGTCCGGCGCCGTGTCGACATAGTTCGACGCCACCACCTGCGATCCCTGGGTCAGCGCCTCGGACAGCTGCGGCTCCACCACCCACGCGGCGTCGACCTTGCCGGCCTGCAGCGCGGCGGGCATCGCCGAGAACGGCATCGCCTCGAAATCGATGTGGCCCGGGTCGCCGCCGTCCTTGCGTACCGACTGCCGGATGGTGGTGTCGCCCAGGTTCTTCAGCGTGTTCACGGCGATCTTCCTGCCCGCCAGATCCTTCGCCGTCCGGATCGAGCTCCCGTCCCGCACCACGACGGCGGAGAAGTCCCGCCCCGGCCGCCCGGTCGACGCCACCCCGTTGGCGACGGCCTTGAGCGGCGCACCCCCGGCCGTCGCCGCGATCAACGAGGTCGCGTTGCTGAACCCGAACGCGTACTTTCCGCTCAGCACGCCCTGCACGATCGGCGCGCCACCCTGCTCCGGGACCATGGTCAGCTCGATGCCCCGCTTCGAGAAGAACCCCTTGGCCTTCCCCAGGTACGCGGGGGCCACGTCCACGATCGGAATGACCCCGAGACTGATCCTGTCGGGCCCGGCCTGCGGCGCCGGATCGTCCGATGTGCACCCCGCCCCGGCAGCGAGCAGCAGCACAACAGCGAACACGCCGAGGATCCGTTTGGTCACAGCGCCGCACGCTACCGTCCCCCACCTGCGGTGTCAGGCTGGCAGAACGGCCAGAGATCCCCGTCGAAGGGACGGAACTCAGCCGCGCGCCCGGACCCCGTCCAGCGCCATGGCGAGCACCCGGTCCCGCTGGGCCTCCTGCACGAAGTTCGCCCCGCTGACCCCGTTGACCAGGAACAACACGTCGTCGAAGCTCACGTCGCCCCGGGCGGCACCGGCCTCCTGGGCCCGCTTGAGCAACGGCCGCCCTGCAGCGTGGATGATGTCGCGGCACGTCACGAACATCGCCTCGTTGTGCGCGATCGCGTCGTAGACGGCCTTCTTGGTGGTCGCGTAACTGACAAACTGCCGCAACCACGTCTCCAGCGCCTCCCACGGATCCAGGTCGTCCCGTTCGGCGGCGACCCGGGCCAGCGCCTCGACCTCGTCGAGATAGACGGCCTCGAACAGATGCTGACGGGTGGGGAAGTTCCGGTAGAGCGTCGCGATGTTGACCCCGGCCCGCCGCGCGACCCCCTCCAGCGATGCCCCGGCACCATCGGCGGCGAACACCTCCCGGGCGGCGTCGAGCAGCGCATCGAAGTTACGCCGGGCATCGGCCCGCTGCGGGCGGCGCACGGTGACGCGCGTTTCGGTCATCGCCCCTGATCTCCCTGCTCCTGCAGAACCCATACCCCTGCCCGTGCCGGGCTCCTGCTTCTGCCGAATTCTACGTTCTTGACAAACGCAGGGACCCCTTCGCTAAAGTCAAGGCACTCCTTGACTTGTGGGCATACCGAAGGACAACACATGACCACGATCGGTTTCATCGGCAGCGGAAAAATCGGCGGCACGCTCGCGCGCCTGGCCGTGGATGCGGGCCACGACGTCGTGCTGAGCAACAGCCGCGGCCCCGAGACGCTGCAGGACCTGGCCGCACAGCTCGGACCGCGGGCCCGCGCGGCAACGGTGGACGAGGCCGCACAGGCGGGGGACATCGTCGTGGCGACGATCCCGCTGAAGGCCTTCCCCGAGATCCCCGCCGGACCCCTGCGCGGCAAGATCGTCATCGACACCACCAACTACAACCCCGACCGCGACGGCCGTTTCGCCGGGATCGAGGACGGCACCACCACGGCCGGTGACCTGCTCCAGGAACACCTGCCGGAGGCGTACGTCGTCAAGGCCTTCAACAACATCTTCTTCAAACACCTCGCCACCCTCGGCCGCCCGTCCGGCGCCCCCGACCGCAGCGCCCTGCCCGTCGCCGGCAACGACCCCACCGCCAAGACAACGGTCACGGCCCTGCTCAACACCCTCGGCTACGACACCCACGACGCCGGCCCCCTCCCCGAGAGCCGCCGCTTCGCCCCCGGCACCCCGGCCCACCACGCCTACCTCAACCCGGCCGGCATGTTCACCGCCCCCGGCCGCCCCGCCTCCGCCGCCATCCTGAAAACACTCCTCGCCGCAGCTGCACCCGCCGCCCACGACGGCCCGGCTGTCTACGGGGCCACCGACGAGGAGCGCCGGCTCGTCGAGACGCTCTACCGCGCGGTCGGCGGCGAACCCGACCTCCTCGACGACGTGCTCGCGCCCGGCTGGGAGGACATCCCCTCAGCCCCGGGCCAGCGCCCCGGCCCGGCGGGCCTGAAGCCGATCATCGAGCAGTTCCACACGAGCTTCGCGGACGCAAAAGTCGTCCTGCACGACATCATCGGCTCATCGGGCCGGGTCGCGGTCCGCGCGGAACTGACCGGCATCCACCGCGGCGAGTTCCTCGGCGTTCCCGCGACCGGCAAACCCAGCTCGATCACCATCCACGAGTTCCACCAGATCAACCACGGCCGCATCGTCCGCACCTGGCACCTCGAGGACCTCCACGGCTGGCTCCAGCACGCGGTCAACCAGCAGCCGATGTCGCGCAGATTCATCGGATAGTGCACAAAATCCTGGAACAGAACGGGGTACAAACCAGCCCGGCCGTTGCAGCTTTCGCAACGACCGGGCGTGGTTGTCACCGCAGGCCCCTGGTCAGGGGTCCAACGGCCAGGGGCCGAGGTCAGAGGCGCGGGCCGGTGCCCTGGCTGTCGGGGTCGTCGACGATGTGGATGGCGGCCTCCTCGGCGCTGGCGGCGCCGGAGTCGATGCCGGCGTCGTAGGCGACCGATTCGGCTTCCTCGTCGGGGCCGAGGCCCTCGTCGTCGGCGATGAGGCGGCCCGAGCGGGGCTCGCTGTCGTCGCCGCGGCGGATGAGCTCGTCCTCGTCCGAGTCGTCGTCGGCGTAGGGGTCGATGTCCGGCTCCTCCTCGCTGAGGAGCTGGTCGAGGGATTCGCCCTGGCGGGCCTCGGCAGCGGTGGTGCCGAAGCGGTCGGCGCCCGCGTACGCGTCGGCCGGTTCGTAGCCCACGTCCAGCGGGTCACCGACGCGGTTGTCGTCGAGCGTGTCCTTGGAGTCCAGGACGCCGTCGTCCTCCACGGCGTCCCACTCGTCTTCGCGGTCGTAGTCGGTCATAGGTTCTCCCCGGTCGTGGTCGACCTCAGACCCTAGCGGGGTTCTAGATCATGACCACCCGCGGCGGCGCGAAACCGTTGAAGCGGGAGGCGTAGACGCTGGTGTAGGCGCCTGCGGAGCTGACGAGGAGCTCGTCGCCCTCGCGCAGGTCGGCGGAGAGCAGGACGTTGCGGGCCCAGGTGTCCTGGCTGTCGCAGGTCGGCCCGGTGAGATGGAAACAGCGGCGCAGGCGCAGGCCCCGGGTGTCGTGGATCGGATAGTGAAGATTGCCACCGGACTCCAGGACCTCCATCAGGCCGTGGAAGACGCCCAGGTCGGTGTGGGCCCACCAGCCGGACGGGCGCTCGGCGACACCGATGACCCGGCAGCGGAACGTCCCGGCCTCGGCGACCAGGGCGCGGCCCGGTTCGGCGAAGACCTCCACGGGGTACGGCAACCGCGCGATGCCCGCCGCGGCGACCCGGCCGAACAGTTCGAGGGCGGGCACCGGCTCGTCGTAGCGGGCCGGGAACCCGCCGCCGATGTCGACCATCTGCAGCGTGATGCCCACCTGCGAGAGTCTCTCCATGATCGCCGCGACCTCACGCAGGGGCCGGTCGAGTGCCCCGGGATGCAGCGACTGCGATCCCATGTGGAACGTGATGCCGTACGGCGTGAGGCCGAGCTCGCGGGCCTGGACCAGCAGGCTGACCGCACCGGCCGCGTCCACACCGAACTTTCCCTCGCTCGGGACGACGCTGTCGTCCCCGGCGGTGATCAGGCGGGCGTAGACGCAGCTCCCGGGGGCCTCCTCGGCGACCCGGCGCACCTCCTCGTAGGAGTCGACGCTGAACCGGTAGACGCCGGCCTCCGCGGCCCTCGCGGTCTGCTCGCGGGCCCGCACGGGGTTGCTGAAGAGCATGTCGCAGGGCTGGACGCCGGTCTCGCGGAGCAGGTCGACCTCCTGGACGGAGGCGACCTCGAAACCGGCCCCGGCGTTGTGCAGCGTGCTGAGCACGCCGGGGTGGGTGTTGCACTTGGTCGCGTAGAACGGGCGGATGCCGGGGAAGGCCGTCCGGAAACCGTCGAGAGCTGCGACGATGCGGCTGGCTCGCATCTCGAGCACGGGTCCGGGGTGGACGGCGCGGGTGGGTGCGGGAGTGGCGACGATGGCGGAAGACTGGCGCAACGAAGGCCCCTTACGCTAAGTGGTCTCGTCAATGCGGAGAGTGCGCCATCAGTATGCACTCGATCGTCGATAAGGGCTATGACCTGCGCGCATGGAGATCGAATTGGCATTGATCATCTGCAAATTGCAGCGAGGCCTGTACTGCAGTTCGGGGCGCCCCCGGCAGGAGGCGCCCCGAATGCATTGTGCAAAGCTCCTGATCAGGGGCTTTGCACTATCTTAAATTGGATCTTGGAGCTACGGGAAGTTTACCTAGCGTATCTACTTCCCGTCTGTGCGTGCCGATCGGTAACGTCTCTCAGCGGTTGATATCAAACTCGCCGTCCTTGGCCGAGTTCAAGAACTCGGACCAATGCGCCGGGTTGAAGACGAGAGCGGGACCCGAAGGGTTCTTGCTGTCACGCACGGCAACGGCTGTGTCGAGGATTGCGACCTCGACACAGTTGTTGCCGCCGTTTCCGTTGCTGCGACTGCTCTTTTTCCAGACGGCAGCGTTGAGATGATGCGTCGACATGACCACACACCTCCCTTCGATATGCGATTGTGCGTGCGTACGTCAGCCTCCTACGCGCGTAGGAGGCTTTCGATCATCTTAAGGGTCAACCTGGGTTCCAGTGCCCTTGTGCTCAGTCGCTCGAACTCCGCACGGTAACGGGCGACCTCTGAATGTTGCTCTTCGTAGAGGTCGCCCGCAAGCCCCTCCAAGTAAACTACATCCAAATGAGTGGTCTCCCGGAACTCCAAAAGTGCTGCTGAGCCACCAAGGAACGGGTGTTCTCCGGCATCGAACGGGAGGACCTGCAATGTCACGTTGGGTAATTTAGCCATATCGATGAGATGGCGAAGTTGGTCGTCCATCACCTCGGGTCCGCCTACGGAGCGTCGCACCACCGACTCGTCGATGATCGCGGTGAGCTCGAGCGGATTCGCCCCGCTGAGCCGGCTCTGCCGCTTGAGCCGCAGCGCGACTCGACGATCCATCTGCGCCGGCGGATCCCATGAGCGCCCGGTCCGCATCAACGCCCGGATATATGCCTCAGTCTGGAGCAATCCAGGCACGATGATGGGTTCCCAGGCGCGCAGTGACGACGCCTCGGCCTCGAGGCCGACAAAGTTGCCCGGCCGCATGATGTCCCGGTAGTCGGTCCACCAGGTCTTCTGCTTCGACGACCGAGCCAGCTCGAGCAGTGCTTCCCGATACTGTTCGTCATCGATCCCGTAAAGGGTCAGCAGGTCACGGACGTCACGAGGGGTGACCGCGACCCGCGCCGTCTCGATGCGCGTGACCTTCGCGGCGTGCCACTCGAAATGCCGCGAGACGCTTTCCTGGGTCAGCCCCGCGCGCTCGCGACAACGTTTCAACTCCGTCCCCAAACGGCGTCGGCGCAGCGTGGGTCCCTCGTCTGTGGACACCATGACTCCCTCGATCTTGAGGCGTCGATACCCGGCCTACTGACACCCATGATCCATGGTGGACATCACGAGTGGATTCCGAGTCTAGTACTTCTTGCATTGACCTCGGAGGTGGGTACATGATGCTTCCGACAGCGAGTTATTGCCTTCTATACAGGTAGTTGCCTCGTCGACAAATCGCGTCGATGTTGTCCTGTCGATGTTGTCCTAAGGAGTGGCGGCGTGCTGGCTGACCAGTTCTTCCTGATCGCACATGAGGACCGTACCGGCCGGTCACGTCTGCATCCCCGGGCCACCGGCCTGGGGCTCGCCGCCGCCCTGTTGGGTGAGCTAGTGCTCGAAGGGCGGTTGCGCATCTTCGACGGTGACTTGCGCATCGAGAGTCGTCAACCACCTAGGGACTCGTTGTCGCATTCTGTACTCGAACTGCTCATCGCTCAGCCGCAGCACCGCGATGTCCGAACCTGGCTCGCGTATCTGTCGCAGGATGCGCCGGAACGGGTAGGGGAGCGGCTGATGCGTTCCGGTGCGGTGGAATCGGTGACTCGCCGGCGGATGCTTTCGACCCATACCTTCTACATGCCCAATAATGAGGCGCAGCGTAACGCGGCGGCGTGGGCGCCGATGCGGCTGGCCAACATCATGGTCCGTGGCCTGGAGATGTCGACCAGCGACCGGCTCCTGGCCGGTCTGGTCGTCGCGACCGGGCTCACCCGGTTCGTGCTGTGGGACTTCGAGGTCCACCGGCAGGCCCTCACCCAGCTGCCCACCGCCATCGGGTCGCTGCCCGAGGATTTTCGTCAGCTCATCGAGCACACCGAGTCGTCCGTCGGTTCCGTGCTCGCCGTCGGTAGGCGGTGAGTCCGGTCGGTCGTCATCACCGCCGGCGGGACAACTTCGATCAATGGGCTGGGAGGCTCTTGATGGCGCGTAAGGACTCGTCCGAGCCGGACATCGTTTCGACCGCTCTGGCCCGAAACCGGCTCGGCGTTCCTTCGGTGTTCTTCTTCGGCGTGGCGGGTGCCGCTCCGCTCACCGTGGTGATCGGGGCCATCACCACTATCTACGCGGTGGTCGGGAACACCGCTGTCCCGGTGGTCTATCTCGTCGTCGCGGCGATCCTGTCGATCTTCACGGTCGGGTTCGTCGCGATGAGCCGCCACATCGTCAACTCCGGCGCGTTCTACTCGTACATCAGTCACGGGCTGGGACGCATTCCGGGCGTGGGTGCCGCGTTCGTCGCGCTCCCCGCGTACGCGTTGATGCAGATCGGTCTGTTCGGTCTGTTCGGGGTGGTCGCCTCGGGGGTTCTCGGCGGGCTCGGCATCACAGCCGGCTGGTTCACCTGCGCGATCGTGGCGTGGGTGCTGGTCTCGGTGCTCGGCCTGCTCTGGATCGACCTCAGCGGCAAGGTGCTCGCCGTCCTGCTGGTCCTCGAGATCGTCATCGTGCTGATCTACGACGCGGTGATGGTCGCGAACCCTGCCACCGGTTCGGTCGACTTCTCGACACTGAACCCGGTGCAGGTCTTCACGCCCGAGGTCGCGGCGATGATGGTGCTCGCCATCGGCGGCTTCGTCGGGTTCGAGGCCACGGTCGTGCTCTCGGAGGAGGCGAAGGACCCGAAGAAGACGATCGCCCGGGCGACGCACCTCGCGGTCATCCTCGCCGGCCTGCTCTGCGGGCTCTCCGCGTGGGCGATGTCCGTCGGCGCCGGCCCGCGCACCATCGTCGCAGCCGCCAACGCCGACTCGACCGACCTGATCTTCAACCTGGTCAGCCCGCACGTGCCCGAGGCGCTGATCAACATCGGCTATGTGCTCTTCATGACGAGTATCTTCGCCGCGCTGCTCGCCTTCCACGCGGCGGTCTCGCGCTACCAGTTCGCCCTCGGTCGTGAAGGGGTCCTGCCCCGCGCCTGGGGATACACCCACCCGCGGACCGGGGCGCCGATCGTCGGCTCGATCACCCAGAGCGTGCTCGCCCTGGTCGTGCTGGTGATCTACCGTCTCACCGGCGCCGACCCGCTGGTCTACCTGTTCGCGTGGCTGACCGTGGTCGGCGGGCTGGGCGTGCTCATCCTGATGTGGAGCGCGTCGGCGGCGGTGGTGATGTTCTTCGTCCGGCACCGCCACCAGGAGAACAGGTGGCGCGCCAAGGTCGCCCCGATCACCGCGTTCGTGCTGCTCAGCGTGATCCTGGCGGCGACGATCTACGGGCTCGGCGACCTGCTGCAGGTCGAGTCGGGGTCGATCTACCACTGGCTCTTCCCGACCGGGTACCTGCTCTTCGCGCTCTTCGGCTTCGGCTGGGCGATGGCGATGCGGGCGGGCCGGCCGGAGGTGTACGCCGCGATCGGCCGGGGCACCGAGGGCCGGGCCCTGGTGGACGCCCCGCGGGTCAAGAACAGCAACTCGGGCTCGCACCCGGAGGCGCTCAGTGCCCGCGCGATGCTGGCCGCCGGCCGGGAGATGCAGCAACAGCAGCACCAGCAACCGGTGCCGGGCCAGCTCCAGCCGGGCCAGTCGCATCAGGGCCCGTCCCATCAGGGCCAGCCGCCGCAGCCGGGCCAGTACCCGGGCCAGTCGTATCCGGGCCAGTCGTATCCGGGCCAGTCGTATCCGGGCCAGTCGTACCAGGGCGGGTCGTATCCGGACCAGCCGTACGAGCAACGCCCGCCGTACCAGGACCAGCCCCAGCCGTACCCGGAGCAGTCACCCTGGGAACCGCAGGGCCCGCCGGCGCCGTCCGGACCGCCGCCGCAGGCGCAGTGGGAGGGCTCGCCCGAGCCGTCGCGCTGGGAGACCCCGCCGGAGCCCTCGCGCTGGAAGTAGAGCTTGATTCCGTGGAAACACGCCGAACCGCCCGCCGGTCCCGACACGAAAGGAGATCTCCGTGCCGACCGGGATCCGCCAGCCCCCCCAAGAGCTCGGATCCGGTCGAAGCGGCGGGCGGTCAGCGGCGTGTCCGAAGCCTGAGTGGGGGTCAGGCCGCCTGCGGGAACTGGTAGATCCAGAACTGCTGGGCGTCCATCATCTCCGCCTCGCAGTTGCCGGAGAAGCGGTGCAACATGATCCGGATGACCCGGCTCATCTTGCGGATCTCGTCGTTGTGGCCGCAGAAGTCAAGTCCGATGATGCCGTTCTGCGCCGCCGCGAACAGGTACATCGCCTCCACCAGGTCGGAGAAGGACGAGTTCGCGCGGCCGGTCGGCAGCACGGCCACGAAGCCGCAGTACCAGATCTTGTGCTGGGCGTAGAGCTCCGGCCACCGCTTCTCGAAGTACTGCGGTGAGATCAGCGGCATCGCGTCGAGGTCGTTGGTGTAGGTCGACATCCCGACCAGGGTGCCCTCGTCGTCGAGGCTCAGGTACTTCTGCACCCGTCCGTCCCGCATGACCTCATCGAACTCGTTCTGGAACATGAGGTGACGCTGGACCGCCAGGGCGTTGAGGCCCCGGAACGATTCCTCGTACATCTTCCACGCGGTCTCGATGAGCTCGTCGTCGTTGATCTGCTCGACAACCTTGATAACCATGCGATGCTCCCCGATGCGCTGAAGGGTTCAAGCCGATCGATGGGCTGTGTGCCATCAGCGTACGGAGAGTGATTCGCAGATTACAAGCAGTGATTTATGCCAAGGTCAACGTGTCCTGAAATGACCGGGACGGCGATCTCCGTCCGCATGAATGCGCTGTTCACGCCGCGCACGGTGCGGCTAGCGATCGCATCCCTTTCGGACGGTCGCACAGGGGTGTTTGCGGGGTCAAGCGTCCAAGCCCCGGAGTCCAGGCCTCGTGACCGATATCGATCAGCCTAATTGATCTTCGACCCGGAGCCGGCAGCTGTGGAGGAGTCGTTTTCGATCTTCTGCGGGCCGATTTCGCTTCGCTCAGCGTCCTTCTCCCGAGGTTTCGGCGGGGTCGCCACCAAGGTCGAATCCACGGCGGAGTGATGTCTGCGGTCGCCGAAGAAGGCCACGGCGGCGAGCCAGATGCCGGCGAGCGCGACCAGCCCCATCCACCCCTCGGTCAGCAGCATGGTGCCGACCTGTCCCTTGGCCCACTGCATCCCGCGCGGGCGGCACCCGGCCGGGCTGGTGTCGAGCACGTCGCAGGGCGGTTCGACCCGTGGCACCGCGGCCTCGGTCACCGCCGACCCGGCGGGGAACGCGGTCAGCCGCGGGCGCAGAACATCCAGGTCCTCGGGCAGCCAGCTCTCGAACGCCTGCAGCATCGCCGTGTGCCCGCGCTCGTTCGGGTGCAGGCTGCTGTGCGACCAGTTCTTGGGGTTGAACCGCTGCTCAGCGATGCCGCGTACGGAGCGGACGCCGATGAAGTTGAGCCCGGGCCGGCCCTGGTTGCGGGGGTCGCACAGCTGCAGGTGCGCGTCGGCCAGCGCCGACTCCATGCCGCCGAGATAGTAGAAGCCGAACTCGTTCGCGGTCTGCGCCACCATCGCGTTCAGCCCGCGGGTCACGAACTCGTGCAGGAAGAGCCGCTCCCGCGGGGTGAGCGAGACGTCGTCACAACGTCCGTCCAGGTCGATCGGATCCGGGTACGGAACGACCACGATCGGCGTACGCGGAAACAGACTGTCGAGTTGCCGATAGGTGTCCCGCAGCCCGGCCCGCACCTGGGGGAGGGCATCGGTCCACAAGCGGGACTCGTCGTCGCAGTTGCCCGGGGCCAGGCACATCAACCCGATCGTGGAGAACCCCGCGTCGTTGCCCCCGATCCCGGCGACCACGAGACTCGGCGTGTAATCGGGGCCGTAGTCGTGCAGATAGCGGTCGAGCTGCGTACCCGTCTCCCCGGTCTGTGGCTCCGGAACCGGCGCACCTGAGCGCACGGGCAGCGTACCCGTCTGAACGTTAACGGTCTTGGCACCGGAGCAGGCGAGGAACTCCACCCGGCCGAACGGGCGCTGCTGCCCGGCCATCGCCGACCAGGCGGTGGGGGAGCGGCGGCACTGGTCGCCCCCGCCCTCGTCGGTGCCCCGGTAGTAGGTGGACGCACCCTCCCCGGACATGTACGAGTCGCCGAGCGCCACCAGCAGCCGCTGCCCGTCGCGCCGTGGTTGCAGCTGCACGGGCAGGTCGGCGGGCAGCGGCGTCACCCCGAGCAGGGCGATCACGGCCATCGCGAACGCGATGTCGGCCTGCGTCGTCGACGTCATCGCGATCACCAGCAGCGACAGCACCACGATCGCGCCGAGCAGCCACGGCGAGCGGGTCAGCCACCACATCAGCGCGACCGCGGCCAGGTAGATCACCAGGCCTGCGAGCCCCGCCCGCAGCCGGTGCGGTGACGGTCCCGCGCACAGCCGCCGCACGGCGACCTCGGAGAACACGGCCAGCCCGACCGGGAGCAACGCGAAGAAGGCGAGGCCCAGCAACGCCAGCTCGAGCACCACCCACGCCGTGCCCTCGCCGCCACCGAGCACCAGCACGCCGATCAGGGCGAGGACCGCGCCCGTGCCGAGCAGCCCGAGCGCCAGCACGAGCCGCCGCTCCTCGCTCAGCGGGCCCTGCCGCAACCAGGTCACCCCGGTGCCGGCCAGGAAATACAGCACCAGGATCCCGAGCAGGGCCGTCCCGGCGCTGTGCAACACCAGGAAGGAGGCCACGAGCGCCACTGCCACCACGATCAGCACCATGGCCGTACGCCGGGAGATCAGCCACTGGTGGTGATCGAGGCTGTCGAGGTACTGCCCGCGGATCCAGAGCGTCGCCGCGACCACGAACAGCGTGAAGAACACCTGCAGGGTCAGCGACGGCGCACCCGAGCGGGCAAAGCCGAGCAGCAACGACAGCGTCACGGCGAAGACGATCGTGCGACGACCGGCGCCATGATCCGTACCGGTCATCTGGATCTCTCCCGTGCTTGGTCTCCAAGGGCGTCAACGAATCGACGCCGAACGATAGGGTAGGGCATGCGATCCGTCCTACGTGGGGTACGGCTCCTGGCCGTCTCCGTATCAATCGCCACGATCCTTCCCGCGACGGCGGCAGGGGCGGCCACTGTGCACGCCCCCGCCGCCTCCGAGCCCGTCTACGACTACACCCAGGCGATCCGCGAGCAGATCTGGGTGCAGGTTCCGACCGACAGTGACAACGACGGGCAGCCCGACCGGGTGGCGGTGCGCATCATCCGCCCGCGCGAGTCCGGCCCTGACCTCAAGGTGCCGGTCATCTTCCAGGCGAGCCCGTACTACGCGGGGCTCAACGACGTTCCCAACCACGACGACGTGGACCGCGACGGCTCCGATGCCCTGCGCAGCGCCGATCCCGGCACGGACCGCGTTGAGTCCATTGTGTTCTCGGGCTATCTCGACAACTACTTCGTGCCGCGTGGCTACGCGGTGGTCTTCGCCGACAGCCTCGGCAGCGGCGGCTCGACCGGCTGCCCGACCTCCGGCGGCCGCAACGAGACCCTGGGCATGAAGGCGGTCGTCGACTGGCTCAACGGCCGGGCCCGCGGCGTCGACGCCACCGGCGCCCCCGCCCGCGCGAGCTGGTCCACCGGCCACACCGGCATGATCGGCGTCTCCTACAACGGCACCCTGCCCAACGCCGTCGCCGCGACCGGCGTGCGCGGCCTCGACACGATCGTCCCGATCGCCGGCATCTCCAGCTGGTACGACTACTACCGGGCCAACGGCGGCGTCGTGGCTCCGGGCGGCTACCAGGGCGAGGACACCGACGTGCTCGCCAAGGCGGTGCTGACCCGCGAGAACCCGGAGGTCTGCGCGGACGTCATGGCGCAGATCGAACGGGACCAGGACCGGGTCACCGGTGACTACAGCCGCTTCTGGGCCGAGCGTGACTATGTGCGCGACGCCGGCAAGGTGCGCGCGAGCGTGCTGCTGGTCCACGGCCTGCACGACGACAACGTCCGCACCGGGCAGGCCGGCCAGTGGTGGGATGCGCTGGCCCGCAACCGCGTCCCGCGCAAGATCTGGCTGCACCAGGCGGGCCACACCGACCCCTTCAACGTACGCCGTGACGTCTGGCTCGACACCCTGCACCGCTGGTTCGACCAGTGGCTCCGCGGCGTCGACACCGGCATCATGAACGAGCCGGTCGCCGACGTGGAGGTGGCCCCGAACGTCTGGCGCACCTCGAAGACCTGGCCCGTGCCCGGCACGAAGGCGACCACGTTCTCGCTGACCGGCTCCGGCGCCCTCAAGCGTGGCCCGGCGCTACCGGGAGCACGGCAGTCCTTTGTCGACAACCCTTCGCGCACGGCCGAGGACCTCGCCGCCGACGGCACGGTCGCCGACCCGAACCGGCTCGCGTACCTCTCGGAGCCTCTGACCAAGGAGACCCGCCTCTCCGGCACGCCGACGATCACGCTGCGCGCCGACCTGGCAGGCAAATCGCCGTACCTGACGGCGATGCTCGTCGACTATGGCACCGCCGACCGCTACGCGGGCATCCGCAGCCTGCCCACCCAGGACTGCGTCGGCCCCGGCATCCCCGGCGACCCGGGCTGCTTCGCCCAGCGCGAGTACGTCACCACGTCCACGCCCTCGGAGATCGTCACCCGCGGCTGGCTCGACACCCGCAACCGCCGTTCCCCCTCGGTCACCACCCCGGTCCAGCCCGGAAAGCCCTACACGTTCACATGGACCCTGCAGACCGAGGACCACATCTTCGCCCCCGGCCACCGCATTGGCGTGATCATCCTCAGCACCGAACGCGACCACACCCTGCGCTACCCCGCAGGCACCGAGGCCGGCGTCCGCACCGGCGTCTCCTCGGTGGTCCTGCCGCTGGTCAACGGCGGGCGGTGAACTCCATCCGCAGCGTGTCGTTCTCGGTCAGCACGATGACGCGGCCGGGGTCGATGGTGATGAAGAAGTAGCGGTCACCTGAGCGTTCCAGCAGGTAGAGGCCGCGATATTCGAACTGGTAGGCGGCCTGGGGGTCGAGCGTCACCGTGCGGGTGACCCCCGGGCCGGCCAGCCGCAGATCCTTGGCACTGAACACGACGACCGCGGGCAGCTGGCCCGGGTCGGCGGCGAAGTCCCGGCCGAACGCCTCGCCCGTTGTGCGAGCGACCCGCTCGGTGCACCAGAACACCGCGAGCGCCAGCAGGATCACCGCGATGACCCGCGTCGGCATCGGCCACGGGTCGGTGCCGCTGCGGGCCTGGCGCACGGACCGGCCGTAGCGAGCGAGCAGCACCGACGCGGTGAGGGTGACCGGCATTGCGTACCCGGCGACCGGCGTGGCCAGCAGGATCAGGGCGACCACCGCCAGCGGCACCCAGGCCCAGCCGAGCAGCCGGGCCGCGCGCAGGACCGTACGCACGGGCAGCCGCTCGATCGCAGGCACCACCCACTGCCGGTGCGCCTGATAGCCGACGAGGATCACCGCCAGCAACAGGATCAGCGGCAGGAACAGCACGTTGAGGCTCTTGAGGACGTAGTCCGTGGTGGTGAGGCTGAGCGCCGACACGTCGAAGCCCAGCTCCCGCGCCTGGAACCGGGTCCGCACCCACCCGAAGTAGTACAGCACCGCGGTCACCGCCGCGACCACCACACCGACATCGGCCAGCAACCGCACCAGCGGCGACTCCACCGCCCGGGGCTGCGTCATGGGTCGTAGGTGAATTCCGTGGTGCCGAAGATGCCCCACGGCCAGCCGAGCACGAAGACCCAGACCGGTCCGTCGGACGTGCCGGCCGGCACGGTCATGGTGGCTTCGTTGCCGTTCGTGCGGACGCCGTGATCGTGGAGATCCCAGGAGATCACCGCGTCGGCGGGCAGATTCTCGCCGATCAGCCGGACCTCGTAGCCGCCCTCCACCGGGCCATGATCGGGTTCGAGCCGCAGCAGCCGTGGGCAGGCCGGTCTGACCGCCGGGCACTGGCCCTCGCGCACGAAGCGGGCCGACGGGTTGTCACGGTGCGCGGTGACGAGATCGCGGAGCATGGCCTGGACCACCACGCCCAGACAGCCGAGGGTCGGGTCCGGTCGGGCGAACTCGCGGTAGGCGGCCTCGGCCTTCACCCAGTCGCCGGTGCGGCCCTCGAACGCGGCCAGGCACGCGTGGGCGGCACCGTTGTACAGATCGGCCTGGTGCCCTCCCACCTGGTCCCTGGTGATCTCGAAGACCAGGTCGCACTCGCCCGTGGCCAGCGCCGTGTAGGCGCCGGCCTCACCACCGGGATCGCCGCCACCGGTGATGCCCAGGTTCTTGATCCACCGCACGACCCGGGACCCGCCGCGCGGTGTGACAGAGGTGGTCCGGGGCACTGTTGGTGGAACTGTGGTCGGCTGAGCCGTCCGCGGCTGGGTCGGATCCGGCCGCGGCGCCGGGGGCAGAGTCGTGCCGGGGGCGGTCGGCCGAGTGGCCGCCGACGGTGATGCCGAGAGAGCCGGGGCGCTGGAGGTGGAAGCGGCGGGCTCCTCGCGCGGTGAACAGGCGCAGGCGATGGCTGCGCAGGTGACGAGGACGGCTGCCGCGAGCCGGAGGCTACGCATAGTCATCAATGGTAGAAACGGAGCCGCCTCGATCGGCAGGTCCGGGCGCTGTCGGCGTTGCGACGGCCCGATGGGTATCAGGCGAGCACCAAGCCGGTCTCCGGGTCGTAGAAGCGTAGTGCGGCGGCGGGGAGTTCGAGGCGGAGGCGGTCACCCGGTGCGACGCGGAGGCCCGGGCCGGTCTGCACCTTCAGCTCGCCACCTGCCCAGCGTACGGTCAGCAGGATGGCCGACCCCGTCGGCTCGGCGACCTCGACCTCGGCCTCGACCCCCTCCTGGGCCTGGCCCTGGGTGATCGTGATGTTCTCCGCCCTGATGCCTGCCAGGATCTTCTTGTCGTTCCAGGAGGCGAGCGAGGCGGGGGCGGGCACGGACTGATCGTCGACGACCAGGCTGCCCTGGTGGACGGTGGCGGTGAAGAAGTTCATCGGGGGTGCGCCGAGGAAGCCGCCCACGAAGCGTTCGCCGGGGCGGTCGTAGACGTCCATGGGGGCGCCGATCTGGGCGATGCGGCCGTCGCGCATGACCGCGACCCGGTCGCCCAGGCTCATCGCCTCGGCCTGGTCGTGGGTGACGTAGAGGGTGGTGGTGCCGAGCCGGGCGACGATCTTCTTGAGCTCGGCGCGGAACTGCAGGCGCAGCAGGGCGTCGAGGTTGGAGAGCGGTTCGTCCATGAGCAGGACGTCGGCGTCGACCGCGATGGCCCGGGCGACCGCGACGCGCTGGCGCTGGCCGCCGGAGAGCTGGGCCGGGTGCCGGTCCAGGTAGTCGGTCAGGTCGAGCAGCTCGGCGGCCCGCTCGACGCGGGTGTTCCACTCCGGCTTCGGGACCTTCTGCATGGTCAGGCCGAAGCCGATGTTCTGGCGGACCTTCAGATGCGGGAAGATGGCGTACGACTGGAAGACCATCGACAGCCCCCGCTCGCGGGCCGGGAGGCGGGTCACATCGCGCCCGCCGATCGTCACCGTCCCGCCGTCGGGGGTCTCCAGCCCGGCCACCATGCGCAGCAGCGTCGTCTTGCCGCAGCCGCTCGGGCCGACGAGCACGAGGAACTCGCCGTCGGCCACGTCCAGGGAGATGTCGTCGGTCGCGCGCCGGTTGCCCGACGGGTACGTCTTCACCAGGTTGGTGACGGTCACTCCGGCCATGCGGATGTCCTATCTGAGGGTGGTTCCCCACATGTTGAGCAGGTAGCGGCGGGCCACCGCGATGAAGATCAGGGCCGGCACGACCAGGGCCAGGCCACCGGCGAAGCGGAACGCGAGCGGTGAGTCGGCCAGGGTGGCGAGGACCTG
Source organism: Winogradskya humida (assembly GCF_016862215.1). Classification (GTDB taxonomy): domain Bacteria; phylum Actinomycetota; class Actinomycetes; order Mycobacteriales; family Micromonosporaceae; genus Actinoplanes; species Actinoplanes humidus. The sequence goes on from NZ_BOMN01000023.1 coordinate 26,617, forward strand.
GGCGGGCAGGGTGCGCCGGTTGAGGGTCAGGATGCTGGCGCCGAGGACCTCGTTCCAGCTCAGCACGAACGTGAACATCGCGGACGCGGCGATGCCGGGCAGGGCCTGCGGGACGACGACGCGGGCGAACGCCGCGAGCGGGGACGCACCGAAGATCATGGCGGCCTCCTCCTGCTCGCGGGAGACGCCCAGGAAGATCGCCGACGTGATCAGGATGGTGGTGGGCAGCGCGAGCGCTGTGTGCAGCAGGGTCACGCCGTACGTCGTGTCGTACAGGCCGGTGTCGAGGAAGATCCGGGCCAGCGGGACGGAGAGGACCACGATCGGCAGGGCACGGGTCAACAGCAGGGCCAGTTGGTACGGGTCCCGCCCCTTGAACGCGTACCGTGCCATCGCGTAACCGGCAGGGAGGCCGATGAGCAGTGACAGCGCCACCGTGGACAGTCCGATGGTGAGCGAGTTGAGCAGGCCCCCGAGGATGCCGGTCGACTGCAGGAACGTCGACATCGTCTCGCCGGACAGCGACGTGGGCAGCAGCGACAGCGGGAATTCGTTGAGCGACCGGCGGCTGGACAGCGCCGCCAGGGTGATCAGGTAGAGCGGGGCGCCCATGAACAGCGTGATGGCGGCGCAGGCGAGCTGGACCTTGAGCTTCATGGGCGCATCAGCCTCAGGTAGCCGACCGCCGCGACGATGGACAGCGCCAGCACGACCAGCGCGATCGCCGTGGCGACGTTCGGGTTCTGCAGCTGGTAGTACCACTGGTAGGTCTCGCCGACCAGCAGCGGGAAGTTGCGCCCGGTCAGCGCCTGGGCGACCGCGAACGCCTCCAGGGCGAGGATGGTCCGCAGGATCAGCGCCACCTGCAGGCTGGGCCGCAGCTGGGGCAGGATGACGTGCCGCACCCGCTGCCAGTACGTCGCCCCGAAGACCGAGGCCGCCTCGTCGTAGTCGCGCGGCACGCCCTGCAGCCCGGCGATGACGATCACGAAGACCAGCGACGTGGCCCGCCACAGCTCGGCGACGACCACGGCGAGGAACATCGTCTGCGGGTGCTCGAAGGACAGCCAGGAGTACGTGGGAATGCCGAGGCCGTCCAGCACCGAGTTGAGGTAGCCGCGGTCGGTGAAGATCGACAGCCAGACCAGCCCGGCCGCGAGGTCGCTGATCGCCAGCGGGACGACCCAGATGTAGAAGTGCAGGCCGGCGAACCTCGGGCGTTCCCGCATGAGCAGCGCCATCACGATCGCGAGGGCGAACTGCAGGGGGATCAGGACGACGATCAGCAGGGCGGTGTTGCGCAGGGCCTCCCAGAAGTACGGGTCGTCGGCCATCCGGCGTACGTATTGGGTCGTGGGTCCGTCGGGGCCGTGGAACGCCTGCGTGACCCCCGCGATCAGCGGCCAGAGGAACAGCGCGGCCATGAAGATGATCGACGGTGCGATGAGCAGGAGAGCGGGACGGGTTTGGCGCATCAGGCCGCCCGGCAGTTCGCGCCCGCCGGGTCGGGCTGCCAGCAGGGGATCTTCAGCTCGTCGAGGATCTTGTTGAGCTCGGTGGCCTGCGCGTCGAGCACCTGCCGGACCGGTTTGCCGTCGAGGCAGATCTCCTTGAAGCAGTTCTTGAAGATCTGGCCGACCTCGCCGTCGCGGGCACCGAGCCCGACCGGGGGCAGCGACAGGATCGCGTTCGGCGCCTCCCGCTGGGCCTTGATCGCGGCGGCGGCGAGGGCCACCGCGCCGGGCAGGTCGGTCGGGATCGGGGCGTTGGTGACCGGGAAGAACGCGTTCTGCCGGAGCACGTCGAGCTGCACCTCGGGAGTGGTGAGCGCCTTGAGGACGTCCTTGGCCTTGTCGGTCTCGGGGGCGCCCTTCGGGATGCCGATCCCGGCGAGCACGAGCATGTAGCCCAGGCCCTTGGGACCGCTCGGCGCCGGGACCATGATCCAGTCGTCGGGCTTGTCGGCGGGCGCGCCGACCAGCCTCGCCACGTGGTCGAAGCCGATCAGGACCTCGCCGCGCTGCAGCGGATCCTGCAGGTTGTCGTAGTTCGTCGAGCCGCGGGCGGTCTGCGCCCAGAGCTGCACCATGTACTCCCACGCGGTCACCGCCTCCGCGCTGCGGAACGTGGTGATCTGCCCGCCGGTGAAGCTGGGCAGCAGGAAGCCCTGGAAGAAGCGGTGGTAGAGGCCCTTGACCCCGGCCGGGATGCCGAAGATCGGCTTGCCCCCGTTGGCCTTGGCGCCGGCGGTCGCCCAGGCGAGCAGCTGGTCGTAGGTCAGTTTCTGCACGTCGGCACCGCTGGGCAGCCACTGCAGGGCCTTCTTGTTGACCGCCAGGACATAGCTCGCCTGCATCCACGGGATGTACTTGGTGGTCGTTCCGCCGAGCTTCGCCAGGTCGGTCAGCTCCTTGGCGAACCCGCGGTCACCGAGCCCGGCCAGCACGTCGTCGAGGTCGATCAGCCGCTCGGCGTGCTGCGCCAGGTCGCCGTGCAGCGCGCCGACCGCGCTGACCTGCACCTTGCCCGCGTCGACCTGGGTCTGCAGGGTGGAGGCGAAGACCCCGGTCTCGACCTGGTTGAACGCGACCTTCTCGGCGGTGATCCGCTGCTGCAGGATCTTCTCGAAGCGCTGCTTCTCCTCGACCGGGCTGAACTGGTTGGACATCAGGGTCACGGACCCCTTGCCGCCGTCGGCGCCGCTGGTCGACACGCCTCCGCACGCGCCGAGCAGGGGAGCGGCCGCGACCCCGGCTCCGAGGGACAGCAGGGCACGGCGATTCAAACGAATATCGGTCATCACATCGACTCCCATCGTCAGATCCACAATGTAGGGGACCTCACAGGGAAGCGCGACACGGCGAAAGCTTCAGAACCCCGGGCGCGCTGCCGATCCGACGGGCCTGACGCTATCGCTGAGGAGTGACCGTGGTGTTTGGCAGGAAGCAGGAACAGGTCGTGGTGGCCGAGGACAGTTCGGCGCTCACCGCGGCGAAGGCCGAGATCGAGGCGCTGCGCCGCGAACTGGCCGAACAGCGCGAGGCGAGCGTCGGCGACTCGGAGCGGTTCACCCTGATGACCGAGGCGGCCGGCATCGGCCTCTGGGACATGAACGTGAACGCCGCGGACCCGGTGAACCCCAACAACGCGTTCCAGTGGTCACAGGAGGTCCGCCGGATGCTCGGCTTCCGCGACGAGTCCGACTTCCCGAACATCCTCAGCAGCTGGGCGTCCCGGCTGCACCCGGACGACGCGCAGCGGGTGGTCGACGCGTTCCTCGGCCACCTCAACGACCGCACGGGCCGCACGCCTTACAACATCGAATACCGCCTGCAACTCAAGACCGGCGAGTACCGCTGGTACGTCGCGACCGGCGCGACCAAGCGCGACAGCTCGGGCCGCCCGCTGCGGGTCGCCGGCGGCCTGCGCGACATCGACAACGAGAAGCAGCTCATGGAACGCAGCGAGCAGCAGCTACGCCAGCTCGCGGACTCGTCCACCCAGCTCGCCGGTGTCTCCACCGACCTCACCACCTCGGTCGACGCCGCGGTCGCCCGGGCGACGACCGCCGCTCAGACGATCGCCGCCCTCGACGCCAGCAGCGCCAAGATCGGCGAGGTGGTCAAACTGATCACCGGCATCGCCTCGCAGACCAACCTGCTCGCGCTCAACGCCACGATCGAGGCCGCCCGCGCCGGCGAGTCCGGCCGAGGCTTCGCGGTCGTCGCGCACGAGGTCAAGGAACTCGCCACGGAGACCGGCCGCGCCACGGAGAGCATCGCCGAACAGGTCGACGGCATCCGCGCCCAGACCAGCGACGCCGTCCGCAGCATCCAGGAGATCGAGGCGGCCATGCAGACCCTCGCCTCGACCCAGCGCGCCATCGACGACCTGGTCAGCGGCCACCAGCACGCTTAGGCGTCATCGCGCTCGTGGTACCCGCGCTTGGCGGCGGCCTTCACCGTGTTCACGTCACGCTTGGTGCTGTCCACCGCCGCCTGGGGCGACGGCGGCACGGCCTGCTGCACCTGCTTCTTACCGAGCAGGGCGGCGGTGCCGGCCGCTGCCAGGACCAGGACGGCGACCACCAGTGCTGCCAGCCATGCCGGCCAGACCAGCGCGAGTGCGGCCCCGATGGTGAACAACAGGGCACTCACCCCGTAGAGGGCGAAAACCCCCGCGCCGCCGAGCAGGCCGGCGCCGGTTCCGGCTTTCTTCCCCTTCTCCACCATTTCGGTACGCGCGAGGGCGAGCTCTTCGCGTACGAGTGTGGAGACCTGCTCGCTCATCCGGCTGACAAGGTCTCCGGTCGAATCAGTCCGTGTGTCCGTCATCGCCCTGGACTACCCGCGCTGACCTGCGGTAATCCCCGCGACACCCGGACGGGCGGTTAAATTGCGTCGCGGGCGGGCGCCGCTGTGCCTACCGTCCGTTCCGATGGCCCACTACGAATCCTCGGCGACCACTCTCGGCGCCCTGCAGCGCGGACTCGGCCGCGGTGTCTTCGGCGACCTTTCGGATGCGCTCGCCGTCCTCCGGGACGACTACCGCTGGGACGGTGTCGACGAACGGGCCGTCTACCTGGCCCGGCTCGTCCGCGACTTCGACCTGCCGGTGCCATCCCTGACTTCGTCCCTGCAGAACCTGGACGTCCTCTCCGTACTGGGGCGATGCGGTGTTTTGTCGGCGGTTGATGCCCTCCACGACTACGTGCGCTCGGGCCCGCAGTGGGTCGAGGTGCTGGAGACTGTGGCGGTCGACTGGCCGCTCGAGATGTGGGACGACCTGCGGCCGGTCGCCCTGGCGCGGCTCGCCCCCGGGGCCAGGGTGTGGGGTAAGCCCTGGAAACACTGGGGCCTGGCCGCCCCGTTGGTCCGCCCGGCGCGCCGCCTGCTCGGGGACCGCACCACGGAAGAGCTGCTCGCCCTGCTGAGCGACGATGCCGTGCGCGAGCTGAACCGCCGCGGGCCGCACCCCGCACTGCTGGATCTTGCCGGCTCCCTGCCCCCGCTGCCGTCACTGTGCCGTTCGCTGGAGTTGCTCGGCGCCCTGGCGGTGCCGCTCGCCCGGACCTGGGCTGCGCAGCCGGATCACCCACTGCGCGGCGGGGCCGTCGACGTCCTCGCGCTCCACGGCGACGACTCCGACTTGTCGGCTATCTTCGCGGAGTGGGACCGGCTCGATCATCTCCCCGACTTCCGGTGCGGCTACGACACGCTGGCTGCGGGTGTCGCGCGGATCGGTGCTCGGGCGGCGGTGCCCCGGCTGCGGAAACTCTGGTACAGCCCGCATTCGTACGAGCGGGCTGCGTACCTGCGGGCCTTGAACGCTCTTGATCCTGAGGTTGCCGGGCCGTTCCTCGCCGAGGGATTGTGGGACTGCGAGAGCGAGGTGCGATTGTTCGCGGTCGAGCACGCCACGGTCTCGCAGCTTGGCCGGCTCGCGTTCCTGCGCGACGACCCGATGGAGACCGCCTCGGTGCGGGCCGCGGCTGCTTCCCGGATCAGTTCCGTTTAGCGCTCTCGATCAGCTCCGCGGTGGCCCGCGGGTCGTCCACCTCGATGACCAGGCGGGCGTACCGCTCATCGGCCAGCTCGATGACCAGGGCCTTCGCCGGATTCTTCACGTCCCAGAACACCCGCTCACCCTCGCTGCGGAACGACCCCGCCACGATCACACCCGGAACGTACGTGCCGGCGGTGCGCACGCCCTTCCACTCGTGGGCGATGCTGGGGTCGGGCGTGGCTCCGCGAACGTTTGTCAGGGGGATGGTCAGGCTGCTCTTGAGCGCCCAGAGTTTGTCCAGCCCCTCCACGTTCACCACAAGGTCATCGGCGGTGATGTCGATCGTTGCCATGTCGGTCTCCTCAAGTTTCTCAAGGGATGAGCGTTCGGTCTGCCCGGGAACGGATCAGCAGTCCCAGGGCCAGGGCAGTAGCTTTTTCGTCTTTCTGAAAGGCCTCGTCGAGCAGGGTGAGCGCCCGGCTGACCTCGGCGGCGACCTCGTCGTCCACGGCGGCCCGCTCGGTAGCGGCCAGCAGCAGAAACCCGAGGCTCCCGCCGCCGGCCAACGCACGCGTACCGGCCTCACCGGGCGGTGCCGCGCTGATCTCACCGGCCACCCGGGTGACGTCGCCGTCGATGTGGTGGCGCAGGGCCGACAGGTAGAGGCCCCGCTTGCTGCCGAACGTCTTGTAGAGGCTGCCGCGATGCACCCCGGTGCAGGTGACAAGGTCGTCCACCGAGGTCCCGTCAAAACTGCGCCCGGCGAACAGCTCCGCAGCCGCGGCAACCGCTTGCGCCTCATCAAACGTCCGTGGCCGTCCCATGCCGCAACTGTATAGGAACGATCGTTCTTAAACCAGCCCCCGGCATGGCCCGCTGATCAACCGTCCAGTGGCTGAGCTGTCTGCCAGCGGTCGACGAACGCCCGGCCCGCCTCGGTGAGCCGGTATATCTCGACGATCGGCTGCCCGTTGACGACGACTTCGCCGGGATGATTGTCGACCCTTTCAATCAGGCCATCGATGGACAGGTGCAGGAACATGAATCCGGTGCCGCGAGCAACCTCCAGGATGCCTGATTCAACGTCCTTGAAACGTGCCCCGGCGTCGACGAGCCTCTCGGTCAGGTTGATGCGTTCTTCCGACGCCGACTCCAATTTTAGAAGCCCGGTCAGGGCTTCATCCAGAAATGGATTGTTCGAGTCCTGACACTCTTCGGCGATGTCTCGCCTGAGCTCGGAGATCTGCGCCAGGATCTTGTTGGCAGCCTTAAGAGATTCGACAGATCTATCTATCGTCTGGCTGACGGACCGCCATACCGGGCGCCGTTCGGCGAAGTGATCCAGGACCCGACGCTCAATTTCCCCGTATCTGCTGTTCAGTACCGTCAGATTTGCCTTGTACTGCAACAGCGACTTACGGTCGATCTGCCCCCTCCTGGTTCCCTTTCTTCCGTGGCAGTTGGCACAGAGAACAATCATGTTGTCAAATTCGTGCTTCTGCACGCGTGCCCAGTCGACGATGTGCTCGATCTGTAATGGGCTCACGGTCCGGCAGGTAGGAATGGCGCAACGGTGACCTGCTTCAACCATCAGCGCGCGTTCGAGTTCGGCCGGTACGGCGGGACGTTCTGGCACCAGTTCAGCGTAGGGCGTGAGGGGTGTGTGGAATGAGCGCCGGGTTTGTCACCGTGGGGGAGCGGTGCTTGCGCGGAGGACGAGGTGGGCGGCGACGTGTTCGACCTGGGGGTCGGTGCCGTCTTCGCGCAGGGCCAGGGACATGGCGCGGGCGCCGATTTCCTCCAAGGGGAGGCGGACCGTGCTCAGGGGTGGGGTGACGTCGACGGAGATCGGCATGTCGTCGAAGCCGATCAGGCTGATCTGGGCCGGCACCTCGAGGCCTCGTTCGCGGAGGAGGGCCAGGGCGCCCACGGCCATGGAGTCGTTGAGGGCGGCGATTGCTGTCAGGCCGGGGTTGCGGTTGAGGAGGATGGCCGCTGCTGCGTGGCCGCCGTTGCGGTCGAAGCCTGCGTATTCGATGTGCCGGGTGGTCAGGTTGTGGCCGTGGTCGTGGGCGGCGCGGTGGAGGCCGGTCAGGCGGTCGGCGGTGGTGGTGAGGTGGGCCGGGCCGGCGATGACGCCGATGGAGGTGTGGCCGAGGCGGTAGAGGGCGTCGCCGGCCAGCCAGCCGCCGTGCTCGTTTTCCGGGACTATCGCATCGCCGGCGTGCTCATGGCGGCCGATGACCGCGACCCGGCCACCGGTGGCTTCGAAGAGGCGGAGTTTGTGGTCCAGGCGGGCGGTGGTGGCCGGGTCGATGTAGCCCGAGCCGGTCAGGACGACCGCGGCCGTGCGGTGGGCGTGCAGCAGATCCACGTAGGCGAGCTCGCGTTCGGGGTCGCGGTAGCTGTTGCAGATGATGACGAGGCGGCCGTGTTCTGTGGCCACGCGTTGCAGGCCGCGGGTGATTTCGGCGAAGTAGGGGTCGGAGACGTCGTGGACGATGACGCCTACCGCGGTGCGGTCCGCGCGGGCGAGTTGCTGGGCGTTGGCGTTGGGGACGTAGTCGAGCTCGGCCACGGCGGCGAGGACTCGCTCGCGGAGGGCGTCGGCTACGGGTTTGGGGCTGTTGTTGATGATGCGCGAGACGGTGGCGGTGGAGACGCCCGCCCGCCGCGCGACGTCCGCCAGAGTCGCCACCAGCACAGACTATCGGACCCCTTGAGGTTAGCGCTTACCTGTCGGTAGCCTGCCAGGAAAGCGCTTACCTAAGGGGACGACTCATGACTGCTCGGATACCTGTCGGGATCGTGTTGAACGGTGTCACCGGCCGGATGGGGTATCGCCAGCATCTGGTTCGTTCGCTGCTCGCGATCCGTGAGGCCGGCGGCGTGGCGCTGAAGGACGGCACCTACCTCTGGCCCGAACCGGTGCTCGTCGGCCGCAGCGAGGCCAAGCTCCGCGACGTCGCGGCCCGCCACGGCCTCACCGAGTGGACCACCGACCTCGGCGCCGCGCTGGCCCGCCCGGACGTCAGCATCTACTTCGACGCCCAGGTGACCAGCGAGCGGGAGAAGGCGATCGGCCTCGCGATCGACGCCGGCAAGCACATCTACACCGAGAAACCGCTGGCCACGACGCTGCACGGGGCGATCGAGCTCGCTCGCGCCGCCGATGCCGCCGGGCTTCGCCACGGCGTTGTGCAGGACAAACTCTTCCTGCCGGGCCTGCGAAAATTGAAGCGCCTGGTGGACGGCGGCTTCTTCGGGCAGATTCTCTCCGTACGCGGTGAGTTCGGCTACTGGGTCTTCGAGGGTGACTGGCAGTCCGCGCAACGCCCCAGCTGGAACTACCGGGCGGCGGACGGCGGCGGGATCGTCGTCGACATGTTCCCGCACTGGCACTACGTCCTCGAGCAGATCTTCGCCCCGGTCACCGCCGTGACGGCCCACGTGACCACCCATATCCCGCGCCGCTGGGACGAGCACGGCGAGCCGTACGAGGCGACCGCCGACGACGCCGCGTACGCCATCTTCGAACTGGAGAACGGCATCGTCGCCCAGATCAACTCCTCGTGGGCGGTCCGCGTCAACCGGGACGAACTGGTGGAATTCCAGGTCGACGGCACGCACGGCAGCGCGGTCGCGGGTCTGCGCGGCTGCCGCATCCAGCCGCGTGCCGCCACCCCGAAACCGGTCTGGAACCCGGACCTGCCCGTGAGCCACTCGTTCCGCGATCAGTGGCAGGAGGTCCCGGACAACGAGGAGTACGACAACGGCTTCAAGGCGCAGTGGGAGATGTTCCTGCGCCACGTCGCGGAAGATGCTCCGTACACGTGGGATCTCTGGGCCGGTGCTCGTGGCGTGCAGATGGCCGAGCTGGGTCTGCAATCCGCCCGCGAGGGCCGCCGGGTGGCGATGACGGAGCTCGACCGATGATCGTGCAGCTGCCCGACGGCCCGCTCACCCTCTCCGGTGCGGGCGCGCAATGGGCAACACCCGGAGAACAATTCACCACCAGGATTGCGTACGCCGCAGCGCACGTAGTCGCGGACCCGCACGCCGAGAACGTCCCCGGCGCCCCCGCGGCCCCGGACTGGGAGGCGACCCTGGCGTTCCGCCGGCACCTCTGGTCGTACGGCTTCGGCGTGGCCGAGGCGATGGACACCGCCCAGCGCGGCATGGGCCTGGACTACCCGACCGCCCGCGAGCTCATCCACCGCTCGGCGAGCGAGGCCCGCGCGGTGGGTGGCGCGATCTGCGCGGGCGTCGCCACGGACCAGCTCCCCTCGGGCCCGGCCACCACGGACGAGATCCACAAGGCGTACGCGGAGCAGCTCCTCGACGTCCAGGAAGCCGGCGCCGTCCCGGTCCTCATGTGCAGCCGCCACCTGGCCGCCACCGCGACGTCGGCCGGAACGTACCTGGACGTCTACGGCCGGCTCCTGCAGGAGACGAGCACCCCGGTGATCCTGCACTGGCTCGGCCCGGCGTTCGACCCGCTGCTCGCCGGCTACTGGGGCGGCACCGAACCGTCCCACGCGGCGGACACCGTCCTCGAGCTGATCACCGCGCACCCCGGCCGGGTCGACGGGATCAAGCTGTCCCTGCTCGACGAGGACTTCGAGGTCGCCCTGCGGCGCAGGCTGCCGGGCGGGGTCAGGCTCTACACCGGGGACGACTTCAACTATCCGGCTCTGATCCGCGGCGACGACCACGGGCATTCCGACGCGCTGCTCGGTGTGCTGGCGGCCATCGCCCCACCGGCTGCTGCGGCGTTGCGCGCTTTGGATTCGGGTGCGCTCACGGCGTACACGGAGATTCTGGATCCGACCGTGAGGTTGGCGCGTCACCTGTTTGCGGCACCGACCTGGTTCTACAAGACCGGGATCGCTTTCCTGGCCTGGCTTTCCGGGCACCAGGACCACTTCACGATGGTCGCGGGGGCGCAGAGCGGGCGGTCGCCGCTGCACCTCGCCGCACTGGCACGGCTGGCGGACGAGGCCGGGCTGTTGCCTGATGTTCCGCTTGCCTCGGCGCGGCTGCGGGCCTGGGCGATCACCGTGGGGGTCGCGCAGTGAAACGGTTCTCGCTCAACCAGGCGACCACGCGAGGGTGGCCGCTGCCCGCGCTGGCCGAGGGATGCGTCGCCGCGGGGGTGACCCAGGTCGGGCTGTGGCGCGAGGAAGTGCAGGAGTTCGGGGTCTCCGCGACCGCCGAGCTCATGCGTTCGTCGGGTCTGTCCGTGACGACGCTGTGCCGGGGCGGCTTCTTCGACCGCCCGGACTGGCTCTCGTCCAATGTCGCCGCCATCGAGGAAGCGGCTGAGCTGGGGGCACCGGTCCTGGTGCTCGTCTCGGGCGGGCTGCCTTCGGGGAGCCGTGACGTTGATGCGGCCCGTGCGCATATCGGTGAGTCGCTCGGTGCGCTGGTTCCGTATGCGCTCGACGCCGGGGTGCAGCTCGCGATTGAGCCGTTGCATCCGATGTTCTGCTCGGACCGGTGCGTGGTGTCGACGCTCGCGCAGGCGCTCGATCTCGCCGAGCCCTATCCGGCTGCGGCCGTCGGGGTCGCGGTCGACACCTATCACCTGTGGTGGGACGACACGGTGTGGTCGCAGATCGCGCGGGCGGGTGCCGCCGGGCGGATCGCCTGCTTCCAGGTCGCGGACTGGATCACGCCGCTGCCGGCCGGGGTGCTGCTCGGTCGTGGCCTGCCGGGAACGGGGTGCATCGAGCTGCGCCGCTTCCGGGAGGCGGTCGACGCCACGGGCTTCACCGGGCCGATCGAGGTCGAGGTCTTCAACGAGGAGGTCTGGGCCCGGCCGGGGCTGGAGATCCTCGCGGACACCATCGAGGGCTATCGGCGGTTTGTGGAATGATCGGTCGCATGTCTTTGCACCGAAGGGGTCGTGCCGCGTAGCCGACCTGGATCACTACGACGGCGGGTGGCTGGTGGTGAAGGCCCGTGGATCGCTTACCGGGACGTTCCCGGGTTGTCGGGTCGCGCCAACGCCGCCGTCCGTGCCGTCGAGGGGCGGCAGAGAACACCTGCGTCTGCTGCGGCGTGGACCGGGCGCGCGATCGCCTGGACGAGGCGATCGCCGTGTTGCCCGCCCACGCCGCACGAGAACTCCGGGACCTCGTCGACCGCCTCGACGAGGTCCTCCTGCAGCGCGCTCACCACGATCCGCAAACGCCCGTCGAAGATCCGTGGTGGCAGCGCCTTTGCTAGCCCGTGGTGCGGCTCGCGCTGAAGAAGTCCAGGAAGGGTTGGATGAAGGGCTTGCGGGCGATGTTGGCCGAGTTGTGCGTGCCGCCGGGGATCGTGATGGCGCGGGCTTGGGGGATCTCGGCGGCTACGGCGTGGCAGTCCTGGGCGAAGTGGGCTGGGCTGCGGGTTCCGGCTGCCAGGAGGACCTCGGCGCTGATGGGTGCGTAGTCCGATGGGGGGCCTGCGTGGGCGGCTATCTCGTTGAGTTCGCGGGGGATTGCCGGCATCACCTCGGCGAATCGGTGGCCGAGGGGCGTACTCAGGAAGGCTTTTGCCATGAGGGTGTGCCAGGAGAGCGGCATCCTGGACGCTGCGGCGTGCGGGTTGGCGATGCGGAACATCGTGGCGATCGCCAGGGGGTAGTTGCCGGTGGTCACCGCGGTCTCGAGGGCTTTCAGCCGCGCTGGGGGCAGGCGTCCGGGTGTGGGGATGGCCGGGTCGTAGACGGCGATCTTGCGCAGGGGGAGGGTGAGGGCTGCGCGCAGCGCCACGAAGCCGCCGCCGCTGTGGCCGAAGATGTCGCGGGCGCCGGTGTGGCGCAGGACGGCGGCGAGGTCGTTGATGTCCGTGGCGATGGTGTACGTGTCGTCCATGGGGGCGGCGCCGGGGCGGCCGCGGCGGTTGTACATGTGGACGGTGAAGCGCTGGGCGAGGGCGCGGGCCGGTCGGGCGTACTCGCGGAAGCCGACGCCGCCGCCGTGCAGGAGCACCAGGCCGGGGCCGCTGCCCTGCGAATGCACCGTGATCTCGGCGCCGGTGTCGGTCTCGATGGTCGGCATCGTGCTACCCCCAATAAACAGCGAACGGTGTTTGCAGTTTAAGCTTGATCGTATGGCGGGCACAAGGGAACCGATCTGGGCGCGGCCGGAGCGGGGCACGCGTGGGCCGCAGCCCGAGCACTCCCGCGCGGCCATCGCCGCCGCCGCCGTGGTCCTGGCCGACTCCGGTGGACTGGGTGCCGTCACCATGCGATCGGTGGCCTCGGCGCTGGGCACGAGTGCCGGATCGCTCTACCGCTACCTGGGGTCCCGGGAGGACCTCCTCGACCTGATGGTCGATGCAGCGATAGGGGAGTTACCGAGGGGAGACCCGCCTGCCGGGGAGTGGCTCGAGGACTTCATCGTGATCGCGCGGGAGCTGCTCGTGCTCTATCAGCGGCATCCGTGGCTGCCGGAGACCATCCGGCCGGGGACCTCGTTCGGGCCGCGGACGATGGATTTCTTCGAGCGGTGCCTCGTGGTGCTGGAACCCGTGCCGGACAGTACGACCACGAAGCTCGAGGCGATCGGCATGACCGTCGGTGTGGTGGCGCAGTTCGCCGCCTCGGCGGGGACCCCGGTGCCGCCGGAGATGCTCTTCGTCGCCGTGACACCGGAGGCGCACCCCACGCTGCACGCGGCGTTGCTCGTCACGTCGCCGCCGCCACCGGAGCCGGACCTCTTCGGCAAGACGTTGCGCATTCTGCTGACCGGGCTGCTACGTCAGGTCTCGTAGGGCGGAGCCGTCACGACGGGGACTACACCCGGGCGCGGGAACGGCAGATTGGTGGGGTGAGCAGACGCATTCCGTACGCCATCGCCGCGGTTCTCGTCATCAGCGGTCTTGTCCATCTGACTATTCTGCTGGCGACGCACGGTTCATGGTCGGGGCCGGTGTCCTGGCGTAAACCGATGACGTTCGGGCTGTCGTTCGGCGTCACGCTGGCGACCATCACCTGGGTGATCTCATTCCTCCGGCTGGGAACCCGGCTGCGGATGTGGCTGGTGGTGGTCTTCTCGGCGGCGTGTGTGCTGGAGGTCGCGCTGATCACGGTGCAGGCGTGGCGGCGTACCCCGTCGCATTTCAATTTTTCGAGCACTTTCGACACGATTGTCGCGCGTTCGCTGGCGGTCGGCGGGGTGACGCTGATCGTGGGGATCGCGATCCTGACCGTGGCGGCTTTCCGGCTCCCGCCCGAGGATCCGGCGCTGCGGCTGGCTCTGCGGGCGGGTTTTGTCATTCTCGACGTGGCGATCGTGAGCGGGGCGATCATGCTCGTCATCGGGCTGCGCCGGGTCATCGGGGGCGACCAGCAGGGCGCCTACGCCACCGCGGACAGCCTGAAACTGCTGCACGGCGCGACGATGCACGCGATCCTGGTCCTGCCCGCCCTGGCCCGCATCACACGCGATGTTCGTGCGGTGCGGATAGCAATCGTTGTGTACGCCGCCGCGGCGTCGACGGCGTTGCTCGTCTGATCAACCGGGCATCAGGCCCGCGCGGACGGCGAAGACGACGAGCTGGGCGCGGTCACGGGCGTGCAGTTTGAGCATCGCGCGACCGACATGGGTGCGGACGGTCGCGGGACTGAGGAGCAGCTCGGTGGCGATCTCGTCGTTCGAGCGGCCGGTCGCCACCCAGGCGACGATCTCGCGTTCCCGGGCGGTCAGCAGCTCGAACGGGGGTGAGTCGCCCGGCTCCCGGCCGTACCGGTCCACCAGCCGCCGGGTGACCGACGGCGAGAGCAGCGCCTCCCCGCCCGCCGCCGCCCGGATGGCGCGGACCAGGTCGCCGGGGTCCGCGTCCTTGAGCACGAACCCGCTCGCGCCGGCCCGCAGCGCGCTGAACAGGTACTCGTCGGTCTCGAACGTCGTCACCACGACCACCCGCGTGGCGTCGAGCGCCGGATCCGCGGTCACCCGCCGCAGCACCTCGAGCCCGTCCAGCCCCGGCATCCGGATGTCGACCAGCGCCACGTCGGGCCGGGCCTGCCGGATGACGGCGAGCGCCCGCGTCCCGTCGGCGGCTTCCCCGACGAGCTGCATGTCAGCCTCGCGCTCGATCAGCACGCGCAACCCCATCCGGATCAGGGACTGATCATCGGCGAGCACGACCCGGATCATTCAGGCCTCACAGGTACGCAAGCAGCCACCACAAATCCGCCACCCTCCGAATGCCGTGCGGTGAGCGTGCCGCCCGCCTCTTCCACGAGGTCACGAATGCCCGAGATGCCGCTGCCCGCACCCCCGCCGGCGCCGTGGCCGTCGTCCTCGACCGTGACGCTCAGTTCGCCCGCGTGCAGGCCGACCATGACCGTGGCGTGTGCCGCGCCGGCGTGGCGCAACACGTTGGTCAGCGACTCCCGCACCACGCGGTAGGCGATCGCGCCCGCCTGCTCCGGCACCCCGGACGCGTCGATGCTCCGGAGCTCGACGTCCAGGCCCGCGCTCCGGGCGCTCTGGGCCAGCGCCTCGAGACCCGCCAGCCCCGGCTCGGGTGCCTGAGCGCGCAGGACGCGCCGCAACTCGTCGAGGGCGGCGGTGCTCGTCTCACGGATGGCCTGCAGCGAGGCGCGTACCTGATCGGGTTGCTCGTCCACGACGACCAGGGCGACCCCGGCCTGCATCGCGATCACCGCGAACCCGTGCCCGGCCACGTCGTGCACCTCACGCGACATCCGTACGCGTTCCTCGAGCGCCACCCGCGCGATCAGATCGCGCCGTTCCCGCTCCCCGGCCTCCCTGGCCTGCGCCGCCGCCTGTCGCCTGGTGCGCGCCAGCGCCCCGAGCGCCCAGGGAACAACAAGCCACCACGCTCCCCACAGCACGATGCCGAAGGCCGGAACGTCCGTCCGGGTCGTGAACCGTGGCAGAGCGACCATGATCAGCACCGCCCCCGCGATCGCCACTGCCGCGCCGGAGACCCGCACCGGGCGGCGGACACTCACCTCGGCCATGGCCCAGGCGGCGCAGAGCAGCACCGGGCCGAAGGGGTATCCGGCCAGCACGTAACCGGCCGTGGCGGCGAGCGCGCCACCGAGCGCGATCAGCGGCATTGCCCGCCGGGCGAGCGAGCCCGCTGCCACGGCGATCAGGGCGAACGCGCCTCCGTCGAGCGGTCGCGGGGACTCCTGCACGCCGGCCGCCCACAGGGTTCCACCGGACACGACGACTGCCGCGGCGGCGGCGATCAGCACGTCACGGCGGGGGATCACCACCCCAGCCTAGGTAAGGGTGCGGCTCATTGTCGTCCACCGCCGGGGGACACCGGCATACGAAGATCTGCGTACTCCCCGGCGGGCAGGTCTGGCAGGTCGGGCGGGTCGGGCCGGTCGGGTGGGTCTGGGAGGTCGTCCAGCATGCGGTCGACGCGGCGGGAGGCGATCGTGAAGGACCGGATGAGCAGGCCCGTGCCCGCCAGCGACAGCACAAGAATGGCAGCACGCATTGTTTCGACCCCCGTGAAACCATGATCCCCGTTGACGTCGGGAATCTACGGAGATCCACATCGGACGACAAGTGAACAGTCGGATTCAAGCTGAAGCGCATCTGACGGATCATCAACCGGCTCAATCACGTCTGGCCCTACAGCGCGACATTCAACCTCGTGGCATGGACTGCAACAAACTGACCAGCAACTACCGATTCAGGACGCCAGCCGGCCGACGCCGCAGAAGTGGGAGACCGCGGAAGTGTCGCCGTCCGGGTCCGGATGCCATTGCGAGCAGGTCGTGATGCCCGGCTCGATCAGTTCGAGGTCCTGGAAGAAGGCCGCCACGCCGTCCCGGTCGCGCAGCCGCATCTCGGCGCCGCCGGTGGAATTCCACAGCCGCACCGCCTCGGTCATCTCCGGGCCGTCGACCTCCGTGGTCGGGTGCGAGACAACCAGAAAACTGCCGGAGGGTACGGCGTCCAGCAGCTGCCGCACCGTCGTGTGTGCCAGGTCGTCCTCGATGATGAAGTTGAGAATGCCGAGCAGCATCACCGCTACCGGCTTGCCGAAGTCGAGGGTCCGGGCGGCGTGGTCGAGGATCTTCGCGGGTTCGCGCAGGTCGGCGTCGATGTAGTCGGTGGCTCCCTGCGGGGTGCTGGTGAGCAGGGCCCGGGCGTGGGTGAGCACCAGCGGGTCGTTGTCCACATAGACGACGCGGGAATCCGGCGCGACCCGCTGGGCGACCTCGTGGGTGTTGTCGGCGGTGGGCAGGCCGGTACCGATGTCCAGGAACTGGCGGATCCCGGCCTCCGCGGTGAGGTGCCGCACGGCTCTGCGCAGGAACGAGCGGTCCGCGCGGGCCGAGGTGACCAGGCCGGGGACGAGGGCGACGATCTGCTCGCCCGCTGCCCGGTCGACGGCGAAATTGTCCTTGCCGCCGAGCCAGTAGTTCCAGATTCGCGCGCTGTGCGGAATGGTCGTCTCGACCCCGCCGGTCTGGTCGAAGTCGTTCATCGGGGCACCGGTCCTGAGGAGTCGCGGATCATCAATGTCTGGCCTGTTGCGCGCCGGCGGGGGCGGGCCGCCGCCGGTTTGAGGGCCAGTTCGAGCGCCATCCGGCCCATGTCCATCATCGGGAGCCGGACGGTGGTGAGCGAGGGGGCGAGGTCCGCCGCGACCGACACGTCGTCGAACCCGACCACGGACATGCGTTCGGGCACCGAGATGCCGCGGGCACGCAGGGCAGACAGTACGCCGATCGCCATCGCGTCGTTCAGCGCGACGATCGCGGTTGTTTCCGGGTGCTCCTGGACGATGCGGTCGGCGGCGGCCTTGCCGCCGTCGCGGGTGAAGTCGGTGTGCACGATCGGCAGGTCGTCCAGGTCGATGCCGTGCTGGCGCAGCGCCGACGCGACCCCCGCCTGCCTGTCGACCACTGTGGTCAGCCCCGGTGTGCCCGCCGCGATCGCGATCCTGCGGTGCCCGAGCGACAGCAGGTGGGTGGCCAGGGCGTGCCCGCCGGCCTCGTTGTCCGGCAGGACGGCGTCCACCCCGAGGGAGTGCCGGCCGATGACCGCCACCCGCCCTCCCGTCCTCCGGTACGCCGAGAGCGCCTCGCGTGCCTCCGCCTCGATCCGCGCGTCCGTGTAGCCGGAGCCCGCGATGATGATGATGCCCACCTGCTGCGCGGTGAGGTGGCGGATCTGGCGCAGCTCGTGATCGGGGTCGCGGCCGGAGTGGCAGATCTGGACGAGCAGGCTCTGCTCGTCGGCGATCTGGATGACCCCGCCGGCGATCTCCGAGAAGTACGGGTCGTCGACCTGATGCACGACGAGGCCGACCGTGGAGCTGGCGCCGCCCGCGAGCGTCCTGGCGTACGGATTGGCTATGTATCCGAGGTCCTGCGAGATCTGCCGGATGCGATCGGCGACCTCCGCGCTCACGCCCTCGCGCCCGGCGAGGGCACGTGATGCGGTGGCCAGGGAGACGCCTGCGCGTTCGGCGACGTCGGCGAGGCGCAGCCTCGGGCCGGGTTTGGGCATCCGTCCACTCTCCACAGAACTTCGCCCGTGTTGTGTTACGGGAGTATTGCCAGTGACGTGAAGCACAGCCTAGGCTACGTAAGCGCTTCCGCAAGCGCTTACGTCCCTGACAAAGGAGCTTCCGCGGATGCCTTCCATCTTTCGGCGTACCCACTGGGCCCCGGCCCTGGGCGTTACTTTCCTTCTCACTCTCGGCGCGTGCAGCGGGGGAGGCGGTGGCGGGGAATCGGCTGACGATCCCATCACCGTCGGCATCTCCCTGCCGCTGACCGGCGACTTCTCCGAGCCCGGCAAGGGGGTCCAGCAGGGTTACGAGGCCTGGGCCAAGATCGTCAACGACCGGGGCGGCCTGCTGGGCCGCAAGGTCGAACTGAAGATCCTCGACGACCAGTCCAGTGCGGACCGGGTCGTCGCCGACTACGAGCAGCTCATCGGCAGCGACCAGGTCGACCTGGTGGTCGGGCCGTTCTCCACCCGGCTGGTGGTCCCGGCCGGGCGGGTGGCGAGCGAGTACGGCATGTTGTTCGTCGAGCCGGCCGGCGCGGCGAACGAGGTCTTCACGCAGGGCTTCAAGAACCTGTTCTACGCCGCCCCCGCGGTGGCCCAGGACCACTACAACCACCTGGCCACGTACATTCTCGCGCTTCCCGCGGATCAACGGCCCAAGACGGTGGCGTACGCGGCCATGGACGACCCGTTCGCGCAGGGAACGGCGTACGGGCTGAAGGCGAAGCTCGAAGCCGGCGGCATCAAGACCGTCGTCGACGAGGTCTACCCGCCGAACACCACCGACTTCGGCAGCATCGCGGCGAAGATCGCGGCGTCCAAGGCCGACATGGTGGTGGGCGGCTCGCAGTACCAGGACGGCGTCAACCTGATCGTCGCCCTGCAACAGCTGCGCTACCAGCCCAAGATGGCGGCGTTCTCGACCGCGCCGACCGAGCCCGAGTTCGCGAAGGCCATCGGCAACAAGACCGAGGGCATCCTCTCGCCGACCGGGTACAGCCAGGACGCGCCGTACCCGAGCAACAAGGAGTTCGTCGAGAAGTACACCGCCCAGTTCGGCAAGGCCCCGGAGGAGGACCAGGCGAACGCGTACACCACCGGCCAGGTCGTCGAGGCCGCGGTGACCGCCGCCGGCTGCGCCGAGCAGGGCGAGTGCCAGCAGAAACTGATCGACTGGGTGCACGCGAACAAGGTGGAGACGGTTGTCGGCCCGCTCACGTGGGACGCCACCGGGAAACCGCAGGGCGCGCACATGATCCAGCAGTGGATCGGCGGCGAGATCAAGATCGTGCTCCCGGACGCGACCAAGGAGGCCGCCCTCCTCTATCCGAAACCGGCGTGGTGAGACGCGGATGCCCTCAGGCGGTCTCCTGCTGCAGAGCATCATCCTCGGCCTGCTCCTGGGCGGCCTCTACGCCCTGCTCGCGGCCGGTCTGACCCTGTACTTCGGGATCATGCGGGTGGTGATGATCGCCCATTCGGCGTTCCTCATCCTCGCGGCCTACCTCGCGTGGTGGTCCAACGAGCGGCTCGGCGTCGACCCGCTGCTGTCGCTGCTCGTCACGGTCCCGCTGTTCTTCGGTGCCGGGGTGCTGCTGCAACGCATGCTGCTGTCCCGGCTGCGCGCCGCGACGCTCACGATGATGTCGGTCCTGCTCACGTTTGCGATCGCACTCATCATCGAGGGCCTGCTCGGGTACGCGTTCTCGGGCACCCAGCGACGCATCCAGCTCGGCTACGGCTCGGCGAGCTTCGGGCTGTTCGGGGCGCGCATCGCCGTGGTGAAACTGATCGCGTTCGGGCTGGCGGTCCTCGCGCTCGGCTCGCTCTACCTGCTCATGAAACGGACCTCGTTCGGCTGGGCGTTGCGCGCCACCATTCAGCACCAGGACGCGGCCCGCCTCGTCGGCATCGACACCGAACGCATCGCCGGATTCGGGTTCGGTCTCGGCCTGGCGACCGCCGCCGTCGGTGGCACCGCGCTGTCGCTCGACACGACCATCTACCCGTCCCTGCACTGGCACTGGATCGGGCCGCTGATGGCCATCATCGTGGTCGGCGGCCTGGGCAGCGTCCCGGGCGCGGCGGCCGCGGCGATGCTGCTCGGCCTCGGGCAGAGCCTGCTGCAGATCCCGATGGGCACGACCTGGGCGCAGACGGTCTTCTACGTGGCGCTGTTCGCGACGCTGGCCTTCCGGCCGCAGGGATTCTTCGGAGGCCGTCTTGCCCAACGTTTCTAGACGCTGGTTCCCGCTCGGCGCGGTGGCCGTGCTGGCCGCGGCGATCCTGGCCTTCCCGAGCCTGGCCCCCAACCCGTACATCCTGTCGTCCGGCGTCGTGGTGCTGAACTACGCGGTGCTCGCCACCTCGTGGAACTTCGTCGGCGGCTTCACCGGATACATCTCGCTCGGTCACGGCGCGCTCGCCGGTCTCGGCGGGTACGCGACCGGTCTGCTCGTGACCAAGGCCGACCTGCCGTCATTCGTCGCTCTGATAGTCGCGGCTCTGCTCGTTGCCGTGCTGGCCGTTCCGCTCGGGCTGGCCGCGCTGCGCGTACGCGGCGCTTCGTTCGTGATCGTCTCGATCGCGCTCGTGCTCATCCTGCTGCTCGTCTTCCAGAGCTGGGCGTCGCTGACCGGGGGCTCCCGCGGCCTGGTCGTCCCCCGGCCCTTCCCGGGCCTGTTGCGCCCCGAGCACCACCGGGTCTTCTTCTATCTGTACGCGGCCCTGCTCGCCATCGCCGTACTCACGTGGTGGCTGCTCGACCGCAGCCGCTTCGGTCTCGGCCTCAAGGCGATCCGGGAGGACGAGGACAAGGCGGAGGCGCTCGGCACACCCACGTACGCGTACAAACTGATCGTCTTCGTCCTGTCCGCGGCGTTCACCGCGCTGTCCGGCGGGCTCTACGCCCTGTGGTTCGGCGATCTCGACCCGGTGTTCCAGTTCTCCGTCCTGACCGGCTCCTACCTGGTGCTGATGGCCCTGCTCGGCGGTGTCCGCACCCTGTTCGGCCCGCTGGTCGGCGCCCTGATCGTCGGCACCGCCCTCGAGTACTTCAAGACCGAGTTCGGCAGTACCCCGCTGCACCTGGTCGCCACGGGGGTCCTGCTCGCCGTGGTCGTCCTGGTCATGCCGGACGGCGTGCTCCCGGCGATCGCCGCGGGCTGGCGCCGGCTGCGCCCCGGCGAGCAGAGCTCCATCCGCGAGATGACGGCGGCCGACCTGGCCGAGCAGCGCCACCGGTCCCGGCAGGACGACCGGTCCGGCCCGCAGGGCGATCAGCCCGCAGCGGGGGAGACGCGGGAGGAGGTGCGCGGATGACGCTGGAGACGGTGGAGCTGCGCAAGGCGTTCGGGGGCGTGGTCGCGCTCGACGGTGCCTCGGTCGCGTTCCGGACCGGGAAGGTCAACGCGCTGATCGGGCCGAACGGGTCGGGCAAGACGACGTTCTTCAACTGTGTGACCGGGATGATCCGGCCGGACAGCGGGCGGACGACGTACCAGGGACAGGAGATCACGCGGAAACCGCCGCATGCGATCGCCCGGGCGGGCGTCGGGCGTACGTTTCAGCTCTGCCGGGTCTTTCCCCGGATGACGGCGCTGGACAACGTGCTCGCCGCCGTGCGTCCCGGGGGTTTCCCGAAGGGGCTGCGTGGCGCGCGCAGCCGCAGCGACCTGGACCGGGCTCGCGGCTGGCTCACCCGGCTCGGGATCGAGCATCTCGCCGACGCCGAGGCCCGCGCGATGTCGTGGGGGCAGCAGAAACTCCTGGAACTCGCCGGGGTGCTCATGGCCGAGCCCGAGACGATCCTGCTCGACGAGCCGGCCGGCGGTGTCAACCCGGCGCTGCTCGACCGGATCGGGGCCCTGGTGCGCGAGCTGAACGCCGAGGGCCGCACGTTCGTGATCGTCGAGCACAACATGGACCTGGTCATGAGCATCAGCGACCACGTCGTGGTGTTCGACCGGGGCCGCCCGATCGCCGCCGGCCCGCCCTCCGTGATCCGTACCGACGAGCGTGTCCTGGGGGCCTACCTTGGCGTCTGAGTTCGAACTGGTGGATGTCCAGGCCGGGTACGGGCGAGCCGCGCCCGTGCTGCGCGGGTTCAGCGTCGCCGTGCCCGCCGGGTCGGTCGTGTGTCTCGTCGGGCCCAACGGCGCCGGCAAGTCGACGGTGCTCAAGGTGGCGAGCGGGCTGCTCCCGCCCCGTTCCGGCCGCATCGTCGTCGGCGGGGTCGACCTGACCGGCGCCGGGCCGCAGCGCATGCTCGCCGCCGGGGTGGCGCTCGTGCTGCAGGGCCACAGCGTGTTCCGGGAGATGACCGTTGAGGAGAACGTGCTGCTCGGCGCGTACACCCTCAAGGACAAGGCGAAACGGGCCGAGCGGGCCGCGTTCGTCAAGGATCTGTTCCCGGTGGTGGCCGCGCGCTGGGGGACCCTCGCCGGGCTGCTCTCCGGCGGGCAGCAGAAACAGGTCGAGTTCGCGCGCTCACTGATGATCGACCCCCGGGTCGTGCTGCTCGACGAGCCGTCCATGGGCCTCGACCCGAAAGCGACAACGACGATTTTTGAGCAGGTCGCCCGGATGCGCGACGCCGGCACGGCCGTCCTGCTGGTCGAGCAGAACGCTCGGCGTGCGCTGGAGACGGCCGACCTCGGCTGCGTGCTCGACCTCGGCCGGGTGCACATCTCGGGACCGGCTGCGGACCTGCTGGCCGACCCTCAGCTGGGGGAGCTCTACCTCGGCGGGCGGCCGCTGACAACTGGGGAGAACCGATGAGATCCGGACTCGCGTTCATCGCCGTCACCGCTGTCCTCGCGGCCGGTGCTTCCGCCGCACCCGTCCAGGCGGGTGACACCGGGCCACGCGACGTTCATCCATCACTACGATCCGACCTGGTCGCCTTCTACGACTTCGACCACCCGCAGCGCGGGGACGCCGCCCTGGAAGTGGATCAGGGGCGGTCCGGGACCGAGATCGAGCTGGTCAACGGTGGCGGCGCCATGCGCGTACCCGACCGGGCCTATCGCGGCAGCGGGCGCGCGTTGCAGACGCAGCAGATCAATCCCACGACGACCGGCAACGACGACTGGAAGGCCGGGATCTATTCGGCCAGCGGCGTGCGCACCCTGCGCGCGTTCAACGCGGTCGAGGGTGTCACGGTGATGGGCTGGTTCAAGCGGCAGATGGACGGGCCGCTGCTCAACACCGTCACGCCCGACCCCGCCGACCGCTACAACGCGATCGGGCTGGCCGGGCTGCTCACCGGTGACTCGGACGGGCACGCCGTCCGGTCGCTGCTCGAACTGATCGACGTGAACGGCACCCTGCGGCTCGTCGCGCTCGGACGGCGGATCGACGGCGGTAACTCGAATACGTTCGCCGCCAGTGCGGACTGGCGGACCATTCTGCCGCGCGACGAGTGGGTGCACATCGCGGCCACGTTCGATTACAGCACCGGTGTCATGGCCCTTTACCGCAACGGCGTGCCGGTCGAGGGGTTCTATACGCGTACCGATGATCCCTGGCTCCTGACCGGGCCGGGACCGCACGTCACGACCGCCACCGACCCTCGCGGTATCAAGATCGGCGGCAGTTTCCCGCTGAACGAGGTTGAGCGTAATCCCTGCAATTGCCGGATGGACGCGCTCATGTTCCTGGACAGCTCGTTGTCCGCGCGTGCCATCGCCACTCAGTACCGCTACATGACCGGTTCGAGGTGACCCATGCGCATCCGTTCCCTGCTAGCCACGTTACTACTGTCCACTGTGGTCCTCGCCGTCCCCGCCGCCGCGCGGGCCGACGAAGGCGCCATCTATGACCCCATTCCTACGGAACCCGTTACGTCCCGGCTCGGGCTCGTCCTGCAGGAGTATGCGAATTTCCCGCAATCCGAGCCGACGCCCGCGCCTGTCGACGCGCGGTTGATGCGTAAGGCACGTATCAACACCATCATGGAGGTGCCGGACGGTTCGGGGCGCCGGGCCGTTCCCGACCTGAACGGCAACCTGTACGTCGTCGAGAACGGCGTGCCGCACGTCTATCTCGACGTCGCCGCGACCTTCGCGCCGCAGTTCTTCTCCGGCCGGGGGCTGGGACAGGGCTTCGGGTACGTGACGTTCCACCCGGACTTCAAGCGCAACGGCATTTTCTACACGATCCACACCGAGCTGCCGTCCGCGACTCCGGCGGTGCCCGATTACCAGCAGGCGACCGTGCTCTATCACGGCGTCATCGACGAATGGCACGCCACCGACCCGGCCGCGGACACGTTCTCCGGAACCCACCGCGAGGTGCTGCGCATCGGGTTCGGCGGGCAGATCCACGGCATTCAGGAGATCAATTTCAATCCGTACGCCCACCGCGGCGACGCCGACTACGGGCTGCTCTACCTGGCGGTCGGCGACGGCGGCCAGGGCGTCGGCAACACCGACCCGCAGAACCTCGCGATGCCGCACGGGAAACTGTTGCGCATCGACCCGCGCGGGACGAACTCCGCCAACGGGAAGTACGGCATCCCGGCGAGCAACCCGTTCGTCGGCCAGGCCGGCAAGCTCGGCGAGATCTACGCGTACGGTTTCCGGGACCCGCACCGGTTCAGCTGGGACAAGGCGACCGGGCGGCTCTACCTCGGCCACATCGGCGAACACGCGATCGAGTCCATCTACGACGTGCGCGCCGGTGACAACTTCGGCTGGAGCGAGCGTGAGGGCGCGTTCGTCTTCGACAAGACGCCGACCACACCGTGCGACCGGCTCTACCCGCTCCCGGCCGACGACGCCGGATACGTCTACCCGGTCGCGGCGTACGACCACAACCCGCCGGCGGGCTGGAACTGCACGAGCGACGTCGGTGTAGCCGTCGCCGGCGGCTTCGTCTACCGCGGCTCCGACGTCCCGGCGCTGCGCGGCAAGTACGTCTTCGGCGACCTGGTCAACGGCTGGGTGTTCTACACCGAGGCGAGCGAGATGAAACGCGGTCAGGCCCCGGCCACGATCCACCGGCTGAACCTGTTCGACGCCGCGGGAACTCCCGTCGAGATGCGCGACCTGTCCTCACCCGGCGCACCCGGCGACCCCAACCGCGTCGACCTGCGCTTCGGCACCGACCGCGAGGGTGAGCTCTACATCGTCGCCAAGGCCAACGCGAAGATCTGGAAGGTGACCGGCACGAAGGTGTACGCAGCTGCCTCTGCCGGCACCACCCACCTGCGCAACGAGATGCGTCCCAGCAACTGGGCGCCGGTCACGCCGTCGAAGTGGCAGTTCACCGGTCACGAGGCCATCCTCGCCGAGGCGGGCACCGAACGCCCCGGCCCGCGGCGGCCGTTCGAATACGCGATCCAGACCGGCGGCCCGGTTCTGTCGTCCGTGGAGGTGAAGGCGGACGTGCGGCTCGACGAGGAGGTCGAGATCGTCAACCGCGACATCATCATCGTCTTCGGCTGGCGCTCGGACACCGAGTTCTACTACGCGCACCTCTCGACCGACAACACCATCTACCCGCACAACGGCATCTTCAAGGTGAACAACGCCGACCGCGAACGGATCGACTACCAGTGGAACGGCCGATCCCGCGGCGCGAACCCCGCCATCATCGACAAGGACTGGCACGACGTCCGTGTCAAGCACCTCCCGGCGACGGGCGAGATCGCGGTCTACGTCGACGGCTCGAAGGACCCGCTGATGACCGCCCACGACACGACGTTCACGTCGGGCCGGGTGGGCTTCGGCTCGTTCGACAACATCGGGCGTACCCGTGACTTCCAGGTGACCGGCACGCCGGCGGTCTGATCCCTTCAGCAGTGGCCCGGCCTGATGGCCGGGCCACTGCCGTCAGGCGTGGAGCAGGCTCATCGCGGCGAGGCCGGCCATGCCGAGGCCTACCAGCAGGATGATCGTGGCTGTTGCGGTGGGCATGCGGCGGGTCAGGAGGGCGGGCCAGCGGCCGGCGGTGGCGCGGTGGAGGCGGTCGCCCCAGCGGGCCAGGGCGAAGCCGATGCCGGTGAGGGTCGCGGCCAGACCGATGCCGTACGCGAGGACGAGGATCACGCCGTACCAGGCGCGGCCCAGGGCTGCCGCGCCGAGCAGGACCACCACGGCTGACGGGCTTGGGGAGAGGCCACCGGCGAAGCCCATGGCCAGGAGGGTCCGCACGCGCACCGGTTCGTCAGGCGCGGGGACGTAATGGGTGTGGGTGCGGCCGTCGCCGTGATCGTGGGTGTGTGCCTGCCCGTGGTCATGATCGTGGGTGTGGGCGGGCATCACGATCTGCACGCCGGGGTGGGTGGCGGTGGTGACGGCGCTCGACGGCGCGGTGATGGAGACGAGCGACGGGATGTGTGCCGGGGAGGCGACGCTGTGGTGGTGCGGCAGGGTGGACGGCTCGGGTAGGTGTGAGTGGGTATGGGTCGGGGTGCGGAGGCGGCGGATCGCCTGGCGCAGGAGCTGGGCGCCGACGAGGGCTACCAGGATGCCGCTGGTGAGTTTGAGCCAGTCGTAGAGGGAGTCCGGGGCGAGCTGGACCGAGGTGGCCAGGATGATGCCCAGGGCCAGGACGCCGAGGGTGTGTGTGACCGCGACCGAGGCTGCCACCGTCAACGCCTGGCGCAGGCGGCCGCGGGAACCCACGAGGTAGGCCGCCATGATGGTTTTGCCGTGGCCGGGAGCGACCGCGTGGGCGCCGCCGAGGATCAGGGCGACGAGGACGGCGAGGATGCCGACGCCGAGGGTCAGCTGCGGGTGGCCCACCAGGTCGGTGAACCAGGCCGTGAAGCGGTCGACGTCCCGGGCCTGGGACGTGCCGGTGCCGGTGGGGCCGAAGGGTGCCGCTGCTGCTGCCGGGCCGCCGGGGCGTGCGGTGAAGGACGCTGTGCGCGTGTCGGCGTTCACCGCGCCCGGGGGATAGGCGGTCAGGCGGGCGCTGGACGAGGTGGTGGGCACCGTGGAGGCGGTGAGCGTGTAGCGGTCGCCCACGGCGGTGATCTCGCGCCAGCCGATGCGGTCCGGGTACAGGGCGGACCCGTACGTGATCGGCGTCGTGGTGGTGAGGTGGGTGGTGGCGTGCAGGACGCACTGCAGGCGCAGCGTGGTCAGGCCGCCCGCGCCCGGAGGGAATGTCAGCCCGGCCGGGCGGGAGGTGAGCGTCTGCTGCCGTCCGGCCGCGACCAGGGTGCTCGATGCGGCCGCCGCGGCGCAGGTCCGCTGGGCGTAGGTGTCGCTCTCGGCCGGTGACAGGGTCGCGTCGTGGTCGGTGTCGATCTCGTCGTTGCGGGCCTGGTAGGCGGGGAGTTCCGCGAGGTCCAGCACGTAGTCGATGTCGATACCCGTGCTGGTGACGCGCAGGCCCGCGTACTGATTGGTGGTGAAGTTCCCCAGCGGATGGGCCTGGGCCGGGGCAGCGAGACCGACCACCGCGACGAGACCGAGCAGGGCCGCCGAGAGCACTCTGCGGGTCATTCGGCACCGTCCAGACGGGCGAGCTGCTTGCGGGCATCCGGTGCGTGGCGCAGGGAGAAGTACGGGTTGATCGCTAGCGCTGCGGCGAAGTCCTTGCGTGCCCCGGGTTTGTCGCCGAGGGCGAGGCGGATCGTGGCGCGCTGGTAATGGGCGCGGGCGTCGCGGGTGCCGAGGCGCAGGCCCCTGTCGGCATGGGTGAGCGCGTCGCGGTCGCGTCCGGCCGCGTGCAGGGCCCACGCGTACGCCGTTTCGACCGTCACGCTCGGACGCGCGGCGAACAGCGCCTTCCCCTTCGCGACGGCCGGGCCGGGCTCGCCGTGGTCGGCGTAGAACAGGACCAGGTCGATGTCGGTCGTGGCGGGAGTGGCTCCGGGCAGCGCCGCCGCCGCGCGGATGAGCTGGTCCACCGGGGCGGCCGGCTGACCCGCCGCGGTCAGGGTGTCGGACAGCGTCACCAGGTGGTCGACAGTGGGCAGGATCGCCGTTGCCGCGTGCAGATCGGTGAGCGCGCCGGTCAGGTCGCCGCGGGCCGCGCGCACCCGGGCCCGGTCGGCGAGCAGTGCCGGTTGGTTCGGGATCCGTGCGAGGCCCTGCGCGTAGTAGTCGCCGGCCGTGGCGAGGTCGCCGGCGCCGAACGCCAGCTCGCCCAGGTGGGTGAGCGCGAACACCGCGTCGGCGTCCCCGCCGGCCACGTCCAGTGCGCGTCGCATCATCGCCGTGGCCTGGGGCAGATCGCCGCGCAGTTCGAACAGGTACGACGCGCGGCCGAACGAGCCGGTGTCGGGCCGCAGGTCGAGCATG
This sequence comes from Winogradskya humida, assembly GCF_016862215.1. GTDB lineage: Bacteria > Actinomycetota > Actinomycetes > Mycobacteriales > Micromonosporaceae > Actinoplanes > Actinoplanes humidus. The sequence continues at coordinate 54,890 of NZ_BOMN01000023.1, forward strand.
CGCTGTACGGCGTCCGTGGCCTCGTCGTAACGCCCGAGCTCGACGTTCGCGTCGGTCAGCACGCCGTACGCGTCGGCGGAGTACGTGTCCGTGGCGACGGCGCGGCCGGCGTACGACAGCGCCTTGCGGAAGTCGTGTCTCGCCGCGGCGAGCGCGCCCATGCCGGTGAGAGCGGCGGCGTTTCCGGTCGGCTGCACCGTGAGCGAGCGGCGCAGGGCGGTCTCGGCGGCGGGGTAGTGGCTGGGGTCGTAGGTGATCCGGGCGAGCTGGACCTGCGCCATGCCGAGCGATGCCCAGCCCTGCCAGTCGCCGGGGACCTCGCCCAGATGGGTGCGCGTCCGGCTGACGAACGCGTCGAGGGCGGACGTCGTGGTGCTCGCGGAATTGTCCGAGGAATCGGTGGCCGGGGCGTGATCGCGCAGCGGTCCGAGCAGGATCCCGGCGCCGGCGAGCAGGACACCGGCCACCGCGACGACCAGGACGGGGCGGATCCATCTTCTTCGCACCGGCAAATAGTGCATGACGGACTCTATATTTCGATCCTGACACGAGTAAGAAAAACCCAATACCACAACAATCAGCCTGGAAAGGGGCTACGAACAAGGGTGGGGCGGTGGCATCGGCGCCACCTGCCCGACCTATCCCGGGGGAAGAATGAAACTCGCCGTATCGCGCCGACGCAGGGGACTGGTGGCCTTCGCAGCCATCGGTGCCTCCGCTGCCTGCGTGGCCGCACTGGCCCCGATGCAGAGCAACGCGTCCTCGCACCGCGAGGCGCCGCTGATCGCGTCGACGCCCAGTCTGGACAACACGGACCTGTACGCGTTCGTGAGCCCTGACATGCAGGACACCGTCACGCTCATCTCGAACTGGTCGCCGTTCGAGGAGCCGAACGGTGGCCCGAACTACTACCCGTTCGCCGAGAGCACGGCACACGACATCAACATCGACAACGATGGTGACGCCAGGCCCGACATCGTGTACCGCTGGACGTTCTCGACGACGTACCAGAACGACGCGACGTTCCTCTACACCACGGGACCCGTCACGTCGCTGGCGGACAAGGACCTGAACATCCGCCAGACGTACAAGCTCCAGCGGATCACGCCGACGGAGACGAAGACGATCCTGAAGAGCGCGCGGGTGGCGCCCTCGTTCACCGGCAAGGCGTCCATGCCGGACTACGCGGCGCTGTCCAACGCGGCCATCACATCGGCCGGCGCGGGCTCGAAGTCGTTCGCCGGCCAGGCCGACGACCCGTTCTTCGCCGACCTGCGCGTCTTCGACCTGCTCTACGGCGGTGACCTGAGCGAGGTCGGGCAGGACACGCTCAAGGGCTACAACGTGAACACCATCGCGCTGCGGGTCCCGAAGGCGGATCTCGCGCTCAAGAGCGACGCGACGCGCAACCCGATCGTGGGCATCTGGACCACGACCAAGCGCCTCGGCGCGAGCATGAACGGCAAGCCGGCCACCTCCGTGCAGGTGTCCCGGCTCGGCATGCCGCTGGTCAACGAGGCGGTGCTGCCGCTGCGGGTGAAGAACCAGTTCAACGCCACGCGGCCGATGGACGACGCCAAGTTCCTCAAGTACGTGACCAACCCCGAGGTACCGCGTCTGATGGAGGCCATCTACAAGATCCCGGCGCCGGCCACGCCGCGTACCGACCTGGTCGAGGTCTTCCTCACCGGCGTCTGCAAGACCGGCTGCACCGGCCCGGTCGCGGCCGACCTGAACTCGCAGCTGCTCAACAAGGACGTGGACAAGAAGGAGTTCGCGCCCAGCGAGCAGCTGCGGCTCAACATGGGCGTGCCGGCCTCGGCCAACCCGAACCGGCTCGGCGTTGTCGGCGGTGACCTCGCCGGCTTCCCGAACGGCCGCCGGCTCGCCGACGACGTGCTCGACGTGACCGTGCAGGCCGCCGAGGGTGTGCTGCTGCCGGGCGCCTCGGACACCGTCAAGGGCCTCGGCGACGGGGTGAACGCGAACGACCATGAGTTCCGCAGCTCGTTCCCGTACGTCTCGCTGCCGAACATGGTCGGGGTCAACGAGAGCTGACCGCTTCCGGAGGAACAAGTGTGAGGCCGGGTGCCCCCATGGGCCCGGCCTCGCGCCGTATCTTGGCGCGTATGTCCACAGAGCTCATCAACGCGGCGCTGAAACTCATCCAGGACAAGTACATCTTCCCGGACAAGGCCGCCGAGATCACACAGCGGATCCAGGCCGGGGACTACGAGGGGCTCGACGAGCGGACGCTGGGGGAGCGGCTCACCGGCGTACTCTTCGACGTCACCGCCGACAAGCATCTGCGGATCCGCACGCGGGAAGCGGACATGGGCTCGGGGATGACCGAGCAGGAATGGATCGCGGCCTACAAGAAGAGGCTCCTGACGGTCAATTACGGGATCGAGCGGGTCGAGCGGCTGGACGGCAACGTCGGGCTGCTCGCTCTGACCGAGATCCCCGACGCGGGCACGGGCGGCGACGCCCTCGCCGCCGCCATGCGACTGGTCGCGCATACCGAGGCGCTCATCATCGATCTGCGTACCTGCCGGGGCGGGGTGCCGAACGGTGTCCACCTCCTGATGAGCTACTTCTTCCCCGATGACGAGACCCACCTCGGGGACATCTACGACGGTGCGACCGGGACGACCCGGCAGTACTGGAGCCTCGCGTACCTGCCCGGTGAGCGGTACCTCGCCAAGCCGGTCTACGTGCTGACGAGTGGCTTCACGTTCTCCGGCGCCGAGGATCTCAGCTACACGCTGCAGAGCCTCGGGCGCGCCACGGTGGTCGGGGAGACCACGCGTGGCGGCGCCCACCCCACTCAGATGTTCGCGCTGTCGGCGACGATGGAGGTCACGGTTCCCGTCGCGCGCTCGATCAGCCCGGTCACGGGAACGAACTGGGAAGGCACGGGTGTCGTCCCTGACGTGAGCGTCCCGGCCGGCGAGGCGCTCGCGCGGGCGTTGCGGGACTACACGGCGTCGGCGCGGTAAAGGACCACCTGGTCGGGGAACAGGCGTGGGCAGGCGACACCCGCCTGTTCCAGGATGGACCCGGTGAGGACCTGGCCGGAGCGGTCCTCGCCCCACCACGGCGGCGGGGCCAGGCCGGAGAGCTCCTTGCCGACGGTGACCGGCCGGACCCGGTAGCGGCGCTCGGGTTCCAGGCCGCGCAGGCGCAGCCGGGCGGCGGGGTCGGGGAGGATGCTGTCCGTCGTGACCATCGCGAACAGGGCCCGGCTGCGGTCGGGGGCGAGCACACCGTGCACCAGAATGCGGTCGTCGTAGCCGTCCATCCGGACGACGTCGCCGCCGAGCAGCAGCCCGCGCTGCTCGCGGTAGAAGGCCAGCCAGGCGCCCAGCTCCTCGAGCTCGCCGGCGCTCGCCTCGGCGAGGTCCCACTCGATGCCGAGGTGACCGAAGATCGCCGTCGCGGCGCGGTATCCGAGGTCGTGGCGCCGGCCCGTGGTGTGCGAACGGCCCGACGCGATGTGCGAGCCCAGGAATTCCGGGGCGACCAGCTGGGTGGTCCAGCGCAGCATCCGCTGCCGGTCGTGGGGGTCGATGTTGTCCGAGACCCACACCCGGTCCGTACGCTCCAGCACGCCCAGATCGACGCGAGCGCCCCCGGACGAGCAGGATTCGATCTCCAGCCCGGGATGGGCGGCGCGCAGCTCGTCCAGCAGCCGGTAGAAGGCCAGCGTCTGAGCATGGACCGCGGGCCGGCCGCCGTGGGTCTGATCGCCGGCCTCGACGAGGTCCCGGTTGTGGTCCCACTTGATGTAGCCGATGTCGTACTCGTCGAGGATCGCGAGCATCTGCGTCCTGATGTGCTCGTATGCCGCCGGGATCGCCAGGTTGAGCACCTGCTGGTGGCGTGACTCGACCGGCCATTCGGCGCGTGCCGCCATGATCCAGTCGGGGTGCGCGCGGGCCAGGTCGGAGTCCGGGTTGACCATCTCGGGCTCGAACCAGAGACCGAACTGCATGCCCAGCGCGCGGACCCGGTCGACGAGCGGGTGCAGCCCGGCCGGCCACACGTCGGCGGAGACCACCCAGTCGCCGAGCCCGGAGAAGTCGTCACGGCGCGAACCGAACCAGCCGTCGTCCAGCACGTAGCGCTCGACGCCGATCGCCGCGGCCCGCTCGGCGAGGTCGATCAGCCGCTCGGTGTCGTGGTCGAAGTAGACGGCCTCCCACACGTTGAGCGTGATCGGGCGGCCGGCGCTCACGGGCTTCTCCCGGGCGCGCAGATGGCGGTGGAAACGGCGGGCCACCTCGTCGAGCCCCTTGCCGTAGGCCCCGTACAGCCACGGGGTCTCGTAGGTCTCGCCGGTGCCGAGCCGGATCTCGCCGGGCAGCAGCAGCTCGCCGCCGCCGAGGAGCTGCTCACCGGTGTGCACACGCTCGGCGTAGTGCAGGTGGTTGCCGCTCCACGCGGTGTGCACGGCCCAGACGTCACCGCTTGCGAAGTCGAAGCCGGCCGTTCCCGCGTGCAGCAGGTAGGCGCTGTCCGCGCCGGTGCGGCCCTTGCGGTTCTCGCGGACGTGCGCGCCGGTGAACAGCGTGCTGCGCTGCGGCACCCGCTCCTGGTTGTGCCGGCCGGTGAAGTCCAGCAACTCGACCGCGCCGGGCGGGATCGGGAGCGCGGGGGTCAGGCTGTCGAGGGTGTACGTCCCGGGGGCGAGGTTGCGCAACTGTGCTCGTACGCGCAGAAGGCCGGACTCCCGCAACTCGAGCGTGACGCGCACCGCCAGGCGGCCGGTCTCGTCGCTCGCGTGCACTTCCAGCGTCGCCGCACCCGCGGTGACAAAACCGCCCACCGGTACACCATCCAGCGTCACCGCGGTGACGGTGAACGCCGCCGACCATCCCGTCCCGTCGAAGGAGCCGCTGAGGCCGGGACGCCCGGCCCAGCCGGTGCGCTGCTCGGGCAGCAGGGCGACGCGCGGCCGCGGCTCGACGTCGTTGGTGCCGTGCACCGGTTGTGAGCTGGTGATGAGCGCGGCGGCCAGGTCGGCGTCGAGACCGGGGACCGCCGGTCCCCAGTAGGTCAGCGCGGGGAGGCGGCCACCACCGGTGTCGGCGAGGACGGTCACGCCCCCGGCGGTGAGGGCAGCGGTCACGCCGTCGTCGGGCAGCATCGGGGTGTCTGTCCTTTCCACGCTGAATACGGTTGTTACAAGGGTGTGTCAGACCGGCTCAGGGGCTCTGAGAAGATCGGTGCATGCGCTTGCTGACAGCCTTGCACGACGCCGAGGACACCCCGCGAACGGTTACCGCGTCCGGGGAGTCCGTGTCGCGCCACGAGTTGCTCAGCCGGGCGTCGGCGCTCGCGGCCGAATTGCGGGGTGTGCCGGTGGCGGCGGTCGACGCGACCGCCGGGTTGCCGACGATCGTGGCGATCACCGCGGGGCTGCTCGCCGGGGTGCCGATCGTGCCCGTGCCGCCCGACGCCGGCACGACCGAGCGCGCCCACATCCTGCGCGACTCCGGCGCCGCGGTGGTGCTCTCCGACGGGCCGTCCGGCGACCTCCCGGCCATGCCGATCACCCGGCCCGGGGTGAGCGGTTCCGTCCCGCCCGAGCCCGAGGCGGGCGCACCCGCGCTGATCCTCTACACGAGCGGGACGACCGGGCCGCCGAAGGGCGTCGTGGTCTCGCGCGCGGCGATCGCGGCCGACCTCGACGCGCTCGCCGAGGCGTGGCAGTGGACGGCAGGCGACACCCTCGTGCACGGCCTGCCGCTCTATCACGTGCACGGGCTGGTGCTCGGCGTGCTCGGCCCGCTGCGCGTCGGGTCACGGTTGGTGCACACCGGAAAGCCCACCCCTGAGGCGTACGCGAAAGCGCGCGGCAGCCTCTACTTCGGCGTGCCCACGGTGTGGTCGCGGATTTGTGCGGCGCCGGACGCCGCCCGCGAGCTGCGCAGCGCACGGCTGCTCGTGTCGGGGAGCGCGCCGCTGCCCGTGCCCGTCTTCGAGGATCTGACAGCGCTCACCGGGCAGGCGCCGGTCGAGCGCTACGGCATGACCGAGACGCTCATCACCGTGAGTGCCCGCCACGACGGCCCGCGCCGCGCCGGACACGTCGGCGTCCCGGTGCGCGGCGTCGAGACCCGCCTCATCGACGACGCCGGCGTCCCGCTGGAGAACGACGGCGTCACGATCGGCCAGCTGCAGGTGCGCGGCGCGACCCTCTTCGACGGCTACCTCGGCCACGGCTCCCCGCTCACCGACGGCTGGTTCACCACCGGTGACGTCGCCACCATCGGCGCCGACGGCTGGCACCGCATCGTCGGGCGGGCCTCCACCGACCTCATCAAGACCGGCGGCTACCGCGTCGGCGCCGGCGAGGTCGAGGACGCCCTGCTGCTGCACCCCGCCGTCCGCGAGGCCGCCGTCATCGGCACCGCCCACGCCGACCTCGGCGAGCAGGTCACCGCGTTCGTCGTCACCGACGCCCCGGTGCCCGAGAAGGACCTGATCGACTTCGTGGCGCAGCGCCTCGCCGCCCACAAACGCCCCCGCGTGGTGAACCTGGTGGCCGAACTCCCCCGTAACGCCATGGGGAAAGTCCAGAAGAGCCGCCTGCGGCAATGAAACAGGAGAGATCTAGGTTGAGCATCACCCTGGCCGACGTCCATGACGCCGCCGAGCGCCTGAAGGGAGTCGCGCACCGCACGCCGGTGCTGCGGTCGCGGACCCTGGACGCGTTCGTCGGTGCGGAGGTCTTCGTCAAGGCCGAGAATTTCCAGCGGATGGGCGCGTTCAAGTTCCGGGGGGCCTACAACGCGTGTGCCCGGCTGACCGCGGCGCAGCTGGCGAGCGGCATCGCGGCGTACTCGTCGGGTAATCACGCGCAGGCCGTCGCGCTGGCCGCGCAGGAGCTGGGCAGTCACGCGGTGATCCTGATGCCCGAGGACTCCCCGGCGTCCAAGCGCGCTGCCGCCGAGGGGTACGGCGCCGAGGTGCTCACCTTCGACCGGTACGGCGAGGACCGGATCGCCCTGGCCGCGGCGCTGGCCGCCGAGCGGGGGCTGACGCTGATCCCGCCGTACGAGCACCCGGACGTGATGGCCGGGCAGGGCACCGCCACGCTGGAGTTGCTGGAGCAGGCCGGTGACCTCGACGCGCTGGTCGTGCCGGTGGGCGGGGGCGGGCTCATGGCGGGCAGCGCCACCGCCGCCAAGGGGCTGCTGCCCGGGATCCGGATGATCGGCGTGGAGCCGCGGGAGGGCGACGACACCAAGCGGTCCCTCGAAGCCGGGGAGCGGGTCGCCGTACCCGTCTCCCGGACCGTGGCGGACGGCCTGGCCGCGCCCACCCCGGGCGAGCTGACCTTCGAGGTGAACCGGCGGCTGGTCGACGAGATCGCGCTGGTCGGCGATGACGAGATCTGCGACGCGATGCGTTTCGCGTTCGAGCGGATGCGGATCGTGATCGAGCCGAGCGGTGCCACCGGACTGGCCGCGCTGCTGTCGGGGCGGCTCAAGGTCTCCGGCCGGGTCGGCGTGATCATCTCGGGTGGCAACATCGACGTGACGCGGTTCGTGACGCTGCTCTCCCGATGAGGAACTGTCGGGTAACTTGCGGGAAGCTGGTCATCGCCCGCCCGACTGTGGACTGTGGCTGATTTCCGGAGTTGTTACGCCTGAGGGGGCCGTGATGACCGCGACAGTCGCCTTCGACATCAACACCGTGCGCAGCAGCGCCGACCTGCTGCGCACCGAACGCATCCGCATCGCGCCGGACGAGCCCGGCCTGGTGCCGTCCGGCCGGGGCTGGGGCGAGGCCAAACGCGAGATGGCCGAGCTCTGCGCGGTGCCCCCGGCGACGATCGCCGAGGTTCTCGAGATGCTGACCCGGGCGCAGCGCATCATGGACCTGCTCCCGCCGCCGGCCGCCAACCGGATCGCGTCGTTCAACTCGCTCTACTTCACCATCACCGACCGGGTGGGGGCGGCGCTGACCGGCCCCGACGTGGTCGACCCCGCGTTCCTGGAGCTGCTCGACGTCGAGTTCGCCAAGCGCTACTTCGACGCGCTGCGGCTCTGGGGCGAGGAGGACCACGGCACCCCGGACGCCTGGGAGGTGCTGTTCCGCCGGGCCCAGGACGAGAGGATCAGCCGGCTCGCCGCCGCTATCCTCGGTGTCAACGCGCACATCAACCACGACCTGGCGCTGGCCCTGGTCGCCACGTGGGAGCGGCTCGGCACCCCGCCCGGCGACGTCGTGCACCCCGACTACCTGCTGATCAACAAGATCTTCTACCAGGAGATCCCCCGGCTGCGCCGCCGCTACTCGACCAGCTGGCAGCTGCGCGTCGACGCGCTGGCCGGCGACCTCGACGACTGGAGCCAGTCGGTGCTCGTGGCGGCGACCCGCGCGCACGCGTGGGACCAGGGCAAGCGGCTGTGGGACCTGCGCGACGAGGCCGAGCATCTCGCCCACGCCCGGCTGGTGATGGACCGCGCCTCGGCCTACGTCGGGGAGCTGCTGATCACCAGTGACGGAGTGTTCAACCAGGTCGGCGTGGTGCTCAAGGCCGGGCGTGACACGGTCCGCGGCGCGTGGCGCCGGGTGTTCCACAGGCGGCGTGCCGGAATCTGACAATCGGCCACAGTGGAGTGTCTTGCCCGCCGGTGATATCAAGGCACCCGTGACCAACGAGCAGGGTGATCCGGACCCCAGGCCGGGCTGGAAACCAAGGCAACCACCAGCGTCGATGTCCTTGACCTCGGGTGCTTTCGGCAAGCGTCAGGCGGCGGCGGCCACCCCGCCCCTGCTGCGGCAGGAGCCACCATCTCCGGAGCAGCCCGCTGCTCCGGAGGCCGCGCCGGCGGCGCCGCGGGGGCGTCGGCGGTGGGTCTGGGCATCGGCGGGGGCCGCGACCCTGGCCGTCGTGGCGGCAGCACTCCTGGTGTCCGGCGAGGACGACGGCCCGGCGGCGCCCGCGGCAGGCGGGCCGCCGGCCCGGGCGCTGTCCGACGGGACGCCGGGCGCGACGGCGGCCACCGGCACGGCGCCGAGCGCTGTCGCCTCGCTGGGTGGGCTCTCGGACGGCGAGGTCTCGAACGGTTTGGTGCCACTCGCGACCGGCGTACCGTCCACGGGGCCGTCGATCTCGCTCAGCACCACCGCCCCGGCCCCGAAGACGACCCCCACCACCCCGGCGGGGCGGGTCAGCGACGGCGCCGATCTCGCGCTGCACCGCCCGGTCACGGCCTCCAGTTCGGAGGGCAGGGGCTGGCCGGCGGAGGACGCCGTCGACGGGGACGACACCACGCGCTGGGGCAGCGGCTTCGCCGACAACCAGTGGATCGCGGTCGACCTGGGCGAGCTCTGGTCGGTCAGCCGGGTCGAGGTCGTGTGGGAGCGCGCGTACGCCACCGAGTACCGCGTCGAGGTGTCGCAGGACGGCAGCACGTGGCGGTCCGCGTACACCGGCGCGAAGGGCAAGGAAGGCACGGTCACCACGACGTTCAAGGCGACCCCCGCCCGCTGGGTACGCGTCTACGGCCTGCGACGCAGCAACGGATACGGCATCTCCATCTACCGGCTGTCGGTGCGTTAACCGGTGATGACGCGGTTGCGGCCGGCGTGCTTGGCCGCGTAGAGCAGCTCGTCGGCGCGGTTGACCAGGGTGCGGGCAGAGTCGTCCGGGCGCAGCGCGGTGAGCCCGATGCTGGCCGTGACGCTCAGCCCGTTCGCGACGGCGGTCCAGGCGTAGGACTGGATCGCCGCCCGCAGGCCCTCGACCCGCCGGGCGGCGACCGCCGGGTCCGCGTCGAGGATCAGGATGAACTCCTCACCGCCGTGCCGGCCCGCGTGACCGCCCACCTTGGCGAGCAGTTCGGCGACCCGGCACAGGACCATGTCGCCGATCGCGTGCGTGTACGTGTCGTTGACCGCCTTGAAGTGGTCGAGGTCGATCAGGGCGACGCTGACCGGGCCGCGCTGTGTGGCCGGGGTGCGGATCAGATCGGCGAGCTGCGCGTCCGAGCGGCGCCGGTTCCACAGCCCCGTCAGCGCGTCCCGCTCGGCCATCTCCCGGAACCGCTCGGTGGTGCGGCGGGCCTCGTCGACGGCGAACTGGGCGTGCGCGACGCGGGCCATGACCTCGCTGCGCTCGGATCGGCGTACGGTCCAGGCCTCGTGGAATTCGACCATCTCGTGGTACGCGGTGGCGAAGTCACCCAGCTCGGCATGGCACCCGGCGATCATCTTGCGGGCCAGCGCGTCGACGTCGGCGAGCCGGTCCCGGGCCGCCAACTCCCGGCAGGCCCTCAGCGTGTGCAGCGCCGCGCCGATGTTGCCGTCCCGGCGCTGGATGTCGGCGAGGGTGATCAGGGCGTTCGGCACGGCGTCGGAGTCGGTCGGCTCGGACGTCGCGATGGCCCGCTCGATCAGCGCGAGCGCCCCGGCGGGATCCCCGGTCTCCAGCATGATCCGCGCCATCGTGTCGGCGCAGGAGGCGTTCAGCGGCTCCCCGGTGCGCTCGCTGCACATCCGCATCCGGTCCACCAGGTCGGCGGCGGTCCGCAGGTCACCGGACGTGTACGAGCACCACGCCCAGTTGTTCAGGTTCGCCAGGATCAGCGCGGGCACCCGGGTCGCCTCGGCCAGTTCCTGCGCCACCCGGAACTCCCGGTGCGACATGCCCCCGATCCGCCGGTCGTTGACCTGCAGAGCCAGGACGATCGCATGGTCGGCGCGCAGCACCGGCGGGTCACCGGGATGCAGCATCCGGCTCGCCGGGTACGCGTTCCGCACCGCCTGCGCGTTGTCCCCGATCCGCCACAGCCCCCCGGCCACGACGGCGTGGGCGTGGGCGACGACGATCCGGTCACCGGTACCGGCGAGCACGGCGCGGGCCTGCGCGATCCCCTCGGGGGCACGGCCGCCCCGGTTGTGCAGCTCGGCGACGACGAGCCTGCCGAGATCGGCGAGCTGGCGGTCCCCGGCGGTGACGGCGGCGCGCACGAGCGCTCCGGCCCGGTCGGCGAGGCCCTTGTGGCTGACGTAGACGCCGGCGACGAGGCTGTCGAGCGAGCCGTCCAGAGTTGCGGGGGCGGCATTCATGTCCGGCCCATCGGCTCCCGAAATGCAACCATGAGCGGTACGCGTACTCCTTGAGCGGTACCTGAGGAACGTACCCATAAGGTCTTGATCATGGCTGTGTCGCTGCTGACCCTGAACGCGCTGATGAAGGGGGACGTCCGGGCCCGGCTGCGGGTTCTCGGCGGGCTGCTGGAGAGCTCCGGGTACGACGTGGTGTGCCTGCAGGAGGTGATGTACCGCTCCCACGCGGTGCTGCTGCGAGGTCTCGCCCGCTCGTACGGCTACCGGGCCTGGAGCGGGGCGGTGCTGCTCGAGGGCGGGCTCGTGGTGCTGTCCCGGCTGCCGGTCGGGAGCGCCCGGTTCGTGCGCTATCCGATGAGCGGGCCGGCGCGACCCGAGTTCATCATGCGCAAGGGTGCCCAGGTCGTCCAGGTCACGACCGCCGACGGCCCGCTCGCGGTGATCAACACCCACCTGTCGGCCAACCGGGACGGCGACTGGTCACCGGGCGCCCGGTACACCCACGTCCAGCGTCGCGAGCTGGCCACGCTCGCCGCGGTCGTCTCGGGGGTCGATGCTTCGCTGCCGGTGGTCGTCGCCGGGGATCTGAACGTGCCCCGGACAGCGGCGTCGCTCGCGGGCTTCCTGACGGCCGCCGGACTGCGGGATACTCGGGCCGATGACACCGGGCCCACGTATCGTCCGACTCCGCGCTGGCCGTCGCCACCCGCGTTCGACCACGTCCTGGTCCGGCCGGGGACGGTGGCGGAGACCCGGCTCGTCCTGCGGGATCCGGTCACGCTGGGTGATGGGTGGCAGGCGTACCTGTCGGATCATTACGGCGTCGCGGCCGAGCTGACGCTGCCGTGAAAGTCTTTACCATCGACTTCGGTGCGGGCCGGGCGGCGCTCGCCGTGCGGGTCGGGCAGCCGGGCGAGCTGCCGGCGGCGCTGCACGATCTCGGCCTCGGCACACCTCGCCCGGTCGTCACGGTTGTCGGGGGCGCGGGCGGCATGACCGCCGCGGATCTGGACGGGCTGCGCGCCGTGATGGCCGAGGGCGTGATCCCGGCCATCCATGACAGCGGTGCGACGGTCGTGGATGGCGGCACCGACGCCGGGGTGATGCGGCTGATGGGCCGCGCCCGCAACGGCTTCCCCCTCGTCGGCGTCGCCGCGGCCGCGACGGTCACCCTGCCCGGCGGCGCTACGGCAGCGGCCGGTGCCGCCCCGCTCGAGCCGCATCACAGCCACTTCGTGCTGACGCCCGGGCGCGAGTGGGGCGCCGAGGCGCCGTGGATCGTCGACGTGGCGGCTCGTGTCGCCGATCCTCATCCGGCGGTGACTGTGCTGGTCAACGGGGGCCGGATCGCCTACGACGACGCGGCCCGGGCGCTGCGGGCCGGACGGGCGGTGCTGGTCCTGGCGGGCAGCGGGCGTGCCGCCGACCGGATCGCGGGGGCCCGCGAGGGTGAGTGCGGCAACGACCCCGCCACCCGGATCGCCGGTTCGCCGCTCGTCCACATCGTGCAGATATCCGACACCGCGGCAGTTCGTGCCCGCCTGAGGACCCTGCTGACGCCGCCGAGCTGAGAACATCTCCCGATGTCGCTGTCGTTGTTGGCTCGATTCCCCCGGCTCGGGGCCCCGGCCGCGTCGAAGCCTGTCATCCCTGAGCACGTCCGGGAGCGCTGGCCGGCCCTGGCGGAGGACCTGGCGGTGCTGGCCGAGGTGGTGGAGCCGGACTTCTCCGCGTACGACCGGGAGGCCCTGCGGAAACAGAACGCCTACCGCCGGCAGCAGGTCCTGGTGCTGCTGGGCTCGGCGGTCGTCACCACGCTCGGCGGGATCCAGGCCCTGATCCCCGGGCAGCGCTGGCCCGGGCTGGTCCTCGCGGCCGCGGGCGTGCTGCTCGCCACCAGCAGCCAATGGGCCCGCGAGCGGGCCACGGTCGACGAGTACCTGCAGGCCCGGGTGCGGGCCGAGCGGCTGCGTGCCCTGCACTTCCGCTATCTCGCCCGGACCGGCCCCTATGCCGGCCCCGCCGAGGCCCGGCTGCGGGCGCTGCGGCACGCGGTGGTGGCCGTGAAAGCCGGGAAGGAACCCCGGTGAGCGATCGTGACGCCGCGGTCCGCCGGCTCTACAAGGACCTGCGGATCACCGAACAGCTCGCCTTCTACCGCCGGCGCAGCGGGGAATACCACGCCGCGGACAGACAGGCCATCCTGGTGCGCAACGCGCTGCTCGCTCTGGCGGCGCTCGCCGGGGTGGCGGGTCAGGCCCTCGGGGAGACCGGGCGCACGGTGACCGGGGTGGTGGCGGCGGTGCTGGCGGCGATGGCGACGGCGGTCACCGCGTACGAGACGTTGATCGGTTTTGCCCCGGTCGCCAGGATCTATGACGACGCGGCCCTGAGCCTGGAGGAAGCCGAGCTCGACTGGGATGCCGGCACGGACCTGGCGGCGGACGTCGACCGGGTGGAGCAGGTGTTCCGCTCGGAGGCGGGGCAGTGGGGGCAGCTCACCATCCAGCCCCCGCCGGAGCCGTGACTCACAAGATCCGCGGGGCCGTTGTGATAACGCGTTATCGCCGGGGAAACAACCGGGGCCACCCCGCGTAACCTGCCGTGGCGAGCATCTGACGGGTGAACCTTTCCAGCACGCCGGGGCCGCTTGCCGGGTTCACCGTCGCCGTGACCGCCGAGCGGCGGCGTGAGGAGCTCGCCGCGCTGCTGGAACGCCGTGGTGCCCGGGTCGTGCTCGCGCCCGCGATCACCATCGTGCCGCTGCGCGACGACCAGGCGCTGCACGCCGCCACCGCGGCCTGCGTCGGGCTCGCCCCCGAGATCGTCGTCGCCACGACCGGCATCGGCTTCCGGGGCTGGCTCGAAGCCGCCGAGGGCTGGGGCATGGGCGATCCGCTGCGGGCGGCCCTCGGCCGGGCCCGGCTGATCGCGCGCGGCGCCAAACCGTGCGGCGCTATCCGGGCCGCCGACCTCAGCGAGGACTGGTCCGCCGCGACCGAGTCGTCGGAGGAGATCCTCGAACGCCTCCTCGCCCAGGGGATCGCCGGCCGCCGCATCGCCGTCCAGCTGCACGGCGGCCCGCAGTCCGAGCTCACCGACGCCCTGCGCGCGGCGGGGGCGGCCGTCGTGGAGATCCCGGTCTACCGCTGGACGCTGCCACCCGACATCACCCCGGTGCGCCGCCTGGTCACCCAGCTCACCGCCGGCCAGATCGACGCCGTGACCTTCACCAGCGCCCCCGCCGTCCGCGGCCTGCTCGACATCGCGGGCGACGAGGCCGGCCAGGTGCTGGACGCCTTCCGCGGCCCGGCCATGGCGGCGTGCGTGGGACCGGTGACCGCGGCGTCGCTGGTCCAGCAGGACGTCCCGGTGGTCATGCCGCACCGGTCCCGCCTCGGCGCCCTGGTCAAGACGGTCACCGACGAACTGCCCCGCCGTACGCCCAAGCTCTCGGTCGCCGGCGACACCCTCGAGATCCGTGGCCACGCCGTGCTGATCGACGGCCGGGTGCAGCCGCTCGCCCCGGCGGCGATGGCGATCCTGGGTTCGCTGTCCGCCCGGCCGGGCGCGGTGGTCTCGAAGGAACGGCTGGTGGCTTCGCTGCCGCGCGGCACGGACGGGCACGCGGTCGACGTGGCGATCGCCCGGCTGCGGACGGCGCTGGGCGGCGGCGGGCACATCGAGACGGTGATCAAGCGCGGGTACCGGCTGCGGGTGGACGAGCCGGCATGAGGCGGCTGGTCGCGGTGGCGCACGGGACGCGGTCGGTGGCGGGGCAGGAGCAGATCCGGGCGCTGGTGGACCGGGTCGCGCTGCGGCTTCCGGGGACCGAGGTCCGGCTGACCTACGTGGACGTCCAGCACCCGCGGGTCGAGACGATGACCTTCGGGGTGGGCACGGTGGTCGTGCCGCTTCTGCTCTCCACCGGCCATCACGTACGCGTGGACATCGCGAACGCCGTCGCCGGCAGCGGCGCGGTGGTGACGCCGCCGCTCGGGCCGGACGCCGTCCTCGTGGCGAGCATGCGCCGTCCCCTCAGCGGCGCCGCCGCTGTGCGCCGACCCGGTGATCGAGGACCTCGTGGTCACGCGATACGTGCACGCGGCCGCGGTCTCACATTGACCTTGGGCGCGTTGTAAGGATTACCGAACGGCACGGCAATCGTTGCGGGCCGGTTACCGAAACGCCGTGCGGACACGATCGGTGGCGTGACGCTGACCGAGACGCACTGCCCGTACTGCGCGCTGCAGTGCGGCATCCACCTGATCTCGGAGCCGCCGGCCCGGGGCGGGCCCGGGCCGGGACTGCGCCTGGAGCCGGCCGACTTCCCGGTCAACCGGGGTGGGCTCTGCGCCAAGGGATGGACCGCGGCCGAGCTGCTCGACCACCCCGAGCGGCTGCTCACTCCGCTGGTCCGCACGGTTGCGGGTGACCGGTCGAGCCCGTTGCGGGCGGGGAGCTGGGAGGAGGCGCTGGCGCGGATCGTCGCCGGGATCGGGGCGAGTCAGCGCGAGCACGGTGCGGACAGCGTCGGGGCGTTCGGCGGGGGCGGGCTCACCAATGAGAAGGCGTACACGCTGGGGAAGTTCGTCCGGGTCGCGCTGCGGTCCTCGTCGATCGACTACAACGGCCGGTTCTGCATGTCGTCGGCGGCGACGGCGGCCAATCGCTCGCTCGGTGTCGACCGGGGGCTGCCGTTCCCGATCGAGGATGTGGCTCAGGCCCGCACGGTGCTGCTCGTCGGCGCGAACCCGGCCGACGCGATGCCGCCGTCCATGCAGTTCCTGGACGCCGGGCGGGCCGCGGGGGCGAAGCACATCGTCGTGGATCCCCGGCGGACGGCGACCGCGCGGGGTGCGTACCGTCATCTTCAGCCTGTGCCCGGCACGGACCTGGCGCTGGCCAACGGGTTGTTGCACGTCGCCGTCCGGGAGGGCCTGGTCGACGAGGCGTTCGTGAGTGAACGGACAACCGGGTTCGACGCCGTGCGGGCAGCGGTGAACGGGTACTGGCCCGAGCGGGTCGAGCGGATGACCGGGGTGCCCGAGGCCCAGCTGCGCGAAACCGTCCATCTGCTCGCGGATGAGCGGCCGGCGATGATCCTGACCGCGCGCGGCGCCGAACAGCACAGCAACGGTACGGACACCGTGCAGGCGTACCTCAACCTGGCGCTCGCCCTCGGCCTGGTCGGCCGTCCGTTCTCGGGCTACGGGACGATCACCGGGCAGGGCAACGGGCAGGGCGGCCGGGAGCACGGGCAGAAGGCCGATCAGCTGCCCGGATACCGGCGCCTCGACGATCCCGCCGCGCGAGAGCACATCGGCCGGGTGTGGGGGATCGACCCCGACGAGCTTCCGCAGCCGGGGCTGTCCGCCTACGAGATGCTCGACCGGCTCGGCACCCCCGGCGGCGTGCGCGTGCTCCTGGTGCTCGCGAGCAACATCGCGGTGTCCGCTCCGCACAGCAGCAACGTGATCGAGCGGCTGCGCGCCCTCGATCTGCTCGTCGTCTCCGACATCTTCCTCTCCGAGACCGCGGCCCTCGCCGACGTCGTGCTGCCCACCGCGCAGTGGGCGGAGGAGGAGGGCACGATGACCAACCTGGAGGGCCGGGTGATCCGGCGCCGTAAAGCCGCCGAACCACCCGGCGAGGTCCGCACCGACCTGCGCTTCCTCAAGGACCTCGCCGACCGGCTCGGCCGTGGTGCCTTCTTCTCCGACGAGCCGCGCGAGGTCTTCGAGGAGCTGCGCCGGGCCAGCGCGGGTGGGATCGCCGACTACGCCGGCATCACCTACGAGCGGATCGACGACGAGGACGGCGTCTTCTGGCCGT
Organism: Winogradskya humida; assembly: GCF_016862215.1. Classification (GTDB taxonomy): domain Bacteria; phylum Actinomycetota; class Actinomycetes; order Mycobacteriales; family Micromonosporaceae; genus Actinoplanes; species Actinoplanes humidus. Next base: position 71,813 of record NZ_BOMN01000023.1, read on the forward strand.
GCCCGGCCGAGGACCATCCCGGGACGCCACGGATGTTCACCGACGGCTTCCCGACCGCGGACGGGCGTGCGCGTTTCGTCCGGGTCGAGCACCGCGACCCGAACGAACTGCCCGACCGGGACTACCCGTACGTGCTCACCACCGGCCGCAACATGCAGCAGTACCAGAGCGGCACCCAGACCCGCCGGGTGCGGTCGCTGACCGTGGCGGCCCCGGAGCCGCGTGCGGAACTGCACCCCGACCTGGCCCGCCGGCACGGCATCACCGACGGCGACCTGGTCGAGCTGCGCACCCGGCGTGGTGCCGCGGTGCTCCGGGCCCGCTGCGACCCCGGCATCCGGCCGGACACGGTCTTCGCGCCGTTCCACTGGCCCGGCATCAACACGCTGACCGACCCGGCGCTGGACCGGCACTCCCGGATGCCCGCGTTCAAAGCGTGCGCGGTGATGATCGCGCCGCTCACCCCGACGAAAGGACCGGCCGAGGTGCACTCCACACCACGTTTCCTGCAGGGCGTCTTCCCCTTCGAGGGCAAGGGGCTCGACGAGCCCGTACCGGTCGACGGCGCGCTGCGCCTGGTCGTCCCCGACGGTGTCGTCGCCCAGGCCGTCTATTTCCGGGGCGGCAACTCCAGCGGCGAGCTCGTCTGCGCTGTTCTGATGCGCGACGGCGTGCCGATGCGCTACTTCCCGATCGGGGCCAGGAGCGACGTGCACGTGTCGCTGCGCGTTGTCGAGGACCTGGACTCCGGCACCACGGTCGAGCTGTGGCTCGCCGCCCCGGCCGGGCTCACCGGGACCGTCGTCGTGGACCTCGGGCTGGTGGAGGTCTGATGGCGCCGCGACTGGTCGTCATCGGCAACGGGATGGCCGGGGTGCGCACGGTCGAGGAGATCCTGGCCCGCGGCGGTGGCTTCGAGATCACGGTGTTCGGCGACGAGCCGTACGGCAACTACAACCGGATCATGCTGTCCAACGTCCTCGCGGGCGTGCAGGACGAGTCCGGCATCTTCCTCAACGACCTCTCCTGGTACGCGGACAACGCCATCACCCTGCACACCGGCACCCGCATCACGCGCATCGACCGCTTCGCCAAGCAGGTCTACGCCGAGGACGGCAGCGCCACCGCCTACGACACGCTGATCATCGCCACCGGGAGCCGGGCGTTCGTGCCGCCGATCCCCGGCATCCACCGCCCCGGCCGCGGCTACCACCAGGGCGTCTTCGCGTTCCGCACGCTCGACGACACCCGGGCGATGATCCGTTACGCCCGCGAGCACGAGCGGGCGGTCGTCATCGGTGGCGGGCTGCTCGGCCTGGAGGCGGCCCGCGGCCTGCAGAACCACCTCGGGCACGTCACGCTCGTGCACGCGGCCGGGCATCTCATGAACTCCCAGCTGGACGCGCAGGGCGGCGCGATCCTGCGGCGCAGCGTCGAACAGCTCGGCATCGACATCGTGACCGGCGCGCACACCACCGAGATCCTCGGCAAGCACGAGGTCACCGGGGTCCGCCTCAAGGACGGCCGGGTGCTCGACTGCGACGTCGTCGTGGTCGCCGCCGGCATCCGGGCGAACGCCACGGTCGCGGAGACGGCCGGGCTCGTGGTGGAGCGCGGGATCGTCGTCGACGACCAGATGCGGGCGCAGGACGAGCCCGACATCTACGCGGTGGGGGAGTGCGCGCAGCACCGCGGCGAGACGTACGGGCTGGTAGCGCCCCTGTGGGAGCAGGCCAAGGTCCTCGCCGACCACCTGACCGGCCGCGACCCGCACGCCGCCTACCACGGCTCCCGGGTGGCGACGAAACTCAAGGTGGCCGGCGTCGACGTGGCCGCGATGGGCGTCAAGGAGGCCGAGCGCGACGACGACGAGACGCTCGTGTTCAGCGAACCGCGGAAGGGCGTCTACAAGAGCGTCGTCATCCGCGACGGCCGGCTCATCGGCGCCACGCTCGTCGGTGACGTCTCCAAGGTCGCGTTCCTGATGCAGGCGTTCGATCGTGGCCTGGCGCTGCCGGAGGACCGCGTCGAGCTGATGTTCGACCTGGGTGGCCCGCCCGCCGAGGTGAGCGCGGCCGAACTCGCCGACGACGCGCAGGTGTGCAACTGCAACGGGGTCAGCAAGGCAGCCATCGTGCAGACCGTGCACGGCGGGTGCCGGACGGTCAGCGGCGTCATGGACAAGACCCGGGCGGGCAAGGGCTGCGGGACGTGCAAGGGCCTGGTCCGGCAGATCGTCGAGTGGGCCGCCGGCGGCGAGGCGGAGGAGGACCCCAAGGCTTCGTGGTACGTGCCCGGCGTACCCATGCCGAAGCCGGAGCTGATGCACGCGATCCGCACCCACGGGCTGCGGTCGGTGTCCTCGGTGTTCGCGACGCTCGTCCCCGGCGGCGAGGAGGACGCGAAGAGCAAGATGGGCCTCGCCTCGCTGCTGAAGATGATGTGGGGCGACGAGTACGTCGACGAGCGCGACGCCCGTTTCATCAACGACCGGGTGCACGCGAACATCCAGCGCGACGGCACGTTCTCCGTCGTGCCGCAGATGAAGGGCGGCGTCACCACCCCCGCACAGCTGCGCCGGATCGCCGAGGTGGCCGAGCGGCACGACGTACCCATGGTCAAGCTCACCGGCGGGCAGCGCATCGACCTGCTCGGCGTGCCGAAGGAGAAGCTGCCGCAGATCTGGGCCGAGCTCGACATGCCGTCCGGGTACGCGTACGGCAAGAGCTTCCGCACCGTGAAGACCTGCGTCGGCTCGGATTTCTGCCGCTTCGGGGTCGGTGACTCGACGGCACTGGGGATCGCGATCGAGGAGCGGTTCCAGGGCATCGAGGGCCCCGGGAAGATGAAGCTCGCCGTGACCGGGTGCCCGCGCAACTGCGCCGAGGCGTACGTCAAGGATCTGGGCGTCGTGGCCGTCGACGGCGGCCGCTGGGAGATCTACGTCGGTGGTGCCGCGGGTGCGCACGTGCGCAAGGGTGATCTGCTCGCGACGGTCGGGTCGGCGGACGAGGTCATCACGCTCACGGGCCGGTTCCTGCAGTACTACCGGGAGAACGCCAACTGGCTCGAGCGGACGTACGCGTTCGTCCCGCGGGTCGGCATCGAGCATCTCCGCGCGATCGTCGTGGACGACGCCGAGGGGCTCGCCGCGGACCTGGACGCCGCGATGGCCACGTCGGTCGCCGCCTACCGGGATCCGTGGAAGGAACGCGCGGAACCGGTCACCCCCGGGCAGTTCCGCACCTCGCTGCCGCTGGTCGTGCTGCCTCAGGTGCCGGTCCGATGAACGGCCTGCGCGGGCACCGGCTCGGGCCGCTCGACGAGATCCCGGTGGGGGAGGGCCGGACCTACACCGTGGACGGCGAGATGGTCGCCGTCTTCCGGCTGCGCGACGGGTCGGTGCGGGCGGTCTCGGCGCTGTGCCCGCACCGGGGCGGCCCGCTCGCCGACGGCCAGATCGACAACACCGTCGTGGTCTGCCCGATGCACCTGTTCGTCTTCGACCTGGCCACCGGCTGCTCGCTGAGCGGCCAGCCGGACCTCACGTCGTTCCCCGTCGGCGTCGACGCGGACCGGACCATCGTCATCTACCCGGAGGTTTCCCCATGAGCACCGCAGCCCTGGACCGCCCGGCTCTCACCGTGCACGGGCACTGGATCGACGACTGGCGGCCGGAGGACCCGGCGTTCTGGGAGCGGACCGGTGCCCGGGTGGCGCGGCGCAACCTCGCGTTCTCCATCTTCTCCGAGCACATCGGCTTCTCGGTGTGGACGCTGTGGTCGGTGCTCGTGCTGTTCCTCGGTCCCGCGTACGGCATCGACCCGGCCGGGAAGTTCCTGCTCACCGCGGTCCCGGCGCTGGTCGGCGCGGTGCTGCGGATCCCGTACACGTTCGCGGTCGCGCGGTTCGGCGGCCGGAACTGGACCATCGTGAGCGCGTCCCTGCTGCTCGTTCCCACCCTGCTCGTGGCGTTCCTGCTCGAGCCCGGGGTGTCCTACTCGACCCTGCTGATCCTGGCCGCGGTCGCGGGCGTCGGCGGTGGCAACTTCGCCTCCTCGATGGCGAACATCAACGCCTACTATCCCGACCGGCTCAAGGGCTGGGCGCTCGGCATCAACGCGGGCGGCGGCAACCTGGGCGTGGCCGCCGTGCAACTGGTCGGCCTGTTCGTGCTCGCGGTGTTCGGCGCGGGCAGCCCGGGGCTCGTGGCGGGCATCTACATCCCGCTCGTCGTGCTCGCCGCCCTCGGCTCCGCACTGTTCATGGACAACCTGTCGCAGGCACGCAACGAGAAGCGCGGCATGCGCGACGCCGTCCGCGAACGGCACACGTGGGTCATGTCGCTGCTCTACATCGGCACGTTCGGCTCGTTCATCGGCTTCGGGTTCGCGTTCGGCCAGGTCCTGCAGGTGCAGTTCGCGGACGTGTTCAGCACGCCGGTGAAGGCCGCCTACCTCACGTTTCTCGGCCCGCTGCTCGGCTCGCTGATCCGCCCGGTCGGGGGCGCCCTCGCCGACCGGCTCGGTGGTGCCCGGGTCACGTTCTGGAACTTCGTCGCGATGGCCGCCGGCGCGGGAACGGTGCTGCTGGCGTCCCAGCTGCGCTCGCTGCCGCTCTACCTCGTGGGCTTCGTCGCGCTGTTCGTCTTCAGCGGGCTGGGCAACGGCTCGACGTACAAGATGATCCCGCGCATCTTCGCCGTGCGGCACCCGGGCGACGAGCACGAGGCCCGCCGCCTCTCCGGCGCGGTGATCGGGATCGCCGGGGCGATCGGGGCGTTCGGCGGCGTACTCGTGAATCTCGCTTTCCGGCAGTCGTTCCTGACCTACCACACCGCGGACGCGGCTTATCTGACCTTCATCGGCTTCTACGCCCTGTGCGTCCTGGTGACGTGGGCGGTCTACCTCCGCCCGTCGCCCCGCCGTCTGGCAGGCGTCTGACTGCGCGGCGCTTTCAGACCACGCGGCGCAGGCGGCGGACCGTCCAGAGGATGAGCAGGGCCGCGAGCAGCACGAAGACGGCGGTCTCGATCGCCTGGAACGTCCAGTAACGGTCCGCCGGCTGGAACGTGTCGAGGTTGTACGCCCCCGCCCGCACCCCGAAGTCGTTGTCCGACTGGCATCCGCCGTCGGCCGGCAGCGGGCATCGCAGCGTCCCGTCCGCGACGAACCTGCCGTCGGCCTGGTGCACGGTCGTGGACATGATCCAGCTACCGGGCCCGGCCTCGCGCCGGCGTCCGGGCCCGCTCGCGACGAGCCATTCGTTCGTCTCGGGCCGCATGAAACGCGGCCGGGCGGCCATCGCGACCGCGACGCGCACCACGATGAATCCCGCCAGCGTCACCCCCATCGCGGGGACGACCTTCGGGATCGCCGTGCCCGCCGCGATCCCGAGTGCCACGGCGAACAGGGTGTAGCCGACCGGTGCGATGCCCTGCAGATCGAAGAACACCGCCCCGAAACGGCTCTGGTCGGAGTCGATGCGCGACATCGGCTCCCACCACCAGGCCGTGCCGAGACCGTAGAGCAGGGCGAACACCGTCACCGCGGCGCCGCGCAGGAACACCTTCGTGAGGATCCAGCGGCGCCGGGTGATGCCCTGCGTCCACACCATCCGATGGGTGCCCTGCTCGACCTCGCGGGCGACCACCGGCGCGCCCCAGAAGATCCCGATCAGCAGGGGCAGGACCAGGAGCAGCACGGCCAGGAAGACGAACGTGCCGTACGCGTTGGTGAAGTCGTCGAACTTCTTGGGACAGCCCGCCGTGGCGGCGGCGCCGAGGCACTGCGCCAGCCCGAGCCGGTCGAACGCGTGGTGCATGGCGATGCCGGTCGGCACCAGCACCGCGGCGAGTGCCAGGAGGCCGGCGACGCTCGCCAGCAACTGCCGCCGGTGCTGCCGCCAGGTCAGCCAGATCATGCCGCCACGCCCCAATCCTCGTACGTCGCCCGCTCGTCGCGCTGAGCGAGATGGTCCAGGATGATGTCCTCGAGCGTCGGCTCCTGCACCGTCCACAACGGATCGCTGATCGCCCCCGATGTCCGCACGAGCAGCGTCGACTGCCGGTCGGTGTGGCGCTCCCGCACGATGGCGGTCACCCCGCCGATCGGCTCGCCGAGATGCCGGGGCCCGATCAGGCGCCGGTGCCCGGCGACGATGTCGTCGATGCTGCCGGTCAGCTGCGCGCGGCCCGCCTGCATGACCACCACGTAGTCGCAGGACCGTTCCAGATCCGCGAGAATGTGGGACGACAGCAGCACGCTGGTGCCGGACTCCGCGACGCTGCCCATCAACGACTGCAGGAATTCCTGCCGGGCCAGCGGGTCGAGGCTCGCCACCGGCTCGTCGAGGATCAGCAACCGCGGTCGTTTCGCCAGCGCGAGGGCGAGCGCGACCTGGGCCCGCTGCCCGCCGGACAGCTTGCCCACCTGTTTGCGTGGCGGGATGCCGAGCTGCGCCAGCCTGGTGCGGGCCAGCGGCGCGTCCCACCGCCGGTTGAGTTTGCCACCCATGACGACCAGCTCGTCGGCCGTGAAGTCGCGGTAGACCGGGGTGTCCTGCGCGACAAAACCCAGATCGGCCAGGACGGTGATGTTCTCGTACGGATCCGCGCCCAGCACCCGCATCCCGCCCGCATCCGGCCGCGACAACCCGACCGCCAGATGCAGGAACGTGCTCATACCGGCACCGTTGGGCCCGACGAGCGCGGTGACGTTCCCCGCCGGGAGCGCCACCGTGCAGTCCTTGAGCGCCCACCGCTTCCCGAACCGTTTACCGACAGCGTCGGCTACCAGGACGTGCTCCATTTCCGTTCCTCTCACAGGACTTCGGACCGCACGGTGTCGTTGCTGTCTTCCGCCCGCAGGGCGTCGTCCTGCCGCAGCGACCTGGTTGTCGTTTCGACGAGCGCAGTTATGTCCTCATCGGACAGACCGGCCACCTGCGCCTTGCGCAGCCAGTGCACCAGCTCACCGCGCAACTCGGCCTGGTGGACGAGAGACTCGCCGGCCAGGGTGTTGCGGATGAAGGTGCCCACGCCCGGCCTGCCCTCGGCGAGATCTTCCAGCACGAGCTCCCGGTACGCCTTCAGCACCGTGTTCGGGTTGATCGCCAGCGACTGCGCGACATCCCGCACCTTGGGCAGCTGGTCCCCGGGCGTCAGCAGCCCCACCCGCAACGCCTGTTTCACCTGCTGCACGAGTTGTGCATAGGTGTTCACCTTCGACCGGCTGTCCAGCACGAACTCGATCATCGTGACGCCTCCATTGTCCTACGACATTAGGACTATAGGACAGTGAGGGTCCCAGGCTCAAGGAGGTGAGGCGGGTGGCGTCAGGCCAGTTTGGTGAGGCGGTCCCGGATGGCCTCGTCGACCTCGATGCGGGCGTAGCCCCGGAGTCGCTGCGTGAACTCGGGGTTCGTCAGCGCTTCCCGCGCGGAATCACGCTGAGCCTCGCTGCCGGAGGCGATGGCCTCGTCGGCGCTTGCGAGCAGGCGGTCGACCTGCCTGATGTCGTAGCCTCGCATCGCGATCAGGAACTTCGTCGGCATGAGGGCACGCACCTTCCGATCGAGGCCTTCGCGTACACACTCTCATGTCCGCGGGCCCCGACCGGCCCTGAAACGACTGCGTCGCTCAGGCGAGGTGCTGGTCCACCGCGGTCGCCAGCATCGGCCAGAGGGGGAGCCGGGGGCCCAGAGTGGTCTGGAAGGCGTGGTAGAGATCGGCTTTGCCCGGCCAGACCGTGTCCGTGGGGACGTTGGCGGCGTCGAGCTGGTGGAACCAGGAGCCGTGCTCGTGGTCGATCAGGAACTCCGCGGCGTAGTCCCACCACTCGCGGTAGTGGTCGGCGTAGACCTGGCGGCCGGTGAGGGCGTGCAGGGCCGCTGCCGCGTTGATGCCTTCCGCGGCGACCCAGTGCATGCGGTCACGGACCACCGGCCGGCCGGACCAGTCGGTGGTGTAGACGAAGCCGGGGTTGCCGTCCACGGCCCAGCCGTCCGTCACCGCGCGGTCGAACAGCTCCGTCGCCGCGGTGGTCAGCCACTCCTCGTTGCCGCCGAGCGGGGACGCCGCCGCGTGCAGGAGCAGGCGGGACCACTCCAGGCCGTGGCCGATCGTGGCGCCGTACGGCTTGAACGGGTGGTCGGGTTTGTCGGCGTTGAACTCCGGGATCGGTGTCCACGCGCTGTCGTAGTGCTCCGGGATGCGCCAGTTGTGCGCGGACGCGGTGGTCACCACGAAACGGCAGATGCGCAGGGCACGCTCGGTCCACGCCTGGTCGCCGGTGACCGAGGCGACGGACAGCATCGCCTCGACGGTGTGCATGTTGGCGTTGATGCCGCGGTATTCGTCCAGCGTGCTGAACGAGCTGTCCCACGTGTCCACGCACATGCCGGCGCGGTCGTCCCAGAAACGCTCCAGGAAGAGCGCGCAGGCGTCGGCGAGCAGCTCCGCCGCCCCGGGCAGGCCCGCCTGGGTCGCCGTCGACGCGGCCAGGATCACGAAAGCATGGTCATAACAGGACTTGCCCGGCTCCGGCGTGCCGTCGTCGGTGACCGAGGAGAACCAGCCGCCGTGCACGGTGTCGCGCAGTCTCCCGGTCAGCCCGGCCATCGACTGGGCGGCGACCGGGCCCGCACCGGGGACGCCGAGCAGCGCGCCGATGCCGTACACGTGGGTCATCCTGGAGCTGATCAGGGCCGAGGCCGGCCGTCCCGGCACCGGCAGGCCGCGGGCGTCGAGCCAGCGCGCACCGCCGCCCGGGTCGGCGGTGCGGCGGCCGAAGGCCAGCAGATCGCGGCTGTGCTGGTCCAGCCAGCGGTGGTGAACTTGACTCGTCGGCCACACGGACATGTAGATCACTTTAGGTCAGACTGTTTCGCCGCCTGGCCTGAGGGAGTGCCAGAACGCTCAAACCCCTCAATTGGCACGCTGCGGTCGCTGTCAGGCCGGCGGCGGGGTGCGGGAGAAGTGCATGTCTCTGCGGAGGTTGGCGTGCGGGGCCGTCACCGCTTCGATCAGGTAGTTCTGCCGGACCGTCCAGGGGGCGCGGTCGCCCTGGGACGGGAAGTTGTTCAGGGCCCGCTGGATGTATCCCGAGGTCAGCTCCATGAGCGGGCGGCGTTCGCCCGCGGGGATGCCGGGTGTCGCCGTCGTGTAACCGTGCTTGGCCATGTGGCCGAGCAAGCGGCAGACGTAGCGGTGGGACAGGTCCGCTCGCAGGGTCCAGGAGGCGTTGGAATAGCCGACGCAGAACGCGAAGTTCGGGATGCCACCGAGCATCATCCCGCGATAGGCGACGGTCTCGCCGAGATTGACCTTCTTGCCGTCGACGGTGAGCTCCGCGCCGCCGATGGCCAGCACGGACAGGCCCGTCGCGCTCACCACGACGTCCGCTTCCAGGACCCGGCCGTCGGTCAGGCGGATGCCGGTGGGAACAAAACGGTCGATGTGGGCCGTGGCCATGGCGGCCCTGCCTGACCTGATCGCGGCGAAGAGGTCACCCTGCGGGACCACGCAGAGACGCTGGTCCCAGGGCTGATAGGACGGGGTGAAGTGCTCGTCGAGGTACGCGGGGTCGTCGAGGTGGTGCAGGGCGAACGTGCGCAGGATCGACTTGACGCGCTCCGGGCGGCGCCGGGCGAGGTGGTAGAAGCCCTGCGTGATGAGGATGTTCTTGGCGCGGATGACACGGTGGGCCAGGGCCGGCGGCAACCGCTTGCGCAGCGTGTCGGCGACGGGATCGTGGTCCGGGCGGGCCGCGATGTACGTGGGGGAGCGCTGGAGCATCGTCACGTGGGCCGCCGTCGCCGCGAGCGCGGGGACCAGGGTCACGGCGGTGGCGCCGCTGCCGATGACGACGACGCGTTTACCGGCATGGTCGAGGTCGGCGGGCCAGAACTGCGGGTGCACGATGCGACCCTGGAAGTCGTCCGCGCCGGGAAACTCCGGCTGGTAGCCCGCCTCGTAGTCGTAGTAGCCCGTGCACGCGTACAGAAAATCGCAGGTCAAAGTCCCGGAGCTGGTGGTGACCGACCAGCGGCCGTCGTGGAAGGCCGCGCTGAGCACCCGGGTGCCGAAGCGGATGTGCGGCAGGATGCCACCGTCGCGGGCCGTGTCGCGGATGTAGTCGAGGATCGCCGGGCCGTCCGCCAGGGAGCGTTCCCCGCGCCACGGCCGGAACGGGTAACTCAGGGTGAACATGTCCGAGTCGGAGCGGACCCCGGGATAGCGGAACAGGTCCCAGGTGCCGCCCAGGTCGGCGCGGGACTCCAGGATCGCGTACGTCGTGCCGGGCCGTTGCTGCTGCAGCCGCCAGGCCGCGCCGATCCCGGAGAGCCCCGCGCCGATGATCAGCACGTCGAAGTGGTCGGCCATACCCACAGTGTTCACCCTCGCCACGGCGGCCGCCCGGAACCGGTGAGACGGACACGGCCCCAGGGGTCGGGCTCGGCGAGCTTCGCGGGCGCTCCGTGCGTACCTATCTGGATGGTGACGTCCCGGTCGCCGGAGCGGAGGCGGGCGCTCAAGGTCTCGTCCGGCGCGGCCCGTCCGGCCCAGCGGTAGCGGCCCTCGAGGGGCTCGAACCGTGCCGAGAGCCGGACCTCGACCGTCACTTCGGCGTCCCCGGCGTGGACGGTGGCAGGGCCCCGGTACTCCTCGGGCGGGCCGGTCATGGCCGCACGGCCTCGGGGGACAGGCCGAAGGGCAGGTCGGCGGCGGTCCGGATGCCGGCGATCCCGCTCCAGAGAAAGGCCGTCAGGTACTCCACGAGGGCCTCCCGGCCGATCGGTTGCCGATGTCGCAGCCACCAGTCACCCACGGTCTGGACATAACCCACGATTCCGTACGCCCACGGCAGTGCGGCTCCCGAGTCCAGCCCGAGCGTCCGCAGCCGATCGCCGAGGATGCGCGCCAGACCGCTGGCCACGGTGTCGACCGCGTCGGCGACGACGTCGCGCTCCCGGGCGAGACCGCGGTGGTGGACGACGAAGCGGTAGAGGTGCGGGTCGCCCTCGATGAAGCTGAGGTACGCGTCCACGGCGGCCGTCACGACCGCGCGCTCCTCGCGTACCCGGGCAACCGCGGGCGCGACCACCGCGATCAGGTCCTGCGCCGCACGCAGGCCGACCGCCTCCCACAGCGCGCCCTTGTCCTCGAAGTAGCGGTAGAGCACAGGCTTGCTGACCCCGGCGTGAGCCGCGATCGCGTCGATGCCGGGCTCGGGGCCGAGCTCGCGGATGGCGGTGATGACGGCCTCGACGAGCTCGCCGCGGCGACGCTCCCGATGATCGGCCCACCGGCGGCTCCGCCCGTCCCCGCCCTTGACCTGTTCCCTGCCCGCGTCCATGCTCATAGAAGTATCTGTTACCTGTCGTAACGTCAACCCTGGCGGTGCTGAATGGACCGATCGCAGACAGCTGCCCGTCTCCTGCAGTCCTCGGCGGCGCACTCCTACGACCCCGACGTGGAGATCGACTGGGACGCGCCGCTGGTGCCCGGCCGATGGTTCGTGCCGCAGCACCGTTCGTCGCTCCACGGCACGCCGTTGTGGGACGGGCTCTCCCCCGAGCAGCGGCTGACCCTGACGAAACACGAGGTCGCGAGCATCGCCGGCCTCGGCGTCTGGTTCGAGACGATCCTCATGCAGCTGCTGATCCGCGAGTACTACAAACAGGACCCGACCACCGCCCACGCCCAGTACGCGCTCACCGAGGTCGCCGACGAGTGCCGGCACTCGGTGATGTTCGGCCGCATGATCGCGAAGCTGGACTGCCCCGTCTACCGGGTCGGGCCGTTCGACCAGCGGCTCGGCACGTTCATCGCGGCGACCGCCACCGGCCCCCGCATGTACGCGGCCATCCTCATCGCGGAGGAGATCCTCGACGCCCTGCAGCGCGAGGCCGCCGCCGACGAGTCCGTGCAGCCCCTGGTCCGGATGGTCTCCCGGATCCACGTGATCGAGGAGGCCCGGCACGTCCGGTACGCCCGCGAGGAACTCGCCCGCCAGGTCCGCGCGGCCGGGCGCCGCCGGCTCGGCTACGACCGCCTGATCATCGCGCGCGCCGCCTACCTGACCGGCCGCCGCCTGATCGCGCCCGGCGTGTACGCGTCGGTCGGCATCGACCCGCAGACCGGTGCGCGGGCCGCCCGGTCGAACCCCGGTCACCGGGAGACGCTGCGGTGGGCGGGTGCGAAAGTGGTCGCGTACCTGCGGGAGCTGGATCTGATCGGCGGCCCCGGTCTCGTGCTGTGGCGACGGTCCGGCCTGCTCGGCGACCAGTAATGTCTTGGCCGTGACCGCGACAGAATCCCGCAGCCGGAACCCCCGTGGGGAAGGCTCGCGGTTGCGGGCCGACATCGTGGCCGCCGCGGCGTCGATCCTCGACGAGACCGGCGACGAGCAGGCGGTGACGCTGCGTGCCGTGGCCCGCCAGATCGGCATCGCCGCGCCCTCGATCTACCGGCACTTCGCCGACCGGCAGGCGATCCTGGTCGCCCTGGTGGGGGAGGCCTTCGCCGAGTTTGAGCAGCGCCTGCGCGACGCCGCCGTGGCTGAGGACCCGGTGGTGCGGCTGCGTGCTGTCTGTGATGCCTATCTTGAGTACGCCCGGAGCCGCCCCCAGCGTTACCGGGTCATGTTCGGCGGCCTGTGGAGCGCCCCCGACGCCGTGGCAGCGGAGGCGATGACGCCGGACGCCGCCGCCGAGCTGGGACAGGGCGCGCTGCGGGTGATCGCCGGAACCCTGCAGGACTGCGTAACGGCCGGCCGCTCCACCAGCGACGACCCGCTCGCCGACGCGGTCGCGCTGTGGCTGGGGTTGCACGGCCTTGCCCACCAGCGTGCGGTGAGCCACGCCTTCCCCTGGCCGCCCGCGATCGTCGACCGCCTCGTCATACCCCTGGCCCACCTCACGCCTTAGCCTGCGTCCCCGGGTGCCCGGTCCGCGCACCGCTTCCAGTCCGGCCAGCGTCTATGGTCAAGGCCTTAGGGTCGGCGAGGATCCAGGGAGGGAGTGGTAGTGCGTAAGCCGGGGGGCGTGTTCTGCGTGGAGGGACAATGGGAGGACGACCTTACCGAGCGCGGTTCCGTCCTGCCCACCCTTGAGCTGCTGGAACGGCTCGGCAGCATCAGGTTCATCCACCGCGACACGGCCACGATCGAGGAGCTGCACTACTACCTCGACACGTGGCTGTCCCAGAAGTACAAGGACTACAAGGTCGGCTTCTTCGCCCTGCACGGCCAGCCGTCCCAGCTCTGCCTCACCGCCAAGACCACCGTCGAACTCGACGAGATCGGCGCCTGGATGTCCGGCCGCTGCGCCGGGCGCACACTCTACTTCGGCAGCTGCTCGGTGCTGCGAGCCTCCGACCGGGTCCTGCAGGAATTCCTCCACGAAACGAAGGCCGCGATGCTCTGCGGCTTCACCAAGGCAATCGACTGGGTCGAATCCGCCGCCTTCGAAACCGTCGTCCTCAACGCCCTGGTCAACGGCGGTCGCATCGACAGCGTCGAACGCCTCGTCCGCTCCACCCGCTGGGCCGCCCTCGCCGAACACCTCGGCTTCCGCTGTGTCTACGCCAACGGCCGCACCGGCTGAAAGCTCCGCCGACCCGCGTCACCCCAGCCCGGACCGACCAGGCCGGGTTCCCTCGGCCCGGCCCCGATCGGCAACGATCACGCCGCAATGTCAACCAAGAGTAAGCACAGTCGGGCATAGGGTGACGCTGCCGAAATGGCGTCACTGGGTGGGACGGAATGTTGCGCCGAACTGCGGCCCAACGCAATGCCCTGTCTGTCAGGGTGAGTTGAGGCCAGCGGTTCATAGCAAGTCCGCCTGACGGGGCGAGTTCAGGATCGGGAACCGTTGAATACTGCTGTTGACATCGTGACGGCCCAGGATGGGGTCATGAGTCGCAAGAAGCCAGGCCCTCGTGCGGGCGGGCCGCGGGCCCGCCGGTCGTTCACCCCGGGTCAGAAGTTGGAGTTGCTGGCCGGGTATGAGCAGGCCGTGTTGGAGGGTGAGGGTGGGGCGTTCCTGCGGCGTGAGGGCTTGTACTCGTCGTTGATCGGTGAGTGGCGCCGGGCCCGTGACAGCGGGTTGCTGCAAGGAAAACCGGCCGGTCAGACGGTCGGACGACCCAGTGCGGAACAGGCCGAGATCGCCCGGTTACGCCGCGAGCTGCAACTGGCCCAGTCGAAACTCGCGCGCACGGAGACGGCGTTGACGATCATGGGAAAAGCGCACGAGCTCTTGGAGGACATCTCCAGGAGCGAGCCGGACGGTCCGGACGTGTTCGGGCTCGGCAAACGCTGATGACCGCCTACCAGGCACTGACCAGGGCGGGGACCACAACACGGGATGCGGCTCGGGTCACCGGGATCGCCCGTTCCAGCGCGGAACGCGACCGGCTGCGCCCAACCCTGTCACGCCCGGCCCCGCGGGTGCCGGCGAACGCATTCACCGCCGGCGAGCGTGAACTGGTCCTGCGACTGCTGAACAGTCCGGAGTTCATCGACGCAGCCCCGGCCCAGATCTACGCGGCCCTGCTGGACCAAGGCGTATATGTGGCCTCGATCGCCAGCATGTATCGGATTCTGCGCGAGAACCGCCAAGTTGGTGACCGTCGACGGCTGGCCCGGCACCCGGCCCGGGCTCGTCCCGAGTTGGTCGCGGATAGGCCGCGGCAGGTGTTCTCCTGGGACATCACGAAACTTGCCGGCCCGGTCAAGGGCACCTACTTCGACGCTTACGTGATGATCGACATCTACTCGAGGTTCATCGTCGGGGTGAAAGTCCACGCCCGCGAATCCGGGGCCCTCGCGCAGGCCATGATGCGGGAGGTCTTCGACACCCACGGAGTCCCGCACGTGGTCCACGCCGACCGGGGCACCTCGATGACCTCGAAATCAGTGGCTGATCTCCTCGAAGACCTCGACGTGACCCGCTCACACTCAAGACCGAAAGTGTCCAATGACAACCCGTTCAGCGAGGCCTGGTTCAAGACGCTGAAATACGCGCCGGTCTTCCCGGACCGCTTCGCATCCCTGCCCGAGGCGCGGGCGTTCATGACCGAGTTCGTGACCTGGTATAACCACGCCCACCGGCACTCCGGGATCGGCTTGCATACCCCGGCCGAGGTCCACCACGACCGCCACCACACCGTCCGCGCCGGCCGGGAAACCACCCTGACCGCAGCCCGTGCGGCCCACCCGCACCGGTTCAGCACCACCCGGCTACTACCCAAGATCCTCGACCTACCTGACCAGGTCTGGATCAACCAACCCGGACCGGAATCACAAGCCGCTTAACACCCGCCGGCCCCAATTCCTTGACACGTTCCGATGTCATGCGGCAGCGACTGTCAAACCCACAACATCGTATTTTCCAATGAAATAGTTAATATTTTCTAGCCTCACAATGCGTGGCGCAGGCGACACTCAGCGCTGCGGCTGGGAGGCGTAGTGGAGGACCTCGGCGATGAGGCGGTCGACGGTGGGGTCGCGGAGGCGGTAGTAGACGTTGCGGCCGTCGCGGCGGCGGGTGACCAGGGCGGCGTCGCGTAGGTAGCGCATGTGGTGCCCGATGACCGTGGTGTCGACGTTGAGGCGCCGGGACAGGTCGTCCGGGGTGGACTCGCCGTCGCGCAGCGCGACGAGGATGTTGAGGCGGTGCTCGTAGCCCATTGCTTGCAGGGCCGTGACCGCTCGGGGGATCACGAGGTTCTCCGGGCTGCGAGCGAGGCGATGAGGAAGGCGGCTGCGACCAGGGTGATGGCAGCGCCGGCGGCGATGTCGAGCAGGCCGGAGAGCGGCAGCCCGAGGAGGCCGCTGAGCATGCCCAGGGTGACCGCGAGACCGGTGACCACCGGAAGGCGGGTGGACCAGAGCCGGGCGGCGGCGGCCGGGGCCACGATCAGGGCGAGTGCCAGGATCGTGCCGACGGCCGGGACGATCGTGACGATGACCAGTTCGATCGTGACGAGCAGGAGCAGGTCGTAGAGGCCCGGGCGGTAGCCCGCGGACCGGGCGGCTGCCGCGTCGAAGCCGGTGAACAGCAGCCCCCGCCCGAAGAAGGCCAGCACGCCCGCGACCAGGATCAGCACGATCGCCGTGGTCACGACGTCCTGGCGGCCGGTTGTCACGATGCTGCCGACCAGGAACGAGGAGAGTTCGCGGCTGAAGCCGTCCTGGAGGGCGACCAGGCCCACGCCGATGGCGAAACCCGCTGCGACGATCACTCCGGTCGCGGCCGCGGCGTCCTGGCCACGGCGGCGGGTGAGCGCGGCCACCCCGCAGGCGACGAGTACGCCGGCCAGCGCACCGCCGAGTGTGATGCTCACACCGAGGATGGCGGCCGCGACGACGCCCGGGAACGTCGCGTGGGTCAGGGCCATCGTGAAGTAGGAGAGGCGGCGCAGCACGACCTGCACGCCGATCAGGCCGGCCAGGGCTCCGGCGAGGACGGCTTCCGCGTACGCGTAGGTCATGCCGGCCGCCGTCGCCGGAGCAGACCGACGGGGAGGAGCAGCACGTACGCGAGCACGAGCGCCAGCACCACCGCGGTGGCCGATGTGAGCCGCACGCCGTGGTCCACCGACGCCGTCCAGCTCAGCCACAGGCCCGCGTACCCGCAGAGCAGGGTGAGCACGGTCCCCGCCGCCGCCATCGCGATCAGCCGGTCGGTGAGCATCCGGGCGGCCGCCGCCGGGACGATCAGCAGGGCGACCACGAGGATCGTCCCGACCGCCCGGACCGCGGCGACCACGACCAGCGCGACCACCAGGTTGAGGGCGAGGTCGAGCCGGGCGATCCGGTAGCCGGCCGCCGCGGCACCGCCCACGTCGAAGGCGCGGAACACCCAGGCCCGCGCGCCGATCGCGACCAGCGTCAGGGTGAGCACGGCGAGCACGGCGGTCTCCACGAGCTGACCCGGCGTGACGGTCAGCAGCCGCCCGAACAGGAACGCGGTCAGATCCGAGGTGTACGACGACCGCCTCGACACCAGCGCGACGCCCACGGAGAACAGGGCGGTCAGCACGACGGCGGTCGCGGCGTCGTCGGAGAGCAGCCCGCCCCGGGTGAGCAGCGTCAGGACGACGGCGGTGACCAGCCCGGCGACCAGCGCGCCGCCGAAGACGCCGTCGGCGCCGGACACGAGGAAGCCGGCGACCACGCCGGGGAAGACGGTGTGGGTGAGCGCGTCCGCGACGAAGGAGAGCCGCCGCGCGAAGACGAAGACGCTGACCGGGCCGCAGATCAGGGCGAGCAGGGTGAGTTCGGCCAGCGCGCGGAGCATGAAGGGGGCCTCGAGCATCAGGTCTCCACCAGCATCGTGCGGCCGTCCGGCAGGTCGACGGCGTGGTTGCCGTACGCCTCCCGCAGCACCTCCGGGGTGAGCACCTCGCCCGGTGTCCCCGCCGCCCACTGCCGCCCGTTGAGCACGCACACCTGGTCGGCGATCCGGGCGGCGACGGCGAGGTCGTGCGTACTGATGACGACCGCGGTGCCCGTGGCGGTGAGCTCGCCCAGCGCCGTCAGGATGCGTTCCTGGCTGGTGGCGTCCACCCCGTTGAGCGGCTCGTCGAGCAGCAGCAGCCGGGCCTCGGCGGCTATCGCCCTGGCTACCAGGACGCGCTGGCGCTGACCGCCGGAGAGCAGCCCGAAGCGCGTGCTCGCCCGGTCGGCGAGCCCGACGCGGTCCAGGGCGGCGAGGGCCGCGTCCCGGTCGGCCCGGCCGGTGGGCCGCCACCAGCCGATCCGGCGGTAGCGGCCCATGAGCACGACGTCGGCCGCGCTTACCGGGAAGTCCGGGTCGAGCGTTTCGGCCTGCGGCACGTACGCGGCGAGCCCGCGCGCCTTCGGCAGTGCCCGGCCGAGCACGGTGACCGAACCGGTGACCAGGTCGGCCAGCCCGGTCACCGACTTGATCAGGGTGGACTTGCCGGCCCCGTTCGGCCCGACCAGCGCCAGGGTCCGCCCCTCGCCGACGGTCAGCTCCACGTCCCACAGCACGGTGGTGCCGCGGTAACCGAATCCGGCTGCCTCGATCCGCAGCGCCGTGGGCTGCGACGCGTGCCGCTGAGCGGGGACGGGCCCCGGCGGCGGAGGCTCAGCCACCCAGGGCCGCCGTCATGGTGGCCGTGTTGTGGCGCTCGGCGCCGAGGTACGTGCCCTGCTCCGTACCCTGCGGGCCGAGGCTGTCGCCGAACAGCGCGTCCTCGCCGCCGATGACCTTGACCCCCGCCTGCGCCGCGATGGCCTCGGCGGTCTTGGGCGGCAGCGAGCTCTCCGTGAAGATGGCCTTCGTGCCGGTCTGCTTGATCTTGGCGACCAGCGCGGCGAGCTGCGCGGTGGAGAGCTCGGCCGACGTGTCCAGGCTGGGGATGACTGAGCCCACGAAGTCGAGCTGGTAGCGGTCGACGTAGTAGCCGAACGCGTCGTGGTTGGTGACGAGCTTGCGCTGCGCGGCGGGGACCTTCGCCCACGCGGCCTGGTTGTCGGCGTCCAGCTTGTCGAGCTCGGCGGCGTACGCGGTCAGGTTGGTGCCGAACGTGCCCGCGGCGGCCGGCTCGGCGGTGGCGAGAGCCTTCTCGATGTCCGTGACCATGATCTTGGCGTTCACCGGGCTGTGCCAGATGTGCGGATCGTCGGTACGCAGGGTGACGCCCTTGCTCGCGTCGACGACCGTACCGTCGAACCCGGCCGCCTCGATCGTCCCGTCGAGCCATTCCTCGAGGCCGACGCCGTTCTCGACGACGACCTCGGCGGCGCCGATCGCCTGCAGGTCGGCGGGGGTGGGCTCGTAGTCGTGCGGGTCGACACCCGGCTTGATGATCTGGGTGACGGCGACCCGGTCGCCGCCGATCTGCCGGACGAAATCGGCGACCTCGGGGGTGGTGGCGACGACCTTCAGGGCGGCATTGCCATCAGCGGCGGCTTTGCTGTCGGAGTTTCCGCAGGCCGCGATGGAGAAGGCGAGACCGGCGGCAAGTGCCAGGGGAAGTACTCGGTTCATGCGGCGAAACGGTAATGGTTTTCAATTTTATCGTCTAATGGTCATGACACGATGTGCGCATGTCCGCATCTGTCGCCCGCACTGCCGCGCTGGCCCAGTTCGCCCTGCTCACCGCCCGGGTGGAGGCCCTGGAACCGGCCCAGCTCGAGCTCCCGGCCCGGCTCGAACCGTGGCGCGTCCTGGAACTTGTCGCCCACGTCACCCGCAACATCGGTGCGGTCGCGCCCGCGGTGGCCCGCCCCGAACCCGCCGCCCGCACGGTCGAGCTGGCCGGCTACTACGACGTCGCGGCGCGGGCAGCGGCCGCCGTCAAGCAGCGCGCGATCGACGACGCCCGTTCACCGGTCTCCTGGTCCGCGGAGCTCGCCACGGCGGTCCAAGCGGCGGCGCAGGCACTCGAAGGCGTCCCGGACACCCGGCTCGTCACGGTCCGGATGGGCGCCGTGAGCCTCGGCGACTTCCTGGTCACCCGGTGCGTCGAGGGTGCCGTCCACGGCATCGACCTCGCCCGGGCACTTGACGCCGAACCGGCCGCCTGGGTCGACCCGGCAGCGGCCGTGGTCTGCGCCCAGCACCTGGCCCAGCGCGGCGTCCGGCACGGCATCACCGCGGCCGTCCAGGACCGGGTCGTCCTCATCGGAGACACCGTCATCCCGATCCTGGACTACATCGAGTGGTCCAGCGGCCGGGGCCCGGCCGTCGCGGGATTCCCCCCGCTCCGGCTCTAACTCACGCGGGCGTCGTGGGTGACCCTGGCCGCGCGGATGTCGTCGCGGTGGGCGCGGGCCCAATCATCAAGGGCCTGCACGGGTACGAGCAGAGTGCGGCCCAGCTCCGTCAGCTCGTAGTCGACGCGGGGTGGGACGCTCGCATGCACCGTACGCTTCACCAGCCCGTCGCGCTCGAGCGTGCGCAGCGTCAGGGTCAGCATGCGCTGGCTGATGCCCTCGATCGAGCGGTGCAGCTCATTGAACCGGTGCGTGCGGTGCCCGAGCAGCACGACGATGAGTACGCTCCACTTGTCGCCGACGCGGTCCAGGACCTCCCGGATCGCGCAGCCGTCGGAAGTGGGGCCTTCGGGCTTACTTACCCCGGTGTGCGTGACTGACACGGATGTGCCCCCTTACGGATCACCTCCATGCTCACGCATCATGGGGTAACGCACAAGAAGTAACCCAGGAGTACACGATGACATCGCAACCGGTTACCGACCCGCCGCCCGTGGCATCTCCGCCGGTCTCTTCGCAGGCTCCGGCCCCGGTCGTCGAGCCGGCGTTGCGTGGGTTGATCGTGCTGGGATCCGGGGACGCCGAGGCGTGCTCCGACGGAACCTGTCTGTGAGAGGAACTGCCTTGCTGGTCGAGATCTGGTCCGACGTCGTCTGCCCGTGGTGCTACATCGGGAAGCGGCGCCTGGAGACGGCGCTGAACACGTTCGAGCACGCCGCCGACGTCGAGATCGTGTGGCGCAGCTTCCAGCTCGACCCGTCGGCGCCCAGGGACAAGCGCGAGCCCGTCTACGACGCACTCGCGAAGAAGTTCGGCGGCTCGAAGGCGCAGGTCAAGACCATGACCGCGCAGGTCGGCCAGCTTGCCGAGGCCGAGGGCCTGCACTACGACTTCGAGAACGCGATCAGCTTCAACACGTTCGACGCACACCGCCTGCTGCACCTGGCGAAGTCGCACGGCCTGGGCGCCGAGGCCCACGAGCGGCTCATGCGCGCCAACCTCATCGAGGGCGCGGCCATGGACACCCCCACGCTCGTCCGGCTCGCGGACGAGGTCGGCGTCCCGGCCGCCGAGGCGGAGCGGGTTCTCGGCAGCGACGAGTACACCGCCGACGTCAACGCGGACATTCAGCAGGCTCGGGCGTACGGTGCGTCAGGGGTCCCGTTCTTCGTCCTGGACCGCGCCTACGGCATCTCGGGCGCCCAGTCCTCGGAGCTGTTCCTGCAGGCCCTGACCACCGCCCACGACGCTCAGCTCGTGAAGTAGAAGGCCCGGCCGAGATCCTCGGCCTGGGTCGGGCCGGCCGGCTGCCACCCGAGCAGCCGGCGGGTCCCTTCGCTGGACATCGGGTTGTCCAGCGCGACGAACATCGCAAGCGGCCCGAAGTCCTCAGGCGCGACACTCCCGGCCTCCACGCCGAGCTTTGCCGCGATGACCTCGGCGAGCTCCCGCAGCGTCAGGCCGTCCTCCGCGACGGCGTGGAGCCGCGATCCGGCCGGGGCACCCTCGAGTGCCAGGCGGTAGAGCCGCGCGATGTCGAGCGTGTGCACGGCCGGCCAGCGGTTGGCGCCGTCGCCGGCGTATCCCGCGACACCCCGTGAACGGGCGATCCCGACGAGCATGGGGAACAGGCCGCTGCGGTCGTGCTCGCTGTGCACGAGCGGCGGAACCCGCACCACGGACGAGCGCACGTTCTTCTCGGCGAGCGCGATCACGGCGTTCTCCGCGTCGGCACGCGGCCCGCCCGGCATGACGTCCTGCTCGGTGGCCGGCCGATCGGTGATCCCGCCGAGGAATGACAGCGTCATCGACGCGTTGGTGCCCACGAACGGCTTCCCCGACCCCTCCAGCGCCGTCCCGATCGCCTCGATCGCCCGCAGGTCGGTGCCGAGGCTCTCGGCCATGTCCGCGGTGAGCTGCTCGAACGCCAGGTGGATGACCCCGTCCGACGCTGCCGCGGCCTCGCGTACCGCGTCGAGATCCCTCAGGTCACCACGCTGCACCTCCGCGCCGGCTGCCGTGATCGCGGCGGCGGAGCTGTCGGAACGTGCCAGCCCGACGACCTGATGCCCGGCGCCGAGCAGCTCGGTCACGACCGCCGAGCCGATGTGCCCGGACGCCCCGGTGACGAATACCCGCATGCCAAACCTCCGCGTCGTTGATTGCACTCAGTGGCATCACCGTACGCTCACGATGCCACTGAGTGCAATCGGGTAGGCTTGGGGACGTGGTGAGATGGGAGCCTGACGCGTACGGGCGGCTGCGTGACGCGGCGCTGAGCCTCTTCGTCGAGCAGGGCTTCGAGAAGACGACGGTCGCGCAGATCGCCGAGCGGGCCGGCCTCAACCGGCGGACCTTCTTCCATCATTTCGCCGACAAGCGCGAGGTGGTCTTCGCGGGCCAGCTGGCCTCCGACGACCTGATCGCCACCGAGATCCGCGCCCAGCCATCCGGCACCGACCCGCTGCACGCCGCGGTGGCCGGCCTCATGCTCGCCTCCGACACGCTCTACGAGCGGTATCGCGAGGGTGCGATCCAGCTGGGCGCCGTCATCGCCGCGAGCCCTGAGCTGCAAGAACGTGAGATGGTCAAACGCGCCACCCTGGCGGACGCCATAGCCGCCGCTCTCCGCGACCGTGGCACCTCTGACGCCGCCGCCGTCGTGTCCGGGTGGGCCGCGGTCGCGATGTTCTTCGTCGCACGCAACCGCTGGAACCAGCCCGGCAACCAGCGACCCTTGTCCGATCTGATCGACGAGGCCCACAAGGAATTCCTCACCGCATAAGCGCGGGAAGTGCTCCTCCTTGCGGTCGACACCCTCGCGCGCTTCGAGAGCGAACTTTCCCGGCAGGGTGTTCACTAGGAGGATCATGAAGACTGTCAACGCATATGCCGCCCCGTCCGCGACCGAGCCGCTCGTCCGTACCACGATCGAGCGCCGGGATGTCGGGGCGAAGGACGTACTCATCGAGATCCGGTACGCCGGGATCTGCCACTCGGACATCCACACCGTGCGCGGCGAGTGGGGCCCGGTGGCGTACCCGCTGACTGTGGGTCATGAGATCGTCGGCATTGTCACGGAAGTCGGCTCCGAGGTCACGAAGCACGCGGTGGGCGACAAGGCCGGCGTGGGCTGCATGGTGAACTCGTGCCGCGAGTGTGCGAACTGCCTCGCCGGTGAGGAGCAGTACTGCCTGGCCGGCAACACCGGCACCTACGCGGCGGTGGACCGGGACGGCACCGTCACCCAGGGCGGATACTCCACGCACGTGGTCGTCGACGAGGACTTCGTGCTGCGCGTGCCGGAGAACCTGCCGTTCGAGAAGGCCGCGCCGTTGCTCTGCGCCGGCATCACGACGTACTCCCCGCTGCACCACTGGAAGGCGGGCCCCGGCAGGAACGTCGCCGTCGTCGGGCTCGGCGGTCTCGGGCACATGGCCGTGAAGATCGCCCACGCGATGGGCGCCGAGGTCACCGTGCTGTCGCAGACCCTGTCGAAGCAGGAGGACGGCCGCAAGCTCGGCGCCGCCCACTACTACGCGACCGGGGACCCCGCCACGTTCGAGAAGCTCGCCAACTCGTTCGACCTGATCATCAACACGGTCAGCGCGAAGGTCGACATCGGCGCATACCTCTCGCTGCTCACCCTCGACGGCACCCTCGTCAACGTCGGCGCCCCGCCCGAGCCGCTGCCGGTGCAGGCCTTCACCCTGATGAACAACCGGCGCTCGTTCGCCGGCTCGTCGATCGGCGGCATCCGCGAGACGCAGGAGATGCTCAACTTCTGCGCCGAGCACGGCATCTCCCCGGAGACCGAGCTGATCGCCGCAACCGAGATCAACGACGCGTACGACCGGGTGCTCAAGTCCGACGTCCGCTACCGCTTCGTAATCGACATCGCGACCCTCGCCTGACCGCGGGCAACTGAGTCAGGTTCAGGCGGTGATCCGGCCGAAAAAAGCAACCCGCTGGATCACCCCTGACCAGCCCCTCAACGGCAACAACCACGAACGCACCGTCAGCGTCTGCACTGGGCGTACCGGCTGCGGGCCACCTGGAGCGGCTGCCGACCGGCGGGACCGTTCGATATCCGCGGCAGTTGAGTGCACCGGCGGTTGATTTGGGCGGCGTACGCGTCACTACGAACAACGCCAAGCTTCGTCCCTGTCGACCGTCGGACACCTCTGCGGCGGAATGGAACTCGCGCAGCTCGTTGTCAGGCTCCGAGTAGTCCTCCAAGACACGGAACACACCGAGGCCGAACACGGTCTCGAGAACCGCGGGCCAATCGGCGTCGGCAGCATAGAAGTCGCCGGTGGGCCGACTCCGCATGGCTCGCCAAGGGGCCTGCTCGTCACCAGACGGCCGGGATTGCCGCTAACGTCGCGAGGACAGCGGCTACCGCCCGGACCCGGTCCGCTCGTAACAACCGCTGAAGGAGCGCCGGGTCGTGGCCGGCGGCCAGCCGGCCGTGCGCCGGCGCGGCGAGCAGCACGGTGACCGACACCGCCACCGCGACCGCCGCGAGGCAGGCCAAGGTCCACGCGCCCGGCCCAGTGAACAGCGCCCACCCCGAGGCTACCGCCAGCAGCCCATAAACCACGGCGACCAGCGCAGTGATCGCCCTGCTGTGTGCGGCATGGGCCGCGGCCCAGCCTTCGCCCGGCACACGGGCCAGGGCCGGATAGACCAATACGGTCATCGACACCTGGAATCCTGCATGAGCGGCCACCGCCGCGAGCAACGCCACGGGCGCAGTAATCATCCCGTGAGCACACCACAGGGTCGGCGGGAACCAGCTGACCGACCTGGGCCAGTCCTTGACAAAGCGGCCGTCCACACGACGGCCACTTACCGTGCGCAGGGCAGCACGCTGCCCGCGGCAAATGAGCGCAGCGTACGAGCACGAATGGCTGCTCTTATTTCAACCGACTGCTGCGGACCATACGATCGTGGTCGTGCCGAGCCTCCTTGAAGTCATCACCAATCTCCATGACATCCCCATCGGCGATGGGTACTCGGCAGGCCCAACCATCTACGCCAAGCGTCCGTGGACACCGTCGGCCGACGCGGTAGTACTTGAAGGGGACGACGTTCCCGACGGCGTGACAACCGAGTCAGGTCACCACTACCTACTCGAAGTTGATCTAGCCCGCGAAACCGTCGAGGTCTGGAGCGAGTGGCGGCAGGGGACCATCCCCACTCCCGAAGAGGCAACGTTTGCCGTCATTTACTACGGCGAGCACGACGCTTACCAGCCTCTGTAAGAGGGAGCGCAAGGCGCACTCTCATCGCGTAGGCGTGGAGCCGCCGCTTCGCCCATGTCGCGTCCATTCCCGCCGGACTCGCCACCGGTCGTGGACTTTAGTTGCGTGCTTTCACGTGCGCGCGTTGATTGTCGTGTCAAGCCCCGGGTTCGACGTGGAGTCCGGTTAGTAGGAGGCGGCGTACTTCGCAAGCCAGCGGTGGGTGAACCGGCCCCAGTCGAACAGGTCACCGGTGGCACGTCTGCGGTCGCGCTCATGGTCAGCGACGACCTGTGCCCGGTGGGAGTTCGCCTCACGGAACAACGCTCGTGCGGCCTCGATCCATATCAGCTTGCCGTCCGGTGTCCGGGCTTCGGGAGAGTCGCGCCGTAGCCGGGTGGTGTGGCCGAGAGCTTTTCCGAAGGCCCGCCGAACCTTGTGCTCACGCCGGAACTCTTCGGTTGCCGCGGAGTGGTTCCGGCGCCGTGTCGGGTCACGCATCCACGCCAGTTCAACGGTCGTGAAAATCTCCAGCTGAGCGTATTTCATTCCTTGATTCTTCTCAAGGAGCCCCATTATCGGAAGGGCGGGTGTGCCATTGTCGGGTTGAGGGGGATCACACAAGTTCGAATGGCAGATAGTGAGTATTCAGATAGCCGTAAAGTAGTGGCGGATGGATCCCGGGAGGGCGATCCTTTGCTCACCGCGCCACGAGTTCGTCGGCCGTCTTGTTGTCATCGGCATGAGCAGGCGGTGCGTCCGGGAGCGTCCCCCCGTTGCCCCAGAGAGCTACACGGCCTGGCAGGGCTACCGACCTGTTCTGAGTCTCGCCGGCGGCCGGTCGGCCGTTGATCTCAAGTGAGCAGTCTTACTGCTTCCCTGGTCACCGGCCGTGGGAGACGCCTAGGCCGCGGTCTTCCAGACCTGGTCGGCGGAGCCGGTGCAGGCGGAGACGCGGACGGTCGCACCGGAGCTGCCCGGGTCGGTGAGGCACAGGCCGGATGCGGGGTTGACCAGGGTGCCGCCGGGGCCCGTGCGCCACTGGGCGCTCGCACGGTCGTCGCAGCCGACCGTGCGGACCGTGCCGTCATCGGTGACCTGGGTGCAGTGGCCGGCCACGCGCATCGTGCCGTCGGGGGCGAGGGTGAAGCTCTGGTAGCTGACGCCGCTGCAGCCGTTGGTCTGGATCGGGGTGTTGTCGATGCCGAGCAGGCCACCCAGCGCGAGGCAGCGGCCGCTGTTGCCGGTGATCGGGCCGGTGAGGTCCGCGGCGGGCGGTGGGTCGAGGGTCGGCGTCGGCGTGCCCGCGGACGTCGGGGTCTGGCCCTGCGACGACTGCCCGGCGGGCGGTACGGCCGGGACGTCGAAGCCCGAGGGGCCCGAGGCGCCGCTGGACGCGCGGGCGCTGCGGCTCGCCTTCGCCGAGGTACCGGGGGAGCTCTTGCGGGTGGCGGTCGCGGCGCCGAGTGAGCCGGTGGCCCCGGGTTCGTCCGTGAACACCGGTGCGGCGATCTGCGCCGGGTCGGACGGGTTCTCCGTCTTGTCGCCGGTGAACAGGACGATGCCGGCCGCGGCGACCACGGCGATGGCCGCGACGCCGGAGAGGACGACCAGCCGCTGACGGGCGAAGGTCTTCGGGGCGGCGTCCGGGGCCGGGGCGGCCGGGACCGCGGGCAGCGTGTCGGTGGCGTCCTCGGGGAGCATCGCGGCGTGCGGCCAGACCTCGTGCTGCCGGTTGTCGTGCCCGGCGGGCGCCGCACCGCCCGGTTCAGTGGTGATGTACGGGCGGACCAGCACCGGGTCGTGCTGCTCCGGGATGTCACCGTCGTGATTGTCCGCCATGCCCACCCTCGCCGTAATGAGCCCTGATGAGCCCCGCAACCGACCGGTACGTCAAGATACGCGAGGTTCATCGACGTGGATCAACCGGCGGGGATGCGTTACAGCGAGGTGGTGGACCGCTACAAAGAGCGGATCTCCACATTGGCGAACGAGGCCCGGCCGGGGCCGTCGCTCGGGTCGCTGTCGGCGCCGAGCCGGACCTGACCGGCGACGAGGCTGGCGTCGGTGATCGGGGCCTGGAAGATCGGGTTGCCGCCGACCGAGACGGTTGCCGTCTGCGCGCGCAGGTCGATGCGGACGCGCCGGGTGCTGCCGAGCCGGAAGTCCTCGGAGGCCACCGAGGTCAGGGTGGTCTTCTGGTCGTCGTTCTCGAGGGCCAGCTCGACCTGGCCGGGGCACGCGGAGAGCAGGTAGTCGCTGCGGCCGTTGGCCCGGAAGCGGATCTGCGCGCAGCTGCCCGGGTTGATGACCGTGACGTCGGCTTCGATGCTCTGGTCGCCGGCGAAGCTGTCCGTCGGGCCGGGACAGTCGTACGTGTTGGCCTCGTCGGTCGTGACCCGCAGCGCGGCATCGGCGAAGACGCACGTGCCGCCCGAGTCACCGGTTGATTGCTTCCACTGGCCCGGGCGGTCGAGCGGGTCGATCACGGACAGGCCCCGGACGGCGCGGGGTGCCGGCGCGGCGACGGGGAAGAGCGCCTGCGCCTCGGCCTTCTCCGAGTCGCCGGAATTGACGGCGTGCGCGACGCCGAGGCCGCCACCGGCCAGCACCGCGAGGGCGGCGGCCGAGGCCAGGGCGATCAGGCCGCGCCTGCGGGGGACCCGGGGGCGGGTGGCCCGCGCGGCTTCGGCGGCCTGCCGCAGCTCGGGACGCCCGGCCAGGTTCTGCGCCTCGGTCGACGAACCCGCCGTGAGCAGCATGTCGAGCAGTTCGTGCGCGGTGGGGCGTTCCCGCGCGTCCTTGGCCAGGGTCCGGGCGACGAGTTCGCGCAACGGGTCGGGCAGGCCGTCCAGGTCGGGCGGCTGGGTGAGGATCTTCGCGGCGGTGACCGCGGGTGTGTCCCCGGCGAACGGCGTGCGGCCGGTGCCCGCGTACATGACGACCGCACCCCAGGCGAACACGTCGGCGGCCGGGCCGGTGGCACTGCTGTCGGAGTCGAACCGCTCCGGCGCCATGTAGGCGACAGTGCCGACCATCTGATCGGTACGCGTGTGCTTGCTCGTGATCTCCACGGCGCGCGCGATGCCGAAGTCGATGACCTTCGGGGTGCCCAGCGAGAACAGCACGTTGCGGGGCTTGAGGTCGCGGTGGATGACCCCGGCGCCGTGGATGGCGGCGATCGCGGTGGCCACGCCGACCGCCACGCTGTGCAGGTTGCCCCCGCTCAGCGGGCCGTTGTCGTCGACCACCTGGGCCAGGTCGGGACCGTCGACGTACTCGACCACCAGGTACGGCGTCTCGTGCTCGGGGTCGGCGTCGAGCACCGCGGCGGTGCAGAACGGCGGGACCTGCCGGGCCCGGGTGACCTCGCTGCGGAACCGGTTGCGGAACTCGTCGTCGGAGGCGTACTCGGGGCGGATGACCTTGATCGCGGCCAGCCGGCCGTCGTCGGCGCGGCCGAGGAAGACCGCACCCATCCCGCCCTCGCCCAATCGTGACAGCAGGCGGTAACCGCCCAGTTCAGTCGGGTCGCCAGGACGCAGGGGCCGGGTCACGGGAAAGCACACTATCGGGTCTGCGCACCGTAAAGTGACCGGGTATGAGCCTGCCGGACCGGATGACCGCCCGTCTGCCGGCGATGCTGGGCGATATCGGGCAGTTGGTGACCTGTGAATCACCCTCCGTCGATCCGGTGGCCCTGGCGGCGAGCACCGAGGTCGTCGCGGGGATGGGCACCCGCCTGCTGGGCGCGCCGCCCGAGCGGATCGAGGTCGAGGGCCTGGTCCATCTGCGCTGGCGGTTCGGTGCCGGGCCGGCCCGGGTGCTGCTGCTCGGCCATCACGACACCGTGTGGCCGTCCGGGTCGCTGAGCACCCATCCGTGGGGAATCCGCGACGGCGTGCTGCGCGGCCCCGGCTGTGTCGACATGAAGGCCGGGCTGGTGCTCGCGTTCCACGTGCTCGCCGAGCTGTCCACGCCGGACGGTGTGACGCTGCTGATCACCTGTGACGAGGAGCTGGGCTCGCCGACCTCCCGCGCGCTGATCGAGAAGGAAGCCGCCGGGTGCGCCGCGGCCCTGGTGCTGGAGGCGGCCGCCGCCGGGGGAGCGCTGAAGACCGAGCGCAAGGGCACGTCGATGTATCGGGTACGGGCCCACGGCCGCGCCGCCCACGCCGGTCTCGAACCCGAACGCGGTGTCAACGCGACGATCGAGCTCGCCCACCAGGTCCTGGCGCTCGCCGCACTGGGCGATCCCGCGCTCGGCACCACCGTCACGCCCACCCTTCTGACCGGTGGCACCGCGTCGAACACCGTTCCCGCCACCGCGGAGGTCGCCGTCGACGTCCGGGTCCGTGACACCGTCGAGCAGTCCCGCGTGGACGCCGCCGTGCACGCGCTGCGCCCGGCGCTGCCGGGCTCCCGGCTCGAGGTCCTCGGTGGACCCAATCGGCCTCCGCTGATGCCGGCGGCCACCGCGGAGCTGTTCGCCCTCGCCACCGAGGTCGCCGCGCGGCTCGGGCTGCCGGTGCCGGGGTCCGCCGCGGTCGGCGGCGGCTCGGACGGCAACTTCACCGGTGGCATCGGCACACCCACCCTGGACGGGCTCGGCGCGGTCGGCGGTGGCGCCCACGCGGACGACGAGCACGTCCTCGTGGCAGAGCTTCCCGGCCGGGCGGCGCTGATCGCGGGGCTGGTCGAGGAGCTGGCACGGCGATGACCCTCGAGATCCGTACGGTGGACGGGCTCGCCGAACTGGCGGCGCTGGACGTGGTTCTGGGCGGGATCTGGCACGACGGGCCTGCCCCGCTGCTCGGGGTCGAGATGCTGCGGGCGCTCGCCAAGGCGGGCAACTACATCGCGGCGGCGTACGACGACGACGCCGTGGTCGGCGGCTGTGTCGGGTTCTTCGGGCCGCCCGCCGAGCGGGAACTGCACAGCCACGTCGCCGGCGTCACGCGCACGGTGGTCGGCCGGGGTGTCGGATACGCCCTCAAGCAGCACCAGCGCGAGTGGGCCCTCGCACACGGCGCGGACGCGATCACGTGGACCTACGACCCGCTCGTGGCCCGCAACGCCCATTTCAACCTGGTCAAGCTCGGTGCCGAGCCGGTGGAGTACCTCACCGATTTCTACGGGCCGATGCACGACGTGATCAACGGCGACGACCCGTCCGACCGGCTCCTGGTCCGCTGGGACCTGACCGGGCAGCCGAGGGAAGCACCAGAGGGGGAGGACGTGGTGGTGGCGGTTCCGGCTGACATCGAATCTCTGCGTACGCACGATCCGGCCGCAGCCGCGCGATGGCGGCTCGAGGTCCGCGACGTCCTCGGTGGACTGATGGCGTCGGGTGCCGGTTTCGTGAGATTCGACCGGGCCCGGGGATACGTCCTGCGGCGGCCGGCATGAGGCTGACCGGGGTCGAGCTGCGCCGGGTCGCGATGCCGCTGCTCAGCCCGTTCCGCACCTCGTTCGGCACGGAGACCGCCCGCGACGTGCTGCTCGTGCACGTGGTCACCGACGACGCCGAGGGCTGGGGCGAGTGCGTGGCGATGTCCGATCCCCGCTATTCCTCGGAGTACGTCGACGCGGCAGCCGACGTGCTGCGGCGCTTCCTCGTGCCCGCTGTTGCGGCTGTGGGGCAGCTCGACGCGTACGCCGTGGGCCCGGCCCTGGAGCAGTTCAAGGGTCACCGGATGGCGAAGGCGGCGCTGGAGACCGCGGTCCTGGACGCCGAGTTGCGCGCCGCCGGGCGCTCGTTCGCCCGTGAGCTCGGCGCCGTGCACGACCGGGTGCCCTGCGGCGTCTCCGTCGGGATCATGGACTCGATCCCCGAGCTGCTCGACGCCGTCGGCGGCTACCTCGCCGAGGGCTACCTGCGGATCAAGCTGAAGATCGAGCCCGGCTGGGACGTCGAGCCGGTCCGCGCCGTCCGCGAGCGTTTCGGCGACGACGTGCTGCTGCAGGTCGACGCGAACACCGCCTACACCGTGGGCGACGCCCGGCAGCTCGCCCGGCTCGACCCGTTCGGGTTGCTGCTGATCGAGCAGCCGCTCGACGAGGAGGACGTGCTCGGCCACGCCGAGCTGGCCCGGCGGATCACCACCCCGGTCTGCCTGGACGAGTCGATCACGTCGGCGCGCACCGCTGCCGCGGCGATCACGCTGGGCGCCTGCGCGATCGTCAACGTCAAACCCGGCCGGGTCGGTGGCTATCTGGAGGCCCGGCGCATCCACGACGTGTGCTCGGCGCACGGGATCCCGGTGTGGTGCGGCGGGATGCTGGAGACCGGTCTGGGGCGTGCTGCCAACGTAGCTCTCGCCGCACTGCCCGGCTTCACCCTGCCGGGGGACACGTCGGCGTCCGGGCGGTATTTCGCCACGGACATCACCGAGCCGTTCGTGCTCGAGGACGGGCATCTGCGCGTACCGCAGGGGCCTGGCCTGGGAGTTTCGCCCGTTCCGGACATTCTCGATGATGTGACGACGAACACAGAGTGGATTTCCTGCCGGGACGGGCAACTTTCCGGGCCGTAACGACCACTTCAGGAGCATGACCCGGTTCTTCCGTTGCGCCGCCGCCACCCGCAGCGTCCACCGCCGCGACGACTTCCTCATGATCACGGTTGATTCCCCCGACCTCACGCCGCAGCTCGTGCGGGACGCCTACGACCTGTTGCGCAACTTCGACGTCGTCATCGGGGCCACCACGGACGGCGGATGGTACGCCTTCGGGCTGCGTGAACCCGTCCACGCGACCGACCTCGACACCAACGCCGACTCGAGTGCGTTGACCTTGGCTGCACTGCGGCTCGGACTGCGTGTCGCGCTGCTGCCGACGCTCCCGGCGAGCCGGTGAAATAGGCAGTTTCGTGGGCATTCATGGGCCATGCCAGGGATGTAAACAAGCTCACCTTTAGGGCCGGAAGTTTGCCGAACACCCCCGGGGCCTGGCTACCGTCGGCCAGTCCGCTGACGCGGGCCCCGCGGTCGGCAACGCCGAATTCCTGCCGCCGACCGGGCCGGGACCTTTGACCAAAGGCAGGAAGTGGGGGACCCAAGTTCCTCGGCGTGCTGCAGCGCGCCTCGGGGTGAAGCCGGACCCGCCATAACCGCGCGGGACGGCCGGGCTACCTCGCCCGAATCCGACAGCTGACCTCACAGGCGTGGAGGTTCATCTTTCATGGCAAAGCATGTCCGCAAGCAGTCTCTGCGTGCCCTCGGCCTGTTCGTGGCGGGTGCGGCCGGAACGGCCGTCCTGCTCGGATCGGGTGGTGCGGCGCAGGCGAGGTCCAGTGTGAACTGGGACGCCGTAGCGCAGTGCGAGTCCGGCGGCAACTGGGCTATCAACACCGGTAACGGCTTCTACGGGGGCCTGCAGTTCAGCCGGAGCACGTGGAAGGCCTACGGCGGCGCGAAGTACGCCAGCACCGCCAACAAGGCCAGCCGTTCGCAGCAGATCCGCATCGCGGAGAAGGTGCTGGACGGTCAGGGCATCGGTGCGTGGCCGGTCTGCGGCAAGAAGGCCGGCTCGTCCAAGTCCTACTCCGCCAAGAACACCGGCGGATCGTCGTCCTCGGCCTCGCACAAGAAGTCGACCTCGACGCACAAGAAGGCGACCTCGCACAAGAAGTCGACGACCTCGACGCACAAGAAGTCGACGACCTCGCGGACGACGGCGCACAAGGCCACGAAGAAGGCCGCCACCTCGGTCAAGGCGACCGGGCGCAGCTACGTGGTCAAGTCGGGGGACACCCTGGCGAAGATCGCGAGCAGCAAGCACGTGAGCGGTGGCTGGCGCGGTCTGTACCAGCTCAACAGCAGTGTCGTGAGCGACCCGAACCTGATCTTCCCGGGTCAGCGTCTCGCGGTCTGAACCAGGTGAGACCGGTCCGGCCGTCCTCCCCCGTGGGGCGGCCGGACCCTCTCTCACGCAGAGCGTGGGGGAGCGGTACTCCCTCGCAGGACCAGGCGCGTGGGGACGAGGTCGGTGCCGGGCGAGCCGGGTTCGTTGCGGATCTGGCGCAGCAGGCCCTCCACGCAGCGCCTGCCGACCTCCGCGAAGTCCTGGTGGACCGTGGTCAGCGGGGGGAAGAACGCGTGGGCGTCGGGGATGTCGTCGAAGCCGACGACGCTGACGTCGCCCGGGATCGAGCGGCCCTGCTCGTGGAAGGCCCGCATCACGCCCAGCGCCATCTGGTCGTTGGCCGCGAAGATCGCGGTGCAGCCGGGATTCTGGGCGAGCACGAGCCCGGCCTGATACCCCGACTCGGCCGTCCAGTCGCCCAGTTGCGGCGGCGGGACGGTCTTTCCGGCGGCTTCGAGGGTCTCGCGCCAGGCCTGGGTGCGCCGCCCGGCCGCGAACGACTCGATCGGGCCGCTGACGTGCCAGACCGTCTCGTGGCCGAGCTCCAGCAGGTGCCGGGTGGCCTGCCGGGCGCCGTCCGCCTGATCGGTGTCGACGACCGGGTAACGCTCGCCTGCGTCCGAGTCGACGACCACGACCTGCATGTTCGGCGGCAGCTCCAGATTCGCGGCGTCGAGCAGGTGCACTTCCATGATCACGACGACGCCGTCGACGGCGAGCTCGCCGAGGCGGGTGAACGCGCCCAGCACGCCGTCCTGGGTCGGCATCGCCACGGGGATGAGCGTGATCGCGTACCCCTCCTGGGCTGCCTGGGCCAGGATGGCTTCGACCGTGCGGCTGTTGCCGGTGGTCGCCAGGGTGAACAGGATGACGCCGAGCGTGCGGAATTCCCCGCGCTTGAGGGCCCGTGCCGCGCTGTTGGGGCGGTAGCCGAGCTCCTGCATCGCGGCCAGCACCTGCTGGCGGGTCGACTCGACCACGCTGGGATGCCCGGTGGACACGCGCGACACGGTCTGTGACGAAACCCCGGCCAGGCGCGCGACGTCCGCCATCGATACGCCGCGCCGGGGCCGGCGGCGGGCAGCGTCAGCCATGATCAACAGAGCCCTGAGTCATGATCAACAAAATCCGGCACGACCTGCGACTCCTCTTGACGATCCGCTGCGGCAGTGTAACGATCACCACGATGTTTACGTTAACATCACGATATTGATTTCCGTGAAACAATGCCTGCCACTGGGCCCTTCCCGCCGACGTGGAGCATGATGTTTACGTAAACATACTTCGTGCAGAGAAGGGACGTCACGTGGCCGACATCGCTGTACCGAGACGCCGGTCCTGGACGGGCTGGCGGTTCGTCGGTCCGTTCATGGCCGTCTTCGCTCTGGTCTTCCTCGCACCGATCGTCTATTCGATCTACCTGAGCCTGTTCAAGAACCGGCTGATCGGCGGCAACTCGTTCGTCGGGCTGGACAACTACCAGCAGGCGCTCACCGACCCGAACTTCTGGTCGTCGGTCGGGCGGGTGTCGATCTTCCTGGTCGTTCAGGTCCCGATAATGCTGTTCATCGCGCTGCTGGTCGCCCTCGCGATCGACAGCGGCCGGCTCTACGGCAAGTCGTTCTTCCGGATCTCGATCTTCCTCCCCTACGCCGTGCCCGCCGTGGTGGCCACCCTGATGTGGGGCTTCATCTACGGCACGCAGTTCGGCCTGGTCGGCAACATCAACGACGCCTTCAACATCACCCTGCCGGACCCGCTCTCGCCGAGCCTGATCCTCACCTCGATCGGCAACATCGTGACCTGGGAGTTCGTGGGTTACAACATGCTGATCTTCTACTCGGCGCTGCGCACGATCCCCACGACGCTCTACGAGTCGGCGGAGATCGACGGCGCCGGTGAGCTGCGGATCATCCGGTCGATCAAGCTCCCGGCCATCCGGGGCGCGCTGGTCATCGCCACGATCTTCTCGATCATCGGCAGCTTCCAGCTCTTCAACGAGCCGAGCATCCTGCAGAACGTCGCGCCCAACGCGATCACGACCTACTTCACCCCGAACCTGTACGCGTACTCGCTGTCGTTCTCGGGCCAGCAGTACAACTACTCCGCCACCGTCGCCATCGTCATGGGCGTGATCACCATGGTCATCGCCTACGTCGTGCAGCTGCGCGGCACCAAGGAGAGCTGAGCGCCATGACGACCATGGTCACCGCGCCCGAGCGCACCGGCACCCACAAGTCGCCGCTCACCCCCCGCAAGCCGCGTAACCGCAAGAGCGTGGTCCTCACGCTGGTCACCGGCATCGCGCTGATCTACAGCCTGATCCCGCTGGTCTGGCTGCTGATCAACTCGACCAAGACCCAGGACGGGCTGGCGAGCTCGTTCGGCCTGTGGTTCGACGACGGGCACTTCGCGCTCTGGGACAACATCCGCGAGACGCTCACGTACAACGACGGCATCTTCGTCCGCTGGCTGGGCAACACGCTGTTCTACGTGATCGTCGGCGCCGGCGGCGCGACCTTCCTCGCCGTGCTGGCGGGTTACGGCCTGGCGAAGTTCGACTTCCCCGGCAAGAAGGGCGTCTTCGCCATCGTCATCGGCGCGGTCGCCGTCCCCGGCACCGCGCTGGCTGTGCCCACGTTCCTCATGTTCAGCAAGATGGGCCTGACGAACACGCCGTGGGCCGTCATCATCCCGTCATTGATCACCCCGTTCGGCCTCTACCTCATGTGGACCTTCACGGAGCAGGCGATCCCTACGGAGATCATCGAGGCGGCGCGGGTCGACGGGGCCGGCGAGTTCCGCATCTTCTTCCGCCTCGCCGTGCCGCTGCTCGCCCCGGGCATCGTCACCGTCCTGCTCTTCAGCATGGTCGCGACCTGGAACAACTACTTCCTGCCGCTGATCATGCTCAAGGACCCCGACTGGTACCCGCTCACCGTCGGGCTGAACGCCTGGAACGCGCAGGCCCAGACCGCCGGCGGGGACGTCGTGTTCAACCTCGTCATCACCGGATCGATGCTCACGATCCTCCCGCTGCTGGCCGCGTTCCTGCTGCTGCAGCGTTACTGGCAGTCCGGCCTTGCCGCCGGCAGCGTTAAGGAATAAGGAGATCACGCATGACCACTTTCACCCGGCGGCGTCTGCTCGGCCTGGCCGCGCTCGCTACCGCCACCACCCTCACCCTCGCCGCGTGCGGCGGCGGTGACGACGACTCCTCGTCGGGCACGTCAGGCACGACCGTTTCCGACGCCGACGTGACCGCCGCGCTGCAGAAGGGCGGCAACCTGACCGTCTGGGCGTGGGAGCCGACCCTCAAGCAGGTCGTCGCGAATTTCCAGAAGACCTACCCGAACGTGAAGATCAACCTGGTGAACGCCGGCACCGGCAACGACCAGTACACGGCTCTGCAGAACGCGTTCGCGGCCGGCTCGGGCATCCCGGACGTCGCGCAGATCGAGTACTACGCGCTGCCGCAGTTCGCGCTCGGTAAGTCGATCACCGATCTGAACCAGATGGGCGCCTCGTCGCTCAAGGCCGACTTCAGCCCGGGCCCGTGGGCGTCGGTCCAGTCCGGCAGTGGCACATTCGGGCTCCCGATGGACTCGGGCCCCATGGCGATGTTCTACAACAAGGACGTCTTCGACAAGTACAAGATCACGGTCCCGACCACGTGGACCGAGTTCCTCGACGCCGCTCGCAAGCTGCACGCCGCGGACCCGAAGGCGTACATCGCCAACGACACCGGCGACGCGGGCTTCGTCACCAGCCTCATCTGGCAGGCCGGCGGCAAGCCGTACCAGGTCGACGGCACCAACGTCACGATCAACCTGAACGACGCCGGCTCGCAGGAGTTCGTCAAGGTCTGGCAGGCGCTGATCAGCGAGAAGCTGCTCGCGCCGATCAGCTCCTGGAGCGACCAGTGGTACCAGGGCCTCGGCAACGGGTCCATCGCCACCCTGAACACCGGCGCGTGGATGCCCGCCAACTTCACCTCCGGCGCCCCCGCGGGCTCCGGTAAGTGGCGCGTCGCGGCCCTGCCGCAGTGGACCGCCGGTGGCACCGCCTCCGCCGAGAACGGTGGCAGCTCGCTCGCCATCCCGGAGAAGTCCTCCAACAAGGCACTCGCGTACGGCTTCCTGAAGTACGCCAACGACGGCGACGGCGTGCAGACCCGCGTCGACAACGGCGCGTTCCCGGCCACCGTCAAGCAGCTCGACTCCGCGGCGTTCCTCAACACCGAGTTCAAGTACTTCGGCGGCCAGAAGGCCAACGAGATCTTCGCCGCTTCCTCGAAGAACGTGACGCCCGGCTGGTCGTACCTGCCCTTCCAGGTGTACGCGAACAGCATCTTCAACGACAGCGTCGGCAAGGCGTACGTCTCCTCGACGCCGCTGGCCGATGGCCTCAAGGCGTGGCAGGACCAGTCCGCGGCGTACGGCAAGGAGCAGGGGTTCACGGTCAAGTGACAACTCGCTGGCTTCGCCCGACCCAGCCGGGGCAGCAGCCCCGGCTGGAGTACGGCGCCGACTACAACCCCGAGCAGTGGCCGCGGGAGGTCTGGGACGAGGACGTGCGCGCCATGCGTGCGGCCGGCGTCACGATCGTCTCGCTCGCCATCTTCTCGTGGGCACGCCTCGAGCCGACCGAGGGTGAGTACGACTTCGGCTGGCTCGACGAGATCCTGGATCTGCTGCACGCCGGGGGCATCTCGGTCGACCTCGCGACCGCGACGGCCTCGCCGCCGCCGTGGCTGACCACGAAGCACCCGGAGATCCTCCCGGTAGACCAGCAGGGCCGCACGATCTGGCCGGGCGGGCGTCAGCAGTGGCGCCCCACCTCGCCGATCTTCCGCGAGCACGCCCTGCGCCTGGTCCGCGTGATGGCGCAGCGTTATGGAAGCCACCCGGCGCTGACCGCGTGGCACGTCTCCAACGAGCTGGGCTGTCACAACATCTACGACTACTCCGACGACGCCGCGGCGGCGTTCCGGTCGTGGTTGCAGGAGAAGTACGGCACTCTCGACGCGCTCAACGCGGCGTGGGGCACCTCGTTCTGGTCGCAGCACTACAGCGACTGGGCGCAGATCCTCCCGCCGAGGCTGGCGGCGACCCACCCGAACCCGACCCAGCAGCTCGACTTCAAGCGGTTCTCGTCCGAGGCCCTGCGTGTGTACCTGCGCGCCGAGCGGGACGTGCTGCACGAGCTGACGCCGGGCATCCCGGTCACCACCAACTTCATGATCATGGGCGAGCAGAAGCCGATGGACTACGCCGCGTGGGCGGCCGACGTCGACTTCGTCTCGAACGACCACTACCGCCTGCCGGGTGCGCAGTCGCTGGACGACCTGTCGTTCTCGGCGAACCTCACCGGCGGGGTGGCGGGCGGCAAGCCGTGGTTCCTCATGGAGCACTCGACCAGCGCGGTCAACTGGCAGCCGATCAACGTCCCGAAGAAGCCGGGCGAGCTGGCGCGTGACTCGCTCACGCACGTCGCGCACGGTGCCGACGCGGTCTGCTTCTTCCAGTGGCGCCAGTCGAAGGCCGGAGCCGAGAAGTACCACTCGGCGATGGTCCCGCACGCCGGCGAGGACAGCACGCTGTTCCGCGACGTCGTGGCGCTGGGGGACACCCTGCGCAAGCTCGCCCCGATCTCGGGGACCGAGCGCACGCCGTCACGGGCCGCGATCGTCTTCGACTGGGACTCGTGGTGGGCCAGCGAGCAGGATTCGCACCCGACCGATCGGCTGCGGTACAAGCAGGAGGCCCTCGACTGGTACACGGCGTTCCTCGACCTCGGCGTCCGCGCCGACGTCGTGCCGTCGCACGCCGAGCTCGCCGGTTACGACATGGTCGTGGCGCCGATCCTGCACGTGGTGCCGCAGGCGCTGCGGGAACGCCTCGAGTCCTACGTGAACGCCGGGGGACACCTCGTCACCACGTACTTCTCGGGGGTCGTCGACGAGAACGACCACATCTGGCTCGGTGGCTACCCGGGTGCGCTGCGTGACCTGCTCGGCATCCGGATAGAGGAGTTCGAGCCGTTGCTGGACGGCGACAGCGCCGCGCTCGACAACGGCACCATCGGCACGGTCTGGACCGATCGCGTCGAGGTCACCGCTGCGGGGGTGGAGGTGCTCGCCGGCTACAAGGACGGCGGTGCGGCCATCACGCGGCGCAGCGTGGGGACGGGCTCGGCGGCGTACGTGTCGACCCGGCTCGGTCCGGAAGGTCTCGTCCCGGTCCTGGGTGACCTGTTGCAGCGGGCCGGGATCGTCAGTGAACTGCCGG
This sequence comes from Winogradskya humida, assembly GCF_016862215.1. Classification (GTDB taxonomy): domain Bacteria; phylum Actinomycetota; class Actinomycetes; order Mycobacteriales; family Micromonosporaceae; genus Actinoplanes; species Actinoplanes humidus. The sequence continues at coordinate 110,969 of NZ_BOMN01000023.1, forward strand.
AGGAACTGCGCGGGCGGGTCGAGCTCGCGGTGCGCGGCGACTACTGGTTCGTGGTGAACCGGACCGCCGAGCCGGTCGAGCTGACCGGTCTCGACGGCGAGGTGCTGCACGGCTCGGGCACGCTGCTCGAGGCACGCGGCGTCACGGTGCTCAAGAAGGTCTAGACGCCGACGGGATCGCGGCCTCCGAGAGGGGGCCGCGGTCCACGAAGCTGACGCTGAGGTTCGGCGTCCAGTCGTCGGCGACCTCGACGATCACCGTGCGGTTGCCCGGATCCCAGAGCACCGCGCCGGACTCGTCGTTGCGCATCGTGTAGCGCTCGCGACCCTTGTCGTCCTTCTTGCCGATCGCGGAGAAGGAGAACAGGGTCGCTTTGGTCGGCTTGCACTCCGCCGGGACGAGGAACGCAGAGCCCTCCGGATCGTTGCGCACCCCGAGGCACGTCTCCGGCCCGGCGACGCCCTCGCGCAGGGTGCGGACCAGATAATCGACGCCGACCGGCTCCAGCAGGAACAACGACTTGTTCCCGGTGCCGTCGGCGGCCCGCACCCTCGGGTCCTGCACGTCGAGGGCAAGGTCACGGTCGATCTCGTCGACGTGCAGCAGCGTGAGGTTGCGCCCGGCGAGGATCTCGGCGTGCGGGTCCACCGACGGCGTGGGCCGCACGACCGGAGCGTCAGCCGTCCGCTCGGACCCGGCATTCGAGCGGTCCATGCCGATGCGGGCGCCGAACATCCCGGCCAGCACCGCCACGATCACCGCGACGGGGAGCAGGAACCGCTGTCGTTTCCTCGGCTGCGGCGTGACCGTCGTGGCCTCCTGCGCCAGGGCCGCGACGCCCGCCTCCCCGGTGCCACCGGCCAGCAGCAGATCGAGCAGCTGACGTGCGGTGGGCCGGTCCTTGGGCTCCTTGGCCAGCGCGCGGGCCACCAGGGCCCGCAGCGGCTCGGGCAGGCCGCTCAGCTCGGGCGGCTGGGTCAGGATGCGCATCGCGGTCGCCGCCGCCGAGTCCGCCGCGAACGGGGTGCGGCCGGTCGCCGCGTAGGCCACCACGGCACCCCACGCGAAGATGTCCGCCGCCGGACCGACCTGACGCCCACCGGCGTCGTCGAACCGTTCCGGTGCCATATAAGCGACAGTGCCAACCATCTGATCGGTACGCGTGTGAGCGCTCGTCGCCTCGAAAGCGCGCGCGATCCCGAAGTCGATGACCTTGATGCCACCCATCGCGATGAGCACGTTGCCGGGCTTGAGATCACGATGGATCACGCCCGCGCCGTGGATCGCGGTCAGCGCCGTCGCTATGCCGACCGCCGCACCGTGCAGCGCGGAGCCGGTCAGCGGTCCCTTGTCGGCGATCACGGCCTGCAGGCTCGGCCCCTCGACGTACTCCACCACGAGATAGGGCGGGTCGTGGTCGGGGTCGGCGTCGAGCACCTCGGCGGTGGAGAACGGCGGCACCTGTTTGGCCCGGCTGACCTCGCTGCGGAACCGCCCCCGGAACTCCTGCTCGTCGGCGAACTCCGGCCGGACCATCTTGATGGCCACCCGCCGGCCCGCGTCGTCGCTGCCCAGATAGACGGTGCCCATGCCGCCCTGCCCGAGACGGCCCAGCAGCTCGTAGCGCCCGAGCCGGGTCTGTTCGCCCGGCCGCAGCGGCATGGTCATGATCGGTGGTCCTCCCCGTGGATCGTTCGACGTCACCCTAATGGGCGACACCAAAAAAACTTTTGCGACGCGAGCAACCTTTCCGGTGCCGTGGACCACTGAGTGGTTGTTCGCCCGCGGAGGGGCGGCTCCGGACCTCACCGCCCCTCCGCGCGCGAGCGTTGTGCCCTTGTCCCCGTCGAGAAGGCTCCACATGGTGCGCAAGCGATACGTCATCCCGATCGCCGTCGGTGCCGCGGCCGGCGTCGCTGTCGCCGTGGGCGTCATGCAGGCCGACGCCGCTGTCAGCACCTCGTCTTCACGGTCCGTCGCCGCGTCATCGTCACCGTCGCCGTCCGCGACCTCCGCCCCGGTGAAGGGCGTCGAGAACTGCGCGGCGGGCGGGGAGATCACGGCCGGGAAGTACTGGCTGAACAACAACCAGTGGGGCAAGGACACCGGCACGGGTACGCAGTGCGTGACCAGGTCCTCGCTCGACGGTGACACCCTCGCGTGGAGCACCACCTGGGACTGGACGGGTCAGCAGAATTCGGTCAAGTCCTACGCCAGCGCGGTCCTCGGCTGGCACTGGGGCTGGAAAGCCGGCAACACGGGCCTGCCCGTCCGTCTCTCCGACCGCGAACCGGTTAACGCCGACTGGGACTTCACAGTGAAGCAGGACACCCCGAACACCATGAACGTCGCGTACGACCTGTGGCTGCACGACGTCGCCGAGCCGGACTGGCAGGACCAGCCCACCGACGAGATCATGGTGTGGCTCTACCACTCCGGCGGCGCGGGCCCGGTCGGCACCAGGCAGGCGACCGTGACGATCGGCGGGACCAGCTGGGACCTCTACCGCGGGAACATCGGGTGGAACGTGTACTCGTTCGTGCGTACCGACAATGCCGAAGGCTCGGACCTGGACCTGCGCGACTTCACCGACGACCTGACTGCCAGGGCGTGGCTGCCCGCGACGAAGTATCTTTCCAGCGTGCAGGCCGGCACGGAGATCTTCACCGGCTCGGGAACGCTGGACACCGATTCCTACTCAGTGCGGATCGGCTGACATACTCCGGCTGCCCCGGTCCCCAAGATCTGCCCCTGCCGGGGCAGCCGGCCCCCCGCTGAACCTCCCGAGGAAGGACCACGTGACCGATCTCGACGCCGAGCGTGCCTTCCGCCGCTTCTTCGACCAGCACCACGCGGACCTGTCCCGGCTCGCGTACCTCGTGACCGGTGACTCCGGGATCGCCGACGACCTCGCCGCCGACGCGTTCACCGAGGTGTGGCGGCACTGGGCGCGCGTGCAGGCGGCGGACAGCCCCCTCGCGTACGCCCGGGGCATCGTCACCAACCTGGCCCGGCAGTGGATCAAACGCCAGACCCGGGAACGCCACGGCATGCTGCGGCTCGGCCTGCTGCGCCGCGATCGCGCCGAGCCGGACACCCCGGCGATCATGGATGTACGCGCGGCGCTGGCCCGCCTCCCGGTCCGCCGCCGCGAATGCGTGATCCTGCGGTACGCGTTCGACGTCCCCGAACGTGAGGTCGCCGAGATCCTCGGCATCTCGATCGGCGCGGTGAAGAGCCAGACGTCGCGGGGCGCCGCCCAGCTGAGCACGTTCCTGCAGGAGATCCCGATGAGCATCGGAGGAGGCCTCAATGCGTGACCACGACGAACGAGCTCTCCGGTCCCTGCTGCACCAGGAAGCGGAGCGGCACCGCCCGGACCGCGACGCCATGTTCGACCGGATCATCCAGAACCGCGCCGAGCCTGCCCGCCGCCCGGCCCTGATCCGGCTGCGCCCCCTCGCGTCGGCGTTCGGTGTCGTGGCCGTCCTGGTCGGTGGCGTCGCCGGCGTCCGCCTCGCGTCGAGCGACGACAACGGCACGGACCAGGTCGCCGCGCCCACCGCGTCGGTCTTCACCCCGTCGGCCCCGGCCCGGCCGTCGCCCTCCCCGTCGGCGTCGCCGTCCGGTTCACCCTCGACGTCCTCCCACAAGCCGCAGGTCTCGACGTCGAGCGGCGTGTCCCACCGCGCCACGACCAAGGACGGCTACCTGTCGTCGCAGTCGCTGCTCGACCCGGGCTCGAACCCCAACTGGACCCAGAACAACGTCGTCCTGACGACCACCAGGACGATCACCGAGCTCGACGTGACCATCACGGTGGCGAAGACCGACAAGGTGGAGCACACGGGCCGCTGGACGTCGATCCCCGAGAACATGATGACCATCACGGTGACCCAGCAGGCCGACAAGGACACCTACCGCTTCGTCCTGCTCCCCGGCGGCGAGATCGCGCCGGGGTCGTACACGTTCGCCGCCCAGTACAACCACCCCGCGGCGAAGCACACGCTGACCGGGGACAAGTACGTCGTCACGGCCCGGGCCTCGAAGACGGAAGCCAAGGTCACGGGCGGGTTCAAATAGCCTTCGCCAGCGCGTCCAGGGTCACGCCGACGATGGCGCGCAGCTGGGCGGCGCTCGCCCCGGTGCGGCTCATGACGGCGAGGGACTGGTTGACGGCCGCGACGTGGACTGCGTACACATCGGCTGTCTGATCGGGCATTGTCTTGAAAGCGGCCCGCAGCCGCGTCTGCTGGAGTGTGATGGTCTCCCGGGCCCGCTCGGCCACGGCCGGACTGAGTGACGGGATCGCCATCGCGGTCTGGGCCGCCAGGCACCCGTCGGGCAGCCCCGGGTCGGCGATGCGTGCCAGGGTGACCTCGAAGAACGCCCGCGCGGCCGCGACAGGCTGATCACCGCCACCGGACAGCGCGGCATCGAAGCGCTCGCCGTAACGGGTGACGTAGCGATCGAGGCACCGCAGGAACAGCGCATCCTTCCCGCCGAACGACGAGTAGAGCGAGCTCCGGTTGAGCCCGGTCACCCGCGACAGATCGTCCACCGACGTGTCGGCATACCCCGCCCGCCAGAACTGGATCATGGCGGCCTCGAGTGCCGTGTCGACGTCGAACTGCTTCCTGCCTGCCATGACCCTGATCATATTATCTTGAACTGTTTGGTTCAAGATGGCTTACGCTGCCTCCCATGACTGCTCTCACCCACCACCGGTCCACCCTCCACGCCGTCGAAAGCGGCGCCCCGGGCAGTCCGGCGATCGTGCTGCTCGCGGGCTCCCCCAGACCTGGCAGGCCTGGCGCAAGGTGATGCCCACCCTGGCCGGGCGGTTCCACGTCATCGCCGTCGACCTGCCCGGCCAAGGCGACTCCGGGCGGCCCCCGGGCAGCTACGACACGCACACGGCCGCCGCTTCGGTCCATGCCGCCGTGCAGTCGCTCGGTGTCTCGTCCTACTGGCTGGCCGGCCACGACATCGGCGCGTGGGTCGCGTTCTCCCAAGCCCTGCAGTTCGAGGATCAGATCCGCGGCGTCGCCCTGCTCGACGCCGGCATCCCAGGCATCACCTTGCCCGACTCGATCCCGACGGACCCGGCCCGCGCGTGGAAGACCTGGCATTTCGCGTTCCACCTCGTGCCCGACCTGCCGGAGGTCCTGCTCACCGGCCGCGAACGCGAATACGTCGCGTGGTTCCTGAAGACCAAGTCCCTCGCCGCAGACGCCTTCAGTGACCAGGAAATCGACCTGTACGCCGCATCCCTCGCCGCCGAGGGCGGCCTCCACGCCGCCCTGGCCTACTACCGCGACGCCGCCGAGTCCGCGCGCAAGAACCACGAGGCCCTCGCCCGCAAGCTGCTCACGCTCCCGGTCCTGGGCATCTCCAGCAGCCACGGCTCCATCCCCGACATGGCCGCCTCCCTCAAACCCTGGGCCCCCACCGTCACCGGCATCACCATCGCCGACGCCGGCCACTTCATCCCCGACGAGCAACCCGCCGTGGTCGCCGCCGCCCTGACCGACTTCTGCCGGCTTGCATAACTGCACGGCGCGATCGACGCGCTGCTCGCTCTCGGGCGGGAGCGGCGGATCCCGGTGGTGATCGATGAGTTCCCCTACCTGGTGGCTGCCAACGCGCAGCTTCCGTCGATCATCCAGAACGCGTTCGCACCGTTGCGCGCCGAGCGTGACTCCAGCCGTGCCTGTCTGCTGCTCTGTGGTTCGGCCATGTCGTTCATGGGGCGGCTGCTCAGCGGCAATGCGCCGCTGCGTGGCCGGGCCGGGCTGGAGCTGGTCGTGCCCACCCTCGACCGTCAGCTCGCCGCGGAGTTCTGGGGTGTGGACGACCCGGCCACCGCGTTGAAGATCAACGCGATCGCCGCCGGGAACGCGAACCGTGGCGGCATCGCGTCCTACCTGGGCCGTAAATCCGGCGACCTGGCCCACCCGCTGACCGTCCTCGAGGGCTGCGGTCTCATCGCCCGCGAACCCGACGTGTTCAAGGACAACCGGACCAGCTTCCGGATCGCGGAACCGCTGGTGACGTTCTACCACGCGGTCATGCGGCCATCTGGTCCGACCTCGAACACACCCGGGACGCGACCCGGCTGTGGCAGCGCAGCCGCCGGCGTTTCGTCGGCAACGTGCTCGGCCCGCACTTCGAGCATCTGTGCCGCCGCTGGACCCGGCACATGGCACCACCGGAACTGCTCGGCGACTACCCGAACCGCGTCGGCAGCGGCACGGTCAACGACGCGAGCAACAAGACGTCGAACGAGCCGGATGTCCGGGCATCGTGCTGGTCGGCGCCGCCGATCTCTGCCGGCGGGCGTCTCAGTAGGCGAAGTGCAGGGTGCGCATGCGGTTCATCACCGTGACCGCTGTGTCGGCGGGGAGGGTCTCCGGCGTGAATTCGGTGCTGGGGAGGATGTCGTCGAGGGCTGCCCGGAGGCTGGGGGAGTTGGCGTCGAGCAGGCCCATGGTCCAGTCGGGGAAGCTTCGCTGGGGGATGTCCTGGACGGCGACCAGTGCCACGTGGTCGTGACGGGCGTCCTGGGAGATGGCGGCGAAGGTTTCGGTGACCTGTTCGCGGTCGCCTTCCAGGCATTGCATGAAGCAGTCGCGGTTGAAGAGCAGGACGCCGGTGAGGTCCTGGCGTGCGTTGTTGGCCCGGGCCTGGTCGCGGATGCCGAAGATCGCTTCGGGGCGCAGGTCCGTGTTCTTCCTGCTGCAGTAGATCAGCTGCGTCAGGCTCATTCCCCGACGGTAATACGTGGTTCAGGCGGGCAGTGGGGTTTCGCAGTTGTAGCAGTAGTAGTCGTCGTCCTTCACCACGGTGAGCTCGCCACAGGTGGCGCAGTGACGGAAGATGAACTCGGTGGTGAAGTGGCCGGGGGAACCCGCGGGAGGTCCGCGGGTCCCACGTAGGTGTAGGCGAGCACGGTCAGACCGTAGTGCAGGCCGTCGCGTTGACGGTGAAGGCCGTGGGGGCGGGGTTGGTGCCCGACCAGGAGGCGTTGAAGCCGAGGGAGACCGTGCCGCCCGGGGCGACCGCGCCGTTCCAGGAGGCGTTGGTCAGTGTGGCCTGGGGGCCGGGCTGGACCAGGACGGAGTTCCAGGACTGGGTGATCGTCTGGCCGGCGGTGTAGGCGAAGGCGAGTTGCCAGCCGGACCAGGCGGTGGTGCCGGTGTTGGTGAGGGTGACGGTGCCCGTGAAGCCGGTGTTCCATTGGCTGGACACCGAGTAGGCAGCCTTGCAGGGCGCGGCCGGGGCCACGCCGCCCAGGGCTTCGGCGACCGCCTGGTAGGCCGGTTTGGGCTGGTAGTTCTCGTCCCAGAGCAGGGCCGCGCCCTGGCCGGGGAAGACGTCGGGGATCCAGGAATACTTGTCCGTGACGCCCCAGGTGGTCACGCCCTGGCAGCGGGTCACGGCCAGGCAGGCCGTCACCACCGAGCGGTAGTCGGCTGCCTGCTGGGCGAGTTTGGCCGCGTCCGACGGGGTGGCCATGCGGATGTCGAGTTCGGTGATGCGCACGTCGACGCCGAGGTCGGCGAAGCGCTGGAGGTTGGCCTTCAGGTCGCCGGGGACCTGGCCGAGGATCAGATGGGCCTGAAAACCTACACAATCGATGGGTACGCCCTGAGCTTTGAAATCGCGTACCAGGTTGTAGACAGCGGTACTTTTCGCGCCGATGTTCTCGATGTTGTAGTCGTTGATGCACAGTTTCGCGCCGGGGTCCGCCGCGCGGGCGGCCTGGAACGCCTCGGCGATGTAGCCGTCGCCGAGCTTGTCCTGGAACGGCGTCGACCTTCTGACCCCGCCGCTGTCGGAGAACGCCTCGTTGACCACGTCCCACGACGACACCTGACCCTTGAAGTGGGTGGCGACGGTGGTGATGTGGTTGAGCATGGCGGCGCGCAGTGCGGTCGCGTCGAGGGCGGAGACCCAGGACGGGAGCTGGTTGTGCCATACGAGGGTGTGACCGTAGAGCTCCTTGCCGGTGCTCTGCGCGTACGTGGCCACGGCGTCGCCGTCGGTCCAGCGGAACTGGTTCTGCGTGGGCTCGGTGGCGTCCCATTTCATGGCGTTCTCGGGGACGACGAGATTGAACTCGTTGTCCACGATGGTCTTGTAGGCGGTCTCGCTGAGCCGGGCGGGGGCGAGCGCGACGCCGATGTCGATGCCCCTGGCCGTGGCGAGGGAGGCGAGCGTCGGGGCCTGTAAAGGCGACAGGCTGAGGACGGCCGCGAGGACCGTGGCTAGAAAGGGCATGGGGGACTCCTCCATCGCGAAGAAGCGCTCCCACGACGGTGGCTGTCTCTATGGGTACTCACCTCTGCCGCCGCTGTCAACATAGGCGCCAATCGATTTGTTTGTTTCGTTCTCTTGACAAGCAGATGAACGACGCCGACATTCATGGGAGCGCTTCCACGGTCACAGCTTTCGATCCCGCAGCCCGTCCCTGCAGAGAGAGAAGCCCCTATGCGACACAGAACAGGCAGGGCCCTCGGCGCCGCGTTGCTCGGCGCCGGGCTGGTCCTCGTCGCCGCCCCGCCGCCCGCGCAGGCCGCCGCCGCCTGCAGCGTGGTCTACAAGGTCCAGAGCCAGTGGACCGGCGGCTTCACCGGCGACATCGCCATCACCAACACCGGTGACCCGGTCACCAGCTGGAAACTCGAGTACGACTTCCCCGACGCCGGGCAGAAGGTCACCCAGGGCTGGAGCGGCACGTACGCGCAGACCGGCACCCACGTCACGGTGAACAACGTCGCGTGGAACGGCGGGCTCGGCACCGGCGCGAGCGTGAGCACCGGCTTCAACGCCACGTTCACGTCCGCGAACCCGTTACCGACCGCGTTCACGCTCAACGGCACCGCGTGTAACGGGGCTGTGGCCGCGCCGACCGTGGCGATCAGCAGCCCCGCCGCGAACACCCGCTACACCGCGCCGGCCTCGATCCCGATCACCGCCACCGCGACGGCCGGCACCGGGCGTACGGTGAGCAAGGTCGAGTTCTACCACGACGGGCTGCTGCTCGGGTCCGACACGTCCGCGCCGTACGCGTACACGTGGGCCAGCGTCCCCGCCCAGGCCGCCGCGTACCACGTCCAGGCGGTGGCCTTCGACTCCGCGGGAGTGCGCAGCACAACGGCCGACGTCCCGGTCTTCGTCGACGCCTCCGCGAACCCGGCCGTCGTCACGGACTCCACAAGCGTCACCGTTTCGCCAGGTAAAACGGCGACGTTCAAGGTGTCGCTGTCCAAGGCGCCGACGGCGAGCACGACCGTCGCCGTCGCGCGTACCGCCGGGGTCACCACCGTCTCCGCCGCACCCGCGTCGCTGACCTTCACCACGGCGAACTGGAACACTCCGCAGACCGTGACCGTCACCGCGACGGCCGCCGCCGCGGTGAACACGAACGCCACGTTCTCCGCGACCGGCACCGGCCTGACCGCCGCGACAGTGCTCGCCAGCGTGGTCGCGGAGGGTAGCGCCGACGCCCGGTTCACCCAGCTCTACAACGACATCAAGAACCCGGCGAACGGCTACTTCAGCCCCGAGGGCGTGCCGTACCACTCGATCGAGACGCTGATCGACGAGGCGCCCGACCAGGGACACGAGACGACGTCCGAGGCGTTCAGCTACTGGCTGTGGCTCGAGGCCGAGCACGGCCGCGTGACGCAGGAGTGGGCGCCGTTCAGCTCGGCGTGGCAGACGATGGAGAAGTACATCATCCCGTCGCACGCCGACCAGCCCACCAACGACAAGTACGACCCGTCGAAGCCCGCAACGTACGCCGCCGAGCACCCGCTGCCGTCGCAGTACCCGTCGCAGCTGGAGCCCAGCGTCAGCGTCGGGACGGACCCGCTCGCCAACGAGCTGAAGACCACGTACGGCACCCCCGACGTGTACGGCATGCACTGGCTGCTCGACGTCGACAACGTCTACGGCTTCGGGCACTGCGGTGACAAGACGACCCGGGTCGCGTACATCAACACGTTCCAGCGGGGCCCGCAGGAGTCGACGTTCGAGACCGTGCCGCAGCCGTCGTGCGACACGTTCGCGGCCGGTGGCCCCAACGGTTACCTCGACCTGTTCACCAAGGACACGTCGTACGCCAAGCAGTGGAAGTACACCAACGCCCCGGACGCGGACTCGCGCGCGGTGCAGGCGGCGTACTGGGCGTACACCTGGGCCACCGAGCAGGGCAAGGGCTCGCAGATCTCCGCCGCCGTGGCCAACGCCGCGAAGATGGGTGACTACCTGCGCTACTCGTTCTACGACAAGTACTTCAAGAACCCGGGCTGCACCTCGACCGGCTGTGCTCCCGGCACCGGCAAGAGCAGCTCCAACAACCTGATGTCCTGGTACTACGCGTGGGGCGGCGCCACCGACACGGCGGCCGGCTGGGCGTGGCGGATCGGCTCCAGCACGAGCCACTTCGGCTACCAGAACCCGATGGCGGCGTACGTGCTGTCGACCTCGAGCGCGCTGACGCCGAAGTCGTCCACCGCCAAGGCGGACTGGGCTGCCAGCCTTTCCCGCCAGGTCGAGTTCTACCAGTGGCTGCAGTCGGCCGACGGTGGCATCGCCGGCGGCGCGACCAACAGCTGGAACGGCGCGTACGAGGCACCCCCCGCGGGCACCCCGACGTTCTACGGGCTGTCGTACGTCGAGGCCCCGGTCTACGAGGACCCGCCGTCGAACCGCTGGTTCGGCATGCAGACGTGGTCGCTCGAACGCCTCGCCGAGTACTACTACCTCTCCGGCGACGCCAAGGCGAAGGCGGTGCTCGACAAGTGGGTGCCGTGGGCGCTGGACAACTCCACCATCTCCGCCACGAGCTTCGCGATCCCATCGGACCTGGCGTGGTCGGGCAAGCCGGACACGTGGAACCCGTCGAGCCCGTCGGCGAACAGCAGCCTGCGCGTCACGGTGACCAGCAAGGGCCAGGACCTCGGTGTGGCCGGGTCGTACGCGAAGCTGCTCACCTACTACGCCGCGAAGTCCGGTGACACCCGGGCGAAGACGGCCGCGAAGGGACTGCTCGACGCGATCTGGTCGTACAAGGACAGCAAGGGCGTCTCGGTCACCGAGACCCGCGCCGACTACAACCGGATGGACGACGTCTACAACGCCTCCACCGGTCAGGGCATCTACATCCCGCCGGGCTGGACCGGCACGATGCCCAACGGCGACGCGATCAAGCCCGGGGTCTCGTTCCTCGACATCCGTTCCTTCTACAAGAACGACCCGGACTGGCCCAAGGTCCAGTCGTACCTGGCCGGTGGCGCCGCCCCGACCTTCAACTACCACCGCTTCTGGGCACAGGTCGACGTAGCCACCGGTTACGCGGAGTACGGCCGGTTGTTCCCGAACGGTTGATGAGCAGGGCCCGGGGCGCGGCTTCCATCCCCGCGTCTCGGGCCCCTTCCAAACCCGGGCTTGCCTTTCCGGGCATATGCCACGATCATTTCCTGGCGTCGCTCCCGTCCCGTCCCCTCCTCGCGAGGGGTCGGGACGCGGTGCGTTTCCGCCGCCACGGAACGGATGTGCATGTCCAAAGAGGATCCCTCGCAGACCACCGAGCTGCGAGTGGGTGGCTGGGTGCCGCCCGCGCCCCAGACCCCGCCCGGCTACCCGCCGATGATGGAGTCGTTCCTCGCCTCGGCGAGCGCCACGATCCCGCAGCAGGTCACGGATCTCCCGGTTCGCCCCGGTCTCTCCCGCAGCCGCCGCGGCACCGTGGTCGCCTGCTCGGCGCTCGCCGTCCTGCTCGTCACGGGCACGGTCGCGTGGCAATCGTCGCGGCCCGGTACGGCGAGCGGGCCGCGGTTCGTCACGCTGCCCACGGTGCCGACCGTCCCGGCCCTGCCGCTCACGGTCCCGTCGGCCTCCCCCTCGGCCTCCCACTCAGCGTCACCTTCGCCGTCGGCGTCGGCGTCCCCCTCGCCTTCCGCGTCGAAGTCGGCATCACCCTCGGCGTCGCCGTCCTCACTCGCCCCGTCGGCGTCCGCTCCGTCTACAAAGCCGACAAAAGCCCCTACGGTCGCGCCGCCCGCAGGACCATTCTCCATCGGTACGCGCATCGGCCTCGAACCGTCCGGAATGTCGGGCTACCGCGTCCGCCACCGCGACTACCGCGCCCGCGTCGACCGGATCGGCAGCACCAGCTCATCGCTCGAGCGCGCCGACTCGACGTTCACCGTGCGCGCCGGTCTCGCCGACAGCGCTTGCGTGTCGTTCGAATCGACCAACTACCCCGGCTACTACCTGCGCCACCGCAACGGCGAGATCTGGCTCGACCGCCGCCAGGGCACGTCGCTCTACACCGCCGACGCGACCTTCTGCGCGACCAGCGGCCGTCAGGCGGGCACGGTCCTGCTGCACTCCAGCAACTACCCCGACCGCTACCTCTCCGTACGCCGCTCCCGCCTGCAGCTCAGCACCCAGCCAACCGCATTCACCGTACGCTCAGGGCTGTAACCGTCCACGTAGTCTGAGCCCATGGCGGACCTGGACGAGCAGGAAGCGCTGGCGCTCGTCGTGCGGCTGGCAACGGACAACGGCGTCGCGGGCCAACTACCCTTCGCGACGCCACCCGCCGCCTCGGCACCCTCGACCTGTCCGCTCCGAAGGAAGCCGTACCACCCACGCTCGACGCCGGCCCGGCCACCACCGCCCGCCTGATCGACGCCGTCACCGCGATCCTCCCGCACATCGCCCGCCCCGGCACCACCTCCGCCGACGCCTCCACCCCCTTCACCACCCCGCACCGACGGTGAGACCAGCGGTGCCGGCTCGTTTGTGATCGGCTGGGGCTGGGGCTGGGTCCGTCTCTCAGAGCCGGAAAAGAACGCGCTGTCTGGGGCGCCCGGTTCATGCTGATCACCGCGAGCCGCCTTCTCGCAAGACCGTGCGTTACCGGCTCAACCAGGCCCCGCGCACCCTTTTACTGACCAGGCTGAGAAAGACGAGACCACCTGGGCTCACGCCGCTGGCCTCGCCGCGGCTGACCAGCGACGGACCTCCGGCCCCGGCCCAGCGTCGCATCGGCCTGCGTCGCATCGGCCTGCGGCGGTCGGCCTGCGGCGGTCGGCCTGCGGTGGCCGGCCGCCGGACCGTGATCCGCGGGGTACGGGCTCTGCGTCCGGTGCTCTGTTGCCGGGGCGGTGATGACGGCCGAGGCCTGTGGGTCCTGGCTCAGGGCCGAACGGATCTGTTCGCGGAGTTCGGTCGGGTCCGTTCGGTGACGCCACGTGGTCGTCATCCCTGGCGTCAGCCGCGGGCGGTCTGCGGAGGGCGAAAAGGCGCCAGATATTGCGGCCAGGGCTCGGATAGCGCAACTTTTGGTCGGGCCGGCGGTCAAGCGTGGGGCAATCATGCCTCAGCCCGTGACATATGCATTCTGCCATGGGTGACGGACCGTAACGATGGCTCTGGGCGTGACTTCCCGGGCGGCGGACCGTGCCTCAGCGGCGTGGGCCGGGCGGTGCGGCGGGGTCCGTAGGCTGGGGGGATGGCGGAGATTGTGCAGCTGCTGGCTTCGGGCGTACACCGGTATGAGGGGCGGCCCAAGGATGGGCCCGCGCCGGCTCCGGAGGGTGAGCTTGTTGAGGCGATCGTGCTGCGGGCCGGGCTCGGGGTGGTGGGGGACCGGTATTTCGGGAAGCAGGCGCACAAGGACGCGAGTGTGACGGTGATCGCGCGGGAGGGGCTGCCGGCCGGGGCTGACCTGCGGCAGACGCGGCGCAACATTCTGGTCGCCGGGATCGAGGTCGACGAGTTGGTGGGGGCCGTGCTCAGTCTGGATTCCGGGGACGGGGCGGTGCGGTTGTCGGTGCGGCGGCGGGCCAATCCGTGTGCGTGGATGGAGGAGACGATCGGGCCGGGGGCGTTCAAGGCGTTGCGGGGCAAGGGTGGGATCCGGTGTGTGCCGCTCGACGACGGGACGTTGCGGCTCGGGCCGGTGAAGGTCGAGATCACGCGGGAATGACGAGACGCCCGGGCCGGAGAGAATCGGGAATGACGAGACGCCCCGGCCGAGGAAGGCCGGGGCGTCGGGGGTGACGGTCAGCGCTGCTGGGCGCGGGCGTACTTCTGGCGGAACTTCTCGACGCGGCCGGCCGTGTCGAGGAGGCGCTGCTTGCCTGTCCAGAACGGGTGGCTGCCCGAGGAGATGTCGACGTCGAGGACCGGGTAGGTGTTGCCGTCCTGCCACTCGATGGTCTTCTCGCTCGTCGCGGTCGAGCGGGTGAGGAAGCTGTAGCCGGCGCTGCGGTCGCGGTAGACGACGTAGCCGTACGTGGGGTGGATACCAGTCTTCATTTTCCGACCTCCTGAAGGATCCGTGGAGGTAAACGCCCGGCGGGCGTTGTTATTCCGCGGTGCGGCCGGCAATCATGCGGATGGTCCAGCCCTCGGCGTCGCGGGCGGTGCTGACCTGGGCGCACGCCTGATGGGTGATCCAGAGGCCGCGGCCGCCGAGCTGGCCCGGGGCGGCGGGGAGGAGCCCGGCGAACGGGTCCTTGGGGCCGTCGCCGGCGTCGGTGACCGTCACCACCAGGCGGCCGGGGGTGCTCCAGGCCCGGAGCCGGACGGGGGAACGGCCGTAGCGCATGGCGTTCGTGACCGCCTCGCTCACGCCGACCAGCAGGTCGTCCAGGTCGTCGGGTGTCAGGTCGGCGCCGAGATCGCGCACCGCGGCGCGGGCCTGCGCCGGGGAGGGATCGTGGAACTCCGCGTGCGGCGGGGCGGCCTGCAGCGGGTCCGGCACGAGCGGGTGGTGCTCGGAGAGGTACGCGCTGGGGTCGGCGAACGCGGTGCTGGTGGTGCTGCCGCCGCCGTGCCGGGCGAAGCGGGGGTGGGTGCGGGCGACGTCCGAGCGGACCTGCGCGGAGGTGCGGCGCTCGTCGTACGTGCAGAGGCTCCAGAGCGGGTAGTCGTCGAACGCGACGTTGATCGCTGACTCGTACCGTGCCCAGGCGCGCCAGGTGTCGCCGGTGCCGCCGGACGGGACCTCCCCGACGATCCGGATCTGCTCGGCGCCGTCGGCGACGCAGGCCGCGAGCATCGCCCGGTAGTCGCGGATCGCCGTGACCGGCCGGTCGTAGGTCGCACCGCCGGCGAGGTAGCCGACACCGCACCTCTTCGGGAGGGCGCCGCGGAGCAGGTCGCCGGACGGTGTGCCGAGGACCACGATGGAGGGCTCGCCGGCGGCGACGCCGTCGAGCAGGAACGGCACGGCGACGCTGAGGAACTCGTCGTCGGAGGCGTACTGAAAGGCCTCGTGGTAATAGCCGCGGTGCCCGGCTGCCGCCCCTGTCCTCATCGAATGGTCTCCACCCGTAGTGCGGTCAGGTCGAGCAGTGCCGCCAGGCGGGCAGCGGTGCCACGGCGGGTGCGCAGGACCGCGGTGGCACCACGGCGGCGCGCCCACGAGTCGAGCTGCATGAGCGAACGGTGATCGACGAACGCGAGCCCGGCCGCCTGCAGGACGACCTCGCCGTTCACCGGGATCAGATCGGCATGGGCGAGGGCCTGCTTGAGCTCTTCGCGGGTCGAGTCGTCGAGCTCCCCGTCGAGGCCGGCGCTCGACGATCCGGTCGAGTCGGCGTACAGCCGGAACGGGGCGTCGGAGTCGGGGTGCACGCAGGTCAGGCCGGCGATGACGGCGTCGCCGAGGATGCGCCGGTCGAAGCCGCACAGGCCGCTGAGCGGGTGTCCGCGCATGTAGCGGTCGATGAGGTGCTCGTAGCGCGCGTATCCCGCACGCAGCAGCGGGTCGCGCACCAGCCAGGTGGTGTCGGCGGCGATGCTGAGCCCGGTGTGGCCGCCGGCCAGGGCCCGCTCCACCTCGGCGGCCCAGGTGGCGACCGTGGCGGCCGGGTCGGTGATGCCGTCCGGTGGATATTGAGTGGCGGGGTGTGCCAGCTCCGGCTCGAAATCCCAGCCCCGCGGCGCCCGGTCGGCGACGTAACGCACCCGGTGCCCGGCGGCCCGCCCCGCGGCCAGGAAGTCACGTGCCGCGACCTCGAACTCCGCCGGGTCGTCGAAGGCCACACAGCCGTGCCCGAAACTCACCGGGGCATCGAGCGTAACCATGTATTCATGATAGCGAGGCGACCCCCGCGCCGATCATCCCGCGGGGGAGCCGGCGATCATGCGGATGGTCCAGCCCTCGGCGTCGCGGGCGGTGCTGACGTGCGCGCACGCCTGGTGGGCGATCCACAGGCCGCGACCGCCGACCTCGTCGGAGCCGGCGGGCATCAGACCGATCAGCGGGTCCGCGGGGCCGTCCCTGGCATCGGTGACGGTCACCACCATGCGGCCGGGTGCTGTCCAGGCTCGTACCCGGACCGGCGGACGGCCGTGCTTCATCGCGTTGGTGACGGTCTCGCTCACCGCGACCAGCAGGTCGGTCAGGTCCTCGCCCTGCAGGCCTGGGTCGAGCTCGCGGACCATCCGCCGGGCCTGCGCGGGGGATGGTCCGCGAGCTGCGCGGCGGGCGGGCCGGTCTGCAGCGGGTCCGGCAGCAACGGGTGTGCTTCCGAGAGGTACGCCCTGGGCTCGGCGAACGTGGGACTGTCCGCGCTGTGGCCGCCGGCCGGGCGTACCGGGGGTGAGTGCGGCCTCGTAGCGTCGGCCGGGTCGGTGATGCCCTCCGGCGGGTACTGCTCGGCGGGCATCGCCAGCTCGGGCTCGAAGTCCCAGCCGCGGGGCGCGCGGTCGGCCACATAGATCAGCCGGCGACCGGCGGCGCGCCCGGCGGTCAGGAAGTCACGTGTCAATCTCCGCCTACTGCCCCAACAACCACCCGTGCGGGGACGCCAGCTTGGCGGCGGCGGACGGGCCCCAGCTGCTCTGGGCGTACTTCTGCAGGCGCGGGCGGTTCTCCAGCAGGGGGGTGACCGCCTTCCAGGCGGCCGAGAGGCCGTCCGGGCGGGTGAACAGGGACCGGTCACCCAGCAGGACGTCATTGATCAATCGGGCGTACGGCGGCAGCGGCTCGGCGTCGGGGAGCTGCGCCAGCGGCAGGGTGACCGTGGCCGGGTCGACGGTCAGCGCGACGCCGGGCTTCTTGGCGAGCAGGGACAATCCGAACTCGCCGTTGCCGGAGAGCGAGAACGTCAGCACGTTCGCCTGGGCGGGCAGGTCGGCGAACGGGCCTTCCGGCGTGCGCAGGACGATGCTGACCCGCTGCTCGCTGGCCGCCATCCGCTTGCCGGTGCGCAGCAGGAAAGGCACGCCCCGCCAGCGCGCGTTGTCGATCCAGAGCCGGGCCGCGACGTACGTGTCGGTGCGCGAGCGGGACTTGATGCCCTCGACGTCCTGGTAGCCCTCGAACTGCCCGAGCACCACCTCGGCGGGGTCCAGCGGCCGGAACGCCTTGATCACCTTCTCCCGGGCGCTCTGCAGCCCCTCGGCGTCCAGGCTGGCCGGGGGTTCCATCGCGACCTCGGCCGCGACCTGGAACAGGTGCGTGACGAGCATGTCGAGCGTCGCGCCGGTGGCGTCGTAGAACAGGGCGCGGTCGTCGATGCCGAGGTCCTCGGGCACGTCGATCTGGACGCTCTCGATGTGCTTGTTGTTCCACATCGCCGCGAAGAGCTCGTTGGCGAACCGCAGCACGTGCAGGTTCTGCGTCGCCTCCTTGCCCAGGAAGTGGTCGATCCGGTAGACCTGCGACTCGTCGAGCACCGAGTGGACGGTGCGGTCGAGGGCGCGGAAGTCGGCGGGCGAGGTGCCGAACGGCTTCTCGAAGACGACCCGGCTGCCCTTGGCGAGCCCGTGCTCGCTGAGCGCCTTCGTCAGCTCGCCGAAGTGTGACGGCGGGACGGCGAAGTAGTGCACGAGCTGGGCGTCCTCGCCGAGCTTCTCGCGCGTGTCGCCGATGACGTCGAGCAGGCTGCCGGGGGAGTCGGTGTCGAATCCGCCGCCGGCGAAGTAGAGCCGCTTCTCGAACTGCTTCCACGGGCCCTTGCCCGGCGCCGGCCCGAACTCGCTGAGCGCGTCGTGCACGTGCTTGCGGAAGTCCTCGTGGGCCACGTCGCCCCGGCCGTTGCCGACCAGCGCCCAGTCCTCGGGGAGCAGGCCCTCGATCGCGAGCGTGTAGAACGCGGGCAGCACCATGCGCTTCGCCAGGTCACCGGTCGCGCCGAACAGCACGAACACGGTCTTTTTCGTCGCCATGACCCAGATGTGACCTGCGGAGGCCCGCTCTAATCCTGCCCGGCCGGTCCTGTGTCGCGATCCACCGGGCTCGCCCGTCCCGGCCATCGACGCCGCCCGCGCCGAAAAGATTCAAATTAATCCCTTAGGAATTGAACCCTCCGAATGTGCGCGGGAAGTGAACCCATCGACCCCCGGGTCTCGTATCAGCCCCCGTACACCGACATTGAGGTCCGGCGAACAGGAGTGGTGATGAGCTACCGCAAGCGACGGGGTATCGGCGTCAACCGCAAGGCTATCGGGGCGGGTCTGTTTGCCGCGGTGCTGGTAGCGGGTGGTGTGACCGGCTTGCAGCTGGCTTCCGCGAGCGAGGAGACGAAGGCCGCGGAGATCGTGGTCGTCGATGGTCAGAACTTTGACATCGCCGGCTGTGAGAAGTTGGAAATCAACGCGGGCGCGGTTGTCTGCGACGGCGAGGAATTGCAGCCGGAACAGGCGGTGGGCGCCGCCGAGGCCGCCGCTGCGTCGGCTGCCGCGCTGGAAACGGCGTGTGACCAGTTCGCGATCGACCAGGCCGCCGCCGACGCCGAGGCGGGTGCCGCGGACGACGCCGGCGCCGCTGACGAGGCCGGTGCGGCCGACGAGGCCGGTGCCGCGGATGAGGCCGGTGCTGCTGACGAGGCGGGCGCGGCCGGCAAGGCCGAGGCGCCCGCGGAGAAGGCGAAGCACGAGCCGCTCTCCAAGAAGATCAAGAAGGCTATCGCGAAGAAGTACGCGAAGAAGATGGAAGCGGCCGCCGAGGAAGAGGGCGCTGCGGATGCCGGTGCTGCTGGCGACGCCGGTGCCGCTGAGGAGGGTGGCGCTGCTGCCGAGGATCTCGACGCCGCGGTGACCGCCGGTCGTGAGGGCCTGCTGACCGCGTGTCTCACGCTGGCCGACGCCAAGGCCGCCGCCGCTGCCGCGGCCGGTGACGCCGGAGCTGCTGACGACGCTGGTGCTGCCGACGAGGCCGGCGCCGCGGATGAGGCCGGTGCCGACGAGGCCGGTGCTGCTGATGAGGCGGGCGCCGCGGATGAGGCCGGTGCTGACAAGGCCGGTGCTGACAAGGCCGGTGCTGACAAGGCCGAGGAAGGCGCTACCGCCAAGAAGTAACGGGTAGTGGGTGAGCGGCGCGGTCCCTGGCGGGGGAGCGCGCCGCTTCGCTGTCCGAGATCATCGGCGGATCGGGATGCGCAGGCCCTCCGCGGTCGGTTTCCAGTCGGCGCTGTCGCGGGAGTCCGCGGTCAGCCCGGCGGCGGAGGCGGCGGCGATGAGCAGGAAGAAGAGCAGGACGAGTAGTCCCATGACGGTCACAACCTTTGTCCGGCGGGGTGGTGCGGGTGCCGGTGGCCACCGGGTTGTTCCTCTCCAGTCTGGAGCGCGCGCGACGGCGGGGACAGTGGCAGATATGCCATACATCTTCAAATTCCTGCCAACCCTGGTTACGCTGGCCGCATGCTTGCGAAAGTCGCCGTGATCGCGCAGCCCGACGTCGCCGTGTTCGAGCTCGGGGTGCTCTGCGAGCTGTTCGGCTTCGACCGGACCGACGAGGGGCTCCCCGCGTACGATTTCTCGGTCTGCAGCGTCGGCGGGCGCCCCGTGCGTACCCATGCCGGGTTTTCGATCTCCCCCGAGCATGACCTGACGCCGGTCGACGAGGCCGATCTGGTCGCGCTCGTGCCCAGCTGCGACGAGGAGAACCCGCCGCCGGAGATCGTCGAGGTGCTGCGCCGGGCCGCCGCCCGTGGTGCGTGGGTGATGAGTGTCTGCACCGGAGCGTTCACGCTCGGCGCGGCCGGGTTGCTGGACGGGCGCCGCTGCACCACCCATTGGCGTCACGCCGACCGGCTCGCCGCGCTGCACCCGGCGGCCGAGGTCGACCCCGACGTGCTCTACGTCGCCGACGGCAACATCCTGACCAGTGCGGGCACCGCCGCCGCCGTCGACGCGGGGCTGCACCTGATCCGCGAGGAGCAGGGCGCCGAGGTGGCCCGCCGGATCGCCCGGCGGATGGTGATGCCACCGCACCGCGACGGCGGTCAGGCGCAGTACATCGAGACGCCGGTGCAGTCCGTGGAGTGCGAGACGCTGCAGCCGCTGCTCACCGACGTGATGGCGAGCCTGGACCGGCCGCACACCGTGGAAACCATGGCCGCGTGGGTGCACATGGCACCGCGGACGTTCGCCCGCAAGTTCCGGGCCGAGACCGGCGCGACCCCGCACGACTGGCTGACCGGTCAGCGGGTGCTGCTCGCCCGGCGCCTGCTGGAGGAGTCCGACCTGGGCGTCGACCTCGTCGCGGTGCGGGCGGGCTTCGGCGGTGCGGCGACGCTGCGCCACCACTTCGGGCAGCGGCTCGGCACGACGCCGCAGGCCTATCGGGCGACGTTCCGCGACAGGTACGCGACCAGCGTCGCCTCCTGAGCCCGCCGCCGGCGCGCGACATACCACCGGCGTCCCCCATAAACCAGCAGACCTGCGGCTCCGACCAGACCGGTGACCACCAGGCTGGTCCGCGGCAGCGCGCCGACCAGCACCGGCAGGTCGCAGGAGCCGACGCCGGCGGGGATCACCGGGATGACCGCGCCCACCTCGGGCAGATCCCCGGCGAACTCGGTCCCCGTCACCCGGCACCGCACGTCGTTCACCGGGTCCGAGACCTTCAGCACGGCGTCGTTGTTGTCGTGGGCGACCACGACCGCATCGGTCATCGCCCCGGCCGTCGCCTCGAGGTGCGGATCATCGCGCCCGGCGAGGCCGGTGCCCAGCGCCAGGGCCGTGAGCAGGCCGGTCAGGGTGAGCACGAAGACCCTGCCCGACCCGGGGTTCCAGGTGGGGGCCGTCGTCACCCGAAGACCTTGTGCAGCAGCGTCGGCGGGCGGTCGCGCTTGCTCCACTCCCGCGGGTAGCCCAGCGACACCTCCTGGAAGCGCACGCCGTCCTGCCAGGTGGTGCGGGGGATGTGCAGGTGACCGTAGACGGCGGTCGCGGCGCGGAACCGCTTGTGCCAGTCGTCGGTCAGCTCCGTGCCGCACCACTGGGCGAACTCCGGGTACCAGAGGACCTCGGTGGGGTGGCGGTGCAGCGGCCAGTGGCTCACGAGGACGGTCGGCAGCTCCGGGTCGATCGCGGCCAGCCGCTTCTCGGTAATGGCGACGCGGTCCCGGCACCAGGACTCACGGTCCGGGTACGGGTCCGGGTGCAGCAGGCCCTCGTCGGTGCAGACGACGCCGGTGTTGTACGCGTACGCCAGTGACTCCTCCTTCGTGACCGTCCCCGGTGCCCGCCACGTGTAGTCGTAGAGCAGGAACAACGGCGCCACCACCGCGGGCCCGCCGTCGCCACGCCACACCGGATAGTCGTCCTCGGGGGTGAGCACCCCCAGGTGGCGGCACATGGCGACGAGGCGCTCGTAGCGCTCGACGCCGCGCACCTGCACCGGGTCACGCGCGTGGGTCCACAGCTCGTGGTTGCCGGGCGCCCAGATCACCTCGGCGAACCGCGACCGCAGGGTCCGCAATGTCATCTCGACCTGGCCGAACACCTCGGCGACGTCACCGGCGACGATCAGCCAGTCGTCGGGGGAGGTCGGTTGCAGCCGGTCGAGCAGCTTGCGGTTCTCCTCGTACGCGACGTGCAGGTCGCTGACCGCGTAGAGCGTGCCCGCCACTACGCCTCCTCGCCTCGATGCCACCGTTGACGTCCTTCGATAGCCGATCTTGCCAGACCCCGGCTCCGGTGGCGCCCCGGCTCCTCCCCGCGGGGTACCCGGCCCGGTGCGCCGGGGTCGCCCGTCGTGGCGCCGAACACACCCCGTGTCCGATCCTGCCGGCGTACAGTCCATCTCGGACAGACAGTTCTCCCAGGCGGGAGCGGCCGCAGGTGGCATCCTTGATCGTCACCTACCGTAGGCGCATGTCGCACTGACCGAAAAGAATCTTGACCGCCGCTGTCACGCCGGAGGGCTCCCCGGGACCTAACTAGGTGGGAGTTCAACGGCGAACGGAGGCAATTCGGTGGTCGACGCGCACGACGCGCACAAGGTGGGCGAGGACAAGGCGCCCATAGTCGATCCACCGCCCGCCGCGGAGATCGAGGAGTTCTTCCGGCGCTACTGGGAAGGTCTCGTGCGTAACCTCATGCGTGAGGGCGCCGACCGGTGGGAGGCGCAGGACGCGGTCTCCGAGGCCATCCGTGAGGCGCTGCGGCGCTGGCGGGACCTCACCCACCCGGTCGCCTGGGTACGCACCGCGGCCCGTTCCCACTGGCTCAAGCAACGCCGCGCCAGCGCCCACGGCGACCTCGAGGTGCTCGTGCCCGACGTCGCCGAGCTGGACGAGGGGCGGGCGGACGATCCGGAGCTGCAGGCGTACGAACTGGAGGAATGGTTCTCCGGGGTGCTGGCGCAGCTGCCGCCGGCGCGCCGCGAGGCCCTCGAGCTCTCCGCCCAGGGCCTGACGCCCTCCGAGATCGCGGCCCAGGTCGGCAAGTCGCCGGAGGCGGTACGCACCGCACTCAAGCTCGGCCGCAAGCAGGCCGTCGCACTCTGGCGGGCGATACCCGAGCAGCGCTCCCCGCGGACGGGCGCGAACCCGGAGTCAGCGAACCTGGAGTCAGGGGAGAACTGATGGCGCAGAGCGGCCCGCACGAGGACCCCGAGGTGCTCACCCACGCGATGATGATCGCCGCCATGAACCAGATTCTCGGCGAGTGCGGCTACCCGCCGGTCCCCGAGGACGTTCCGCGCGACGACAGCGCCGCGGACCGGGTCATCGAGGACGCCCGCCGCCGCGCCGACGGGATAGTGGCCGCCGCGTTCTCCACCGCCGTGCAGTACACCGACGCCGCCCTGGACCAGGCCGCCCGGACGGTGCTCAGCTCCCGGCGCGCGCTGTCCGGCCCGCAGTCCACGCCGTACCCCGTGGACCTCGCCCCGATGCCGGTCGCGACCGGTGCCCGCGGCACGGTGGGGGAGACCTGGCTGGCGGCCGCCACCGCGGCCGGTGTCTACCTCCCGGTCGCGGAGCCGGTCGCGGCCCAGACCCTCGACGTGTACGCCCGCTGCCTGCACGAAGCCGCCACCGCCATCCCGCCCGACTACGACACCGCCTACCGCGTCGGGGTGGAGGTCGTCGCGCTGGGCATCGGCCGGCACGAGGCGCTGCCCGCCACGATGAGCGTCGTCCTCGACCACCTCAGCGAAGGGGAGGTCCTGCGGGTCCCGGCCCGCCAGGTCGCCGGGGCGTTCGCCGCCGGGTTCGCCGCCGCCATGCAGGCCCGCACGCTCGCCCAGCAGGAGTCGCTGCACCGGGCCACCCAGCGTGCCGCCCACGACTTCCAGGTCGCCCTGCAGCACAGCGAGGCCCGCTACCGCAGGCTCGCGTACTTCGACCCGGTGACCGGGCTGGCGAGCAAGACCCGGCTCGTGCAGCGGCTGCGCCAGTCCGCCAACGGCGACGACCCGCAGCGGCACGCCGGGCTCTGCCTCATCGAGATCGGCGCCTACCCGGCGATCTGCGAGCAGTTCGGCGCGGAGGCCGGCGACCACGTGCTCGGCGAGGTCGCCCGGCGGCTCCGGCTGGCCGCCACCCACCCCGACTATCTGCTGGCCCGGCACGGCAGCCACACGTTCACGGTGTTCGTGCAGGACAGCGGTGGCCTGGTCCACCTGGCCGACCTCGCCGAGCGGATCGCCGGTGTGCTCGCCGAGCCCACGTCGCTGCCCGACACGGGCCTGACCGCCCCGCTGCAGGCGCACGTCGGCGCCGTCGACGCGGCCACCGGCGACCTGGAGCCCGCCCGCGTCCTGGTCGACGCCGAGATCGCCCTGCGCCAGGCCCGCTCCGGCACCAGCGGCTGGGCCGTCTACGACGCGCGCCCGGCCGGCACCGGCCCGCGCGCCACCGCCGGGGTCGCCGGCCTGGTCACCGGGCCGCCCACCTACCAGCCGGTCGTCCGGCTCGGCACCGGCCGGGTCGCCGGGCTGCACACCAGAATGACCTGGCGCCACCCGCACCTGGGCACCCTCGACCTCACCCGGATCGGGCAGCTCACCGGTGACCGCGACACCACCACCCGGCTCGCCGCCGGGCTGCTCCAGCAGGCCTGCCGGCAGGCGATGGAGTGGGACGGCGCCACGAAGGGCCCGTTCGTCGGGCTGGACGTGCCGGTGCACCAGATCGGCTACCCCGATGTGGTGGAGGTGGTGCACGACGCGCTGACCACCAGTGGCCTGGCACCCGGGCGGCTGCACCTGCACCTGTCCGGGCTCGACGCGGTGCCGGCGGGCGAGCACAGCCTCACCGTACTGACCGCGCTCGCCGAGCTGGGTGTGCGGATCGTCCTGGACGACTTCGGCACCGGGTTCACGAGCCTGGCGTACCTGCGGGACCTCCCGGTGCACGGGCTGCGCACCCCCGCGGCGCTGCTGCGGACGGGCGCCTCCGGAGCCGACTCGGACCGGGAGCTGCTCGCCGGGATGGCCCGCACCGCCCACGCGCTGGGTCTCACCCTGACCGTGCACGGCATCGATGACCAGCCGGCCGCGGCGACTCTGAGGGGCACGGGCTGCGACGGCGCCCAGGGGCTGCACTACGGCGTGCCCGCGACACCGCACCAGGTGCCGGCACTGCTGCGGGCCCGCGCCGTGCCACTGCGGGCGAACGGATTGGTGGCATCGTGACGGAACCCCTGCCGGGCGTCCACAGTGGAGTAGGATTTCTGGGCATGGCGAACGCCGACTCAGATTTCTCCAGCCGGCCCAGCAGCGCGCGCATCTACGACGCGCTGCTCGGTGGCAACCATAATTTCGCCGCCGACCGCGAGGCGGCCCAGGGACTGCTGACGATCTTCCCGCTCGCGGGCGACATGGCCCGCGCCAACCGCGCGTTCCTCAGCCGGGTCGTGCACTACCTCCTCGACCGCGGCGTGCATCAGTTCCTCGACATCGGCAGCGGCATCCCGACCGTCGGCAACGTCCACGAGATCGCCCAGCGACGCGTCCCCGACGCCCGCGTCGTCTACGTCGACATCGACCCGGTGGCGGTGGCGCACAGCACCGACATCCTCAAGGACAACCCGTGGGCCGCGGCGATCCAGGCGGACATGCGCTTCCCCGACGCGGTGCTCAACCACCCCACGGTCCGCCGGCTGATCGACCTCGACCAGCCCATCGGGCTGATGTTCGTGGCGATGCTGCACTTCGTGCCCGAGGACGACGCCTACCGGGCGGTGCAGAGCCTGCGGTCGGCGCTGCCCGCCGGGTCCTACATCGTGATCTCGCACGGCGTCTCGGAAACCGCGGCCGACGCGAAGGAGGCCGAGGTCACCGCGCTCTACCGGCGCACCGACGTGTCCGCGGCGCACGGGCGTACCCGTGATCAGATCCTCAGCTTCTTCGGCGACGCCGAGATCGTGCCGCCCGGCCTGGTCTGGGTGCACGAATGGCCGGACGGCGGCGACGGCGATCCGCACGGCATGGCCGTGGTCGCCGCCGTGGGCGAGATCTAGCTGGCGGCTTCGGCTTCGGCCTCGTCGTCGTCCTCGCTGAGGAGCTCGCGGACCCGGGGGATGACCTCGGTGCCGTAGAGGTGGATCGCCGTCATCATCGCCTCGTGCGGCAGGGTGCCCGCCGAGTACTTCAGGTCGAAGCGCTGGATGCCGAGCGCCCTGACCGTACGGGCGATCTTGGCCGCCACCGTCTCCGGGGAACCGACGTGCCAGGCGCCCTCGGCGATGTCGTCCTCGAACCGCTCCCGGGTCAGCGGCGGCCAGCCCCGCTCCGCGCCGATCCGGGTGATCGACTTCTGGGCGTGCGGCCACAGGGTCTCGG
Organism: Winogradskya humida; assembly: GCF_016862215.1. Lineage (GTDB taxonomy): Bacteria > Actinomycetota > Actinomycetes > Mycobacteriales > Micromonosporaceae > Actinoplanes > Actinoplanes humidus. Next base: position 137,022 of record NZ_BOMN01000023.1, read on the forward strand.
CCGCCTCCTCATCGGTCGCCGCGATGAAGCCCGGCGCGTGCACGGCCACCGGCAGCTTCTCGCGGTCGAACTGGTCCAGCGCGCGGTGATAGAGATCCACGTACGGCGCGAAGCGGGCCGGGTCGCCGCCGATGATCGCCAGCACCATCGGGAAGCCGTACTGCGCCGCGCGGACCACCGACTCGGGGCTTCCACCGACACCGACCCAGGCCGGGACGCGGCCCGCCTCGGTCTTCGGGTAGACCTCCTGGTTCTCCAGCGGCGGGCGCACGGAGCCGCTCCACGTCACGGGCTTCTCGGTGAGCAGCTCGGCCATCAGGTCGGCCTTCTCCGAGAACAGCTGCTCGTAGTCGGCCAGGTCATAGCCGAACAGCGGGAACGACTCGGTGAACGAGCCCCGGCCCAGGGTGATCTCGGCGCGCCCGCCGGACACCGCGGCCAGGGTGGCGAACCGCTCGTAGACGCGCACCGGGTCGTCCGAGCTGAGCACCGTCACCGCCGTGGTCAGCCGGATCGCCCGGGTCCGGCTCGCGATCGCGGCGAGGACGATCTCCGGCGCTGACACCGCGTAGTCGTCACGGTGGTGCTCGCCGAGACCGAACACGTCCACGCCCACCTCGTCGGCGAGCACTGCCTGCTCGACCACGTTGCGGATCACCTGGGCGTACGGCAGCACGTTGCCGTCCGTGTCCACGGTGACGTCACCGAAAGTGTCAAGACCGAATTCGAGGTCACTCATCCGGCGATCCTAGATCGCTCAGGTTTCCGCCCATACGGCCGATGCAAGAGCCGATCACCACACGGGACGGGAGAAGCATGGGGAAGCCGGGCTTCAGGCGGGACCCCTTGCTGCTCGCGTACGCCGCGCTCGCCGTACTCAGCGTGCCCTGGCTGCTCGCCGGGTTCGCCCCGCGCTCCTCGTCCTGGGCCGTGCAGACCGCGCTCGACGTCGCGCTGGTCTGGTCCGGAGGGCGCCTGGCCCGTCTCGCGACGGGGCAGCGGCACGCCCGCCGGTTCTGGCGCGCCCTGCAGGTGGCGATGGTGTGCTGCACCGCCGGGGACGCGTACCAGACGGTTCTGGTCGTGCTCGATCCCCGGCGTGCGGACATTTCGGTGCTGCAGACCGTCATGGTCGTGGTCGCGATGACGATCATGGCGGTGACCATGCTCTGCCACCCGCTGGGCGCCACCGGCCGGCAGCGGCTGCGGCTCTGGCTGGACGCGATCACGGTGCTGGCCGGCGTTGCGATCTTCCTCTGGTACTTCTCGCTCGCGCCCCAGCTCAGCGGCGCCCACGCGACGGACCGCTACGTCGCCGCCGCCAGCGCCGCCGTCATGCTGGTCGTCGTCTTCGGCGTCCTCAAACTCGTGTTCAGCGACCCGGCCCCGTTCACGCTGAGCGCCGGCGTCATCGCCGCCGTCGGCATCACGGCCACCGCGCTGGGCACGTCGCTGAGCCTCGTCTTCTCCGGCGGCCGGATCACGTTCGTGGTGCAGGTGCTGTCCTGCATCCTCATCCCGGTCAGCCTGCGGCTCCAGGAGCTCCAGCTGCGCCGCCGCTCCGCGACGCGTGGCGGTGAGCGGCGGGGGCGTTACAGCCGGACGCCGTACATCGCGGTCATCGCCACCGAGGTGCTGCTCGTCGTCGCGCTGCCCAGGACCGACCTGCGCATCTGGGGCGTCACGGTCGGCGTCGTGGCCATCACCGCCCTCGTGCTGGGCCGCCAGCTCGTCGCCTTCACCGACAACGACCGCCTCCTGACCAGCCTCGACCGCAGCCTCGCCGACCTGCACGAACAGAAAGAATGGTTCCGCTCCCTGGTCCAGCACGCCTCCGACGTCACCCTGGTCGTCGGTCCCGGCGACATCATCTCGTACGCAAGCCCGGCAGCAGCCCGCATCTTCGGCAGCGACGAGCCCATAGGCCTGCAGGTGGCGACGTACGTGCACCCGGACGACCTCGTCCTGTTCCAGGAACTGACCGCGGTCCTCGCCGCGACCCCCGGCACGGACGCGGCAGCCCAGGTACGCCTCCTGCACGCCGACGGCACCTACCGCTGGCTCGACCTCGTCGGCGCCGACCTGACCGGCAACCCCAGCGTCCGCGGCGTGGTCTTCAACGCCCGCGACGTGACCGAGGCCCGCGAACTCCAGGACCAACTCCGCCACGAGGCCACCCACGACGGCCTCACCGGCCTGGCCAACCGCGCCCTCCTCGCCGAGCACCTCGCCGCCGCGGGCACCACCCAGGTCAGCGTCCTGGTCGCCGACCTCGACGGCTTCAAACAGATCAACGACGCCCACGGCCACCACGTAGGCGACGAACTCCTCATCGCCGTAGCCCAACGCCTTCGGACCGGCCTGGGCCCCACCGGCCTCGCCGTCCGCCTGGGCGGCGACGAGTTCGCCCTCCTCCTCCCCGGCGCCGGTCCCCGGGAAGCCGGCAACCTGGCCGCCGACATCTCCCTGGCCCTCCTGGCCCCCGTCGAGATCGAGGGCACCCCCAGCCTCCGCATCGGCGCCAGCATCGGCATCGCCACCGGCCCCGCCAACAACCCCGACCGCCTCCTCCGAGAAGCCGACGCCGCCATGTACCGCGTCAAACACGACCGCGCCGCAATCTGACCCCACCCCGAGCCGGAGCCCGCTCTCCGCGGTGACGGCTGCGTGCGGTGACGGCTGCCTATGGTGACGGCTGCGCGGGGTGGCCGCTCTGTGCGATGGCGGCTCTCTGCGGTGGCGATTCTGCGCGGTGGCGGCTCTTTGGGGTGGCCGGCTCCCAGTGGGACCCACTTCCATCGAGGGCCGATGCGGCGAGGGCCGCTTCCGCAAGGGGCCAGTGTCAAGGGGCCAGCGTCGCGAGGGCCGTGCTGATTGCGTTGTGGCGTGAGGTTCGATATTGCGTTGAAGCCGGAGATCCCGCAACTTTATGCGGCATTATTTGTCAAGTGCGGGTAATCATTTCTGGCCGGAAGATAATGTGTTTCGGCCGGTGGCTCGATGTTGCGCCGGAAACCTGAACCTCGCAACTTTATGCGGTGTCGGCTGTCAAGCATGGCGCAATCATTTCTCGGCGCAGTAGGGAGTGGGCGGCATGAAAAGGTGGTTGCGCTTCTCACGTTGATGCCGAGTGCGGATGCCGAAGCGCAGTTGCTAAAGCTTCGGGCGTTGCCGCGTTGCCTGGGTCAGGTTCGGGATGCGTGGTCGCGGGCGGATGTGGGTTCGCTGCCCGGATTGGCTGGGCGTGTATCACGACCGGGCGATGGTTCGATATTGCGCTGGAGCTTGCAATGGTGGCACTTTATGCGGCATCGACTGTCAAATGCGGGAAGTTATTTTTCAGCGTAAGACATATGCCTTGCCTTGTGTGGTGCGATGTTGCGTCGAGGCTCGGTAAACCGCAACTTTGTGCGGTGCGGCCTGTCAAGCACGGGGCAATCATTTCCGGCAAAGAGAGACATGCTCCCGGCCGAGGTTGGGTCACGCGAGCGGCGGGCGGGCGGGGAGCGGCCGGGGAGCGGGCGGGCGGGGTCAGGGGTCGGTGAGGGTGGGGAGGCGGGGGATGGTCTGGGCGAGGAAGGCGGTGGGGGCGAGGTCGAAGTGCGGGGCGTCGCGGACCTGCCACCAGGTTCGCGTCGCGGTTGTGGAGGTGGTCTCGCCGGTGCGTTTGTGGGTGAAGGTGACGGGCTGCTCGCCGGATTCGCGGATCGCTACCCGGCCGCGTTTGATGCCGGCGGGGTAGTCGTTCCAGTTTATGCCTTTCTCCTGCCAGAGGAGCTCCTGCATGCGGCCGGAGTTCACGCCGTGGAGGCGTTTGTGGGGGAAGTGGGCCTGGGCGGCCATGGAGATCGAGTTGCGGACGGCGTCGCGCTGGCGCCACAGGAAGTAGTTGGCGACCTCGCGGGGGTCGGCGATGGTGAAGACTCGGGCGTCGAAGGTTGCCGGGCGGGCGGGGCGGCGCGAGCAGAGGGTGGCGGTTGCTACGGCTGCGACGGTGGAGACGATCTTCTGGACCTGGCCGCCGAACCAGGGCTGGGTGCCGTGCCCGGCGAAGTCGGTGAGGAGCAGGCTGATCTCGTCGGATTGGGTGTACGCGAAGACTGTGCCCGCGACCTCCTCGCACAGTGTGCGCGTGACGTGATCCATGTCGGTCACGAAGGCCGCGTCGAACGGCTTCTCGCTGTCGCGCAGGTAGGTGCCGAAGTTACGGCCGTCGGCCCGGATCAACGTGTACGCCCGGCGTGGCAGCACCGTCCGGCTGATGCGCTCGTATTCTTTCATCCGCGCCCCGAGCGAATCCATGCGCCAAAGTTAGCGGCCCGGGCAGCGGAGCGCTCAGCCATTTTCGCAGCAGCCGGCTCGCGGGGCGTTCCACGTATCGGTGCAGCAGCCATGCCACGCCCAGCATCAGCGTCACCACCAGCGCGAGCGTCGGGTAGCGGCCCAGGTGGGCGTGCAGGGCGGCGATCAGGGTCCAGCCGATGTACTCGTGCAGCAGGTACAGCGGGTAGGTCAGTGCTCCGGCGGTGGTGAGCCAGCGCCAGCGCACCTGGTCGAGGCGGCCTGTCGCTACCAGGGACATCGCGGCGAAGATCGCGGTGAGCAGGGCGAAGGCCGGCCAGGGGGAGAGCGGGCGGCCGAGGACGTCGGCGGCGACGTGGTGGGTCTGGCGCAGGACGTGGTGCTGGGCGAGCAGGAATGCCACCGCGACCAGGCCCCACAGGCCCGCGTGGGAGCCGAAGCGGTGGATCAGGAACAGGGCGATCCCGGCCACGAAGTACGGCGCGTAGTCCGGCATCACGATCATGTCCAGCGCCGGGAGGCCTGCCTGCGTGGCCAGTGCGGCGGCGGCGAGCCATCCGGCGCCGAACAGCGCGGCACGGCGTACGGTCAGACCTCGCCAGACCAGGATCGCGAAGAGCAGGTAGAAGCGGGCCTCGACCCACAGCGTCCAGTAGACGGCATCGACCGAGCGCACCCCGAGCGGTTCCTGCAGCATCGTCAGGTTGACCATCAGGTCGCTGGGGCCGACCGGTCCGCGTACCAGTGGCCACAGCGTGAGCACGGCGAAGGTCAGCAGCGCCGCCGCCCAGTAGGCCGGGAACAGGCGCACCACCCGTGAGCGCAGGAAGTGGCCGGGGTCGCGGTCCCAGGCGCTCATGCAGATCACGAAACCGCTGATCAGGAAGAACAGTTCCACCCCGAGCCAGCCGTACGACGCCGGGGTGGCCAGTGCCGGGAATGCGCGGTCGGCGGCGGCACCCCAGGGTTTGACGGCGCCCCGGTCGTACCCGATGTAGTGGTAGGCGACCACTATGAGCGCCGCGACCAGCCGGAGCCCGTCGAGGATCGCGATCCGCCCGGGAGCGGACCGCGGCCTGGTTTCTCCGGGTTTGCGTTGCTGGGGGGTGAGCAGAACAGCCATGCCCCAACAACCGGTGCGGGAGCCTTGTTGTTACGCCGGCACGAGGTCCGCCCCGCGCCGCAGCATCGCGTCGAACTCCATCGCGGGCAGCGGGCGGCTGAAGTAGTAGCCCTGCAGCGCCGGGCAGCCGGCCGCGCGCAGTGCCTGCCAGTCGTCCACGTCCTCGACGCCCTCGGCCACCGCGGTCATGCCCAGCGACTGGGCGAGCCACAGCACCGCGGAGATGATCGACGACTTGCGCGGGTCCGTGGCGAGGCCGGCCACGAACGAGCGGTCCAGTTTGACGACGTCCGCCGGGACCGACTGCAGCCAGGTGAGCGAGCTGTAGCCGGTGCCGAAGTCGTCGAGCGCGATCCGGACGCCCAGTGCCTTGATCGCGCGCAGCCGGGTCTCGAGGTCGCCCGAGGTGGCCAGCACTGCGGTCTCGGTGATCTCCAGGACCAGCCGCGACGGGTCGAGATGCGGGACCCGGGCCAGCAGGCCGGCGAGCATGGGGGCGAATCCCGGCTCGGACAGCTGGCGGGGGCTGACGTTCACCGAAATGTAGCCGAGGTCGTTCTGCCAGGCGAGCAGGTGGCGCAGCGCGGAGATGAGCACGTGCTCTCCGAGCGGCACGATCAGGCCGGTCTCCTCGGCCGCGCCGATGAAGTGGCCCGGGGCGAGGATCTGGCCCTGCGGTGTGCACATCCGCACCAGGGCCTCGGCGCCGATGATGCTGCCGGTGGCGCCGTCGACGATCGGCTGGAACCAGACCGGCAGGGTGAGGTCGCGGTCGCCGTCGAGGGCGGCGCGGAGCCGGGCCTCGGCGGTGATGCGTTCCTGCACCGTGACGCGCATCTGCTCGCTGAACAGTTCGAGTCGGTTGCCGCCGGCGCGCTTGGCCGCGTACATGGCGGTGTCGGCGGCCAGGACCGAGTCCGAGGCGTCGGCGGGCGTCCGGGCCGGTGCCAGGCCGATGCTGACCGTGAGCTGGATCCGGATGCCGGAGATGTCCATGGGCTCGGCCAGCGCCGCGATCAGCGACTGGCCCACCTCGCGGGCAGCGTCGGACGCCACGGGCAGCGCGAGCACGAACTCGTCGCCGCCGAGCCGGGCGACCAGCGAGCCCCGCGGGACGAGCTGCATCATGCGCCCGGCCAGTGCCCGCAGCACCTCGTCGCCGGTCGCGTGCCCGGAACCGTCGTTGATCGACTTGAACCGGTCCACGTCGAGGTAGAGCACGCTGGCCGGGATGGGGCGCCCGGTCAGCATGGCGACCATGTCCTGCTCGAAACCGGAGCGCGACAGCAGCCCGGTCAGCTGGTCGTGCTGCACCTGGTGCTGCAGCGCGGCCTCGTGCTCGCGGGTGACGGTGACGTCGATGCAGTGCACGAAGATCGCCCGGATGGTGCCGTTGCGGTCGGTGAGGGTGGTGCTGTGCACCTCGACCCACATCAGTGAGCCGTCGTCCTCGCGCCGGTACCGCGTGGTCACGGTCATCGGCTCACGGGTGCTGGTCAGCCGGGCGAAGACGTCGCCCGGTCCGGCGCCGATCACGGTGATCGGCAGGTCCTGCACGGTGAAGCCCGGCGGCAGTTCGTCGGGCAGCCCGAGCCAGTGCCGGTACGCCGCGTTGGTGCGCAGGAGCCGGCCGTCCGGGGCGATCATGGCGCTCGGTACGGGTGTCTCGTCGAACGCGATGCTGAGCTGGGCCTGGCTGTCGTCGAGGTTCTCCTGGGCGCGCTGCTCCTCGCGCTCGGTGAGCTTCCACTGGACGACCTGGAACGTGGCGGCGAGCAGCACCGCGCTGCCGTGCAGGAACGCCCACAGCCACGGGTGGGCCATCGCGCTGTGGTGGTCGTAGGTGCGGTCGCTGACGATCACGCCGAAGACCGCGTGGTGCAGCGTCGTCGCGATGAGGAACATGCCGAACGGCGCCCAGTCGCGGTAGAGCGCGAGCGCGGCGACGGCGATGAAGAACGTGAAGTGCGCTTCGGTCAGGCCGTGCGCCATGGAGACGAAGCCGCCGCAGACGACGGTGTACCCGAGCGCGATGAACACCGACGGCAGCCGCCGCCCCGGCAGCAGCACGGCGAGCACCACGCACGGCAGGATCAGCATCACGGTGATCAACCAGGCCCGGTCGAGACCGTGCTGGAAGGTACCGAAGCCGGTCAGTGCCGCCACGCAGGCGGCGAGCAGGAGCGTGAGCAGGCGGTGGCGGCGGGCCCAGTCCTCGTCTCGAAGACCGCCGCCCGCCGGTAGCCACGCTCGCAGCGCTGAAACCCGGGTCATCACGCTAAGTACTTCGGCGCGTGCTTACCGTGTATGAGAGTCTTGGGGTTGTTAAGCCCCGGAGCGCGTACCGATGGCCTGCAAAAAGATCTGACCTATCTTCGCGGGGTCCTCCGCCAGGTAGACGCCGCCCGAGCTCGTGGCCTTGGCGATGGCGGTCAGTTCGCCGCGGTCGACGTCGGTGCCGATCCCGATGATCACCATGCGGACCGGTCGTTTCGGGTCGCGCAGCCGGGTGAGCCGGTCGAGCAGGGCGGTGCGGGTGAGGCCGCCGGGGTTGCGGTTGACCCCGTCGGTGAACAGGATGACCGAATTGACCACGCCCGGCTCCCAGGACTTCTGCACATTCTGGTACGCAGCCAGCGCGGTGTCGTACAACCCGGTGTCGCCGTTCTCCTTGGGTCTGATCTTGTCGATCGCGGCGGTCAGCCGGTCCCGGCCCGAGCTCAGCGGGGTGATCGGCACCAGCTCGCGCCAGGGCTGCTTGCCCCGCAGCTCGGTGGAGAAGATCCAGTTGCCGACGGCCCAGCGGTCGTCGAACAGTGCCAGGCCCTGGGTCGCCGCACGGCGGGTGATCTCCGCGCGGGTCAGGCCGCCCGCGGTGGCGACCTTCTCCGACATCGAGCCGGAGACGTCGAAGACCGCCAGCACCCGGCCGGGCAGCGTGATCGCGGACCAGCTGTCGAGCAGCTGATTGATCGGCCCGGCGGCCCTGGCCACGGCGTCGTTTCCGGGTGCGGCGGTGACGGCAGGCGTCGGGGCGGCGGGCGCGCCGGCCGGAGCGGTGAACCCCGTTGCCGTCCGGCCACCGGGTTCGCGCAGCCCGGCCGCCCCGAGCGCGGAGAGGAAAGCCTGGTCCCGCAGCGCCCCGTGCAGCCCGGCGGCGGCCGAGGTGGTCTCGGGCGCGGCGCCGGGCATCACGGCGAACGGATAGTTCAGCGGCGCCGGAGCGGGGGAGAGGTAGAGCGCCGCCAGCGGGACGGCGGGCCGGGCCGCGTTGTACCGCACGACCTCGCCCTCGGCGAGCGGTGCCGCGCTGAGCCCGGTCCCCACGTCGGCGGCGGTGCGCGGGAACTTCTGCAGCAGGTCGTCGCGGATCTTGGAGCTGTTGGCGGCCAGCGAGCGCAGGGCACCGACCTTGGCCTGTACGCCCGCCGCGCCGTCGCCCGCGGCACCGCCGAGGGCCAGCAGCCCGGCCAGCGAGGCCGCGTCGCGGTTGGGGTCGATGATCCCGGGACGCAGCTCCGCGGCACCCTTGCGGCCGAGCGCGGCCAGCAGATCCTTCCAGCCGAGCTTCGCCGCCGGCCACCCGAGCGTCTCGGCGACCGGCTGCGGCACGGCCAGCACCACCGGGCTGGTCGCGATCGGGGCGGCGTCGGTGGGCCGGAACCCGGGAGCCTCCGAGGAGATCCGCAGCAACCACATCGACGAGTCGGGGATCCAGACGTCCGGCAGGCTCCCGCTGCGGCCGGCGCTGAGCCCGGTGAGGTTCACCTGGTGCTGGCGGGCCACGGTGGTCGCGGCGTCGGCGGGCTCGGCGGCGGTGACGGAGACCGCCACGCAGCGACCGGCGACCGCCGCACCGGCATCCATCCAGCGCTGGGCGGCGTCCCGCACCGCGGGCGCGACCTCGGGGGCCGCCGCGACGCTGAGCGGGACCTGGCCGCTACAGTCCTGATCGGACATGCGCTGGTAGCCGAGCCAGGCACCGGCGCCCGCGACGGTCAGCGCCAGCGCGGTCACGCCGGCAATGGTGCCGGAGTGGCGGAAGGTGGTGCGGTGGCGTCCCGGCATCGATCCATAGTGGTCACTCGATGGGCGCGGCGCCTCCGACGTTCGGGTGAAATTGCACCCCCCATGCATGAAGTACCTCGAAGGTGACCTGAGACACAAACTGCATGCCCCCGCCGCAGTGGCGCGTGTCGGTTTCCGGAGCTGCAAATTTCACGAGGGGGTGGCGCCGGGTGCGACCGGAACCGGGCCCTGCCGTACGCCTGCGGGCAGTGGCCGGCGGGCGGGGCGAGTTCGACGCCTTCTACCTTGCCTGGTACGGCAGGATCACCGCACAGGTGTACGCGTACCTGGGCGATCGCGGCGACGCCGAGGACGTGACGCAGGAGGCGTTCGTGCGGGCGTGGCAGCGGTGGGGGGACGTCAGTGCGTACGAGGATCCGGTCAGCTGGGTCCGCCGGGTGGCCTGGAACCTCGCTACCAGCCGGCTGCGCCGGATGACGACCGCCGCCAAGGTGATGCGACGCCAGCCGCCGCCCGGAGTTGTCCCCGGTATGAACCCGGACCACGTGCTGCTGGTCGCGGCGCTGCGTAAACTGCCGGAGCGGCAGCGGCGGGTCATCGTCATGCACCACATCGCCGATGTGCCCGTGGCGGACATCGCGCACGAGCTCGGCGTTCCGACCGGCACGGTGGCTGCCTGGCTGCACCGGGGCCGGGCGAGGCTGGCCGAGGATCTCGGGCCGCGTTGGGAGGTGCCCTCATGAGCAACTTCGATTCTTACCGGGAATCCGCGCACGAGTCGTTCAAGCCCCTGCCGCCCGAGGTGATCGTGGCCCGGGCCCGCGCCGCGACCCGTCGCCGGGTGGTCGTGGTCGCCGCCGCGGCTGCCGTCGTGATCGCCGTAGCGGGTGTCGGGGTGGGGTTGCGCCTGCGCTCCGACGGGCTCGGTCCCGCGCCGAACCCGCCGGTCATGCCGTCGCCGTCCGTCACCCTGGCGCCCGTCACGCCGTCACCCTCCGCGTCCCCGAATCCCGGCTCACCGTCCGCCACGGGTACGCCGTCGGGGTCCTCGTCCGGCAGCGGGCAGCCGGGTGGTTCCGGGCCGCCCGACGTGCCGAGGTCGTCGTCGACGTCACCGGCCCCGGCGCCGCTGTCCATGCGCAAGGTGGACGTCGAGAACACCACCATCCGGTTCCCCGCGCGCCATGACGACGACGATTGCCCGTCCGGTGAACTCGAGGTCGTGGACGGCGCCGCCGGGTCGGACACCTTCGTGCACCCTTCGTACGGCGGCGGCTCCCCGGCCTACGGGGACGTCGACGGGGACGGCCGGGTGGAGGCGGTCGTCTGGGGCAGCTGCACATCCGGCCCGGGTGACGACGCGTCCGGTCAGTTGCTGGTACTCAACGGCCGTACCGGCAAGGTGGCCGGGATGGGCTGGGTGGGGCCGGTCGGCCAGGTCATCAACGACGTGACCATCAGTGGGGGCAGGGTCGTCGTCACCGTGACCCAGAAGTACTACGACGTGAAGCAGGAACGGACGTATCGCTGGAACGGGAGCCGGTTCGTGCAGAGCGCCGGGCCGACGGCGTTCCCGTCACCTTCCTGACTCTTGAGGCATCGGATGTCATAGGGTGCTTGTGTCATGACATTTTGTGATCATGGAGGTCCGGTGCTTCGTCGCTGGCACGTCGCAGTCCTGGCTGTTCTCTGCGTCTTCGCGCTCGCCTGCGAGGAAGGGGCCGGGGCCACCCCCAGGCCCACCTCGACGGGTACGGCGAAGCCCAAGCCCGGTTATCCGTCCTCGATGGCCGCGCTCGGCGACTCGATCACCGCCGGGTACGGCAGCTGCGCCGTCTACGTGGCGTGCAGCCGCAACTCCTGGTCGACCGGGGGAGCGGACGGGGTCGACAGTCACTACGGGCGGATCCTCGCCAAGAACTCCAAGATGAAGGGGAAGGCGCGCGACTTCGCCGTCCCCGGCGCCGATGCGGCCGACCTCAAGGCGCAGGCCGCGTCCGCCGTCGACGCCGGCTCGGAATACGTGACCATCCTGATCGGCGCCAACGATGCCTGCGCCGGCGACGTGTCCGGCATGACCTCGGTGAAGACGTTCCGCTCCCAGGTGGACGACGGGCTCGACCGGCTCAAGAAGGGGCTGCCGAAGTCCCGCGTCCTCGTGGTCAGCATCCCGGACATCTACCGGCTCTGGGAGCTCGGCCACAAGGACGCGAACGCCGTCCGGGTCTGGGGCCGGGGCATCTGCCCGTCGATGCTGGCCCGCCCGACGTCCACCGCCGACGCCGACGACGACCGCCGGCACAAGGTCAAGGACCGGGTCGCCGCCTACAACACCCAGCTCGAGAAGGCCTGCGCCGCGTACGGCAAACGCTGCCGCTGGGACGGCGGCAGCGCCAACCGGGTCGACTTCTCCCTGAACCTGGTCAGCAAGTTCGACTACTTCCACCCCAACTTCGACGGGCAGAAGCGGCTCGCCGACGTCACCTGGCCCGGAAAGATCAACTGGTGACGTCTTTCGTGCTGAGCATCGGCAGGGCCAGCTCCCACAGCCGGTCCGCGATCTCCGGGTCCAGCGCGGAGGCGGCGACGCTGCCCGGCTGCTGGTCCTCGTCCGCTACGACCGGCGCTTCCTGGTTGTCCTCGAAGTAGCGCCCGGTCAGGCCCTCGATCAACGGCGACGCGGCGAGCAGCACCGAGGTCGAGGCGCCCTGCGCGGCGGTCTTGTAGTAGTCGGGCGTGACCAGCTCGCCGGCGTCGTCCATCGCCCCGAACGAGCGCATCGTGTCGGCGTCCAGGTGCCGCTGCAGGTTGGTGTGGACGAACCCGGGCGCGACCGCGTTGGCGGTGATGCCGTCGGCCGCCCAGCGCCGGGCCACGCCCACGGCGAGCAGCACCTCGGCCCGTTTCGCCTGCCCGTACGCGAGGAACGGATCGTACGCCCGGTGCTCGAACTGTGGATCGTCGAAGTCGAACCCGGCGAACTTGTGCGCCCCGGAGCTGACCACCACGACCCGCCCGCCCGGCGTGAGTGCCGCGTGCAGGCCGTCGATCAGCGCGAAGTGCCCGAGATAGTTGGTGGCCAGCTGCAGCTCCCAGCCCTGGACGCTGAGTGTGCGCTCCCGCACGGCCATGATCCCGGCGTTGGCGATCAGCGCGTCGAGATGCCCGTGCCAGCCCGCCACGAACGCGCGGACCGAGCGCAGATCGGCCAGGTCGAGCGTGGCGGCGCTCACGTTTGTGAACTCGGCTGTCAGCTCCGCCGCGCTGCCCGGGTTACGGGTCGCCACGACGATCTCGGCGCCCGCACCGGCCAGGGCCCGGACGGTCTGCTCGCCGATGCCCGATGCGCCACCGGTGACGATCATCCGGCGCCCGGTCAGGTCGATCCCGGCGAGAACCTCGGCGGCGGTGCTGCGGGCGGTAAAGGGAATTGCCGTTGTCATACCTCGACGTTAGAAGCGTGGGGCTGGACCATCTACGGTTCAGGGTCCGTACTTCTTCAGCGAGCGTCCAGGTCTACTGGGTGAAGGACGGGTAGTTCTCGGCACCGGCGTCCACCAGGTCCGCGTCCATCCTCGCGCCCCACCGCGGATCGGCGGCCAGCGACTTCGCCTCGGCGAGGGTCAGCGGGGCCGGCGCCTTCTCGCCCGACGCCAGGCAGGTCGCATTGCCCACCTGCACCAGCGTGTCATCCGCCCAGGCCGCCCCGACCAGCATGTCCTGCACGCAGTTGCCCTTCAGCCGCTCCACCGTCACGGTGGGCCTGCCGTCCCGGACCGGCTTCGTACCCGCATCCTTCGCCGCGATGGACAGCGACATCATGCCCGGCCCGTCCCCGCCGTCCAGATAGAACTGCACGAACATCCGGCCCTTGCTGCCATCCGTACGCAGATGGGTCATCTCCCGGTCCGGCAACAGCCGCGACACCAGCTCGAACATCGCCGCCGGCGTGGTCGTCTTGAGCTTCGCGGCGGCCGGAGCGGCGGACGTGGTCCCGCCGTACTCGTCGTAGTAGGAATCGGTGGCGGAGTCCTCCCCGGCGGAGAAGTCCACATCGTTCACCTGCGAGTCGACCTCGTCCAGCACGATCGCGGTGAGGGCGGTGCCGAGCAGGCCGGTCGCCACCATCAGCGCCACGAACGCGCGCGAGCGGTGACGCTGGGGGCGGGCGGGTGGTGCGGGATAACCGCTCGGGCGGGGCTGCCCGTGCGGCGGTGTCGCCAACGCCTGCGGCCCTGGCCATCCCCGCTGCTGTGGCACGCCCTGCTGTGGCGCGGCGTTATGTGGCGCGGGCCTGCCGCCCTGCTGGGGTAAGCCCTGCTGCGGTGCGGGCCTGCTGGCTGGTTGCGGCGGTGGGAGCTGGTGGCCCGTCCGCTGGTGCGGTGCCGGATAAGCCGCGTAATTCGGATATGTCGGATGAGGCGGTGGCGTGTTGAGCGGCCGGTGCTGCGGCCAGGAGTCAGTCGCTGCAGCCGGCGAGGCCGGGGGCGCACCGAGTGACTGCGCACCGGGTAAGGGTGCGTGGGAGGGCGGTGAGGGGGTGGGGGTGGAGCCGAGGAGGGCGTCCAATAGTTCCCGGGCGGTGGGGCGGTCCTCGGGGCGTTTGGAGAGGGACCAGGCGACCAGTCCCCGCAATGGTTCCCGCAAGCCGGTCAGGTCCGGCTCCTGGGTGAGGATGCGCATCGCGGTGGCCGGTGCGGATTCGCCGGAGAACGGGGTGCGGCCGGTGGCGGCGAACGCGACGACGACGCCCCACGCGAAGATGTCCGAGGCGGTGCCGACCGCTCGGCCGTTGTCGGAGTCGAAGCGCTCGGGGGCCATGTAGGCGACCGTGCCGACCATCTGGTCCGTGCGGGTGTGCTGGCTGGTGACCTCGAGCGGGCGGGCGATGCCGAAGTCGATGACCTTGACGCCGCCCATGGCGAACAGGACGTTGCCCGGTTTGAGGTCGCGGTGGATGACGCCGGCGCCGTGGATGGCGATGAGGGCGGCGGTGATGCCGATCGCCATGCTCTGGGTCGCGTCCTGGCTCAGGGGGCCGTCCTTGCGGAGGACCTCCGCGAGGCTGGGGCCGTCGACGTACTCGACGACGAGGTAGGGCGGGTCGTGGTCGGGGTCGGCGTCGAGGACGGCCGCGGTGGAGAACGCGGGCACCTGGCGGACCCGGTTGACCTCGCTGCGGAAACGGCCGCGCAGCTCGTCGTCCCAGGCGAGATCCGCCCGGATGACCTTGATGGCGACGGGACGCCCGTCGCGGGCCCGGCCCAGGTAGACCGTCCCCATGCCGCCCGCCCCCAGCCGGCCCACCAGTTCGTATTCACCGAGCCGGGTCAGATCACCCGTCCGCAATGGCATGGTCATCGTGGGCCCCCTCCACTGGACGGCACGCCGGGAGGCACTGTACTCCCATCGATCTCCACCGGCGATGGCAAGCGGTTACCGCCCGGTACCGGAGCCGACGATGGCAGGCGTTGCGGCTCAGTACCGGAAGCGGCTCACCAACGTCTGCAGGCCGGAGGCTGCCGTGGCGAGGTCGGCGGTGGCGCCGCGGGCGCGTTCCATGCCTGCGCTGGTGGCGGCTGAGGCCTCGGCGACGCCGGAGATGGTGCCGGCGATCTGGTCCGTGCCGGTGGCGGCGTAGGCCACGTTGCGGCTGATCTCGCCGGTGGTCGCGGTCTGTTCCTCGACGGCGGCGGCGATGGTGGTCTGGAAGTCGTTGATCTTCGCGATGACGGCGGTGATCTCGCCGATGGAGCCGGCGGCGGCGCGGGCGTCGGCCTGGATGGCGTCGACGCGGGCGGCGATGTCCTCGGTGGCCTTGGCGGTTTCCTGGGCCAGGTCCTTGACCTCGCTGGCGACCACGGCGAAGCCCTTGCCCGCGTCGCCGGCGCGGGCGGCCTCGATGGTGGCGTTCAGGGCGAGCAGGTTGGTCTGTGCGGCGATCGACGTGATCAGTTTGAGCACGTTGCCGATCTCGGTGCTGGACGTGTCGAGCTGGCCGACCGTGCCGGAGGCGACGTGCGCGGCGTCGACGGCGGCGGAGGCGACCTCGGCGGCCTGGGCGGCGGACTGGGCGATCTCGCGGATCGAGGCGGACATCTCCTCGGCGCCGGCGACCACGCTGTGGACGTTGGCGGAGATCTCGCCGGCGGCGTCCGCGACGGTCTGCGAGCGGGCGGAGGTGCTCTCCGCGGTCGCGGCGATGGTCGTGCTGGTGTCGGCGAGTTCCTGCGCCGAGCCGGCCACGGTCGCGGCGGTGCTGGCCACGGCGGCGACGGTTTCGCGTACGCCCTCGGTGGCCCTGTCCAGTGCCGCGGCCATCCGGCCGATCTCGTCGCGGCTGTCCACGCCGGCCGTGCGGGTGAGGTCGCCGTCGGCCAGGCCTTCCAGGACGGTGCTGACGCGGCGCAGCGACGTGGTGATCCGGCGGACCGTGTAGAGGCCGACGAGCAGACCGGCCAGCACGCCGAGACCCAGGACCAGGATCAGCCGGGTACGCGTCGCAGCGTACTCATTCTCGGCCTGCGCGACGGTCGCGGAGGCGTCGGCGACCTCGGCGTCGGAGGCCTTGTCCAGCGCGGCCATCGCCTGCGTCATGATCGGGTTGGCCTGCGCGGTGGCGATCTTCTCGAACTCGGTGTAGTCCCCGGCGCGCGCGGCGGTGAGCTGCGTACCGTCGCGAACAGACTTGTATTGTTTCCACAGCGTCGTGAAGGTGTCGACCGCCGCGGGGTCGGCGGCCTGGGGCCGGTACGTCGCGATCGCGCTGTCGACGGCCTCGTCGGCGGTCTTGAGCTTGGCCTCGGCGCTGGTCTTGTCGTCGGAGAGCGCGACCTCGCGGATGTCGATGCGGGCGGTGAGCGCGTCGGCGCGCAGCCCGGCCAGCAGCAGTGAGGGCCGCATGTTGCCGCTCTCGAGGCCGGCGCCGCGGTGGTAGACCGAGGAGAGCCCGGCGACGGCGAGGACACCCCCGGTCACGGCGGCGACACCGACCACGCCCACAGCGGTGAACACCTTGGCAGCGACCGGTCGGTCGTCGAACCACCGGGTTACCGCATTGCCGCTGCCTGCCATGGTTTTGCCCCTCAGTCACCGGGCCCGGAATCCGCAACCGCGCCGCTACCGACTGGACTGTCGGCAGGGTGCTTGACGAATCAAGGGAACCGGGCTGAGACCCCGGCTACTCTCAGTAAAGATTCTCGGGGGCGCGGCGCAGGGCGGCGTCGATCAGCCGGGCGGGCACGGGAATGCCGCTCTGGCTGCGGGCAAGCTTCCCGGCGCTCGGCACGTCCTCACGCTTCGGCCAGCTATTGGTCACCCACAGTGACGATCGGGAGAAGGCGCGGCTGCAGTGCAGGAACAGCTCCTCGACGCGGACCTCCACCGCCAGCTCCGGAACCGCACCCTGCACGGCCATGCGCGACAGGTAGGGCGCGTCGGTGACGAGCCGCGCACTGCCGTTGACCCGCACCGTGTCACCGGAGCCCGGCACGAGGAACAGCAGTCCCGCATGGGGCACCTGGAGGATGTTGCGGAAGCTGTCGAGGCGCCGGTTGCCCTTGCGGTCGGCGAACGCCAGGGTGTGCCGGTCGAGCACGAGGACGCTGCCGGCCGGGTCGCCCCGCGGCGAGACGTCGCACGTGCCGTCCAGCGCCGCCGTCGCGAGCAGGAAGAACGGGCTCAGCTCGATGAACCGCCGGGACTGCTCGTCGATGTGGTCGATGCCCTTCTCGGCGATCATCTTCAGCGGCGTCTTCACGATCTCTCGCAGCTCCGCCTCGGTGCTCAGCACTCTGGTCACGATGCTCTCCTCCTGGCTGCCGGCTTCTTTCAAACGCCCTGACGTGCCCAGAAACAAAGGGGTCAGCCGGGGCTCGAGCGGCCGTGCCGCCAGTAGCCCATGAACGCGATGTCTGACTTGGGAATGCCGCGGTCGGCGACGAGGTGGCGGCGCACGCCGGTGGCGAGCTTCGCCTCGCCCGCGGCCCAGGTGTAGAACGCGCCCTGCGGCAGCTCGGCCTTCCGGACCCCGTCGAGGGCGAGCTCACCGGGGACCGTCGCGGCTCCGTTCCTGGCAAACCAATGGAGGTGTACGCCCGGAGCGCACTCGACCTCCCTGATGTCCCCGGAGTCGGGCACCTCCAGGAAAACCTCGGCTTCGAGACTCTCCGGCGCGCCCTCGAGGATCGAAAGGATCGCGGGCAGCGCACTCTCATCGCCCACGAGCACCTGCCGGCCCCCGGGCCCCGGCGGCAGATACGTGTAGCCCTCGTCGAAGAATCCGGCCGGATCACCGGGCTTCGCGCGGCTCGCCCACGCCGAGGCTGGCCCCGCGTCGCCGTGCAGCGCGAACTCGATGTCCACCTCCTGCTCGGCGGCCCGGTAATCACGGATCGTGTACGTGCGCACCCATGGCCGGCGCGACTTCGGCATGATCAGCAGCTCGGCGATCCAGCCGTCGTTCTGCAGGGTGGGCATTCGCAGCTCGTCCTGGCCCTCGCGGGGGAAGAACAGCCGCCCGGCCTGGTCGCGCCCGGTGTGCTCGAAACCGTCGAGCGCCGGCCCGCCGAGCGTGATCCGGGCGAAGCTGGGGCTGATCCGCACGTTGTCGCGGACCTCGAGGGCGAGCATCCGGCGCTGCTGTGGCCGCCTGACCTTGGGGATCACGGCCGGGCCTCCCCGAGCCGGGCGCGCATGCCGTCGAGCAGGAGCTCCATCCCGTACGCAAAGCGCTCCTCGGGTCTGGCTCTGATCGTCGTCTCGAAGGCCTCTTTCAGCGCCGAGTCGGGCAGTCCGGCCCCGCGCTCGGCCCAGTCGCCCTCGGTGAGCTGGGCCTGCTCCTCGATGCAGTGGCCGAGCACGTAATAGCCCGCCGCGAAGATCGCCCAACCGGCCCGCTCGACCGGGAACCCGGCGTCGATCAGGATCCGCATGATCATCTCGCCGCCGCGCACGGTGTTGGGCTCGGTGACATACGTCCCGGCCACCACCCGGGCGCCATCGCGATGCGAGAGCAACGCCTGCCGGTAACGGTGGCCGAACTCCGTCAGCTGCGCGTCCCACGACCCGGGGGCCGGCTCGGCGGCAAGCGGCGCCACGATCTCGTCAGCCATCGCCCCGAGCAGCGCCGACTTGTTCTTGAAGTGCCAGTAGAGCCCGCCCGCCTGCACGCCGAGCTGGGCGGCCAGCTTGCGCATCGTCAGCGCATCGAGGCCCTCGGCATCGAGCAGGATCAGTGCCCCAGCTACGACATCCGCACGTCTGAGTTGCATGTGGGAAGTTTCGCACCAGAATTGAACTACGTTCAAGTTGAACGGCGTTCAAGTGGCGCGTGTCACGCCGTTCAGTTGTGCACCATTACCCCTGACATAGAGCGGCGGCCGGAGCGTTTCCGCTCCGGCCGCCTGGGGTGTCAATGCAGTGGTGCTACCGACCCGGTCCGCCACCGGGTCCGCCGCCGCCGGGTGTGCCGCCCGGGCCGGTCGGTGCGCCCGAGGGGCCGGCACCGCTCGGGGCGGGGCCGCTGCTGACCTGGATGGCGACGAAGCCGCCCTTGACGGTCTGGCCCGAGGGTTCCGTGCCCGCGGCCTGGCCCTTGGGGCAGTCGGAGGCGATCTCGGTGCCGACCGTGGCGGTGAAGCCGGCGTCCTCGACCCGGCTCTTGGCCGCGTCGACGCTGGAGCATTTCACGCCGGGGATCGAGACCTGTTCGCCCTTGGAGATCTTCGTGCCCTTGGGCTTCTTGAACTCGACCTTGTCCTTGCCCTTCATGATGTCGCGCAGCGTGTCCTCGACCGCGGGGTTCACGACGTCGTGGCGCATCTTGTAGGGGTGGTTCTGGTAGTCCGGGTTGACCAGGTAGCCGGCGACGACCATCGAGTTGGTGCCGATGATCAGTGACGCGGTCTTGTCGCCGTCGGTGGTGCCGGTCTTGCCGAAGATGGGGTGCTTGACGATGCCGTGCGCGTCACCGGCGGTGGTGTGACCGCCGCACGAGCCGAGCTGGGCCTGGTCGCCGACGGGGCAGCGGGCGGCGTCGATGGTCGCGCGGGCGACGTCGGCGGAGGTGGCCCGGGTGCAGTGTTTCTTGCCGACGTCGATCTTCGTGCCGTCGTGCTCGGTGATCTGCTGGACCGGGGTCGGCTCGCAGTACATGCCGTCGGCGGCCAGCGTGGCGTACGCGTTGGCCATGTCGAGCGGCGTCGACGCCGAGACGCCCAGCGTGAACGAGCCCCAGTCGTGTGCGTACTTGGTGGCCAGGTCGTTGTCGTTGGGCTCGCGGAACTTGACGCCGAACTTCTGGGCGATCTTCACGACCTTCTCCGCGCCGACCCGTTCCTCCAGGGGCACGAAGTACGTGTTGACCGAGCTGCCGAAGCCCGTCCACATGTTGTACGGGCCCTTCTCGCTCTGCGACGCGTTCGCCGGGCAGTAGTGCCCGTTGCATTCGGCGGGTGCGCCGGAGTCGAGGTAGGTGGGTGACTTGTAGCGGTACTCGGTGTTGATCGGGTACGCCAGCGGGTAGCCGGCCTCGAGCGCCGCGACCATGGTGAACATCTTGAACACCGAGCCGGCCTGGTATCCGTTGATGTCACCGCCACCGCTGAGCAGCGGGTTGGTGGTGTTCGGATAGGTGGACTTGACCTTCGCGGCCTTCTTCTTCGGGTCCGACGAGAGCGGGTTCTTGCCGTCGTCGAGCTTGAAGTTGCGGTTGGCGGCGAGCGCCTTGACCTGGCCGGTGCCGGGCTGGACCGCGGCGAGCAGCAGCGCGTCCCGGTCCTTGTTGCCGATCATGTCCTTGATGTTGTCCTTCGCGGCGGCCGTCGCCTTGACGTCCATCGTCGCCCGGATCGTGTAGCCGCCGGTCTTGAGCCTGCGCTCCCGGTCGTACGTCGTCTTGCCGAACTCCTCGCGGCTCATCCACCAGCGGTAGAAGTAGTCGCAGAAGAAGCCCCAGCTGTTGTTCTTCGTCGCGGCACAGCCGTTGCCGGTGCGCTTCGTCGTGTGCGGGACCTTGGTCTTGATGCCGTCGTCGTACTGCTTCTGCGTGATGTAGTGCAGGTCGAGCATGTTCTTGAGAACCCAGTCACGCCGGCCCACGGCCTTCGGGTACTTGGTGGGGTCGGTCGGGTCGAAGCCGTCCGTGGCCTTCACCATCCCGGCGAGCAGCGCGGCCTCGGGGACGGTGAGGTTCTTGGGGCTCTTCTGGAAGTAGACCTGCGCGGCGGCGGCGACGCCGTACGCGCCGTTGCCGAAGGGCGCCTTGTTCAGGTAGCCCTGCAGGATCTCCTCCTTCGACATCTCCTTCTCGACCTGCATCGCGTACTTGATCTCATTGATCTTGCGCTTCGGGGTGTCCGCCGTGGCATCGACGACGGCCTGCCAGTTCGGCGCGGAGTACGACAGCGACATGCGCACGTACTGCATGGTCAGCGTGGAGGCACCCTGCTGGCCCTCGCTGGAGTCGCTGTTGTTGCTGACGAACGCCCGCGCGACCCCCTTGAGGTCGACGCCGTTGTGGTCGTAGAACTTGTGGTCCTCGGCCGAGACGATCGCGTTCAGCATGTTCGGCGAGATGTCCTTCACCGGGACCACGTTGCGGAACTCGTCGTAGAAGACGGCGATCTCGGTCTTCCCGTCGGCCGCCACCATCCGGCTGAACTGCGGGGCGTCGGTCTCCTTCAGCTCGCTGGGCAGGGCCGCGAAGGACTCACCGCCGGCCTTGGCCGCCAATCCGGACATCGCCACCGCCGGGAAGGCCGCCGCCGCCACGACGACCCCCGACAGCAGCCCACAGATCGTGAGCATTCCGGCATTGGTAAAGAAATTGTGTTCGCGTGGGCGCATCGGTTCCCCGGGATCGAACGTTATGACGGTCGCGGCGGAGGGTACCGGGTGCCCGCAAGTTCGGCGAAGATCGACTCCCACTGCGCGGCGATCTCCGGCATGGCGTAACGGCCGCCGGTCGTCACCGCGGCGTGGCCCATCGTCTCCCGCAGCGCGGCGTCGCCGATCAGCTTGGACAGCCCCGTGGCCAGGGCTTCGACGTCCTCGGCGGGCACGAGCAGACCGTTGACCCCGTCCTCGACGACCTCGCGCGGCCCGGTCGGACAGTCGAACGCGACCGCCGGCAGCCCGGCCGCCATCGCCTCCAGCAGCACCATCGGCAGCCCCTCCCGCCGCGAGCTCAGCGCGAAGACCGACGCCTTGTCCAGCTCGGCGTCGAGGTTCCGGGTCAGGCCACGCAGGCGTACGGTCCCGGCCAGACCGGCCTCCTCGATCTGCGCGGTCAGTGTGGCCCGCAGTTTGCCCTCGCCGAAGATGTCCAGCCGCCACCCGGGATGCTCCGCGTGCACCCGCCCGAACGCCTCGATCAGCAGGTCAAAACCCTTCTGCCCGTTCAGTCGTCCCGCTGCCAGCACTGTGGGTGACCGATCAGATCCATCGGGTACGCCGAGACGTGGCGGAACGCCGTTCGCCACCCGCACGATCCGTACGCCCGGCAGCGCCGCCTCCCACTCCCCGAGGTCGGCCCGCGTCAGCACACTCACCACGTCGAGCCGCTGATACGCCTTCAGGATCGCCGCCCGCAACCCCGGTTTGTAGCTGCCCAGATTCAGATGGTCCTGCCCGACCCGCACCACCCGCCGCGGCGCGAACCACGCGGACAACATGTTCAGCGCGGGCCGGGTGGTCACGAGCACCCCGTCGCGCTGCGCCCGGAAGTACCGGATAACGGCCGCCTCGACCAGCGGATCCCAGCGCTTGTACCGGAAATCGTGCCGGTGCGCCAACGGCGTCCGGAACCGCCGCGTCTTACGCCAGAACCGCGAATTCGTCCCGGCCGGATCGGTCCACCGCGACCCGTCCTCCCGCAACTCGGTCAGCGTGACCAGCCGCACCCGGGGATCGAGCGCGAAAACGGGCGCCTCCCGGGACCGGTAGACGCTGACCACCTCGACCTCGTGCTTCTCGCACATCGCGTTCGCCTGATTCACGACCGTGCGGATCGTGCCCCCGGTCCCGTATGCGTTGTGGAGCACGTACCGTATTTTCACGGCCACAACATATTGCTCGCTGTCAACCTCCGCGACCCCGTCCATTAACCGGCGATTCGCTGTATCTACCGCAGAGGGGCGTGGGCGAACTCCTCGATGATCTGGTCAATGACGCGCTTCGCGTCCGGCTCGCCGCCGGTGTGGAGGACTACGGCTTTCCACAACGCCCAGCCGGCGCCGCGCAGCCACATCGCCGGGTCCGCGGCCAAGCGGTCGCGCAGGATGGCACGGCTGGGCCCGGTGAGCAGCGTCCATGCGATCGCCAGGTCGCAGGAGGGGTCGCCGACGCCGCACGTGCCGAAGTCGATGACCGCGCTGAGCCTGCCGTCGGTGGTCAGCAGGTTGCCGGGCGCGATGTCGCCGTGGAACCACACCGGCCGCCCGGCCCAGCCTGCCGCCAGGGCCGCCCGCCATACGCGGGTGATGTCGTCGCGCAGAGCGGTGTCGTCCAGCGTCGCGAGGGCGCGGGTCATCAGGGGGTCGTAGTTTCGCAGTGGTCCGCCGCGGAACCAGTTGTGCAGGCCCGGTCCGGGTCCTCCGGCCGGGTCTGCCCGCTGCAACGCCAGGAGGAAGCCGGCCAGCGTGTCGGCGAAGGCGTCCAGGTCGGCGATCGGGGCCCGGCTCGCCGGCTCGCCGTCGATCCAGCGGTAGACCGACCACGGCCACGGGTAGTCCTCGCCGGGCTCGCCGAGGCCGAGCGGGACGGGCACGGGGAGCGGCAGGTGCGGGGCGAGGGCGGGCAGCCACCGTTGTTCCTTGGCGACGGCGTGCGCGTATTCGGCGGCGCTGGGCAGCCGGACCAGCATGGACTCCCCGAGGCGGAACGTGCGGTTGTCCCATCCCGCGGCCGGTACGGGCCGGACGGCAAGCTCCGACCACTGCGGGAACTGCGTGGTGACCAGGCGGCGGACCTGCGCGACGCCGACCTCGATGCGCTGGGGGACAGGCCCGACGACGTCCGGTTCCGTGGTCACCCGCGGAACTCTTGCCGCCGTACACCCTCTGAGGCAACCCATTTTGTCCTTGAAGCACGCAAAGGCGACGTAAAAGGTTGATCCACTTCAATCGGCTGACTTAAAACAGGAGATACTGCGTGGGGACGATGACTTGGCGGAGGCCGGGGACGACGCTGAACGCGAGCACCCCGGCCGAAATCACCACGAGACGGATGGTCTACGTATGCATGACAGTCCCATCGAGCGGCACCGTCACCGGCTGCTCGTGGTCGCGCCCGATCCCGACCTGCTCGAGTCCCTCGTCACGCCGCTGGGGCTGGCCGGTTACGGGGTGGCGGCGACCGGGACCGGCGCCGAGGCGCTCGCGATGAACCGCGCCCAGCGCTTCGACCTGATCATCGTCGACGACACCGTGCCCGACGTGGAGGATCTCGGCTCCCGGCTGCGGCTCACGCCGGAGGACCGCCCCCCGATCCTGTGCCTGACCACGTGCGACCAGCTCGACCGGCTGGTGCCGGAGCTCGGTTCGCGGGTCGAGGACTACGTGACCAAGCCGTGCCGGATCACCGAGCTTCTCGCGCGTACCCAGGTATTGCTGCGTGACCACGCACCCAGCCGGCGCGTCGGGCCGCTCTGTCACGGCGACCTGCTGCTGGACGACGCGGTCTGCCGGGCGTGGCGGGGGGAGCGGCCGCTCGACCTGACGGCCGCCGAGTACAGGCTCCTGCGCTACCTGCTGATCAACGCCGGTCAGGTGCTGACCAAGGAGCAGCTCGCCTGGCAGGTCTGGGGCGAGTCCCGCGACGCGAACGCCATCGAACGACTCGTCTCCCGCCTGCGCCAGAAGGTCGACGCCGGGGGCCCGGCGATGATCCAGACCCGCCGCGGTTTCGGCTATTCGTTGTAGCCCGGATGCCTCGCCCTCCACGCGCGAGGCATCCGGGATGTGCCGTTACGCGGCTTCGCGGTGCCAGCGGATCCAGGCGGCCTGGCCGCCGTCGACGAGCAGGTCGGTGCCCGTGACGTAGAGCGACTCCGGTCCGGTGAGATACGCCGCGGCGGCCGCGATCTCGGCCGGGGTCCCGGTGCGGCCCGCGCCGCAGGCTTCCACCATGGCCATCATGTGTACGCCCGAAGCCGTCTTCGCCTCCGCAGCGGCCATCGCCGTGGAGATCACCCCGGGGCTGATCGTGTTGATCCGGGCGCCCCGCAGGTTCCACGCCAGGGCCGCGGCCTGCACGCGTACGTGATTGCCCCGTTTGGCCAGCAGGTAGGCGGCGAGCGGATCGTCGCCGACGGCCCGGACCACGTCGAGGGTCCGGAGCTCCGCGGCGGGCGCCAGCGCGAGCGCCCGTTCGTCGCCGGGGGCGACCGTCGCGTAGTGCCCGGCCATGCTGGACACGCAGACCATGGCGGTGCCCGGGACGGCGACCTCGCCGAACGCGTCGATGACGTGCGCGGTGCCGACCAGGTCGACCTCGATGATCGCCTTCGCGGTGCCGGTCGCGGCCGACACCCCGGCGGTGTGCACGATCGCCGTGAGCCGTCCCGCGTCAGCCGCCACAGCGGCGAGTTTGGCCACCGCCGCGGCGTCCGAGACATCGGTCAGCTGGCCGGTCGCCGCGTATCCCGCACCCTGCAACGATTCCACGGCCTGCTCCAGGGCCGGCGCGGAGGCGTCCGCCAGGATCACCGTGCGGCCGCTGCCGAGACGCCGGGCCACGGCCAGGCCCATGCCGCCCGCGCCCGTGACGACCACGACGTCGGTTCCGGTCACCGTTCCTCCTTGGTCAGAGCGACCCGCCAGGCGCGGATCGCCTTGGGGGGCATGCCTACGGCCAGGACGCCGACGAGCCGGCCCGCCTTGCGGTACGCGGCCACGAAACGCCGGTCCGCGAGCGCGCCGTCGACGATCTCCACGCTGTCGTGGCCGCGCAGGTAGCCGTACGCCTGGATCTTCATGTCGTACTGGTCGGACCAGAAGTACGGGAGGGGGTCGAACGGCTTGCCCTCGCCGGGGTGCAGCAGGTTCCGGGCGGCCGCCATGCCCTGCTCCGCCGCGTTGGTGCGGTGCTCGACGCGCATGGTCTCGCCGAAGCGGGGGTTGTGCCAGCGCGCGACGTCCCCGGCGGCGTAGACGTCCGGTGCCGCCGCGCTGAACTCGTCGCAGACCAGCCCGTCGGCCACGGTCAGGCCGCTGTCCTCGAGCCACTCGGTGTTGGGGATCGAGCCGACCGCGACCAGCACCTCGTCGGCTTCCACGAGCGTGCCGTCGGCCAGGCGTACCCCGGAATCGGTCACCGCCGAGACCGCGACACCGGTCCGCAGATCGACGCCGTGCTCGCGATGCACCTCCGCGAACACCTGGCCGACCCGCGTGCCGACCGCGTGCGCCAGCGGCACGGGCGCGGGCTCAAGCAGGACGACGTCGCAGCCCAGCCCGCGCGCGACCGCCGCCGACTCCGCCCCCAGGAACCCGGCGCCGACCACCACGAGCCGGCGGCCGGGTCCGAGCCGTTTCCGCAGGGCCAGAGCATCATCGACCGTACGCATGACATGTGCTCCCTGCCCGGGAAGCCGCCGCGGGCGCACCCCGGTCGCGATGATCAGCCCGTCGTAGGGCACCCGCGTGCCGTCCGCCAGCGCCACCGTGCGCCCGGCCAGGTCCAGACCGGTCGCGGCAACCCCCAGGCGCAGATCCAGATCAAGGGCCGCGAGCTCGATCTCCGTACGCAGAAGGAGCCGGTCCGACTCCCACTGTGAGGCGAGGATCTGCTTGGAGAGCGGCGGGCGGTCGTACGGTGCGGCGAGCTCCTCACCGATCAGGGTGAGCTTCCCGGCGTACCCCTCTCTCCTGAGGGTTTCGGCGGCGGCGAGACCCGCAGCCGACGCACCCACGACGACCGCCTCCTTCACCGCTCCACCAGCTTGATGGCGGCCGCCGGGCACACCGCCGCCGCCTCCCGCGCCGCGTCCTCCTGCTCCGGTCCGGGCTCGGCGTCGAGCACGATCGCCACGCCGTCCTCATCGCGCTGGTCGAACACGTCGGGGGCGACCACCACGCACTGCCCAGCGGCGACGCACTTGGGCTCGTCCAGTTCGATTCGCATGCTCATGCGGGCTCCTTACCAGGTGACGGGGAGAGACTTGAGGCCGTACGCGACGCCCTCCATGGCGAACTCGACGTCCTCGAACGGGACGGCGAGGGCGAGTGTCGGGATCCGCTTGTAGAGCGTCCCGTACGCGATCTGCAGTTCGACCCGGGCCAGCGACTGCCCGAGACACTGGTGCACGCCGTATCCGAACGCGTGATGCTGCCGCGCGGTCCTCGTGAGATCGAGCTTCTCCGGCTCGGGGAACTCCTCGGCGTCCCAGTCGGCGCCGGACAGGTCGAAGATGATCCCGTCCCCGGCCCGGATCGTCCTGCCACGAAGCTCGATGTCCTCACTCGCGATCCGCCTGATCCCGGTGTGCACAATGGTCAGATACCGCAGCAGCTCCTCCACCGCGTTCGCCACCAGCTTCGGGTCGTCGCTCTCCCGCAGCAGGGCCAACTGATCGGGGTTCCGCAGCAGCGCCAGCGTGCCCAGCGAAATCATGCTGGCACTCGTCTCATGCCCGGCGATGAGGATCGCCACACCCATGTGGACAGCCTCGCTGGCCGTCATCTCCCCGGCCCTGACCCGTGCCCCCATCTCCGAGAGCACATCCCCGGCCGGCTCGGCCATCTTCTGCTGCAACAACTCACCGAGGTACGCGGCAAGCGCCCCACCCGCCGCCGCGGCCTCCTCGGGCGTCGACTCATGACTGATGGTCCTGCTGCTGTTGGTCTGGAAGAACTTATGATCCGCGTACGGCACCCCGAGCAGCTCGGTGATCACGATCGTCGGCACCGCGAGCCCGATCGCCTGCACCAGATCCGCGGGCTTCGGCCCGGCCAGCATGTCATCGATCAGCCCGTCGAAAACCTCCTGGATCCGCGGCCGCAGCGCCTCCACCCGCTTCACCATGAACGGCGCGTTGACCGTACGCCGCAACCGCGTGTGCTCCGGGGCATCGGTGTTCGTGATCAGCGGCGGCGTGTGCTTCGCCGCCTCCGCCCGCCCCCGGGTCATGTGCGGAAACCCGGGCCGCGTCTCCTCGATGCTCAGCCGCGGATCGTTCAGCAGCGCCCGCTGATCGGCATGCCGGGTGATGAACCACGGCTCACTGCCGTCCCAGATCCGCACCTTCCCGACCGGATCTTCCCGCGTCATCGTCCGCACGCCCGCCGCCGGCGCGAAGGGACACTTCGCCTCCCGCTGCATCGGATACTCCGGCACCACGCTGTCGCTCATAGGTCTCCTCCACCAGGATCGGCAAACCCGATGAACCCATGCAAACACCCCGCCCTGACACCCCCCAGACACCAACCTGACACGAGGCTGACGTGACCCACCTCACAACACGGCCGTGACGGGGTTGCGCTGGGGAACTGAGTCGAGAAAAGGTGCAACTCGATGGGTTGAGGGTTGGTCACAGCCTGCAGTGAGCCGGCCGTCGAAGGCCGAGCCTGAGGCATTGAGGGCGGGTTTCCCTCAGGCGGTCCGGCCACGGTTTTGAGCCACTCCGCGTAAGGGCACGCGTTCTTTCAGTTACTTTCCGGGTGCACGACATCACCCGCCCCGGCCTGCCCGCCACCCTGACAATCGTCGCCTTCCGGCTGCCTCCACCGCCTGGCGAATGCCGAAATGGTCGCTATTTGTCAATCGTATCCGTGTGATCCCTCTCAACCCCGTAATGGCACGCCCAGCACTTCCGATCATGGGTTTCCCTGGGAAGAATCAAGGAATGCACTTCGCTCAGCTGGAGATTTTTACGACTATTGAATTGGCGTGGATGCGTAACCCGACGCGGCGCCGGAAATACTCTCCGGCGACCGAAGTATTCCGGCGTGAGCATCGGGTCCGGCGGGCTTTCGGGAAAGCCCTCGGCCACACCGCCCGGCTGCGGCGTGACTCTCCCGAGGCGCGGACGCCGGACGGCAGGCTCCTGTGGATCGAGGCTGCACGTGCGTTGTTCCGTGACGCGAATGCCAGCCGGGTGCAGGCCGACGCCGCATATGAGCGTGATCGCAGGCGTGCCGCCGGTGACCTGTTCGACTGGGCCCGGTTCACCAGCCGATGGCGAATCAAATACGGCGTCACCTGCTCATGAGACGATCCCCATGGCCCCCGCGAGACTCCCCGGGTCAGGGCCCGCGACAGGAACACTCCGTATCGGGGTACGCCCCCATGAGGGGACGTCTGATTCACGTATTTTGTGAGTTATGTGATTTGGGGGTCTCGCCAGGTTGGGGTGGTTTCGTCGGCGGCTCGGCGGGTGAGGTTGTCAATCATGGCTATGCGGATCATGTTTTCTGAGGTGGTGGGCAGGGTTTCATAGTCGCGGACCAGGCGGCGGTGGTGCATGAGCCAGCCGAGCGTGCGTTCGACGACCCATCTACGTTTGATGATCGTGAAGCCTTTGACCTGGGGATCCTTGCTGACGATTTCGACGTCGACGCCGAGTGCGGCGCCGTGCTCGACCACTTTCTGGCGGAAGCCGGTATCGACCCATGCTTTGGTCAGGGTGGGGTGGATTGCGGTGGCCTGGTTGAGTAGATCGATACCGATCAGGTTGTCACTGGCGCTGGCGGCGGTGACGATGACGGCGAGCAGCAGGCCGATGGTGTCAGTGATGATGCCGCGTTTACGGCCGATGTTTTTCTTGCCGGCGTCGATGCCCTGGGTGTCGAGCGGGACATTGGTGGAGGTCTTCACGCTCTGACTGTCCATGATGGATGCTTTGGGTTCGAGGCGGCGGCCGGTCTTGTTACGTACCAAGCCGTTTAGGCTGTAATTGAGGTCGGTGAAGATGCCGTCTTCGCTCCATAGTTTGAAGTATCCGTAGACGCTCTGCCATGGCGGGAGGTCGTGCGGCAAGTAGCGCCAGGCGATGCCGGTGCGGTTGACGTAGAGGATCGCATTGAAGATCTCCCGGAGATCATGCTCGGCGACTCGGCCCCCGACGCCGGCCTCGGTGCGGGCTTGACGCCACGCAGTCAACCGGTCCTCGATCAACGCCCAGCGGGCGTCGGAGAGGTCACTTGGAT
This sequence comes from Winogradskya humida, assembly GCF_016862215.1. Classification (GTDB taxonomy): domain Bacteria; phylum Actinomycetota; class Actinomycetes; order Mycobacteriales; family Micromonosporaceae; genus Actinoplanes; species Actinoplanes humidus. Next base: position 166,623 of record NZ_BOMN01000023.1, read on the forward strand.
AGGTGGCGCGTTCGCTCATCTTGGTGCATTTACCGTCGGTAAGAAGCAGTGCCGCGCACGGAAAGTGTGTCGTTCTTACCGCGAAGGTGAATCAAACCCGATCGAGGGACCAGATGCCCTCATTTCATCTTGGAGGATCAGGGCGAAAAGCCGGTTATCTGGATGATCCGATCTTTAAGTGAGCCCAATTCTGATGGTGGCAAACCGGCGTTATCCCCACTAACCAGAACTAAACATCCAGTGAGACCAGGTCAGCGCTTTCCTAGGAATGTGACGCTGATTTACCGCACGCACACCGATGTGGGGATAGCTCACTGAGCCTTTCCGGATAACGGCCTGTGACGCAGATTAATGGTTCGGGGGTGCAGGGCGACGCTGTGGCTGTGTCAGGGCTGGTAGAGCTCGGCGATTCTGACGAGGGTGCCGGCCTGCAGGGTGATGCTGACCGCGGCGTCGTCGCCGGCGAGGCGGGCCATGTAGCCGGTGGTGGACTTGCAGGTGCTGCCGCCGGTCATGGTGCCGGCGCAGCTGCCGTCGCCGATGTCGCGCATGTCGAGTTTGGTGGCCATCGGGAGGGTGACGCGGGTGTTGCTGGCGTCGATGACGACCTCCTGCGAGCAGCGGGCCTCGACGGGGGAGATGTGCAGCGCCTTGCAGTAGTCGGGGCCGGTCTGGAAGATGATCGGCTCGACGACGGCGGCCTTGTTGGCCGGGTCGAAGGAGAGCAGCTTGGCGGTGGTGGTGAGGTCGCCGGTCAGCTCCGGGAAGGTGGGCAGCAGCCGGGTCGGCGATGCGGCCGGGGACGCCTGCGCGCTGGGGCTCACCGCAGGGGTGGCGCCGCAGGCCGCGACGGCCAGCAGGAGCAGCAAGGGTACGGGTAGGAGTCGGCGCATCGTCGTCTCTCAGTACGTGGAGAGCTCGATGTGGCCGTCGGGCAGGCGGGTGCCGGCGGCGTCGTATGCTCCCAGGTCGGTCCACTGGCTGCTGTCGTGCACGTCGGCGGGGTCGAACCAGAAGACGGTCTGGCCGGGGTCCTCGCTCCAGGGGGCGAGGTGGGCCTCGATGGTGCGGTTCACCTCGCGGACCGTGATCCTGGCAGGGGTGCCCGAGTAGTAGCCGAACGCGGGCTGGACGGATTTGTCGAGGAGGTCCATCTGGGCCTGCATCGGGTGGAAACCGGGGTCCGTGGCCTTGCCCTCGTACTCGCTGATCGTCAGGTCCTCGCGGACGATGTTCTTCGGCAGGCGCACGCCGATGGCGAAGCCGAACGCGCTGGTCTCGTTCACGATCTTGCCGGTGACCCCGAAGATGACGTACGGGTTGCCGTCCGCGTCCTTGAGCCCGCCGAGGTCGATCACGTCGCCGAGCGGGCCCTTGGCGCCGTTCTCGGTGTCGATCTTCGGCTTGGGGGCCCTGGTCGTGGGCGAGGGCGCCGCCGACGAGGCGATCGGCGCGCCGGCCTGCCAGGTCGGGCTGGTGCCGGGCGCGGCGCATCCGGCGGCCAGGACCATCGAGGCGGCCAGCGACGCGGTGGCCGCGACGCCGGCGGGGATCGTTCTCATCGACCGCACCTTATCGGATCGGCGCTGCCCCGCGGTCGTCCAGCTCGTCCTCCCAGTGCCGGCGCAGGACGGTGGGGAGGTCACCGCGCAGCTCCTCGCGTACCAAATCAAGATCTTGACTGGTCAGGGGGTGGGCGGGGAAAGCCCGGCCGACCGCGGTGGCGAACGAGGAGCCGCGCCGGGCCAGTGCCGGGGCGGCCGCGAGATAGGGCGCGACGGGCTGCGGCCGGGAAGGGGACCAGTATCCGGCGGCCAGGGCCCGGAAGCGGCGGGTGGAAATCCCGGGATCCTCGGTCATCGCGGCCCAGGCCCCAGCTTTCGCCTCCGCGGTGGGGCGGGCGGCCAGGGCGGTGGCGGCGCCGAGCTCGCCCGCGGCGGTGCCGTCCCGCAGCCGCTCGGCCTCGATCTGAGCGGCGTCGAGACCGCCGAGCTCGGCCAGCCGGTGCACGACCGCCCAGCGCAGCTCCGGGTCGAGGGCCAGCTTCTGGTCGGTCGCGCCGTTGTCGAGCCAGCGGTACAGCGTCGCGGTGTCGCTCGTGCTCCACGCGAGCCCCCGGGCCAGGGCGATCGCGCGCTGCTCGTCCGGCTCGCCGTCCGGTGCGCAGGCCGCGGCGACCACTTCCAGGGCGGCGGGCACGTCCGTGCGGCGGAGGAGGTCGTTCAGGGTGCGGTCGAGGGCAGCGGTCACCAGGGTCGGCGACGGCTCGCGGGGCAGCTGACGCGCGATCAGGTCGAGGTGTGCGGCGGCGGGCGCCCGGTCGAGCAGCGTCGCCCACAGCACCGCCCGGACGAGCGGGTCCGGCAGGTCGGCCAGCCCGCGCGTCACGGCATCGTACGAGTACGGGTCCAGCTCGATGCGCGCGAACGTCTCGCCGTACGCGTTGGGCACCACGACCAGCCCCGCCCACTCGGGCAGCTCCAGCGGCTCGTCCGCGAGATCGACCATCCGCGCCCCGGCCAGCTCGAGTTCCGGGGAATACGCCGCGACCGTGAACCGATGCGGGCGTACGCCGTCGCGGGTCAGGACCGGGACGTCGCCGTGCCGGGACACGCGGATCGTGTCGTGGCCCGCCTTGCGCAACCACACCTCAGCCCAGCCCCGCACGTCGCGCGGTGAGTGGGCGTCGAGCGCCGACAGCAGGTCCTCCAGGGTGGCGTTGCCGAACGCGTGGGCGGTGAGGTGCGCGTTCACCCCGGCAAGGAAGTCCACCGGCCCCAGCCAGGTCACGAGCTGCCGCAGGACGGCGTTGCCCTTGCCGTAGGAGATGGCGTCGAAGATCGTCATGCCGGTGTCCACGTCGGGGACGTCCTCGGCGGCCGGGGCGACCGGGTGCGTGGACCGGCGGCGGTCGGCCCGGTAGGCGCCGGGTTTGTAGGCGGCCTCGAACGACACGCGCGCCCCGGCGTACCCGGCGACGGTCTCCGCCACCTCGAAGCCCATGTAGTCCGCGAAGGACTCGTTTAGCCACGCGTCCTCCCACCACACCGGCGAGACCAGGTCCGCGAACCACATGTGGGACATCTCGTGCGCGATCACCATCGCCTGCCTGCGACGGTCGTCAACGGTGACCCGCTCGCGCGGCAGCAGATTCTCGTTGACGGTGACGCAGCCGGGGTTCTCCATCGCGCCCCAGTTCAGCTCGGGCACGAAGACCTGGTCGTAGGAGCCGAACGGGAACGGCTCGTCGAAGATCGCCGTGTAGTGGTCGTAGCAGACCTCGGTGATCCGGCGCAGCTCCGCGGCGTCCCGCTCCAGCGCACCGGCAAGCGTTCGGCGGGCGTGCCAGCCCATGGGCAGCCCGCGATGCTCCCACCGCACCGAGTGGTACGGCCCGGCCACGACGACGAACTGGTTGCACGGGATCGGCGGCGTCGCGGCGAACGCGGCGGGGCCCGTGGGCAGGCCGTTTGAAAGGACCGTCCACGCCGGATCCGCGGTCACGCGTACCGTGATGGGGGCTTTGAGGTCGAGCTGGTCGAAGCAGGCGAACAATCGCTGGGCGGCGTCCAGCCCCAGATATCCGCCGACGTAACGCTCACCGTCCACCGGATCGGTGAACGTGTGCATGCCCTCGCCGTCGGTGACGTAGCGCAGCCGGGCGTCCACAACGACTTCGTGCGTGCCGGGTGCCAGGCCGTCGAGGGAGATCCGCTTCCCGTCGTACGCCGGCAGAGCTGTATCGCCGTTGATCGTCACCTCGAGTTCCTCGGCCCGGTGCAGCTCGAGGAACGTGTCACCGCCCTCGGTCCGGAACCGTACGGTTGCCCGGCTCCGGAACGCGTCCGGCGACCTGACATCGAACTCCAGGTCGTAGGAGACGGCGGAGAGCATGGCGGCCCGGGCGCGGGCCTCGTCCAGAGTCAGCGACACCCTGACATTGTGTACGCCAGAGCCCCGGCCGCATCGCGACCGGGGCTCCTCTTCCTACTGCGTGTGTGCCTACTTGATGCCGGCAGCGGTGCAGGGCTCGACGAAGCGGCCGGTGCAGACGGCCTTCTTGGTGACGAAGCCGTCGGCGATGACCGAGGCGACGTTCTTCTTCATGATGGACTTCGGCTTCAGCAGCACGGCCGGGATGAACGCGCCCGACACGGGGTCCTTGGCGCGCCCGTCGGCCGCGACCTTCTCACCCTTGAACAGGCCGATCGCGAGGTTGGCGGCGGCCGTGGCCTCGTCCTTGATCGGCTTGTAGACGGTCATGCACTGGTCGCCCACGAGGATGTTCTGCAGACCCTGCACCTCGGCGTCCTGCCCGGTGACCGGCACGATGCCGTTGACCTTGCGCTCCTTGAGGATCTGGATCGCGGCGCTGGCGATGGTGTCGTTGGCCGCGAGCACGCCGTCGATCTGCCCGGCGGTCGTGTTGAAGATCTCGCGGAAGACGGTGACCGCCTCCTCGCGCTTCCAGTCGGCGACGGCCTGCTCCGGGCCCTTCATGTACTCGCCGGAGTCGAACTTCTCCTGCAGGACGGTGTCCGCGCCCTCCTTGAACAGGGTGGCGTTGTTGTCCGTCGTCGAACCGTTGAGGTACACGATGCGCGGGATCTTCTTCTTCTTGGCGGTCACGCACTTGACCAGCCCGACGGCCTGCAGCCGGCCGACCTCCTCGTTGTCGAAGCTGACGTAGTAGTCAGCGCCGCCGTTGAGGGTGAGCCGGTCGTAGTCGATCGTCTTGACGCCGTTGGCCCGGGCCTTCTCCAGCACGTACGCGCCGCTGTCGGGGTCCAGGTTGGCGATCATCAGCACGGTGACGCCGTCGGCGATCATGCGGTCGCCGATCTTCTTGAAGTTCTCGCCGTCGCCCTGCGCGTTCTCGATCTCCACCGGCACGTCGGCGGCGTCGAACGCGGCCTTCAGCAGCTTCGGGTCGTCCGTTCCCCAGCGCTGGCTGGTGGTGGTGTCGGGCAGGATGACACCGACCTTGCCGGTGCCGTCACCACCGCGGGTAGGCACCGATGCGGCGCTGTCGCCGTCATCGCTGCAGGCGGCCGTGCCGCCCAGAGTGAGCATGCCGACTGCCGCGAGGGCAACGAGGTTACGACGCACTTGATCTCCTCCAGGGGCGAAACGCGGCAAAGGCTACCAGCGCCCGGTGGCGAGATTATTTCGGAGACCACGGTCGTGACCCAAGTGTTGCCGTCCGTAGGGTTTGCGCTGCTAGATCACGCGGCTGCCACGCGCGCCACACCGCGGGCACGGACAGTGGTGGTACGAACGGCCGACGTCCGGGTGGACGTAAAGAGAACCCAGCAGACGATCAGCGCGCTCGTGAGGCCGACCATCGCCGACGCCCAGACGGCAGGCTGACCGGTGCTCAGCCCGTACGTCATCCAGGACGCGCAGGCCGCGGCGGCCAGCCGCCAGCGCAGCGCCGACAGTCCACTCATGTCCTGCTGGCGGTCGCGCAGCAGCGACAACGGCTGCGGGATCGCGGAGACGAACGACGTCCCGGCGAGCACCAGACCGAGGAACGCGGCGGCCTGGTGGCTGCTCGCGGCGGTCAGCCACGTCGCGGCGGCGCTGCCCAGGGTCGCGGTCAGGATGCCGGCCGCACCCGCGGCGCTCGTCGCCAGCTTGCGGCGCTGCCGAAGGTGACTTTGCTTGATCAGTACGGTCGTCAGCACCGCGAGCCCCGCACCGCCCGTGACGGCGTTCGTGATGATCTGCACCGTCTCGCCGGTCAGCGCCCCGTACGTGATCCATCCGACCGGCATCGCCACACCCAGGAAGCAGGCGGAGGCGTTGAGGCCGTTCGTCTGACCCTTGGCGCATGAACGCCACACCTGGGGCCAGGGAAGAGCGATGGACAGGGCGGCACCGACATAGCCGAGCAGGGCGAAGGTATGCATGATCCGTTTCCGGTAGGCGGTGTTCGTGGACATCAGTCCCATCGCCCGGCCCCCGGCGCGCCTGACAAGATCAACACGTGAGAGGTGCCACGGTGGAAAGCCACCGTTTCGCACCCAAGTTCCGGGGAGAGCTGACGATGCTGCCGCTGATCGACCTGCACCGACACCTAGAAGGCTCCGTACGCTCCAGCACCTTCGTCGACATCGCCCGCCGCGACGGCCACCCCCTCGCCGCAGCACCCCACCCCAGAAACGCCCTGGTCGCCACCACCGGCACCCCGGGCGGACTCCTCCCGTACCTGGCCAAGGTCGACGACCAGATCGGCGTCCTGGCCACCCTCCCGGACTGGCACCGCGCCGCCCAGGAGGCCGTCGACGACGCCTTCAACGACGGCCTCGACTACGTGGAGTTCCGCTTCAGCCCGTACTTCATCCAGCAGCAGACCGGCCTCCCCCCGGAAGCCGTCATCGACGCCGTCTCCTCAGGCGTCGCAGCAGCCTCGGCCCGCACCGGCCTCCCCGTCGGCCTCATCGCCACCGTCCTGCGAGACCTCGGCCCTGACCTGGCTCTCTCCCAGATCCACACCTTCCTCACCCGCCGTGACGTCTGGTGCGGGGTGGACCTGGCGGGAAACGAGGCAGGCTACGAGGCATCCCTGTTCAAACCCGCCTTCCAGCAGGCCCGCGACGCCGGCCTCCACATCACGATCCACGCCGGCGAGGCAGCAGGCCCGGAAAGCGTCCGCGCAGCCGTCCAGGACCTCGGCGCCGAACGAATCGGCCACGGCGTCCGCGCCGCCGAGGACCCCGCCCTGATGAACTCACTCGCCGCCGCCGGGGTCACCCTCGAATGCGCCCTCACCAGCAACACCCAAACCGGCGCCGCCCCCAGTTACGCCCACCACCAGATCCACCAACTCCTCGCCGCCGGCGTCCCCGTCACCCTCAACACCGACAACCCCCGAGTCAGCAACACCACCCTCACCCACGAACACACCCTCGCCCGCCACGCCACCGGCCTCACCCCCACCCAACTCCAAACCATCGCCCACCACTCCGTCACAGCCGCCTTCACCAACCTCGAGATCTGACGAGTAGCTGCCGTCCGCTGCTGGTGGGCGGGCGTCGCAATGTCGGTCGCTCCGGCTGGGCGGGACATTCAATTCGGTCCGTTATGGGTGTTTATCCGGTTTGTTCCGGCCCTGGACCAGTGTTCGGGGCCCTTTGTTCAGTCTCGAGCCGCTTGTTTGGTCCCGGGCCGCTTGTTTGGTCCCGGGCCGCTTGTTCAGTCCCAGGCCGTGCCGAGACGGGACAAGCGGCCCGAATACTCGATCCGGTCCTGCCATTCGTCAGGCCAGGCTGCCATTCCGAGCGAGGCACCAGCGAACGAGCCGGCCAGGCAGGCGATCGAATCCGAGTCACCACTGGTGGCCGCGGCGCGCCCCAGGACATCAACCGGCGCACCGGGCGAGACCAGGTAGCAGTAGAGCGCGGTGGCGAGCGCCTCCTCGGCAACCCACCCCGCACCGGTAACGCGGCACGGATCGCCCTCATGTCGCCCGGCAGCCAACGCCACACGCACGAGCTCGAGGGCGTCGGCGCACTCGTCCCAGCCGTGCGCCATGAACGTCCGCGGCGAGGAGACGCCGGGCTGCCGCCAGAGCTCACCGAGCCAGTCACCGCGGTAGTTCGTGCGCTCCTCGGCGCACCGCTGCCTGAGCGCACCCAGCAGATCATCGGGTGCCAGCCCGCCACGAAGCCAGAACACGGCATATGCGGTGAGCTCGCTCGCCGCCAGCCCCGTCGGATGCCCATGCGTGAGCGCCGCCTGCAGCTGCGCCGCCCCAGCCCGCTGCTCATCACTGATCCCCGGCACCAGCCCGACCGGAGTGACCCGCATATTCGCGCCGCACCCCTTTGACCCGGCCTGTGTCGCCTCCAGCCACGGCAGCCCCTCCGCCAGCCCGACACACGCATGAAGGCACGTCATCCCCGGCGAACGAGTGTTGTCCGGGCTCTTCAGCCACTCAACAAACCGCCGCCGCAACACCGGCTCCAACACCTCAGGCGTAACCGCCCCAACCTCCAGCAACGCCTCCCCAACGGCCAGCGCCATCTGAGTGTCATCCGTAACCCGCGCCGGCTCCCCGACCAACTCCCGAGGCCCGCCCGGCCCATAAACGGCGACGATCGATCCGTAGTCCTGAAACTCTGTCGGCCTGCGCAGCGAGTCCCCATAGGACAAACCAAACAGGGACCCCGCCGCAGTACGCATACCGCCACTGTAGAAAGCCGTCAGCCGGTCCTTCGCTCCCGGTCCTTCGCTCCCGGCTCCCCTCTCTCCGGTCTCGGCTCCCCGGTCCCGGCTCTCAGGCCTGATACCCCGGCCATCGAGTCCCGGGCGGCGCGGCGGCTCCTTCCCGCATCGCCAGGGTCGAAGGCGGGACGGTGGGGCTCTGAACCCCCGGTCGGCATGCCAATACGCAGTCCCCCGTGTCCTCGGGCAGCCCGTGTGTGCCGGCCTGACGATTCTGAGCACTGCAAGAACTTGGCTCTGCCGCCGGTCCAGACGAAGCAAGCCCCTTACGCGTAGTGCATCAGTGAAGACGCCCGGACGCGTCGCTCATCATCGCTGACATAAAGGGTCGCCTCATCACCACCACTCCATTCCAGGAGCTGCACTCGACATGCTGCATAACATTACCGCGGAGGCTGTCGGCATCGCCGCTTTAATGTTGCTCAGGTCACGTCGATGTGTTGCATGTTCTGCGTCACCTGGATTGGCATGATCAAACGTCGATCAGGGTGGAACGATCATGATTAGTGGCGCGATAATCGTCGCATGGGGCAGTTGCAAATCTTCAGTCCGGCACAGGTGGCGGCAATGCGCGACAGAACGAAGTCGCGCAATTACTCCGCCGCGCGTGACGAGTTCCGTCTCGAACACGAACACCGCCGTGCGTGGGGCAAATACAGGCTGCACACCGAGCGCCTCAGGCAGCTACGCGCCGCTGACGGAGGCTCGCCCACGCACCGGAGCGGCCTCCCGTGGGACGAGATCGCCCGCATTCAGCCCCCACCACAGAACCCACGCCTCCCCAAGGAACCGGTGAGGCCGCCTGCTTCCGGAGCCGCATCCACGCTGGAGCCCGCGTGCAAGCCTTTGCCTGCTCCCACCCGCACAGGCGCGCACGAGCTTGCCTCGTCGTCAGAGCCCATTGCGCCCCGTTCGCGCGCTGCCATGCCCGCGCCGGAGCCCGCGCAGAGATTCGTCTCGCCCGACTCTGCGGCGACCCCCGAATCTGTGACTGCTCCCGCCCCCGGACCTGCACCTCGATGCATCCCGTCACCTGCACCTTTACGCGTGCCTACGCCGTCACCTGCATCTTTGTGCGTGCCTGGACCGTCACCTGCGCTTTTACCCGCGCCTGGACCGTCACCTGCACCTGCACCTGCACCGGCGCCATTGCCCTTGTCGCCCGGACCGGCGCCCATGGCAGCGCGGTCACCCGGATCGGCGTCCGTGTCATCGTCCGCACTCGATCTTGGACCTTGGCCTGAACAACCGCGCAAGCTTGCGGCCGAGCCGGGATGCGAGTCGACTTCCTCACCAAAGCGAGCCGTGGACCCGGACCCGGACCCGGACCCTCAGCCTCAGCCGCGTTTGGAGTCGGGGCGAGGGTCAGAGTCTGTCGCGGGAGCGGGGCTGGTGTTGGGGCATTCAGGGTCCGGGCCGCGGAGGGCAGGGTCCGAGAGGGCAGCGTCTGTGCGGCCGGGGCTTGGGGGCGTTCAGCCGGCCCGGCCGAGGACCCGCGGGCCACCTCGTTCGGCGGTGAATTGTGGGTTCATTGTGCGAGATTGGAGGTGGGGTGCGGTCTGTGGGACGTCATTGCCGGTGCAGCGTCATTGTCGACGCCATTATTCTTGGCGGGCGTCTGATTTGACGACTGGAGCTTTTTGAAGGGGGTCGTGTTTGCTCGGTTTAATCTGATTTTGTTTGCAGGGCGTGGAGGGCGATATTGCGCGAAGTGTGGTGCGATTGGCGTGGGTGTTCCAGGCGGATTGCGGTGGTGTTTGTGGGCGCGCTCTCGTGGGTGGTCTGTGTGTTGAAAATTGGATAGGGGATGGTTAGGCGGCGGTGCCGGCGGCTTTAACCAGGGCGATGGTTTGGGTGATGGTGGATGTTCGGTCCTGGGTGAAGGGGGTGTCGATCAGGGTCAGGGGGTTTGTGGGGTAGGTCAGGGCTGAGATGTGGAGGTGGCCGCCGGGGATGTCGGTGGCGGCCAGTTGGAGGCGGAGGCGGTTGGTGCGGTACATGCTTTCGTTGGAGAGGTAGTTGCCGCCGCCGCCGGATTGGGCCTGGGTGGTGGGGGTGGGGGCGGTGGTTTGGCAGGTGATGGGGCCGGTGGGGCGGTCGTTGTCGGGCCAGGTGCAGGTTCGGGGGTTGAGGGCTGTGGGCCAGGGGGTGGTGGCGGCGTCGATCATGGACTGGTGGGGGAGGGTGGTTTCGATGAATTCGGGGGTGGGGGTGGGCTGGGGCCAGTGGGGGGCTGGGGGGATGAGTTCGGGGGTGCCTTCGTTGTTGTTGTCGGGGGAGCCGCCTCGCCAGGCTCCGGCCCATTGTTCGATGTTCATCAGGCCTCGGTTGCCCTGGCTGATGGTCATGATGAGGTCGGCGCGTTCGGGGGCGTCGTGGGTGAGGTGGGGGCCGAAGGCGTCCTCGACGATGCCGGCGTCGAAGGCGCTCCAGGTGACCGGGAGGACGACGGACTGGATGCGGATCGTGTGGCCTTGCGAGCGATAGGTGAGGCCGTCCAGTTGCAGGGCGGAGGCTCCTGAGGGGTTCGAGCGGCGGATCTCGCCGTTGAGCTGGTACGGGTCGAAGCCGCTTATCAGGATCTTCTTCACGCCGGGGCCGAAGGTGGTGGACGTGATGCCGCGGGCTGCGTACTCGTAAGTTTTGAGGAGGGCTTCGCGGGTGGTCTGGGTGAGGGGGAAGCGGGGGTTCCATTGGCGGATGTCGCGGGTGCCCATCAGGCGGGTCCAGTAGAGAGGGCGGTCGTCGTAGCGGTCGATGGTGCCCATGGTGGTGCGTCCTTGGGCCCGGGCTACCGCGGTTCGCCAGAGGGTGGCGCCCTGGCGTTGCAGGATCCGGTGCGCGGCCGCGATCGAGGGGGCACGGCACAGAGCTGACGAGAGCTTGCGGGGGTACGCCGTGAAGCCGCCCAGCGACACGAGCTCATACGGGACCCGGGTGCCGCCGGGGAGGGCGGGTGTTTCGATGCGGCTCTCCTCGTACGTGGTGGGAGCTGTCCGGTCGAAACACGCAGCTCCGGCCGTTGCGGGCTGGGGGACTGTGAGGGCGGCGGTCGCGCTGAGGGTGACAGCGGTGACGAGCCGGGCCGTGAGGGGACGCAACGGGATACCTACCTTCGTCGGGCGGCGGCAGTAACAACGGGCGGCAGTAACAACGGGCGGCAGTAACAACGGGCGGCAGTAACAGGGGGCGGCAGTAGTAGCAGCGGGCGGCAGTAGTAGCAGTGGCAACAAGGGCAGCAGTAGTGGCAGCGGAGGCCGTAGCTGCAAGGCATTGAAGATGTTGACTATATGGCGCGGGGGCGGGAGATGCCGAGGGCCAGTCCGGCCGTGACTATGGCGATTCCGGCCCAGACGAGCAGGCGGGGGAGAGGGTCGCCGAGGGCTGTTCCGGCCAGGGCTGCCGCGACCGGGGCGACACCGGTGAGCAGGCCTGTCGGGCCGGCGCCGAGGCTGCGGACGCTGCTGTACCAGAGGACGAACGCGACGGCGGTGACCATGACCGCCAGGTAGGAGCCGGCCAGGAGGTCGTTGCCGGTCAGGCGGGATACGGCGCCGGGGCCTTCGACGGTCAGGCTGAGTGCAGTCAGGATCAGGGCGGCGAGCCAGGTGGTGTGCAGGGAGACGCCGACAGCGCCGTGCCGGGTCAGGACAGGGACGGCGAGGAGGGTGAAGGCGGCCTCGCAGGCGAAGGTGACGACTGCCCAGGCGAGGCCGGTGGTGTCGGCTCGGCCGAAGCCCTGGACCAGGGCGGCGCCCGTGGTCACGACGGCTGCCGCGAGCAGGACGGTGCGGCTCACCGGGCGGCCCTCGAGCGCGGGGCCGGCGACGGCGAGCAGGGGTGGTACGCAGGCCACGGCTACCCCGAGCACGGCGGGTTCGGCGTGGCCGGCGCCCTCGACGAGGGCCAGGTTGAACAGGACCATGCCGGTTGCTGCGATGCCGGTCAGCCAGAACCAGTCGCGGCCCCGGGGGCGGAGCACGGGGATCCGGCGGCTCCGGGCGTACAAGAAAAGGAGCAGGCAGGCGACCGCGTAGCGCAAGGCCTGGACCGTGAATTGGGGGGCGTCGGACAGGGAGCCGGAGATCGCGACGGAGCCGCCGACGAAGGCCATGCCGGTGGCGGCGGTCAGGTACGGAAGGAGACGGGACACCTCACCGATGCTCGGCGGGGCTATGGTCCTTCCGGAAGGACCAATCCCGAGCCGAGCGGGAGGGCCAAATGGATTTCCTGGGCGTCCCACCTGCCCGGGACCGCACCGCATGGCTCGTGGAGGCCCTGCGCGCCGCGATCGCCGACGGGCGGCTGGCCGACGGGTCGCGGCTGCCCGCCACCCGGGTGCTCGCGCAGGAGCTCGGATTGTCCCGGGGTGTGGTTGTCGAGGCGTATCAGCGGCTGACCGATGAGGGGCTGCTCAGTGGGCGTACGGGGGCCGGGACCCGGGTGACCGCGCCGGCGCCGCACGCGTGGCATGGGCCGGACCGGGCTGAGCCGCCGGGGCTGCGGTTGCCGTTGCCGCCCGTGCGGGGGCTCGAGCTCGACCTTTCGCCCGGGCTGCCGGATCTGTCGGCGTTCCCGCGCGCCGCGTGGCTGCGGGCTGAACGGACCGTGCTGGGCGAGACCACCGGCGCCGATCTGGGCTACGGCGATCCGCGTGGTAATCCGCGGCTGCGTTCGGAGCTGGCGACCTGGCTGGGCCGGCATCGCGGCGTACGGGCCACCGCCGACGACATCCTCGTGGTGAGCGGGGTCGCCCAGGCCATCGCGCTGCTCTGCCGGGTCCTGTGCGCGCGGGGCATCGAAGCGTGGGGGATGGAGGACCCGGGCTCGCGCGGTGCCCGTGACCAGCTCGTTCACTGGGGTGTGCAGCCGGTCGCCATACCGGTCGACGGGCACGGGCTGCGGGTCGCCGAACTGGCCGCGACGGAGCTGCGCGCGGTACTGCTCACGCCGGCTCACCAGTTCCCGACCGGGGTGGTGCTCAGCCCGCGGCGGCGGCTCGCCCTGCTGGAGTGGTCCGGGCTGATCGTCGAGGACGACTACGACGCCGAGCACCGCTACGACCGGCCGCCCGTCGCCGCGTTGCAGGCGTCCGCGCCGGACCGGGTCGCGTACTGCGGGAGCGTCTCCAAGTCGCTGGCACCCGGGATGCGGCTCGGGTGGCTGGTCGCGCCGCGGGAGTTGCAGGCCGAGCTGGTGGCCGCCAAGCACGGCAGTGACCTGGGGAACCCGGCGCTGGCCCAGCTCGTGCTCGCCCGGCTGCTGGCCACCGGGGAGCACGACCGGCACCTGCGCACCGTCCGGCGGCGTCAGCGCCGGCACCGCGACGCCCTGGTGGCAGCGTTACGCGAGTATGTGCCGGCTGCGCGGGTCGAGGGGGTGGCAGCCGGGCTGCACGTGCTGGTGACGCTGCCGGGGGACGCGGACGATGCGGAGCTGGCGGCGCGGATCGGCGCTCTGGGCGTACGCGTGCAGCCGTTGTCCTGGCATCGGCAGCGACCGGGGCCGCCGGGTCTCGTCCTCGGGTATGCGGCGCAGCCGCCCGATCGCCTGCTGGAGGCGGTCCGCAGGATCGGCCGGATCCTGGGTGGATGGACGCCCGCGTGACGGGCCAGGCAAACGATTCACGTTCCGTCAGCTTTGGATGACTTCGGGTAGAGAACTGTCTATGGTGGGATGGTCCGCCCCATCCCGATCGGAGGGGCGTCCGTGCAGGCATCCGATCCAGGGAGAATCAGCGCCATGGAGCAGTCCACCGTGGAAGAGCCCACCACCCGCCCACCGGCGGTGAGCGTTCCGCTCGAGCGCCGGGCGGCACCGGTCGCCGCGCCGATCGTCGACCGGATCCTGCGGGTCCCTGCGCGTGATCAGCGGTCCCGTGACGTCTCCGCCTTCCAGTCCTTCATCTAGGACGCCCCTGCGCCAGTTTGTTCTCAAGGTGCACGGCCTGTGCAACCTGGCGTGCGATCACTGCTACGTGTACGAGCTCGCGGACCAGACCTGGCGTGACAAGCCCGCGTTCATGGCGCCGGGGACGGTGCGCCACGCCGCCGCCCGGATAGCCGAGCACGCAGCGCAGCACAGCCTCGGCGCGGTCGGCATCGTGCTGCACGGCGGGGAGCCCCTGCTGATGGGCGCGCGGCGGCTGCGCGAGACGCTGACCGTGCTCGACGCGGCGATCGCGCCGGTCGCGTGGATCGACTGGCGGATGCAGACCAACGGCATCCTGCTGACCGACGAGATCGGCGAGCTGCTCCTCGAGTTCGGCGTCAAGGTCGGCGTCTCCCTCGACGGTGACCGGGCGGCCAACGACCGGCACCGGCGCTACCGGCACGGCGGGGGCAGTCACCCCGAGACCCTGCGGGGGCTGGCGTTGCTGCGCAGACCGAGATTCCGGGAGCTGTACGCGGGCCTGCTCTGCACGATCGACGTCCGCAACGACCCGATCGCCGTGTACGAGGCGCTGCTCGCCGAGGAGCCACCGCACGTCGACCTGCTGCTGCCCCACGCGACCTGGGACGAGCCCCCGCCGTACGCGCAACCGGGCACCACGCCGTACGCCGACTGGCTCCTGCGCCTGCACGACCGCTGGCTCGCCGACGGCCGCCCGGTGCCGATCCGCTCCTTCGACGCGCTGCACGCGATCGCGCGGGGCGGCCGGAGCGCGACCGAGGCCGTCGGCGTCGACCGGGGCATCGTGGCGGTGATCGAGACGGACGGCACCTGGGAGCAGCCGGACTCGATGAAGGTCGCCTTCCACGGCGCGGCGGGCACAGGCCGCGACGTGGTCACCACCTCCGCCGACGAGCTGCTCGAACTGCCCGCGATGCGCCACCGGCAGTCCGGCCTGGCCGGGCTCAGCGCGACCTGTCGCGCCTGTCCGGTGGTCGCCCGGTGCGGAGGCGGACTGTACGCCCACCGCTACCGCACCGGCTCCGGATTCGACAACCCGTCGGTCTACTGCGCCGATCTGAAGGAGCTCATCACATCCATGGACACCGCACCCGGGATCCCCACCCTGCCCGAGTGGGTCTTCGATGAGCTCGCGTCCGGTGGCGGCGGCGCGCTGGCCATCGCCTATCTGACGGCCGCGCAGGAGTCGATCAGCCGGGCGCTGCTGGTCGCCGTCGCCGAGCACGCCGACGAGACGGCCGCCCGGGCCTGGCCGCTGCTCGCCGACCTCGACAAGCAGTCGCCGGCAGCGGTGCGGGCCGTGGTGACCCATCCCTTCGTCCGCACCTGGGCGGTCCGATGCCTGCGCGACGGGCACAACACCGCACGGCTCGCCGACGTGGTGGCGGCGGTGGTGGTCGCGGCCGGCGCGGACGCCGAGGTCGAGGTGACACCCCGCAACGGCAAGATCCACCTCCCGACGATAGGTACGCTCACCGCGCCCACCTCCGCCAACGTGACCATCACCCCCGGCGCGCTTGCCGGGCTCGCGCCGGTTCGGACGGTCGAGGTGGACGGGCGGGTGCTGCGGCTCGAGGACGCCGACCCCTACCGGGACTGTCACGAATGGCCGGCGACCGGGCGGCTCACGGACGGCGACGCCGAGGCGTGGGCCACGAGCCTCACGGCGGCCTGGCGCGAGCTGAGCCTCGACGCGCCGGAGCAGTTGGCCGGCTTGGGTGAGCTGGTGACCGTGGTGACCCCGCTCGTGGCGGCCACCGACGGGACGTTACGCAGCGCGACGTCGCAGCAGGCGTTCGGCGCGCTGGGGATCGCGGCGACGGACGATCCCGCTGCGCTGGCGGTGATGCTGGTGCACGAGTTCCAGCACGCGAAGCTCGGTGCGGTGCTGGACCTCTACGACCTGGTCGACCCGGACGCGACCGACCCGGTGACCGTGGGCTGGCGGCCGGACCCGCGGCCCGCCGAGCTGGCGTTACAGGGAACGTATGCCCACCTCGCCGTCGCCGACATCTGGCGCCGCCGGGCCCTGCGCTCGGCCCCGGGTGCGGCCGGGCACTACACGATGTACCGCGACTGGACCCTCCACGCGGCCGACGCACTGCGCAACGGCACCGCGCTCACCACGATGGGCCGCCGCTTCGTCAACGGCATCGCAGCCACGATCGCCCGATGGCCGAAGTGACCCGCAGCGATCACCCGACGCCCGGCGTGACTCCCGGTCAGGGCCCGGCGTCCGAGGTGAGCGCGATGCCCGGCGTGATTTCCGGTCGGGGTCCGGTGAGCGTGGTGTCCGGTGGGGACACGGCGACACTGGCCGGTCAGTTGCGCGCGGCGGGCGTACCCACAGGTGGTGATCTGCTTGTGCATGTGTCGTTGAGCCGGCTGGGGGTGGACAAGGGGCTGCTGCTGGCGGGGTTGCGGGAGGTGGCCGGGCCGGGGGCGACGATCATGGTGCCGGCGCAGACGGCGCACAACTCGATCACCAGTCCGGCATATCGGCGGGCGGTTGCGGGGATGGACGAGCGGGAGATCCGGGGGTACGAGGCGGCGATGCCGGGGTTCTCGCCCGGGATGCCGTCGTCCGGGTGCGGGGGGTTCGCGGAGTACGTACGTCAGCTGCCCGGGGCGGTCCGTAGCGGCCACCCGCAGACCTCGTTCGCGGCGGTGGGACCGCGGGCCGCGGAGCTGATGGCGGTCCACGATCTGGAGTCGCATCTGGGGGAGCGCTCGCCGCTCGGCGCGCTGTACCGCGACGGTGGTCATGCCCTGCTCATCGGGTGCGACTGGTCGAGCTGCACCGCGCTGCACCTGGCCGAGTGCAGGGTGCCCCGGATGCCGCGGAAACGGTACCGCTGCTTCGTCGAGCACCACGGCCGGCGGATCACCCGGGACTTCCTCGGGGTGGACCATGACGACAGCGATTTCCTGGCGCTCGGGAAGGCGTTCGAGGCGACGGGTGGGGCGTGGAGCGGGCCCCTCGGATGCACTACCGTCACCGTCCTGCCGGTGCGGGCGGCCGTCCACTTTGCAGTGCGGTGGTTGACTGATAACCGGAAGCTCTGAAGGGGGACGGCAAGTGGCCGCAGCGATCATCGACGATCCCGGCGCCCCCGTGTTCTTCCTGAGTTATGCGCGTCCCGACCGGGCCCGTGCGGTGTCGGCGCCGCGCGAGCCGAACAGATATGTGATGCGGTTCTTCGACGAGCTCACCGCGAACGTCAACGAGCTCGTCGGGTCGCCGGCCGGGCAGGATCCCGGATACCTCGACCTCGGCCATGGTGGCGGGGAGCACTGGCAGAAGGCGGTGCTGCGCGGAGCGGGAACGTGTCAGGTGCTCGTCTGCCTGCTGTCGCGGCCCTATCTCTTCCAGAGCAACTGGTGTCCACTGGAGTGGGACGTGTTCGCGCGCCGCAAGGTGCTGCCCCGGGCCGCGGCGGCGCCGGGGATCGAGAGCGCGATCGTGCCCGTGCTCTGGACACCGTTCCACGAGATGCTGCCGGGGGTGACCGCCGACGTGAACATCTTCCGGCCGACGGGGCTGCCCGACGAGGACTACACCGCCCGGTATCTGACCGACGGGCTGTTCGGGCTGCTGCGGACCGGGCAGACCGAGATCTACGAGGCGATCGTGTGGAAGCTGGCGATGCACATCCAGCGGATCCACAGCCTGTACTGGGTCGAGCCGGGCGTGCCGGAGAGCATCGCGGGCCTGCGTCAGAGCTTCAGCGAGGGGATGCCATGAGCTTCTTCCTGAGTTACGCACACTCGGCGCCGCTCACCGACGCGGGGCGCCGGGACACCGATACCGATTATTGGGTACGCCGCTGCTTCAACGACCTGTCCCAGGAGGTCGCGGCGCTGCTGTCCACCGACCCGGGCCGCGTCGGGTTCGTCGACTACCTCGTGGAGCCCGGCGCCGACTGGAAGGCCATGCTCACCGACAGCCTGGGCCGGGCGGAGGTGTTCGTCCCGCTCTACTCGCCGGGCTACTTCAACAAGTCGTGGCCGCTGCGCGAGCGTGCCACGTTCCTCGACCGGATCGCGCGGGCCTTCGCGGACCGCCCCGACCGGGCCCGCGCGCACGTCGTGCCGGTCCTGTGGATCCCGCTGCCGTCTTGGGACAAGATCCCGGAGCTGAACGCCGCTCTGACGCTCGGCGCCGGCATCCCCGAGTACGCGGAGAACGGCCTGCGCGCCCTGTGCATGCTGGCGTCCTACCGGGAGCAGTACCGCAGGGTCCTCAACCGGCTCGCCCACCGGATCGTGGAGGTCACCGAGCGCGGCGAGTTGCCCCCGGGCGAGGTGACGCCGCTGAACGAGATCGCCCTGCCCGACCAGATGACCAACGAGACCCCGTTCGTCGTCGGGGTGATCGGCGAGCGGTCCGGCTGGCGGCCGTTCGGCGCGGCGCAGGACCCGCCGGTCGCGGAGTACGTCGCGAATGTCGCCGAACGCCTCGGGCTGCCGACCCGGATCATCGACCGCCCCCTCGACCTGAAAGCCGTGGACAACTCGCCCGCGGTGATCCTCGTGGACCCCAGGGCGGTCGACCGCGACGATGCTCTCGGTGAACTGCGGGGCCACCTGCACCCCTGGGTGACGACGGTGGTGGTGACCGACCGTCATGAGCCGCGTTATCTCCAGGGCGGGGCCGACGCCGCCGGACGGGCGGTGACCCGGCTGACGGCGCTCGGCGCTCACCGCGTACACCAGGCATTCGAAGTGGAGGAACTGGCCGACATGATGCCGTCCGCGGTGAGCGAGGCACGCCGGCAGTATCTCCGCCGCGAATCCGTTCACGTTCCGGGCGGGTCCCCCCGTCCGCGGCTCGGCGACGGTGACCCGCCGCCGGCACCCGGGAAGGGCATCGATGGCTGAGCACCGGCACGGCAAAGTGGTGACGTTCTACTCGTTCAAGGGGGGAACCGGCCGGACAATGGCGCTGGCCAACGTCGCCTGGATCCTCGCCGCGAACGGCAAACGCGTCCTCGTCGCCGACTGGGACCTCGAGTCACCGGGGCTGCACCGCTTCTTCCAGCCGTTCCTCGACACCGAGGCGATCGAGACGACCAGCGGTGTCATCGACATGATCCGCTCGTACGAGTGGCAGACGACCCGCGCCGAGGACCTGCGCGACGGCTGGCACCAGGAGCTCGCCCGGGTCAGCAAGTATGCGTTCTCGCTCGACTGGACGGAATTCCCCGGCGAGGGCCAGCTCGACTTCCTGTCCGCCGGCCGGCAGAACCAGAACTACGCGGCCAACCTCACCGGCATGAACTGGGACGACTTCTACGAGCGGCTCGGCGGGGGCGTGTTCCTCGACGCGTTGCGCGAGGACATGAAGGCGAACTACGACTACACGCTGATCGACAGCCGTACCGGGCTCAGCGACGTGGCCGACATCTGCACGATCCACCTCCCGGACGTGCTCGTCGACTGTTTCACGTTCAGCGAGCAGGGCATCGAGGGTGCGGCCCGGGTCGCCGCCGCGATCGCGAAACGCCGGTCGCCGCGCAGCGTACGCATCCTGCCGGTGCCAATGCGGGTCGACCCCGCGGAGAAGGACAAGGCCGACGCCGGGCGGGCCTTCGCCATGCAGCGTTTCCCCGGCATGCCGACCGGGATGACGGCCGGCGACCGCGATCGCTACTGGAACGCCGTCGAGGTGCCCTACCGGCCGTTCTACGCCTACGAGGAGACCCTCGCGACGTTCGGTGACCGGCCCGGTCAGTACATGTCACTGCTCGCGGCCTACGAGATGCTCACCCGGCACCTCACCGACGGCGAGGTGGGATCGCTGCCGGCCATGGACGAGTCTCTGCGTACGCGCACAGTGGCGCGATTCCTGCGTCAGCTCTCCTTCGTCGAGGAGGAGGTGACGCTGCACTACGCCGCCGAGGACCAGGTCTGGGCCGAGTGGATCGGCGGGCTGCTCGCCGCGACCGGGATCCAGGTGCACGAGCCGGGCGCCGCCGGGTCCGGGGCCGGTCGCAGCCTGACCGTCGTCTCGCACGCCAACGCCGGGGAGCAGGCCGGGGTGGTGCCCCGCGACCGCAGCGACCCGCGGCCGCCGCTGGCCGTCTACGTCGAGGACGTCCCGAGGGTGCCGGCGTTCCCGATCGGCTCGTCCGCGTTCCTCAGCGGCACCACCCGGGACGCCGCCGTCGAACGCCTGCTCAAGCTGGTGGGACGCCCGCCCCTCGCCCCGGCCGACGTCGACTCGGCCGGGGTCCGGTTCCCCGGCGAGGCGGCGCTCGTGTTCAACCCGCTGGCCCGCAACGCCCGGTTCACCGGCCGGGAGAAGGACCTGCGCGAGCTGCGTTCCCGGCTGCGCGGCGGCAATCCGGTGGTGCTGTCCGGGCCGATGCCGGTGGCGTTGCAGGGCATGGGCGGCATCGGCAAGACCCAGGTCGCCCTCGAGTACGCCCACCGCTACAAAAATGCCTACGACGTGGTCTGGTGGATCGACGCGGAGCAGGTGATGTTCATCGACGTCGCGCTGGCCGAGCTGGGCGCGCGGCTCAACCTCCTGCTGCCCCAGACCAGCGTCCTGGACGCCGCGAAAGCCGTGGTCCACGCGCTGGAGCACGGCGACCCGTCGGCCCGCTGGCTGCTGATCTTCGACAACGCCGAGGACGTCGAGTCGGTCCTGAAGTTCGTGCCGCGCGGCCCCGGCCACGTCGTGATCACCTCCCGCAACAACCAGTGGGGTGACCGCGCGCAGACGGTGCAGATCGACGTGTTCCAGCGCCGGGAGAGCATTGCCCACCTGCGCCAGCGGGTGCCGGGCATCAAGCTCGACCAGGCCGACCGGATCGCGGAGATCCTCGGTGACCTGCCGATCGCGGTCGCCGCCGCCGGGGCCTGGCTCGCGGAGACCGGCGAACAGGTCGGCGAATACCTGAGCCACGTCGAGCAGCAGGGCCCCGGCGGTGCCGTGGACGAGGTGTGGGAGCTGTCGCTGGGGCTGCTGCGCAAACGGTCCGAGGCGGCGTACCGGCTGCTGCAGCTCTGCTCCGTGCTCGCACCGGAGATCTCGCTGGACCTGATCTACAGCGACGAGCTCGCCGCGGCGCTGAGCTCCTACGACCCGCTGGTCTCCGAACGCGCCTACCGTGGCTCGCTGGTGCAGCACATCAACCGCCTGGCCCTGCTGAAGCTCGACGTTGCCCGCAACCAGATCCAGGTGCACCGGCTGCTGCAGCACGTGCTGCGCAGCCGGATGAGCCCGCAGGAGCTCGAGGATATCCGTCACCAGATCCACCTCGTCCTCGCCGGGCTGCGGCCCCGCTACGAGATCGACGACCCCCGCTCGTGGGCGCGGTTCCGGATGCTGTGGCCGCACCTCGAGCTGTCCAATGCGGACTCGTGCGAGGACGAGGCCGTACGCCAGCTGATGATCGACCGGATCCGCTACATCTGGCTCACCGGCGGTCTCAAGGAGGGCCGCCTGCTCGGCGAGCAGATCGACCGGCGCTGGAGCGGCATGCTGGCGGCGGGTCTGGAGCCCGCCACCGCGGCCGCGCTGCACCGCCAGGTCCTGCACCTGCGGTTCAACGTCGCGAACATCATGCGGCAGATGGCGCAGTTCGAGGACGCCCGCGCGCTGGACGAGCAGGTCCTCGACGCGCAGCTGGAGCTGCTCGGCCCGCATCACCCGCACACCCTGATGACCGCCGGTGGTCTCGGCGCCGACCTGCGCGCCCTCGGCCGCTACACCGAGGCGCTGCAGCGCGACGAGCAGACGTACGCATCCTGGGTGGAGCACTTCGGGGAGGACTATGCGCGTACGCAGTCCGCGCTGAACAACCTCGCCACCACGCAGCGGCTCGCCGGCGATTTCCGCAGCGCCCGCAAGCACGACCAGGAGCTCTGGGACCGCCGCAAGGACGCCGTCGGCCCGGCCCACCCGAACACCCTGGGCACCGGCACGAACCTCGGCCGGGACCTGCGCGAGGCCGGCGAGTACCGCAACTCCGTCGAGCTGCTGGAGATCGTCGCCCGCCGCCACGAGAGCGTCTACGGCTCCGGGTCGCACCGCACGCTCAGCGCCCGCGCCAACCTCGCCGTCTCGGTGGGCAGCGCCGGGCGCCCCGACCGGGCCGCGCAGCTGCTCGAAGAGGCGTACGAGCAGCTCAACGAGGTCGTCGGGCCCAGCAACCCGGACACCCTCGCGTGCCGGCTCAGCCGCGCGGTCAGCCTGCTCGCGATCGGGGAGACGGCCAGTGCCACCAGCGAGCTGGAAGAGGTCCGGCTCGCGTACGGTGCCAGCCTCGGCCAGCGGCACCCGCACACCCTGGCCTGCGTGAACAACCTCGCCGCGGCGTCACGGGCGGCGGGCGACCTGGCCACGGCGAAGGACTACGCGGGGCACGCCGCCGGGGAGCTGCGCGCGGTGCTCGGGGTGGACCACCCGTACGTCCTGGCCGCCGAGTTGAACCTGGCCATACTGCACGCGGAGACCGGCGAGGCCCGCGAGGGTCTGCGGATCATCGACGCCGCGATGGAGAAGCATCTCGAGGTGCTCGGACCGGACCATCCCGACACGCTGCGCTGCGCCGCCAACCGGGCCCTGATGCGCTCGGGCGACGGCTCGGACGCGGGGGAGCGGTTGTCCCGGGCGCTGGGCGATCACCACCCGGCGGTGGCAGCCCTCAAGGAACGGCGATACCTGCACCGGATGCTGGACCCGCACCCGTTCTGACCGGCACCGGGCGCTCGGCGACCAGCCACGTCAAGATCTCGGGCAGCACCTCCACCGCCCCGAAATGCGCGGTGGAGGCCTGGATCTGGATCTGCGCGCCGGGAATCTGCCCGGCGAGCCACCGGGCATGGCTGACCGGCGAGAAGTTGTCATCGGCGCCATGCCACAACAGCACCTCACCGCGGACGTCCTCCAGCCGGAACCCCCAGCTCGACCGGAACGCGGAAACGTCGTCGATCCAGCCGAACGGCCCCTCCCGCAGCGCCTCCACATAGGTCTCGGCGAGCAGCCGCCGGATCACGATGTCGTCGACAACCTTGAGATCCGGGTCGGTCATCTGCGTCCGCAGCACCTCGACCATGCTCTCCGGATCCCGCCGGGCCCGATCGGCCTGCAACCGCAACCGCTCGACATGCTTCGACCAGTCGTTGTCAGCCGTCTCGTACTCCCGGACGTTCCCGTCGGTCATCCCGCTGAGCCAGTCCAGCCCGCTCGCATCCGACGGCGCGATCCCGACCAGCACCGCGGTCCGGCTCACCCGATCCCGGCACAACGCGGCGGCAGCCAGCGCGTGCGGCCCGCCCCCCGACCGCCCCACCACGGCGAACTCCCGCAACCCGAGCGAGTCGGCAATGGTCTCGATATCCTCCGCGGCGTCGGCCACCGCCCGCTTCGGATGCCGCGTCGACCCGCCGTACCCCGGCCGGTCATAACTGATCAACGTCACCCCGAGCCGGTAGAGCACACTGCTGCGCGGCTTCGGCCCGAGCCTGCTCCCGGGCGTCCCATGCAGCAGAAACACCGGCGAACCCTGCGGATGCCCGGTCACCGCGAACTCCAGGACACGTCCGTCTCGAGCCTCGACCTGACGGCGGCTGGCTCGATCCTGAAACACGCGTCTGCCTCCTGCGCCCACGGCGGTATCCGGGCCCAACCCTATTTCATCACCGGGCCCCGCAGCGTCGTTCCGCCCCGCGCCGCCCTGATTCTGACACCACCGGTATTTCTTTTGGGTGAAATCCACCCGCCCCCACGCCCCTGAATACGGCGGCGGGGTCCCTGGGGTTCGATTCCCCGGTCGGCGGGCTTCAGAGCAGACCCATCGCTATCTCCAGCTTGGTCGTCACCGGGCCCAGCGCGGACACCGCATTCGTCGTGTCCCCCGCGTCGAACGTTGCCGGGGTGATTCCCGCCAGGTCGGTGGGAAGTTCGGTGCCCTGCTGCACGACCATGAACACCCGATCCCGGCCCAGGGCACCCATGAACAGACCCAACTCGAAGACGACGTTGTCCCGCGGGATCGCACCGGCCTGCTCACGTTTGACCCGCATGTCGTCCGGGGTGAGCACCAGGGCCGCGTAATCGTAGGAGCGGCACTCAGCGACGAGCGTCTCCAGTGTGCCGCGCGACAAGCCGAACACACCCTGATTCCAGATGGTGGTGTGCGTCGCGCCGGCCAGTTGGAGCTGGATCAACTTGGCGTAACGGATGCCCTCGGTCGAGCATCCGATGAAGACCCTTGGTTTGATCGGGGGCGCAGGCGCCGGCATCACGGCGGCCGGGGTCGCTGCGTCTTCGGCGTCGTCCGGGGCCTCGGCGCTTGCCGGACCGAGCGTCAGCACGCTGACCGCGAAGTCGATCTGACCCGCCAGGTCAGCGAAGCTCTGATTCTCGAGGATCTTGGTCCGCGGGATCCGGATGCTTGCCACCGGGCGGGCGGCGTCAGCCAGCGCGTTGAACTGATATCCGAAGGTTGTGTCGAGAGTGGTGGATCCGCTCTCACGGACCGTGGCCCGGATCTGTTCCTTCAACGCCAGGAACAACCGGATGAGATCGGTGCGCAGGATCATGCCCGGCCCCGGAAAGACCGTCGCATGGAGACCCCGGCGATCACCGAGATGAGCGAGAGTACTGCCCCGGCACCTGCGACGACCAAGGCGGGCACTACATCATCGCTGTGCAGGGTGAGCGCGAGGACAACCAGGGCCACCAGGCACAGGCAGTTCGTGACCACGGCGGCCGCTTGCGTCCACCAGATCCTCCGGTCCATGTCACGGCGGTGCTCAGATTCGCGCCGCTCCTCCTGTTTGCGGAACTCCGCGTAGTCCTTCGCCATGAAGATGACATCAGCCGCCAGCTCGGGAGCGGTCTGCGCCCACTGTGCCGCCTTGTCCCAGGGATCCAGGGTCGACCAGGACGAGGTCACTGGGCACCTGCGGGCACCCGCGGCGGCGAAGTGGGCAGCCGGCTGGCTGCGCCTTCGGGCGGCGGCCCGAGCAGGTTCAGGACATGATCGAACGCAACGGTGGCGCTGTCGATGTCCCGGCCTTCGATTCCGAACCTCCCGGCAGCCTCGCGCGCTCGCTCCGGATCCCGGAAGGCGTTTGCGACCTCCGACCTCAGGGGGTCGGACGATGGCGCCGGCTGGTTCTGAGTGCGCGTTCTGAGCCGCACAGCGGCGCGGCGGTCACCGGCCTCGGCCATCCGCCGGAGCGCTGCAATATTGCCGACCCGGTCGTAGATGTCGACCCGGATCTCGTCCTTGACGGCGGCGGGGTGGTGCGTGTCGCCGGCGATGAGGCTCAACGCCCACGATTCCTCGCCTCGGTCAGCGATCATCCTCGCGGAGATTTTGAGCGCTCCGAAATTGCCCTTCCCCGCCTCGACGAGGAGCAGCTGCAGCGCCTCCTCCCCGCGTCCGTCGAGGTCGAGGAGTCCGGCGAGCTCGATCACCGCAAGCGGCTCACCGGCGTCCACTCTGCCCCGGAGCACGGCGATGACCTGATCGCGAGTCTGCGGTTCCGGGGGTCGCCTTCGCAGAAGCCATGTGAATATCGGCACCTCACGACGATCGCGATGTACTACCCGGAGGGCCATCCACCGACCGGGCGCGTGGCCTCAGTCGAGGAGGCCGTTGTAGTCGGCGATGGTGAGGGCGCCGTCGGCCAGGGAGCCGTCGGCGCGGGGGACTCGTAAGGGTTCGCCGCCGGAGATGAAGGAGACCGTGCCGACTTCGGTCTGGCTGGTGAGGGTGCAGACGATTTGGCCGAATGCCAGGACCTCGTCGCTGCGGACGAGTTGGTCGGGGCGGTCGCCGATGGTGATGGTGGCGCGGCGGTCGAGGAGGTCGACGTCGGTGACGGTCATGGTGGTGAGGGCGCTGGTCAGGCCGTCCGCGCTCTCCTCGGCGGTGGGGCCGGCCAGGAGGATCGCCAGTTGCTGGCGGGGGCCGAGGACGGTGGTGACCCGGCGGGGGACGCGGACCAGGCGGCCGTCGCGTACGAGATAGAGCCGCAGCACCGCCGATCCTGCCTCGTCCGGGACCGGGTTGCCGGAGGCGTCGATGCGGGCCGGGGTTTCGATCGAGCGGGGCGAGGAGTCCAGCGGCACCCCGCACCCGGCGAGCGTGAGAGCGAGAGTGAGCAGCACGACCAGCAGACGCCTCATGAGACACATCCCGGCAGGTCGACGCGGAAGCGGGCGCCGCCGCCCGGCCGGTCCAGGACGGTGACCGTGCCGCCGTGGGCCGCCGCGTGCTGGGCGACCAGGGCGAGCCCGAGGCCCGTGCCGGCGGTGTCCGCGCGGGCGCCGGCCGAGCGTCCGCGCACGAAACGGTCGAAGATCAAGGGCTTGTCGTCGGGGCTCACTCCGGGGCCTTCATCGTCCACTTCGATGCGTCCCGATTCTCCCTCCAGGGCTATGCGTACGGCCACAGCCCCGCCGCCGTACGCCTGGGCGTTGTCGAGCAGGTTACCGAGGAGCTGCCCGACCCGGCTTCTGTCCACGGACCAGGTGGTTGAGCCGGCGGAGGTGACGATGTCCGTGCTCACCTTGCGGTCGCGGCAGATCTGCTGGGCTAATTCGGGCATGTCGACCGGGCGGCGGGTGGCCGGCCGGTCGCCGCGGGACAGTTCGAGCAGGTCGTTGACGAGTTGCTGGAAGCGGGCGATCTCGTCGCTGACCAGGCCGGCGGCCATGGCGGTGCGTTCGTCGAGCTGGTCGCGGCGGCGTTCCAGGACGCTTGCCGCCGCGGCGAGGGTCTGCAGGGGGGAGCGGAGCTCGTGGCTGACGTCGGCGGCGAAGCGGCGGTCACGTTCGAGGCGGGCGGACAGTTCGTCGACCATGTGGTTGAACGAGGTGGTGATGCGGGCCAGGTCGGGTTCGGTGGCCGGGTCGAGGCGATATTTGGAGGCGCCGCCGGCGATCTCCTGGGCGGCGTCCGCCACCCGGGTCAGGGGGCGCAGGACGTAACGGCTCGCGTACCAGCCGAGCAGCGCGCCGAGGGCCGCCGTGCTGATGGCGACGGCGGTGAGGACCGCTGTCAGCACGCCGAGGGTGTGTTCGAGTTCCTGCAGGGAGTCGACCTCGTAGAAGACCTCGGTGCGGGACAGGGGGACGGCGACGACGAGGGTGGGGCGGCCGTCCGCGCGTACCCGTTGGACTGAAGGGGTGCCCTGGGCGGCGGCCTCCTGCAGGCTGACGGGGATCGCCTCGGTGACGCCGGTGTCGGCCTGGCGGGAATACCAGTCGCCGCGGCGTTGCAGGACCGCTCGCCTGTTCTCGCCGGTGTCGAGGGTGCGCAGGACCGCGCCGACGTCGGGGTCGCTCTGGGTGCCGAGGCCGGAACGCACGATCGCGGCGTCGTAGTAGGCGGCCCGGACGGCGGTGCGTTCCCGCTCGCTCAGCAGGCTCTGCCGCACGACCTGGAACGACACCAGCGCCATGGTCGCGGACAGCGCGAGCGCGCCGGCGGCGAAGCCCGCGATGACGCGTACGCGAAGCCCGGCTCTTCTCATTTTTGCAGCTTGTAGCCGAGCCCGCGGACCGTGACCAGCCGCCGGGGTGTCCCCGCACTGTCCTCGATCTTCTGCCGCAGGCGGCCCACGTGCACGTCGACCAGGCGTTCGTCGCCGCCGTCGTAGCCCCAGACCCGTTGCAGGAGTTGCTGGCGGGACAGGACGCGGCCGGGGTGCTCGGCGAGTTCACACAGGAGCTGGAATTCCGTGCGGGTGACCGCGACCTGCTCGCCGTGCAGCCGGACCTCGCCGGCCTCGGGGGAGATCTCCAGGTCACCGAAGCGCAGCACGGGAACCTCGTCGGCGATGGCGACCCGGGCGCGGCGGCGCAATGCCCGCAGCCGGGCCGTCAGCTCCTTCACCGCGACCGGCTTGACCAGGTAGTCGTCGGCGCCGGCCTCGAGGGCGGCGACGATGTCGTGGGTGTCGTCGCGGGCACTGATCACCACGATGGGTACGTCGTCGGAGCGGCGCAGCTGCCGGATGCACTCGAAGCCGTCGATGCCGGGCAGCATGAGATCGACCAGGACCGTGTCGGCGGGGTGGTCCCGCTGCGCGGCCAGGCCCTCCTCGGCGGTCGGCGCGCCGGCGGCCGCGTAGCCCTCGTCCTCCAGCGCGAGCACCAGCGAGAGCCGGATGCGGTCGTCGTCCTCGATCACCAGCACAGCTGACATGCGTTCAGTGTTGCCGGACGGGGGTGCCGGCGGCGAATTCTGTGCGGGCTCGTGGCCCCTTTGTCACGGAACCGTCATACGCGCGCGTGGGCTCCGCCACACACCGGAGGGACTCTTGCCGGGTGCGAGCGGAACACACGGTGCAGGAGACGACCGTCGTGGTCACCGAGGCGCTGGACGGTGCGGCCGTCGAGCGCTGGCGTTCCCGCCTGGCCGAGGCGGCGGCGCTGCGCCCGGCCCGGCTCGTCGTGGACCTGCGCCGCAGCCCCCGGATCGACGCCGCGGCCATCGTCGTGCTGCTTCAGGTGCACCGCGAGATGATGCGTACGGACGGCCGGCTCACCCTGCGCGGGCCGGTCGACCGGGTGCGCAGGATGCTCGGGCTGGCCCGTGTCGACCATGTCCTGGAGGTGGAGGAAGCCCGATGAGCGCCGTCGAGCTGGAGGAACACCCCGTCGCCGCGGTCGTGCGTGTGCACGCCTGCGAGCCCGATGAGCTGCGGGCGGCGCTGGCCGCCGCCGTGGCGAGCAGACCGCATGTCGTGGTCGACCTGGCCGGTGTGCACACCCTCGACGACACCGTCCTGGGTCTGCTGGTGCGCGCGCACCGCAACGCCCGGCGCCGGGGCGGCCTGGTCTGCCTGGCCGCCCCGTCCCGTTTCGTCATCACCGTGCTGCACACGATGCAGGTGCACGGTCTGTTCCCGCTCTTCGACGAGCGTGACGAGGCCCTGGAGTGGTTACAGGACCTGGAGAAAAACGGTGAGCAGGGTGTTGACGTCCACGGGAGCCTCGAGGCTCGGCAGGTGACCGGTCTCTAGTTCGACGTGCTCGGCCTTGAGCGCGCTCGCCACCGTGGCGGCGATCTCGCGGAAGTCGGGCACGTCGTAGGTGCCGGAGACGACCAGTGCGGTCGCGGTGACGGTCGCGAGGTCGATCTCCGCGCGGACCGGTCCGACGTCCTGACGGGCGGCGAGCTGCACGTCGAAGCTGTGCCGCTGCATCTGCCTGACCCTGTCGCGGACGTCGTCGGTGGCGTCCGGCCCGAGCCACAACGCGACGTTGAGCTCGGTGGCGGCCGCCGCGTCGCCGGCCTCGAGCAGCGCGTCCTCCTCGGCTCCGAAGGCGGCCAGCACCGGGCTCGGTTCATGGCCGGCCAGCGCGGTGCACAGCAGGGCGAGCGAGGTGATCCGGCCGGGCCAGCGCGCGGCGACCTCGAGCGCGACCCGCCCGCCGCCGGACGCCCCGACCAGCGCCGTCCGCGCGACGCCGTAGTGGTCGAGGAGATCGACGACGTCCTGCGCGTCGCTCCAG
This sequence comes from Winogradskya humida, assembly GCF_016862215.1. Classification (GTDB taxonomy): domain Bacteria; phylum Actinomycetota; class Actinomycetes; order Mycobacteriales; family Micromonosporaceae; genus Actinoplanes; species Actinoplanes humidus. The sequence continues at coordinate 196,255 of NZ_BOMN01000023.1, forward strand.
GACTCGTCCGGCACGGCGCTCTCGCCGTAACCGCGCAGATCGCACCGGATCACCCGATGACCGGTGGCGGTCAATGCCGGAATTTGCGGATCCCACATCCGGCGGTCGCAGGCGGTCGAGTGCAGCAGCAGGACCGGACTGCCGTCGCCGGTCACGTCGTGGGCGAGCAGTGTCACCAGTACACATCCATGAGGGTCTCGATACGGGCGGTCAGGACGGGGTCGATCTCGCCGACAACTTCTACGTGTACGCCGACGGAGCCGACCTCGCGTGCCATGCGTACCAGCAGATCGGGGGTTCCCGCCAGGGGATATTCGAACCAGGCGGCCGGGTCGTCGCTGTCCGTCGGCTTGAGGGCGCCCGCCAGCGCGACCTGATCCAGATCGTCATGGGGATGGTCGATGTAGAGGCTGAGCCACTGCAGGAAGGCCACGACGTTCCCGGGCTCGATGTATCCGCTGACCACCCGCGCATTCTCCTCCGCGGGCGACGGCCTGTCCGGTACGCAACTGCGTACTTTCGCGACCTGAAAGGGCTGGAGACGACAACGCGCGGGCGTCCGAACCGGACACCCGCGCGTAGCCATCGGGACGACACTTGGCGGAGCGTCGCCCGGCCATCATGATCTACCGCGCAGATGGCGGTGCGCCCGCAGCCACATGACAGTTGCGTGACGGTAGGGTGCCGCGATGCGACACGTGCACGCGCCCGAGCCGTTCACCGGCGCGGGGCCGAGCCTGTTCCTCGCCGGAGGCATCACGGGCTGCCCGGACTGGCAGGCGCAGGCAGCCGCGATGCTCGCCGGTCACGACGGTCTGACCGTTCTCAATCCGCGCCGCCCCGTCTACGCCGACGGCGAACACGTCGCCGTCGAGCAGATCACCTGGGAGCACGAGCAGCTGCACCGCGCCGGTGTGGTGCTGTTCTGGTTCGCGGGCGGGGGCAGCGTCCAGCCGATTACGCTGTACGAACTCGGTGTGCACGCGACCCGCGGTGTGCCCCTGGTGGTGGGTGCCGATCGGGACTATCCGCGACGTCTGGACGTACGCGTGCAACTCGCTCTGGCCCGTCCGGAGCTGACGCTGCACGACTCGCTCGCCGAAACGGTGGCCGTTGCGGGCGCTACCGCCATGGCAACGGCGGGAAAAGATCTCAGATTGCGGTGAACGACGCCGATCGGCGGATTCCACTACTCGTGAGGGGATGCACTACGGTCAGTTGATCAGCGATGCGCGGAGGGAGCCTGGATCTTGGGCGCCGATACCCAGCTGCAGGCTCTACGGGCCCTGCACGCCGTTACCAAGCGGGTGCACGCCAGTCTCGACCTGACCGCGACGCTCGAGGCCGTCGCCAACGGTGTGGTCGAGGTGGCCGGCTTCGGGCTGGCCGCGGTCAACCTGGCCGAGCCCAACGGTGACTATCTGACGGTCGCGGTGGCGGGCAGCGACGACCTGAAGAGCGAGTTGCTGGGCAGCCGCGGGTCGGCCGAGAGCTGGCGGGAGCTGTTCCGCATCTCGGAGCGCTGGGGCACGCTCTACTTCGTCGATCATCGCGTGGGCGTCCCCGAGAGCCTCTACATCTGGACGCCGGACATCGAGGTCACCGAGGATCCCGGGGCGTGGCATCCGATGGACTGCCTGTTCGCGCCGCTGCAGTCGCCGTCGGGGGAGTGGCTGGGCGTCCTCAGCGTCGACCTGCCCGAGGGCCTGCGCCGCCCCGGGGCCGAGCAGCAGGAGATCCTCGCGCTGTTCGCCGAGCACGCCGCCATCGCGATCCAGCACGCCCGCCTGCACTCGGCGCTCGAGCGCAGCCAGGCCGAGGCGGAGTACGCCGCGACCCACGACTCCCTGACCGGCCTCGCCAACCGTTCCCTGCTGAAGGCGCGCGCGGACCGGCTCGACGGGGCGCTCGGGCAGGTGGGTGTGCTCGTCATCGATCTCGACGGCTTCAAGAAGGTCAACGACGAGGCGGGGCACGAGGCCGGCGACGAAGTGCTGGTGGTGGTCGCCGAGCGGCTGCGCGGCCATCTGCGCGAGAGCGACGTGATCGCGCGGACCGGTGGTGACGAGTTCGTGGCCGTGCTCAGCGGCCCGGATCTGACGGAGACCATCGCCGAGACCGCGACACGACTGCGTGACGCGATCGGAGAGCCGATCAAGGGCGTCTCCGGTCTCTACCGGGTGGGTGCCAGCGTGGGCTGGGCGGTGGGCAACGCGGGCGACGACGTCCAGCTCCTGATCTCCCAGGCCGACCACGCCATGTACGCGCAGAAGCGCCGGGCCGGCGCCGCAGCCTGATCGTCCCTGACGAGAACGTGAGCACCGTTACGCCCAACTGCGGACCACTCTGGTCCGGGCTGGACTACTGTGGTCCACATGCGCCGCCCCACGAAGCAGGAGATCGACGACGAGATCGTTGATCAGGCCGCCGCTCTGTTTGCCCGGCACGGCTTCAAGGAAACCTCCGTGCAGCGGATCGCGGACGCGGCCGGCTACTCCAAGACCGGCCTGCTGCACCGTTTTCCCAGCAAGGAAGCCCTCTGGGAGGCGGTCTCCGGCCGCTGCACCGGCGTGCTCCGGGAGATCGGTGCCCGGGTCGAGGGCCAGCCGCTGGGCCCCGGGCGGGACCGGGTGGTGCTGGAAGCCCTCGCCGATGTGGCGCTCGCTCACCCCGGCCTGATCGCGCTCGTCCTCAGCGCGTTCAGCCGGATGACCGAGACCGGCGAGTCCGCCCTGCTCGACGAGGTCGGCCAGGTGCTGCTCGCGGCGTTCGGCATCGACGTGCACCACCCCGCTGATCCGGAGCATCCCGACCTCGGCCGGGCGACCCGGGTCGTGGGGGCACTGGGTGCGCTGGCCGTCGCCGCGCTGGCCCTGCGCGACCACCCCCGTGACGAGGTGCGCGGGCACCTCGTCGCCACCAGTTATGACGCGCTGGGGCATCCGCACCCGGCCGCGACGAGAGGAACCCCTTAGGCCATGGCTACCTTCCTGCATCGACTCGGGCTGGGCGCGTTCCGGCACCGGGTCTGGGTCACGACCGTCTGGTTCGTGGTCCTGATCGCCGCCGGGGTGGGCGCGGCGACGCTGTCCGGCTCGACGGTCAACACGTTCAGCATCCCGGGGCAGGAGTCCACCACCGCGCTCAACCTGATCGAGCAGCGCTTCGGTGACGGCGCCAACGGCGCGACCGCCCAGGTGGTCATGGCCGCCCCGGCCGGCACCAAGGTCACCGACCCGGCCAACGCCGCCAAGGTCGCCACGCTCGTCGCCGGGCTCGGCAAGCTGCCCGGCGTGGCGTCCGCGTCGAACCCCCTCGATCCGAAGGCGCCGGCGGTCTCCGCGGACCAGAGCGCCGCGTACAGCACGGTCACGTACCCGGTCGTCGCCACCGAGATCACCGACACCGACCGGGCCGCGCTGCTCGACGCGGTCGCCGCTGCCAACACCGCCGGCCTGACCGTCGAGGTCACCGGCGAGGCGAGCCAGGCCAACGCCGCCGACATCGGTGGCCCCGCCGAGCTCATCGGTGTGGTCGTCGCGCTGCTCGTGCTGGCCCTGACCTACGGTTCCCTGGTCACCGCCGGGATGAACCTGCTCACCGCGGTCGTCGGCGTGGGCATCGGCGCGCTCGGCATCACCACCCTCACCGGGTTCATCGACCTGCAGTCGACCACGCCGATCCTCGCCATCATGCTCGGCCTGGCCGTGGGCATCGACTACGCGCTGTTCATCGTGACGCGGCACCGCCAGGAGCTGCTGCGCGGGCGTACGCCGCAGGACGCCGCCGCCCTCGCCGTCGGCACAGCGGGCTCCGCGGTCGTGACCGCCGGCCTGACCGTCGTCATCGCCCTGGCCGGGCTGTCCGTCGCCGGTGTCCCGTTCCTCACCGAGATGGGCATCGCCGCTGCCTCGACCATCGTGGTGGCGGTCCTCATCGCGATCACCCTGGTCCCGGCGATGCTCGGCTTCATCGGCCTGCGCGCCCTGCCCCGCAAGCTGCGCGCCCCCGGTGCCGCGGCAGCCGCCGCCGCGAACGGCGAGGGCGAGGGCCGGGCCGTCTACCGGCACTGGTCCGCCACGGTGACCCGGTTCCGCGTGCTCAGCCTGCTCGCCGCCGTCGCCGTACTCGCGGTGATCTCGATCCCGTTCTTCTCGATGCGGACCTCGCTGATCCAGCCGCCCGCCGCCGACAGCACCCAGGCCAAGGCCCAGGCCCTGATCGCCGAGCACTTCGGCCCCGGCTTCACCGGCCCGCTGCTGGTCCTCGTCGACGGCGACAACGCCGCCGCCCGCGCCGCCACGATCGCCGGCTCGGTCAAGAACCTCCCCGACGTCGCCGTCGTCGCCCCGCCGACCCCCAACCCGGCCGGCACCGCCGCCCTGGTCACCGTCATCCCGGCCTCCGAACCGGACAGCACCACGACGGTCGACCTGGTCCACGCGATGCGGGACTCCTTCGACGGCCAGGACGGCGTCTACGTCACCGGCCAGACCGCGGTCAGCGTCGACGTCTCCCAGAAACTCCAGGCGGCCCTGCCCCGCTACCTGATCCTGGTCGTCGGCCTGGCCCTGATCCTGCTGATCCTGGTGTTCCGCTCCATCCTGGTCCCGGTCGTCGGCGTCCTCGGCTTCCTGCTCACCATCGGCTCGGCCCTCGGCGCGACCACCGCCGTCTTCCAGTGGGGCTGGGCCCAGCAGATCGTCAACGCGGAGACCACCGGCCCGCTGCTCAGCCTCTCGCCCATCATCGTCATCGGTATCCTGTTCGGCCTCGCGATGGACTACCAGGTCTTCCTGGTCTCCCGCATGCACGAGGCCCACGCCCACGGCGCCTCACCCCGCGACGCGGTCACCACCGGCTTCCGTCAGGCCGCCCCGGTCGTGGTCGCGGCGGCGACCATCATGTTCGCGGTCTTCGCGGGCTTCGTCCCGGAAGGCAACGACACCATCAAACCGATCGCCTTCGCCCTGGCCATCGGCATCCTCTTCGACGCCATCATCGTCCGCATGATCGCGGTCCCGGCAGCCTTGAGCCTGCTCGGCCGCGCGGGCTGGTGGCTCCCGGCCTGGCTCACCTGGCTCCCGGTCCTCGACGTCGAGGGCGCCGCCCTCGAGCGCGAGGTCCCGGCCACCCCGGCCCTCGAAAACGCCTGATCGCTGTTGTTCCACCGGCCGGCCTCGGGACTCTCCCGGGGCCGGCCTTTTTACGGGCGGTCGTCGGGGCCTGGTGTGCCGCCGACCCAGACGCAGCCGGAGTTTCCGCCGACGGTCAGCCGCTTGATCCCCGGCCAGTAGTCGCCGTAGAGCCGCACCTCGTCGACGTACACGCCGACGTTGTCCGCGGACCGTTCCGGCTTGCCCCACTTGCGGTCGAACAGGTCACCGAGCGCCTGGAGATACTGTGCCGCTACTGCGGGGTCGACCTGGGCCTCGTACGCCACCTCGGCTTTGACCTGCCCGGTGAAACCGGAATCCGACAGCCCCCGCACGCACCCGCTCCCGTTCGTGGCCTCGGCCTTGCGCACCAGACGCACACCCGCCGGCGCCGCCGCCACCGCGTCCTTCAGATAGTCGTCGACCTGCTGGATCGCCTCCGCACCCGTCATGGTCTTCGCCGGCGTCCCACACCCGGCCAGCACCAGCACGAACAAGATCCCCAGTAGCCGCCGCATGCGGCCCAGTATGTCTACCCGCGCCGTTTCGCGAGGTACGGCAGCGCGAACAGGTACAACCCGGTAAAAGCAACAAAGCCAACGGCACAAGCGGCACGTACGACACCCAGACGACCGGTTCCTCCTGCGCCAGCGCGACGAACGTGGCAACCACGGTGACGGTGAAAGCAATCGACGTCCACCGGTGAAACGGCCGGACCCACGTGTTCTTCTGCATGCCGATCACGCTAGGACCACCACCCTGACCTGCGCTTCTCGATTCCTGACCGCATGGCGAGGCCGTGGCGTGGCATTGACTAGGCTTGCTGCCTACCGTCTCGGGGGTCTATGGCTTGGGAATCGACTACAGCTACGACGTGTACGTGGACGGGCGTGACGCCGGGCGGTTCCTCACCCTGGTGGCGGCGCTGTGTGATGTGCGGGACGAGTTCACCACGGTGGTCGTTCCGGAGGGGCCGGCGGTGCACTTTCCCGCGACGGTCCGGTTCCAGGGTGGTGAGATCGTCGAGCTCGCGACGGCCGTACGCCCGGAGTTCGACCTCTCGCTCTGTTTTCCCTGCGACGACCGCCTGCAGGATTACCGCGACTCCTATCTCGACGTCGTGGACAACGCCCGAGGCGACCAGATCGCCGTCGGGTACGTCTATCTGAGCGTGCACGAGACCCCGATGCCCGGCTGCTGGAACTTCTCCTTCACACCCGCGGTCAGCCAGCAGAGCAGACTCTTCCTGGCGTCACCGTCCATCCGGGAGACGTTCGCGACGCTCGCGATCGGGGCGGGGGCGCGGATGTGCCTGCTCGACGTCGAGGAGGACCACCAGATCGTGGTCACCGCCGGCGACCAGCGAGTGTCTGTCGAGGTGCCGGGCCCGTGTGTCCTCCTGGACGTCCGGGCGCCCCTGCAGGACCAATACGCGGAACTCCTGACGAAAACTCCGGCAAAGTGGATCGCAGGCCCCGACCATGAGGCGTACGCCGGATTCGTCGCGAACCTGGAGCAGCACTCCCGCGTGACGGGTGTCGTCCTGTGAGCACGCCACGTCGGCGGCCGTGCCGGGCATGACCGCCAAGCCGATCATCGATCTCAGGGTCGGTGTCAGCGGGGTACGACCGCTTCGCTGAGATCCGCACGCCTCGAAGCGATCGGCTACTGGCAGCGACTGCTCGCCTTTCGGGACGAATTGCGGCGCGATGCGGTGGCTGCTGTTGAATACGCGGCGGTCAAAGCCGAGGTTTCGCTGGCTGGGGGAGTGGACGGGCGGGCGTACACGCGAGGTAAGCATGCGATCGTGGCAGGATCGAGCGGGCCGGGGGTTTTGTCGTAGGGGCTGTGTAGGGTCTGGCCGTGCTCGACGAAGCTCAGGCCGCGGACTACGTGCGGCGCTATGACGGTGTCTCCGCGGATGTGCTGAGCGACGGGAGCTGGCTGCTCGGCGAGCGGGCGTTCTGGTGTTCCCTGGTGGACGGGAACGTCGATGGCGAGCTGGTCGAGGCCCTGTTCGGCGACGAGGATCCGCTGGAGCTCTACGAGCTGATCCAGGAGTCGGGGCAGTGGCCGGTGCTGCGGGTCAGCGCCGGCTATGCGGTGGTCATCTGGTTCGGGTACGACGACGAGGGCGGCGAGGACCACGTCGTGCTGACCGGCGACGGGCGGTGTCTCAGCGTTGCCGCTCGGGAGGGGCACGGTTACGGGCCCGGGCTGTCGTGGCGCGAGGCCGAGCGGCTTGTCGAGTGGGGCACGCTGGGGACGAGGGAGCAGCGGCTGCTGCTGGTGCTGACCGCGCTCAGCGATGTGGACGCTCACCAGGCGGTGGGCGCGCGGGTTGCCGAGGCGCTGCTGAGCGTCGCCGTACCCGGATGTGATCCGGCCGTCGCCGGGGAAGCGGCCCGGCAACTGCTCGAGAGCGACGTGCGGTGGAGCACCCAGGACGACGGGGCGCTGGTCTGCGACGAGGAGTATTCGCCGCGGTCCACGGGGAAGCCCGGCCTGGTCGAGATCACGAAGGTGCTGGCGAACCCGGTGAGCCTGCAGATTCACGAGGTGGTGCACTCGGCGGCCGGCCGGGTCACCGCGATCGTGCGGTGCCTGGCCGGCCCGGTCCACCTGCACGCCTCTTTCGCGACGGAGCATGGCGCCGTCGAGCTGGAGAGCATCCTGCTCTACCAGGATGTGCCGGTCACGGAGCTCGACCCGGTCCGCAGCGCGAAGGTGATGCTGACCGGCGACGGCGTGGAGGGGATCGTCGCGGGCGTCACCGTCACGGGTGCGAACTCGTGGCGGTGACCGCGAGGAACTGGAGTTTGTCGTAGCTTTCGCTGCCGGGGACGGGTGTATAGACCAGGAGGGAATGGGCCTGGTCCGGGTCGAGGAGGGCCCTCCAGGAATGTGACCAGCCCGGTTGGGTGACTGCCGGAGCAAGCCGCGGCGCCGCCCCGGTGAACCAGCCAGCAAGCGGGGCATGCAGCCGACTCAGCTCCTCCGGATGTCGCTGCGCAACATCGACATCCGGTCAGGCGATCTTCCACGAGTCGATCATGAAGACGTCTCGCTCATCTCCTGCCAACTCAAGTATTGAGCCGAACGCTGTCCGCGGCGCCCGCCATCGGGCGCCGGTCAGGTGTCACCCAAAATATGGACGGATCTTGTAGACGCTTCGGCTCTCTTCGACGAGCTATTGATGACATTCGAAGGGAGCAACAGATCATGGACGGCTGGCAGCATGTGACCACTTTGCTGATCAGTGCCGGCGTATGCCGACAATTGATCATGCTTATGCGCAGCTGGATACGGCACTCGACAGTCCGCGAGCTGGCTCGAGGGGACCAGGTGCTGCGACACTATGTCGACAGATCCGCTGATGAGGGACGTCTTGAAGTTGACTTCAACGGCAGGATCGAGATTGGTGAAAGTGAACGAGGCGACAACCGGCCTCGGTGGGAGTAAGACGTGGCTGCCCGTTCAGGATCACTGGACAATGAGGACCCCTTCCCGGGTTTCGCCGAGTTCTACCAGGCCACCTCCCAGGGAATCTTCGACCTCGTAAGACGTGCCGCCGCCGGCGACAAGTTCCTGGCCGGAGATGTCATGCAGAACGCCTACGTCGCGCTTCTACCTCGATGGAATTCGAGATCAAGCCTTGGCCAGGACACAAACCGAAGGTACGTCATTGGCATAGTCATGAATAAGCTTGCCGATCATTATCGAGCCCTCGGTCGTTTTGGGGACACCGAGATGGAAGACATCGAGGAGGCGTTCTGCCGGCCGGTCGAGTCCGTTGCGTCCGAGACAATGCTCTTCGAGGCAGTAAGGGCTCTGCTGGCACAGCAGACGCCCCGCATGAGGTCGGTAGGCGTGCTCATCTTCCTTGAAGGCTTCACCTGCGCCGAAGTCGCTGGCATCCTCGAGATCACCAGCTCTACGGTGCGCACCGTTGCCGAACGGCTTCGTCAGCGGATTCAACCAATCGCGGCCCGAATGACGGAGATTCACTCCTGCGAAGAAGGTGAGCGGCCATGATTTCCTCGGCTGGCGACCCCGTCCGTGATCTCCTTGATCGCGCGCACCACACGGACACCGATCGGGTCGAGCTCGACCTGGATGCTGGGTTGGCTGACGTCCTCCTCCGTGCGGAGCAAGGGAGAGCGGCCGACAGAACGGGTGCGACCACAAAGGTCTACCTCCGGACAATGCTTGAGCTTCAAGAGGAGGGCGTCTCAAAAGAGTCTGTACACTATGCGCTTGCTGTGCGCCTCGCCGAGCCCCTGGAGGTGGTGACACAGAAGGTGAATGAGATGGCGAAGAGCGGAATGGTTCCGCGTTGGAAAACGGCTTCCGAGTTGCTCACCGAAGGAGGCGTGGCAATGGCCACCGCCACGGCTCTCATGGAATGGGGAACTGCAGAGCCTTCTGCGGAGGAGTGCCGGCAAGAGCTGGCGGACCAGAGTCTGAGGGTCGAGAAGGACCTTCGTCGGACTGTCACCGGGCAGTGGCACGCCCGGCTCTCGCGCAACACGTCGCCCCGCCGCAATCACTGGCAGACGAAGGTCACCTACTTCCGGGCGGCCCACGAGCTTCTCGTCGCTCACCCGGACGCCCCGCTGACCTGGAGAAGTATCGTCGCCGCTGCCCGGCCCTACGGGTGCCGCAGCACCTTCTACGAAGTAGCCGGTTCCCATGCCCGCCACCGCATGGTGGATGACCTAATCGCTGACGGCCGGCCCGACTCAGTCCAGCTCGCCTGGTGCTACCTGCGCACTGACCCGGTGGAACAACTTCTCGACGAAACCAAGGTCTGGTCCTACTGGCCGTACCGGCAACAGTTGCTAGTCCGACTGAGCTCCGAGAACATGTCGCCCGCGCAGATGACGACCGCCCTGATCGAATCGGTGTCCACTTGGGCTCGAGAGAATGAAGCTCTTGCCGCGGCGACGAGCCATACGCCACCCGCCTGCGCTGTCGAAGATCTCACCATCCTGCATCGAGGTGAGCTCGCCGCGGTTCGGGCCGCCGCACAACTCTCCGAAGTGCTCCTGAACGCCATGGCACATGTTCGCTGACCAAGTTCCGGGGACCGGCTGGTCGAGTGGCCTGGCGGATTTTGGTGATGGTGATGGTGCGCAAGCGGGCCGCGCAGCGCGGGTTCGAGTTGTCCCGAAAGGGTGGGTTGTCGAGGCGGACCTTGGCCTGGCTGACCCCGAACCACCGATTGGCGCGTGACTATGAACGTAACCCGGTGGTCTCCGAGGAGATGACCCGATGGGCCGCACTCAGCCAGATGCTACGCCGGATCATCCGACCACCACCTGCGGTGCCACACCCTGCAATAAGCCCGAACAGCAACTCTCTAAAGAGCTCGCTAAAGACACCGAATGTGGTGGCAAAAAGTCCAACCTTGGAAGTGCACGGAGAGGATCATTACATCGGCTTAGATTGTCCCCATGGGATTCGCAGGCCGAATATGCGGGCGAATAATCGACAAACTTGAACAGCCTCGAATGACCTTTCATCCGCGGCCGTTCGGGCGACTCGAACGCCGACTCCGGGGTGCGGCCGATGGGCGTGGTGTCCAGCACGGAGAGCCGGACGGGTGGGCTGGCGAACACAGTTCTCCTTCCTTCGTAGGGAGCTTCATGGGACACACGCCGACCACCACGCGGGGCCGCGCGACCCGCGGCCGCATCCTCGACGCGGCCGCTGAGCTCATCCAGCGGCACGGCGTCGCGGCAGTGACGCTGGATGATGTCGAACGCGCCGCCGGGGTCGGCCGCAGCCAGCTCTACCACTACTTCGACGACCGGGACGACCTCGTCCGCTCGGTGGTCCACGCGACCGTGGACACCGTGCTGGCCGCGCAGGAACCACTGCTCCTGCATGTCGACACGGTCACCGGCATCGACCACTGGTTCGACGCGATCGTGGCCAACGGGACCCGGCAGGACGCCGTGGGTGGTTGCGCGATCGGCTCGCTGGCCGCTCAGCTCGGCGGCCGGGACGACCTCGCCCGGCAGGCATTCGTGGACGCCTTCGCCCGCTGGGAGGCCCCCCTCATCGCGGGTCTGCGCCGGATGCAGGAGTCGGGCGACCTGCTCCCGAACGTGAACGTGACGGAGCTCGCCGACCTCACCATGGCCGCGATCCAGGGCGGCCTGCTGCTGGCCCAGGTCCGCCGCTCACCCGACCAGCTCCGGCTGGCCCTGCGCGGCGCCCGGGCGGCCTTGGATGATGCGCTCACGCCCCTGCCCACCTGATCGACACGGTTCAGTGCGCGCTCAGGTCCGATGCGGTCGTGGCTATGACGGAGAGTAGCTGGAGTTTGTCGTAGCTCTCGCTGCCGGGAACGGCCGTGTAGACAAGCAGGGAATGGGCCTGGTCCGGGTCGAGGAGGGCCTGGCAGGTGAGTTCGAGGTGGCCGACCTCGGGGTGGACGTAGCGTTTGACGTGCTGGTAGGTCACGCCGATTTCGTGGTCGGTCCAGAGGGTGCGGAATTCCTCGCTGCGGGCGAGCAGGAGGCGCTGCAGGTGCGCGGCGTGCGAGTCCGGGCCGCGCAGGGTTACTACCCTGCGTAGTCCCGAGGCGAAGACGCGGGCGTGCAGCGGGTGGTCGTCCGGGTGGTAGAGAGCGCGGAAGGCCGGGTCGGTGAACCAGCGGTAGCCGATGCTGCGCGCCGGGCCGGTGTACCGGCTGAGGTCGCCGGTGAGGGCCACGCCGAGCGCTGTCTGCCGCAGGGTCTCACCGAGCTCGGTGACGATCTCGGCGGGCGTGTCGGTGAGACGGTCGAAGATGCGCAGCATGCCGGGGCTGATGTGCTCGCCACCCGTACCAGTCGCGGGCGGATTGTGCCCGGCCAGCCGGAACAGGTGGTCGCGTTCGTCGTGCGACAGGTGCAGGCCCTGGGCGATCGACGCGATCAGGCGGTCGGAGGGGTGCGGGCCGCGTTCGCGTTCCAGGCGGCTGTAGTAGTCCGCCGAGAGGTGGCAGAGCGCGGCGACCTCCTCCCGGCGCAGGCCGCTGGTCCGGCGGCGCGTCCCGCGGGGCAGGCCCACATCCTCGGGTTGCAGGGACTCCCGGCGGTGGCGCAGGAATGCGGCGAGCCCGGCACGATCGATCATAGTCTGGTTATACCGCTCACCCCGGTGGAGAGGGATCGCTCAGCCTGGGATCGGTAAGCCGTGGATAACGCCGCTTCCGGCGCGCATCGTAAAGACATGCCACGTACACCTGCCTTCACGGTCCCCAGCCTCACCGGAAAACTCGCCGTCGTCACCGGCGCCTCCGACGGGGTCGGCCTGGGCCTGGCCACCCGGCTCGCCGGCGCCGGTGCCGAGGTCGTCATGCCCGTCCGCAACCAGCGCAAGGGCTCAGCTGCGATCGCTGCGATCCTGAAGCAGCATCCGGACGCCGTCGTCTCCCTGCGAGAGCTCGACCTGTCGTCACTGGAGTCCGTCGCCGCGCTCGGCGCCACGCTGCGGGCCGAGGACCGGCCGATCCACCTCCTCATCAACAACGCCGGTGTCATGACGCCGCCCGAGCGGCAGGTCACCGCGGACGGATTCGAGCTCCAGTTCGGCAGCAACCACCTGGGTCACTTCGCCCTCACCGGTCACCTGCTGCCACTGCTGCGCGCCGGCCGGGCCCGGGTGACGTCGCAGCTCAGCATCGCCGCGAACCAGGGAGCGATCAACTGGGACGACCTGAACTGGGAACGGTCGTACAACGGGGGCCGCGCGTACAGTCAATCGAAGATCGCCTTTGGTCTGTTCGGGTTGGAGCTGCAGCGGCGCAGCCTGGCCGGGGGCTGGGGCATCACCAGCAACCTCGCCCACCCGGGCATCGCCCCGACCAGCCTGCTGGCGGCACGTCCCGAGGTCGGTCGGGCCCGCGACACGGTGGGGGTGCGGGTCATCCGGGCGCTGTCCGCGCGTGGGTTGCTTGTCGGGACCCTGGAGACCGCCCCGCTCCCGGCATTGCTCGCCGCTACCGCAGTGGATGGTGGGGGACGCTTCTACGGTCCCAGCGGCCCGGGCCACCTAGGCGGTGCGCCCGCCGAGCAGGCGCTCTATTCGCGGCTGCGCAGCGAGGACGAGGCTCGCCGCATCTGGCAGATCTCCGAGGACCGTACGCGAACCGCCTTCCCGGTCGCCGCCGCTTAGACAGGTGTCCGGATCCTCAGGATTCAGCCAGGTCGGCGGTGAAGACCGAGTCGGTGGTTCGCAGGTAGAGGCGGCTTCCGCGGGTGCTGACGACGTTCATCTTCTTCACCGGGGTGAGGGCGGCCGGACCGGGCCTGGTGATCGGTGACCCGGATCAGCGGGAATCCCATGTAGTAGTAGGCCCACGTCGTGCGAGGACCCACGTTCAACGCGTAGCAGTCGGCGATGTCGTCAAACCCGGACGGCGGCCAATAGGCCCACAGTTGCCGTCCGTACTCGTCGAAGAGGGTGAGACCGCCGGCGCTGAACGGATCTCCGCTGTAGACACCCTCATCGAAGTAACCCGCCCAGATGGTGCCCGGCTCGTCGACGGCGAGATGCGCGACGCCATCGCCGACCCGGAACGACCGCAACGCCCGGCCGGACGCGCTGAACACCTGAGCGTTGTCCGGCACCGGCTCGAACGGCCGGCGCAACGAGGCCTTCCCCGTCATTCAGAACCGGAAGCTTCGCCATCCGGCGGCATTGCAGCGTACGTACCAACGTCGTCAACCACTCCCCGAGTCGACCAAGATCATAGCTGTGGAACGGGAAGCGGGTGTCCACTCGGCGCTCGAGCGCTCGGCGGTATGTGAGTGCGCTGCTACCGATTTGGCAGTCAGGGATCAAGGAGTGCTTGGTCCTGCCAAACGTCCTCATACCCGGGCGCCAGAATCACGCCGAACCCAGGCGGAAGCGCCAGGTACGGCAGCAATTCGGGGAAGTGATCCTTGGCGTGTTCGACGTGGACGGGGCTGAAGAACTCATCGTCGTCGTGGGGGATCTGCCCGCCTCGCCACACGTACCAGCCGTCGGACTGCCCGACGGGCAGATGACGAATGGCGTTCAACGGTTCCAGCTCAGTTGCTCGCCCCAGAGCAACCCCGGTCAACGTCCCAGGCCCAGGTCGAAGCGAGGGGACGCCGAGCCGGCGGCACACCCGACGCTGCGCCCAGAACATCCGCACGCCCGATCTTTGCACGTCGATCGTCGTGCTCGTTGAGGCCCTGGTGGAGCACGAACTCCCGTGCGGCAAGCTGCGCCGCGTCAGGGCGTCGGCGGGTCGGCCGGTCTGGCTCGCTGTGGGTGGATTGTCTCGTGCCGGGCCAGCATCGCGACGAACTCGGCGATCTTCCGGGTGCGGGTCTCGGCGCGCTTGACGCCGTTGACGCGGGTGATGAGGGAGAAACGGTTGGTGTTGGTGAGTACGTCGAACATTGCCTGCGCCGAGGGGTCGGCGGCGATCGCGGCCAGCAGGTCGGCCGGCATCTGCGCTTCCGACGGCGGCGCGTAGGCGGCCGTCCATCGCCCGTCCGCCTTCGCGGCTTCCACCGCGGCGTGGCCCGCGGGCAGCATCAGGCCGGCTGCTTCCAGGCGGGCCACGTGGGCGACGTTGCGCTGGGACCAGACGCTGCGGGGCTGGCGCGGGGTCAACCGCCGCCAGGAACTCTCCTCGTCGCGCTTGCGGGCCTGCCCGTCGATCCAGCCGAAGCACAGTGCCTCGTCGACCGCCTGCTGCCAGGTCAGCGTGGTGACCGAGCCGCCCTTCCTGGTCAGGGCGAGCCACACACCAGGGGAAGTGGTGTGGTTGGCGAGCAGCCACACGCGCAGCGCCGCGCCGTCGGCCACGATCAACTCGTCCAGTTCGGTTGCTCCCACCACAGCAGGCTAGTCGAGCGATCATCCTGAGTGGCGACGTGCTCGCGGAACGGCAACCGGCGCTGACCAAGCGCGTTCAGCGGTACGTAAGACACTGCGTGACCCTTGACCAACGCGGCCATAGCGGGAGCGGCCGTCGTAACCGGTCTCGACGTCCGGTCGGCCCAGTCAATCGCACACGCGTCGGCGCGGTTCGAGCTGTCAGGCCGTGACCCGTTCGATTGATCTCTGTCTCGGCGGCGCCGTCGAGCTCGGATGCGAGCCGGCGGGCCAGCGCCAGGGTCGGCCCTTCCTGCCGTTCCACAGGCTGAGCGTACGGACGCCATCCATCGCGAGTGATCCATCGCTGTCTAGGTCGTCGGCAGGCATGGATGCGGGGCCACCCGCCCTGTCAATGGGC
>NZ_BOMN01000024.1 GCF_016862215.1 Winogradskya humida
AAGGGACCCCGGCTGCGGTTGGGCCGACATGGGTGACAGGACCGGGCCGGCACGGGTGACAGGACCGGCTAAGGGACCCCGGCTGCGGTTAGGCCGACATGGGGTGACAGGACCGCGCCGGCTTGGGTGACAGGGCCGGCTAAGGGGTCCCGGCTGCGGTTGGGCTGGGCTGGGGCGGGCTGAGAACTTGGAGAGTATTGCGGGCGGGCCGGCCAACGACAGAGGGCCCGCTGACGGCGGGGCCCTCAGACTGGTCGGTCAGATCGAGGCGCAGAGCGACGGTATCTGCGACGCCGCACCCGCCGTCCCAGCAGGCCACCAGCTTTCGCCAGTGGTGCGAGAACGCGCTGAGACCGAGGGTCAGAAAGCCTGAACGGCGAGTTCACGGCGGATCTGTTCCGCTATGGGGTCCAGTTCGGTGTCGATGCGGGCGGATCGGGGTTCCGTCAGGGTGACAGCGGCGGGGTGGGCGGGGCGGCGTTGGAGCATTGCCGCGCGCATTCCGGTCGGTGGGTGGGAGGCGAAGAGGGACACCTCGTCGCGGCGGCTGAGCTGGCGCAGCAGGGGCAGGCGCGGGGCCGAGCTGGTCCGGGCTTCGGCTGCCGCGGCTTTCCAGGCCGGGAGGCCACGCCTGGCCCTGGCCTCCCGGGTGATCACCGTTTCGAGGGAGTCGTGGAGCAGGAGCGTGTCGAACAGGGTGGCTGCCGCCGCGGTGCCGGCGGCTCGGGCGGCGAGTTCGTCGGCGAGGTATTCGGCACGTTGGGAGTCGCGGAGGCCGAGCCAGACCACGAGCAGGTGGAGCAGGAAGACGATGCGCGAGAAGAACCATTGGATCGCGGCGACCACGATTTCGAGCACGGTCGTGGCGGTGCCACTTTCGCGGGTCAGCGCGGAGAGTTTGCCGAGGGTGGTCAGTGCCATGTGGACCAGGGGGCCGCGGCGGATGTCGCCGTTGGCGAAATGGCCCAGCTCGTGGCCGATGAGCGCGACCTTTTCCTGATCGGTCAGGGCTGACCAGAGCGGCAGACCGAGGACCAGGACCCGGTGGCGGCGCAGGCCGATGGTGGTCGTGTAGGCGCCGAGGGAATCGTCCACCCCGATGATGTGGGGTTGCGGTGCTCCGATGGCTTCGGCGACGTGGGTGACGAGGGCGGCGAGTTCTGAGGATTCGGGGAGCTCGTGAATCTCGGAGGGTAGGCCGCCGAGGCGGGGGCGCAATGCGATGGCCAGGGCGAGCAGGGCCACTCCCGGCAGGATGGTGAGTTTCGGGAAGTCGTACGTGATCAGCCAGATCCCGCACACCGCAAGCGCTGCCACAAAGAGCAACAACACCACAGCAACAACCATGATGAGTACGCGCGGAGCAGTCCACTTCCGCGCGTCGAGCGGCCGTTGCACGAGAGCCGCGAATTCGCGTTCGGTCAGGCGCCACGCGGTTCGGTGGGTGGCACGGTCAACCCACAGCCAGCCGAGCTCGGGGCGGCGGCGGTCCGGTTCGAAACGGCCGAGGTTCCATTCGCAGGCGGGGCACCAGGGTTCGGCGCCCCGCATCGACACCGTTTCTTCGCTGCATTCCTGGCAGTTCACGACGCGAGATCATGCCCGAAAACCGTCGCGCACGCTGCCCCGCGAAGTCAGCGCACGCCGCCCCGCGAAGTCAGCGCACGCCGCCCCGCGAAAACAGCACGCGATGCCCCGCGAAATCAGCGCGCGCTGCCCGGAAAACAACCTGCTCAGGGCGTACCTGAAAGGGGGGTGACCAGGTAGCCGGAGTCCCGGAGGGAGCCGATCAGGGTGTTGGTGTGGTCCGGGCCGCGGGTTTCGACGGAGAGCTGGACCTCGACCTCGCCGAAGTTGAGGTGCGGGTTGTGCCTGGTGTGGACGATGTCGACGATGTTGACGCGGTGGCGGGCGATCTCCGAGAGCAGGCCGGCGAGCTGGCCCGGTTTGTCGCCGGTGCGGACCGAGAGGCGGACGAAGCGGCCCGCCGAGGCGAGGCCGTGCTCGATGACGCGCATCAGGAGCAGGGGGTCGATGTTGCCGCCCGAGAGGATCGCCACCACCGGGGGCTTGAGGTCGATCTTGCCGGTGAGCAGGGCCGCGACCGCCGCGCCGCCGGCCGGTTCGACGACCATCTTGTGCCGTTCGAGCAGGACGAGCAGGGCTGCCGAGAGGTCCTCGTCGGTGACGGTGACGATCTCGTCGACGAGTTCGTTGACGTGGGCAAAGGTCAGGTCGCCGGGGCGCATCACGGCGATACCGTCCGCGATGGTGGCCGATTCCGTGAGCGTGACGGGGGCGCCCGCCGACAGTGACGGTGGGTAGGCGGCGCAGCCGGCGGCCTGGACGCCGATGATGCGTACGTCCGGCTTGAGGGCCTTGGCCGCGACCGCTACGCCGGAGATCAGGCCGCCGCCGCCGACCGCGGTGATGATGGTGCCGACGTCGGGGCGCTGCTCGAGGATTTCGAGGCCGACGGTGCCCTGACCTGCGATGACGTCGTGGTGGTCGAACGGGTGGATGAGGATCGCGCCGGTGCGGTCGGCGAATTCGCGGGCGGCGGCCAGCGAGTCGTCGACGGACGTCCCCGCGTACTCGATGGCGGCGCCGTAGCCCTTGGTCGCCGTGACCTTGGGCAGCGGCGCGCCCTCCGGCATGAAGACTGTGGCCTGCGCGCCGAGCAGGCCCGCCGCGAGCGCGACGCCCTGGGCGTGGTTGCCGGCGCTCGCCGCGACCACCCCACGGGCCCGCTCGGCGTCGGTGAGCCGGGAAATCCTCGTGTACGCGCCGCGCACCTTGTACGAACCGGCACGCTGCTGGTTCTCGCACTTGAGGTACGCGGGCATGCCGAGGACGGTGCTGACCGGCACCGAGTGCTCGAGCGGGGTGGTCTTCACGACGTCGCCCAGCACCTTGCGGGCCGCCTCGACGTCGGCGAGCGAAAGCAGGTCACTCATGAGGGAGATCGTCGCACCCGTTCGGTGATCTTGAAAAGTGGATCAGACGAATGCCTGCCGGGTCCACGGCCGGGCGACCTCCAGCTGCCCCGCGATCGAGAGCAGGAGCAGCTCCGAATCCGGCGGGCCGATCAGCTGCACGCCGACGGGCAGTCCGTCCGGGCGCAGGCCCATCGGCACCACGATCGCGGGCAGACCTGCCACATTCCATGGCGCGGCGTACGGGGCGTAGCTGACGTTCGTCCGCATGTTGGCGAGCCAGCTGCCGCTCGCATGCCCGCCGGCCGGTGGCGGTGAGGCTGCCAGGGCCGGGGTGAGCAGCACGTCGATGCCGTTCTCCTCGAAGAACGCGATGCTCTTGGCGCGCCACGCGTCACGCGGGCCCTGCCTCGCCCAGCCTCGGTTCCAGGCAAGCTTGCCCAGGCGGATGTGCCGCCGGGTGCGGGGCTGCAACTTCGACAGATCAAGGCCTTGAGACTCACGGTACGCGCACGCGAACCAGGTCATCAGCCCCGACAACCCCAGCGACGTGGTGTAGTCGGGCTCTGCCTTCACCGTGTCGTGTCCCGCGTCCACGAGCAGCTTCGCGGCCGTCGACACCGCTTCACGGTTCGGCTCGTCCGGGCGTACACCCTGGACCGGAGAGCGCAGGCCGACGCCCACCCGCAGCCTTTCCGGCGGGGTTAGTTTTGCCGGGGAGCGACCGGCGAGAACGCTGAAGCCGAGCGCCGCGTCGGCGACGGTGGTCGCCAGGATGCCGTGCTCGACCAGCCCGAGCCAGTCCTCGCGACCCAGGTCGACCGGGATGACGCCGCGGCCCGGCTTGAGCCCGATCAGGCCGCAGTTGGCCGCCGGGATGCGCACCGAGCCGAGACCGTCGTTGCCGTGCGCGATCGGCACCAGACCGGCCGCGACCGCGGCGGCCGCACCACCGGACGAGCCGCCCGGGGTGCGGTCCAGCGACCACGGGTTACGCGTGGCCTCGTCGGGGTCGTCCGTGGTCGCCCACAACCCCATCTCGGGCATGCGGGTAACGCCGACCACGACGGCGCCCGCGCCCCGGAGCCGGCGGACAACCTCGTGGTCGTCCTCGGCGATCCCCGTGCGCGCCGCAGCCGAGCCGTGCCAGGTCGGCAGGCCGGCGACCGGCGTGTTCTCCTTGACCGCGACCGGCACCCCGGCCAGCGGCAGGTTCGCCAGATCCTCCTGCTCGTCGACCTTCTCGGCCTCGACGATCGCCTCCGTCGCGCGCACGACCCGGAACGCCGACAGCGCCGGGTCGGAGATCGCGATCTGCTCCAGGTGGTCGGCGACCACCTGGGTGGCCGTCGTGTCGCCGCGACGGACAGCACGGGAGATCTGCTTCGCCGTGGCACCCACCCACGTGGTCGCCAGGTTTTCCATGGCCCGTCTCCGCCTGTGGTCTCTAGTAGATCTAACCGAGCGCCTGCTCGAGGTCGGTGAGCAGATCGTCAGCGGTTTCGATGCCGACAGACAGTCGCACGAGATCGGCGGGGACTTCAAGCGGTGAGCCCGCCGCGCTGAGGTGTGTCATCTGCCCGGGGTGCTCGATGAGCGATTCGACGCCGCCCAGCGACTCCGCGAGGACGAAGAGCTTTGTCCGGTTGCAGATGTCGATGGCCTGCTCACGGCCACCCTTCGCCCGGAACGAGATCATGCCGCCGAAGCGCGACATCTGCTTCGCCGCGATCTCGTGTCCGGGATGCGACTCAAGACCGGGATACAGGACCTCGACGACCTTCGCGTGGCTCTGCAGGAAACCGACGATCCGCTCCGCGTTGTCACAGTGCCGATCCATCCGTACGCCGAGAGTCTTGATCCCCCGCAACGTCAACCACGCGTCGAACGGCCCATTGATGGCGCCCATCGCGTTCTGGTGGAAAGCGAGCTGCTCCCCGAGCCCGTCCTCGGCGGTGACCAGCGCGCCGCCGACCACGTCGGAGTGCCCGCCGAGGTACTTCGTCGTCGAGTGGATCACCACATCGGCGCCCAGCCCGAGCGGCTGCTGCAGGTACGGCGAGGCGAACGTGTTGTCGACCGCGAGCACCGCGTCGTACTCGTGGGCCAGCCCGGCCAGCGCCGCGATGTCCGCGATGTTGAGCAGCGGATTCGTCGGCGTCTCGGCCCAGATCATCCGCGTCTTGCCGGGCCGGAACGCCGCCCGGACCGCGTCGAGATCGCCCAGCGGCGCGGCGGTCCAGTCCAGCCCCCAGTTCTCGGCGACCTTGCTGAACAGCCGGAACGTGCCGCCGTACGCGTCGTCCGGGATCACGACGTGGTCACCGGGCCGGCACAGCGTCCGCAGCAGGGCGTCCTCGGCGGCGAGCCCGCTCGCGAACGCGAGGCCCCGGCGGCCACCCTCGATCGCGGCCAGGCACTCCTGCAGCGCGTCACGGGTCGGGTTCCCCGATCGGCTGTACTCGTATCCCAGCCGCGGCGAGCCGACAGCGTCCTGGGCGAACGTGCTCGTCTGGTAGATCGGCGGCACGACAGATCCGGTCCGCGGGTCCGGTTCCTGCCCCGCGTGGATGGCCAGAGTGTCGAAGCCGTACTCATTACCCGTCATGAGGGGCAAGGCTAGTCTGCGCAGATGGCCGCATGCCTCTTCTGTGGGATCGTGGCGGGCACGGTTCCCGCGTTCAAGGTCGTGGACACCCCGGACGGGGTGGGCTTCCTCGACGTACGCCCAGTCTTCAAAGGCCACGTCCTGCTCGTCCCCCGCCCCCACGTGTCGCAACTCACCGACCTGCCCGCGGACCTTCTGCCCGGCTTCTTCACCCTCGTGCAGCGCGTCGCCGGAGCGGTGCCCCAGGCTCTGGGCGCGCAGGGCACGTTCGTGGCGAACAACAACGTCGTGTCGCAGTCGCAGCCACACCTGCACTTCCACGTCGTCCCCCGGACAAAGGGTGACGGACTACGCGGTTTCTTCTGGCCGCGCACCAAATACACCTCCGACGACGAGGCCCTTTCCTATGCGGCTCGCATCGGCTCGGCGCTCGCCTCGTCGTCGGGTAAGGATGACGAGGGGGTTGTTGTTACACCGAGCGGATGAAGGGAGTCACCGTGTTCCTGCGGTACAAGAAGCTCGAGCTGCCCACCCCCGACAAGGCCCTCCCGGGACGCTTGATCGAGATCCCGGTGGCCGACACGCACACGGTGCTCGGAACCCCTCTGAAGGGCCCCTGGCCGGCCGGCCTCGAGACGGCTGTGTTCGGCATGGGCTGCTTCTGGGGCGCCGAGCGCATCTTCTGGGAGATCCCCGGCGTCTACTCGACCTCAGCCGGGTACGCGGGCGGCTTCACCGAGAACCCGACCTACGAGGAGACCTGCTCCGGCTCCACCGGCCACACCGAGGTCGTCCAGGTCGTCTACGACCCCGCCGAGGTCACCTACGAAACCCTCCTCAAGGCCTTCTGGGAGAACCACAACCCCACCCAGGGCATGCGCCAGGGCAACGACAAGGGCACGCAGTACCGCTCGGCGATCTACACCACCACGCCCGCACAGGCCGAGATCGCCCAGGACAGCCTGGAGGCCTTCCAGCCGATCGTGAAGAACGCCGGCCACGGCGCGATCACGACGGAGATCAAGCCGCTCGGCGCGTACTACTACGCCGAGAACTACCACCAGCAGTACCTGGACAAGAACCCCGGCGGCTATTGCAACCACGGCCCCAACGGCATGACCTGCCCCATCGGCGTCGCCAAGACCGCCTGATCAGTCGGTCACCTTCGGGTGGGACGGGCTTGCTGTAACCACCCAGACGATGCGGCTGTCCGGATCGGGGCAGTACCAGATCCGGCTTCCCGCGGTTACCTCGTACTGCCAGCGCTCCAGTGTTTTACCGCCGACTTCGTGCGAAGCAAGTTTTCCGCGAAGACGATGCTGCCGCGCCGGGTTCTCCGGCGCGGTAGGTCGCTCCGTCAGCACGATCCATGCTTCCCAAGTATTCGATCGTGCCGTCTGACACAACTGCTCCCAGCCCTTAGCCGCTTCTGAGGTCGCGAAGCGCGCCTCCCAGCCGCCAGGCCGCCCGGGAGGGGCTACGCGGTCACCGCGCTTGGGCGACATCTTCGTCCTCTTCTACCGGCGCCGGCACCGGGCCGTAGTCTCCCGTCAGCGGCGTCGTGAGCTCCGCGAGGAGCTTCGGGTCGGCATAGACAGCGGCGGTGGCCCGCCATTCCCTGACCGTCTGGGCAAGGACTGACCACTGACCCAGCTCCGCAGAGATCCGCGCCGACTTCGTGAAGTCAGTCACGAACTGAGGAAGCTCATCCTCGGGTAGCAGCGTGAGCCACGGAAACTCCTCCGCCAAGGCCTCGACCGCGGCCGCAGTCGGCAGGTGGGCGAGGATGTTGCGAAGCGCTCGAGCGGCGGCGAAGGCTCCCTCACCGGCGGCATTCGCCCGGTCCTCGCGCATCAGCAAGAGTGATGCACCGTCCCTGCGTCGCACCCGCACGTCACCCGAGTCCGCCAGGGCAGCGACACCCTTGGGGTCACGCTGCAGCTCGCTCCATTGCACTTCCCGGGTTCCACTCACAGCTCAATACTGAACTTTTTCAGAACTCGCCGCAACCCGGTCATCCACGCACCCGAACGCCGACCCGGCCCGAACACGGACAGCAGGATCGTTGATTACTGCCGCACGGTGCTCATTGAGGCCACCAAGCCGGATGACCTGCATGGATACCTCGATCGGGCGACGCTGGTCCGGCTATGGCCGATGTTGTGGCTCCCGGCAGACCTGCGCAGCACCTGGGAACGGCGTTTCCCCGAGCTGGGGCCGACGGGAACGGGTTCGGCAGCCGCGTAGGGTCCGGGGCATGGATCCCAGGCATCGACGCTTGGCCGCGATCGCTCTCGAGGCCGCGGGCGGGGAGCATGGACTCGCGCTGGCCGGCGGTTATGCGGTTCGAATGCAAGGCATGGGTGGCTGTCGATGCACGAGCGGAGACCTTCGCCCGGCTTCTTGTCACCCGCGACGACGAGCCCGGAGCAGCTCCGCAAAAGGTGGAGCTCGCCGCTGACTGGCGTGCGCATGCCCCCGTTTCGCTGGATATCGGGGCCAGTGTTGCACCCCGATGATGCTGTCGGCAACAAGATGGCAGCCCTCTATGGCCGTGCCCTTCCGCGCGATTTTCTCGACATCGAAGCGGTCCTGCTGAGCGGGAAGTACACCAGAGAAGACTTGTGCGGCTGGCCGAGGCGGCCGACTCCGGGTTTGACCGGCAGATGTTCGCTGCGGCGCTCGGGGCCCTGCAGCAGATCAGCGATACCGCGTTTGCCGCTTACGGCGTGGAGCAAGCCGCTGCCGGCGTGATGCGGGAACGGTTTTCTGAATGGCGGGGTGAGCTGCTCGGAGCGGTGGGGTAATCCATGTGGGTGGAAAAGATCGACAGCTGACGAAGCGTGATCACACACTGGAAGAACAGGGCGTTTCGGGAGGTCGGGTCGGTCGGAGGTGGGGATTGATGCCCAGGTTCCATAGTGCTGAGGAGCATGCTGCCTGGATTGTTGCTGAGGCGCTGATCGAGCAGGCCCGGGCGATGATGCACCAGGCGGAGAGCGCGCTGGAGAAGTGGCGGGTGGGGAAGGCGCTCACTTTGGAGCAGTGTGCGCGGAAAGGGATCAGCCAGACCGATGCCGAGATTCGGTGGTCCGAGACGGTGAATGCTCGGAATGCTTTGAGTGACAACAGTTTTCATGTGTCGCTGGCGACCATGTATTACGGGGCGGCGGCGGCTGAATACTCGCGGGCCCATTATTTGCATACGCGTTATGGCACGCGGATCTAGCGAAGAGAAAAGCGCCGCTTCGACCGGGGCGGCGGTCTTGGCGGCGCTTCTCGTCGGCTGCGAAGTCCGGCGCCCGCACGGGGGACGGGAACCGGGGCTTCGGGTGCCTGTTGTCCAGTGTGCAAGATCAGGCTGAGAAAACGCTGAGGCGAAGCACCGGATCAGCTGGGAGTCGGCGGTGGGTCCGCGGGGGCCGGGTCTGCCGGGGCGGTGGTGGCCGGCGGGCGGGCTGCGGCGTCGGTCTGGGCGGGGCCGGGGCCGGAGAGGGTGAGGCCGAGGACGGCGCCGGCGCTGAGCAGGCCGAGCCCGGCCAGGGACACCTTGCGGCGTTCGGGTTCGTTCACGCGATCCAATATGACGGGCGGGGCTGTGCGTTGGCTGAGACGCTGGAGTAAATCCCGTCGAGATCGGTAAGACTGTCTCTATGCAGACGGCGACGGAGACCGAACGTAAGTATGACGTTCCCGCCGGTTTCATCCTGCCCGATCTCACGGGCGCGGTGGCCAGCCTCGGCGAGGCGGAGGTCCACGACCTGGATGCGACCTATTTTGACACCGCGGATCTCCGGCTCGCCCGTAACAAGCACACGTTGCGCAGACGGACCGGTGGCAACGATGCGGGGTGGCATCTCAAGACGCCGGGGACCGGGTCCAGCCGTAAAGAGCATCAGATGCCGTTGGACGATGAGAACGTCGTGCCTGCCGAGCTGACCGGGATTGTGCGCTCGATTGTGCGTACCCGTGAATTGAAGCCTGTGGCCCGGCTCCGCACGCACCGGATCGAGACGCCGCTGCGGGACGGTGACGGCCGCACGCTGGCTCTGGTCGCGCAGGACGAGGTCGGTGCCGAGACCGACGCGGGTGAGCAGCGCTGGCAGGAGCTCGAGGTCGAGCTGGTCGACGGGGGCCCCGAGCTGCTCGATGCCGTCGAGGAGTTGCTGCGGGCCGCGGGCGCCACCCCGGCTGCCGGGCCGTCCAAGCTGGCCCGGGCGCTCGACGACCGGCTCAGGAAGATCAACCGCAAACCCAAGAAGCTCAACCCCGTCCTCGGGTACGCACGGGAGCAGCGCGACACCATCGCGGAGCAGGACGCCGCGGTGCGCGAGGTGGAGCCGGAGGCCGTGCACAAGATGAGGGTCGCCACCCGCCGACTGCGGAGCACCCTGAAGACGTTCAAGGCCTCGTTCAACCAGGAGCGCGCGGAGCCGCTGAAGGACGAGTTGAAGTGGCTCGCCGACAGTCTCGGCGCCGTCCGGGACGCGCAGGTGCTCTCGCAGAAGCTGGGCAGGGCCGCGGAGCCGTTCCCCACCGTTGCCCAGGAGCTGCGGGACAGGTTCGCCATCGCGGTCGAGCAGGGCAAACAGCAGCTCCACACCGATCTTGACTCGGACCGCTACCTGGCCCTGCTGGACGCGATCGACGACCTCGTCGACGACGCGGTGACGAAGGGGATCGAGGACGCGGGGGCGCTGGGGCGGGCCGCCAAGGCGCTGCGCAAGGCGGATCAGCTGCTCGACGAGGCGACCGCGGACGACGGCGAGCTGCACGAGGCCCGCAAGAAGTACAAGCAGGCCCGGTACGCCGTGGAGGTCTTCGCCGAGGACGCGGGGAAGCCCGGCAGGCAGCTGGTGAAAGGTCTGACCGAGCTGCAGGACGTGCTCGGCGCGCATCAGGATTCGGTGGTCGCGCGGGAGGTGCTGCAGGACGCGGCGTGGGAGCGGCCGAACGCGTTCGACTACGGCATCCTCTTCGCCCGTCAGGAGCAGGTGGGCGAGGAGACCCGGCTCGGACTGTCCGAGGTGACCGAGAAGTCCCGGAAGGGGAGCCTTCGCGCGTGGCTCAGTTGATCGTTAACCCTGCGTCCATGTTTCGGTCACCTCTTGCGAGTTGGGGTGTCGCGGCGACTGGGTAAGAACCTTGTTCATGCAGGCCGAGGAGCACCAGTTCGACGATGAGTTGACCACCCCGCCCTACTCGGGGCCGATCGCCGAGCTCGGCGGCTACCGGGTCTCCGACAACGATGACGACGACCCGGTGCTGATCAACGCGGACGGCAGCGCCGTGGACACCTGGCGCGAGGACTATCCGTACGACGAGCGCATGCCGCGGATGCAGTACGACCACGACAAGCGGCTGCTGCAGATCGAGCTGCTCAAGCTGCAGAACTGGTGCAAGACCACCGGCGAGCGGATGGTGATCCTCTTCGAGGGCCGTGACGCCGCGGGCAAGGGCGGCACCATCAAGCGCTTCATGGAGCACCTGAATCCGCGCGGCTCGAAGGTGGTGGCGCTGGAGAAGCCGAACGAGCGCGAGAGCAGCGAGTGGTACTTCCAGCGTTACGTCCAGCACCTGCCCGCCGCCGGCGAGATCGTGCTCTTCGACCGGTCCTGGTACAACCGGGCGGGTGTCGAGCGGGTGATGGGCTTCTGCACCCGAGCCGAGTATCTCGAGTTCATGCGCCAGGCCCCTGACCTGGAACGGATGCTCGTCCGCTCCGGCATTCACCTGGTCAAGTTCTGGTTCTCGGTCTCTCAGGGTGAGCAGCGCACCCGGTTCGCGATCCGGCAGGTCGACCCGGTCCGGCAGTGGAAGCTCTCGAAGATGGATCTCGAGTCGCTGGACAAGTGGGGCGACTACACCGAGGCCAAGGAGGCGATGTTCTTCTACACGGACACCGCCGACGCGCCGTGGACCGTCGTGAAGAGCAACGACAAGAAGCGGGCCCGGATCGAAGCCATGCGCTACGTGCTCGACCGCTTCGACTACACCGGCAAGGACACGGACATCGTCCGCACCCCCGATCCGCAGATCGTGGGCCCCGCGTCGCTGGCCGTGGAGGGCACCGAGATGTCCCCGCGCGTATTCCCGCGGCTGTAGTGACCTTAAAAGCGTTGTCGCCGAGCCCCTCGCGTGGTTAACGTAGCCGTACACGTGAAGGGAGGTGGTCCGAAGTTGCATAGCATCGGGACTCGTGAGGTGGCTGTCCGCTAGCCGCTGTCCTCGACAGCTTCGAAAGTTCGTGTAGTACGTCGAGACCGTGTGGCAGCGGTTCGGCGAGCACCAGGCAGCCACCCGACCCCCGGGGATCCGGCCTTGTCCGACCGGACCACCCGCTCGTGAGAGCGTGTGGAAGTCCCCGGGGGTCGCCTTAATTTCGGGACAGAAAATGCGCGAGCTGACGATTCTGGGCACGGCCAGTCAGGTGCCCACGCGGCATCGCAACCACAACGGCTATCAGCTGCGCTGGGACGACGAGGTGATCCTCTTCGACCCGGGTGAGGGCACCCAGCGCCAGATGCTGATGGCCGGGCTCGCCGTAACCCCGCTCACCCGCATCTGCATCACACATTTCCACGGCGACCATTCTCTTGGGCTGCCCGGCATCATCCAGCGCATCTCCCTGGACAAGGTGCCGCACCCCGTCCGGGTGCATTTCCCGGCCGGCGGGCGTGAATACCTCGACCGGCTGTGGCACGCCACCAGCTTCTACGACGTCGCCGATCTGCGGCCCGAGCCGGTCGGGCCGGGTTTCCGGGTCGAGACCTCCGCGGGCACGCTCACGGCGCTGCCGCTGCGGCATTCCATCGAGACGTACGGCTACCGCCTGGTCGAGCCCGATGGACGGCGCATGGTGGCGGCGCTGCTCTCGGCGTACGGAATAAGCGGTCCCGCCGTGGGTGAGTTGCAGCGGACCGGGCGATCCGGCCGCGTCTCCCTCGACGACGTGAGCGTGCCCCGCCCGGGCCAGAAGTTCGCGTTCGTCATGGACACCGGGCTGTGCGACAGCGTTTTCGCCCTGGCGGAGGGCGCCGACCTGCTCGTGATCGAGTCGACGTTCCTGGCCGAGGACGCAGCGATGGCCGCTGAGGTCGGCCACCTGACCGCAGGCCAGGCCGCGTCGGTGGCACGGCAGTCGGGGGCGCGCACGCTGGTGCTGACCCACTTCTCCCAACGGTACGCAGACAGCACGCGTTTCCTCGACGAAGCGCGCGCGGAATTCGACGGCGACATCGTGCTCGCGGAAGACTTGATGCGGGTGAAAGTCCCCCCGCGTCTAAGTTTGTCCCATGAGCCTGCTTCTGCGTCCCGTAACTGACGACGATCTGCTGGGCATCGGCGACCTGCACTACCGGTCACGGGCATCGGCCTACGCGGACATTCTCACGCCCGAGGCGCTGACCTTCGGCTCGCCGGCGGCGCTCGGTGAATGGTGGACCGAGCGGTGGAAATGGGAGGCCGACAACCACCGGATGACCGTCGCGATCGCGGGCGGGCGGCTCGCCGGGTTCACCTATCTGGGTCCGAGCGAGCAGGACGGGACCGGTGAACTGGGCGCTATCCACGCCGACCCCGATTTTGTGGGGAAAGGGGTCGGACGGGCGTTGATGGTGGACGCGCTGGGTGCGCTCACGGCGTACGGAAATCGGGCAGTGCTCTGGGTTCTGGAAGGCAACGCACGGGCCCGCACCTTTTATGAAAAGGGTGGGTGGGCAGCGGACGGCACCACCCGCGTGGAACCGATCGGCGCCGAGCCGGTGCTGCAGATGCGTTATTCGCGAAGCGTGGGGCCCGGGGCCGGACCGGCCTGAGGGGGCGTAATGGCCGGTCCGGCCTGGGGCGGGGACCGGCCGGTACCCCCCGATTGTCGCGTCGCCTTGTGGGGCGAGCAACGCACACGCACCGGCCGATCACCCGGCGAGCTAGCTAATCCGGCGGCGCCACAGATTTTTCATAGGGCGGCACGGAGAGATAGGTTTCGCTGATCATGATCAGAGACGGGGGCCGGCGCGGACGAGGGTTCTGGGTGCTCGGACCCGTCGAGGCGAGGGGGCCGGAGTCGGCCATCGCGTTCGGTGGTGAACGGGCCCGGAGCCTGCTGGCCTGCCTGCTGCTCAACGCCGGGCGGGTGGTCTCGGTCGAGCAGCTCATCGACGCCGTGTGGGACGACCAGCCACCGGCCGGCGCGCGGATCCAGGTGCAGAACAGGGTCTCGACGCTGCGCAACAGGCTGCGCGAGGGCGGGCTCGGCGACGAGGTGATCCTGCGCCACTCCCCCGGATATCTGCTGCGGCTCGACGACATCCCGTTCGACCTGGCCGCGTTCGACGCGGGTGTGGCGCGTGCCGAGGAGCTGGGCGCCGCCGGGCGGATCGCCGACGCGAGCGCCGAGCTGGCCACCGCCCTGGAGTTGTGGCACGGTCCGGCGCTGAGCGGGCTCGACACCGCGTACCTGCGGACCGCCGCACAGAACCTCGAGGAACGACACCTGCGGGCGCTGGAGACCCGGTTCGGCTGGGAGCTCGATCTCGGCCGGCCCACGGAGGTCGTCGACGACCTGGCCATGCTGGTCGATCAGCATCCGTTCCGGGAACGCTTCGTCGAGTTGCTGATGCTCGCGCTGACCGGGGCCGGGCGGCGGTCGGAGGCTGTCGACGCGTACCAGAATCTGCGCAAACGACTCGCCGCCGAGCTGGGCCTCGATCCCGGAGTGGCCGTGCAGCGGGTTTTCCGGACCGTCCTCAACGGGCCGGTCACCGCGTCGGGCAACCGCCGGCCCGCACCCGCCCAGCTGCCCGCCGACCTGCCCTTCGCCGGCCGCACCCAGCAGCTGGGCGAACTGGACGCACTGCTGAGCGCCCGGTCCTGTGTGGTCATCACCGGCACCGCGGGGGTAGGCAAGTCCGCGCTCGCCGTGCATTGGGCCCGGCGGGTCGCGAGCCGCTTCCCCGACGGCCAGCTCTACGTAGGACTCCGGGGCTTCTCCACCCGCGGTCAGCCACTGCCGGCCGAGGAGGCGCTGCTCGGGTTTCTCGACGCGCTGGAGGTCCCGCCCGAGGACATCCCCGCCACGCACCAGGGCCGGATCGGGCTCTACCGCAGCCTGCTGGCCGGGCGGCGGATGCTGATCCTGCTCGACGACGCCCACGACGCCGACCAGGTGCGCGACCTGCTGCCCGGCGCACCCGGCAGCCTCGCCGTGGTGACCAGCCGCGACCCGCTCGCCGGGCTGGTGGTGAGCGAGGGCGCCGCGCAGCTGGCATTGCGGCTGCTCGACCCGGCCGAGGCCCGCGTCCTGCTCGCCCAGCGGATCGGTGCGGACCGGCTCGACGCGGAACCATCGGCGGTCAGCGCACTGATCGAGGAGTGCAGCCGGCTGCCGCTCGCCCTCGCCGTCGCGGCGGCCCGCGCGGCGAGCAGCACTTCGCTGGCTTCCTACGTGGATCGGCTGCGCGCGGCCCGGGGGACGCTGGACGCGTTCGCCATGAGCGATCGGGCCACCGACGTGCGGGGCGTGTTCGCGTTGTCGTACCGCACGCTCAGCCCGGATGCGGCGCGGCTGTTCCGGCTGCTGCACCTGCGGATCGGCGGCTCGATCTCCGCGGCGGCGGCATCTGCGCTGCACCGCTCGTCCCTGGACGAATTGGTGGATGCGCACCTGGTCTCCCGCATCGGGGACGATCACTACACGACGCATGACCTGCTGCATGTGTACGCCGGCGAACTGGCTCGTGAAACCGACACCGAGGCCGACCGGACCGCTGCCTGGCACCGCCTGCTCGACCACTACCTGCACAGCGCGGCCGCCGCCGACCGGATGATCTTCCCGGCCCGGCAGCGGATCGACCTGGGCCCGCCCGCCGACGAGTGCGGGCCGGAGGAGTTCGCCACCGATACGGGTGCGACGGCCTGGTTCGCCCGCGAATACCCGGTCCTGCTGGAAGCCGTCCGGTTGGCTGCGGAGACCGGGGAGTTCCGGCGGGCCTGGGAGCTCGCGTGGGCGCTGACCACCTATCTGATGCGCAGCGGGCACTGGCACGAGTGGGCCGGCGCGCATCGCATCGGGCTGACCGCGGCGCAGCGTGGTGACGACCTGGCAGCCCAGGCGCGCAGCCACCGTGACCTGGCCAACGCGTCCATCCGGCTACGCAGCTACGACGCCGCGCGGGCGAATCTGCAGGCAGCGCTGGACATCTACGAGCAGACCGGCGACCTGGACGCCATGGGCCGCACCTTCGGCGGGATGGGTTGGGTCGAGGAACGGGTCGAGCGCTACCCCGAGGCCCTGGCGCTGGCCGAACGCAAACTCGAGCTGGTGACCCGGGCCGGGCTCACCGGCCAGCTTCCCGGCGCCTACAACAACCTTGGGTGGTACAAGGCGCTCGTCGGCGAATACGAGGAGGCGATCGACCTCTGCAAGCGGGGTCTCGAGCTCTACCTCGCGCAGGACGACAAGTTCGGGGAGACCTACACCCGGAGCAGCCTCGGCTACGCGCTGCTGCATGCCGGGCGGCACGACGAGGCGATCACGCAGTACCGGACGGCAATCGACCTGGGCGTCGAACTCGGTGACAAGTCCGCACAGGGTGACGGCCTGCATCGGCTGGGCGACGCGCACGCCGCGGCGGGCCGGACCACGGCCGCCCGGGAAAACTGGCGGCGGGCGCTGTCCGTTCTTGATGAGATCGACCCGAAGGAGGCCGAGACCGTGCGCGGGAAGCTGGCCTTCTAGCAGGTTGGAGGGCGGAAGTGCGTGACCGAGTGAATGCGGGGGAACCTGTGGTCACGCACTCCCGCCTACCGCGCCCGCCCGAACCGGTTGCTGCGCCTGGCCGGAGGCGCCGACCGGCGGAGGCGTGCCGGTCGGTCGGTTCTGGGCGGGTCCGGGGTGCGGGACACCGGCGCGCTGGCGGGGCTACGCACGGCATCACCGCGGGTAGGCGTCGATCCGGAGGCTCTTGCCGGGGGACGGTCGAGCCACGTGGACGACGCCCGTCGTCAGGTCCGGCGTCTGCGTTTGTCGTCCTGCATGTTGGGCAGGTCGCGCATGCTGTTGAGGTCATGGCGGACCGTCCAGGCCTCGCGCCACGGGCGCCGGGAGGCCAGGTCGGCACGCTCGGCTATCCGGCGTGGCGCGCAGGGCCAGCGCCATCCACACCAGACACAGTTGCCGTCATGCCCGGCTTCAGAGTGCCGCCCGAGCATCCGCTGGGCGTCCTGCCAGAGCAGGCGGTCCACAACACCGGCCGGCGCGGACTGGTCGACGATGACCATTTCTCCTCAAACCTCCCCGATGCGTCGCTGGTGTTCCTACCCATACAACGCCCGGCAGCCCCACGCCGATCGGACTGAGTGTGCGACCTCGACAACTATCAGTGACGACCGATGCCCGCCACGGTGATCGGCAAGGATCTGCCGATCACCGTGCCTTCAGCTGAGGTGGGCCAGGAGATCCTGGCGGGTGAGGACGCCGGCGGGCTTGCCGTCGACCAGCACCATCGCCGCGTCGGACTTCTCCAGCAGGGCGACAGCCTCGCTGACGGGCTGACCGCCACCGATCATCGGGAGCGGCTCGCCCATGTGGCGCTCGATCGTGTCGTGCAGGTGGGCCTGACCGGTGAACAGGGCGTCAAGCAGCGCCTTCTCCGCGATGGAGCCGGCCACCTCACCCGTCACGACCGGGGGCTCCGCCTTGAGGACGGGGAGCTGGCTGACGCCGTACTCGCGCATGTAGTCGATCGCGTCGCGGACCGTCTCGGTCGGGTGGACGTGCACGAGCGGGGGCATCGAGCCGCTCTTCGAGGCCAGCGCCGCCGACACCGTGGGCGTGCCGTCGGTGGCCGAGAGGAAGCCGTACCGTGCCATCCAGCCGTCGTTGAAGATCTTGGAAAGATAGCCGCGGCCGCCGTCCGGGAGCAGCACCACGATCACGTCGTCGGGGCCGGCCTTGCGGGCGACCTCGAGCGCCGCGACCACGGCCATGCCGCAGCTGCCGCCGACCAGCAGGCCCTCCTCGCGGGCCAGGCGGCGGGTCATCTCGAACGAGTCCGAGTCGGACACCTCGATGACGCCGTCGCTGATGTCCCGGTCATAGGTGGTCGGCCAGAAGTCCTCACCGACGCCCTCGACGAGGTACGGCCGGCCGGTGCCCCCGGAGTAGACGGAGCCCTCCGGGTCAGCGCCGATGACCTCGACCGTGCCCTGCTCCTTCAGATACTTCCCGACGCCGCTGATCGTGCCGCCGGTTCCCATGCCCGCGACGAAGTGGGTGATCCGGCCCTCGGTCTGCTTCCAGATCTCGGGGCCGGTCTCCTCATAGTGCGAGCGCGGGTTTGCCGGGTTGCTGTACTGGTCGGGCTTCCAGGCACCCGGGATCTCGCGGGTCAGCCGGTCGGAGACGTTGTAGTACGACCGCGGGTCCTCAGGGGCAACTGCAGTCGGACAGACAACAACCTCCGCACCGTACGCCCGGAGCACGTTCTGCTTGTCCTCGCTGACCTTGTCGGGGCAGACGAAGACGCAGCGATAGCCCCGCAGCTGAGCCACCAGGGCGAGCCCCACACCCGTGTTGCCGCTGGTGGGCTCGACGATCGTCCCACCCGGTTTGAGCAGGCCCGCCTTCTCGGCGTCCTCCACCATCCGCAGGGCGATGCGGTCCTTCACCGACCCGCCCGGATTGAAGTACTCCACCTTGGCCAGAACCGTCGCCGCGATGCCCTCGGTGACGCTACGCAGCCGGACGAGGGGGGTGTCCCCGATGATCTCGACGACGTTGTCGTAATACCGCACGTCAGTGTGCCCTTCTCCGTGCCGACCTTATGGTCAGGTCAGCCTACGGGTCAGGGACGCACCGTCCCGGGTAGGACCGCATCTCGATGCTTCTCCCACTCCAGGAAACGCTCGGTCTCACTGAGCACACTGCCCGCGAGCCACGTGATCATGACGGCGTCGTCAGCGAGCCCGACGACGAACAGGAAGGCCTCGGGCACAAAATCCAGGGGCGAGATGACGTACGCCGTAGCAGCGGCCATCATCGCCACCCGCATCCCGCCGTCGTACTCCCGGCGGGCCGTAGCCTTGATCATCCGCGGCACCGCAGCCAGCCGGGTGCTCAGCGAGGGACCACCCCGCGCGCCCGACATCAACTGCTTGGCGAGCGCGGTGAACGCAGCGGTCCGACGCAACGTTCTAGCCATGTTGTCCCCTTTCGCTGCTTCCAGCATGACGGGCGCGCGCTACATCCGCGCGTTCGGCTGCGGGTCATATTTCTGTCGCACTGTCGCGTTACGTTTAAAGACTCCAGGTACCCCCTGGAGCCGGGTCGCAAGCGGCGAGGGAGGGTGAGAGTTGCAGAAGGTGCGCACTTTGACAGCGGAGGATCGGCGGAGGATCAGACTCGCCGGTCAGGTCGCGGGCGGGGTCACCGGCGCCGCAGCCGGAATCACCCTGCTCTCGGCGGGCGTGCTGCTACGCCAGGCAGCCGGGGCACGACGCATCATTCCCATGGCCGAAGCGCCCCCACCCCGTGGCGACGGACTCTACGGGCCGAAATTCCCCGGCAGGGCGCTGAGCATGGTCATCCTCGGCGACTCGTCGGCAGCCGGCTACGGCGTGCACCGCCCCCGCGAGACGCCGGGCGCACTGCTGGCCACCGGTGTGTCACGCCGTCTGCGCCGCCCGGTCCGCCTGCACCGGCTCGCCGTGGTCGGCGCGGTCTCCGCGGCCCTCACCCACCAGGTCGACGCCGCCCTCGAATACGAGCCCGAAGTCGCGGTCATCATCATCGGCGGCAACGACGTCACCCACGTGTCGGCGCGCGCCGCAGCCGTCCGCCACCTGGGCGACGCTGTCCGTCGCCTGCGCGCCACCGGCTGCAAGGTCGTCGTCGGCACCTGCCCCGACATGGGAGCCGTTCAGCCGATCAAGCCGCCGCTGCGCTGGCTGGCCCGCTCCTGGAGCCGCCAGCTCGCGGCCGACCAGACCGTCGCCGTGGTCGAGGCCGGCGGCTGGGCGGTCTCCCTGGTCGACCTCCTCGCCCCCGCCTTCGTCGCCGACCCGGTCCGCATGTTCGGCTCGGACCACTTCCACCCCTCCGTCGAGGGCTACGCCCGCGCCGCCGCCGTCATCATGCCCACCCTGATGGCGGTGCTCGGCGAGGACGACCGCACCCCGGCCCCCGGCACCGAAACCGTCCGCTCCCTGCCCGAAGCCGCTCAGGAAGCGGTCCGCACGGCCGGCACCGAGGTCAGCGCCGTGCAGGTCAACGGTCGCGAGCACGGCCCGGCCGGGCGCTGGGCCCAGCTCCGCCGCCACCCCTGGTTCGGCGAACCCCGCCTCTGGTTCGGCCACCGGACACCCTTCACCGACTCTTCATCGACCGGATCCCCCACGCCCGGCCCGGCCCCCGCATCATCGGAACCAACCCCCGACGCCCGGGCACACATCGCCAGCCGCCGGGGTACTCGTGTTACCCGTGGGTCGGGCCGGTCCGCCTCCGGGGCCGTAGGCTGGACACCGGAGGATCATCAGACGACCGACTGACCCACCCGGTCTCTCGGCTCGGACAACGGCCGGACCCATCACCCGGCCATTTTGCACAACGCCGGTGCATTTGACCGGCCAGGCCGGAGCTTTCTGACCGGCTATTGGGATACGGCCGGGGCGTGCGACCCGGTCCTTGGATTCGGCGTGGTTGTCGGCCAGGCCGGCACCGACGGCAGGAGGCGACATGACGGGTCTGACGGGACGAGTTGGCAGAACCGCGGCCACGACCCTGTTCGCCTCGGCGGTGGGCGGTGCCGCCCTGCTGGTGGGCGAGGTGATCGCCGCTCGGAGCCGCCGCTACGCGAAGCCGACCATGGGCCTTGCCCTGCGTACCTCGATGGGTCCCTCCGGCGCCCCCACCCTGCGCCTGGTCCTGCTCGGCGACTCGGCGGCGATCGGCGTCGGCGTGGAATGGCTCTCCGAAACTGTCGGCGGCCAGCTCGCCCGCCTCCTCGCCGAGGGAACCCCGGAAACCGGCCCCCGCCACGTCCTGCTCTCCAGCGTCGGCGTGGCCGGCTCCCGCTCCAGCGACCTGGCAACCCAGGTCGCCCGCGCCCTGCTCGGCGACCGCCCCGACGTGGCCGTGGTCCTGATCGGCGCCAACGACGCCACGGGACTGCGCAGCCCCGAGGACTCCGCGGACCACCTCGGCATCGCCGTCCGCCGCCTCTGCGACGCGGGCGTCCAGGTGGTCGTCGGCACCTGCCCCGACCTGGGCGCATCCCGCTCGATGGCCCAGCCGCTGCGCCAGGTGACGGGCTGGCTCGGCCGCCGTATGTCGAAGGCCCAGATCATCGCGGTGGAGGGCGCCGGCGGCACGGTGGTCGACCTCGCCGAGGAAACCGGCGCGGTCTTCCGCGCCGACGCGGGCACCCTCTGCTACGACGGCTTCCACCCCTCAGCGGACGGCTACCGGGTCTGGGCCCATGCCCTCTACCCTGCCGTCTTCGACGCAGCCCAGGCCGCTGGCCGCCGCTCCATCCAGGAATAGCCCCAAACCCGGCGGCACTGCAATACCGCCTCACCGCGTCCCACCACCCGCCGCCGCGCGGCTCACCCCGTGCGGGCGCAACCCACCCGTGCGGGCGGCGCGCGGAGGGTGGGCGAAAAATCCGACATTTGGGTGTGACGAAGTGGCGCTTCCCCGCTAAGTTACCGGCGCGTTAACGTGGGCTCATGCCGGAAGCTGTCATTGTTGCCACTGCCCGCTCCCCGATCGGGCGTGCCCACAAGGGCTCGCTGCGGGAGCTTCGTCCCGATGATCTCGCAGCCACGATTGTCGATGCCGCGCTCAACAAGGTGCCGCAGCTCGACCGGACCCTGATCGAGGATCTCTATCTCGGGTGCGGGCTTCCCGGTGGGGAGCAGGGCTTCAACATGGGCCGCGTGGTCGCGGTGAAGCTCGGGCTCGACGGGCTGCCCGGCGCGACCGTGACGCGTTACTGCTCGTCCTCGCTGCAGACGACCCGGATGGCGTTCCACGCGATCAAGGCCGGCGAGGGCGACATCTTCGTGTCGGCCGGGGTCGAGACCGTTTCCCGGTTCGCCCGGGGCAGCTCCGACGGGCTGCCGTCGGCCGCGCAGGAGCTGGTCGGTGGCAGCTGGGGCAACCCGGGGTTCGCCGCGGCCACCGCGCGCACCGCCGAGTATGCGCAGGGCGGCAAGACCTGGCACGACCCGCGGCAGGACGGCGAGTTGCCCGACGTCTACGTCGCGATGGGGCAGACCGCGGAAAACCTGGCCCAGATCAAGAACGTCAGCCGCGCGGACATGGACGAGTTCGGGGTCCGCAGCCAGAACCTCGCCGAGAAGGCGATCGCCGACGGCTTCTGGCAGCGGGAGATCACCCCGGTGACCCTGCCGGACGGCACCGTGGTCTCCGCCGACGACGGTCCCCGGGCCGGCGTGACCATCGAGGCGGTTTCCGGTCTCAAGCCGGTGTTCCGCCCCGACGGCCGGGTCACGGCGGGCAACTGCTGCCCGCTCAACGACGGCGCTGCCGCCGTGGTGATCATGAGTGACACCAAGGCTCGCGAGCTGGGCATCACGCCGCTGGCCCGGATCGTCTCGACCGGCGTCACCGCGCTCTCGCCCGAGATCATGGGCCTCGGGCCCGTGGAGGCTTCCCGGCAGGCGCTCGCCCGCGCCGGCATGACCATCGACGACGTCGACCTGGTGGAGATCAACGAGGCGTTCGCCGCCCAGGTGATCCCCTCCTACCGTGAGCTCGGCATCCCGATCGACAAGCTGAACGTCAACGGCGGCGCGATCGCCGTGGGCCACCCGTTCGGCATGACCGGCGCCCGCATCACCGGCACCCTGCTCAACGCCCTGGACTGGCGCGACAAGTCCATCGGCCTCGAGACCATGTGCGTCGGCGGCGGCCAGGGCATGGCGATGGTCCTCGAGCGCCTCAGCTAGTCGCGGTTCTTCCGCCGGGCCTGGCTGCCGAGGAGGGCGCCGGGCCCGGCGGTTCACGTCGCGCGAGGCCCGGCGGTCACGTAGCGCGACGATTTAGGCGGCTGTTCAGCTGTCATGAAGGAATTCCTCGATCCGGGCGATGGTCAGCTCGTTGTCCTCGAAGAGAACGGCCTGCAGGCCCGACGCGCGGGCGGCCTCGATGTTGGGTGCGTGATCGTCCACGAAGAGGCAGTCGGCCGGGGCCGTTGCCAGCCGCTCGCAGGCCGCGGTGAAGGCAGCCGGGTCGGGCTTCTCGACGCCGATCTCGTGCGAGTAGAGAATTTCGTCGACGAGCGAGCTGAACCCGTACGCTGCGTCCTCTCGCTCTCTTGCACCCACGAAGCTGTTGCTGAGGATCCCCAGCCGGCACCGCCCCTGCAGCCCCCGCACATATGTGATCAGCTCTTCGTTGCCGGTGCCGAGGTATTGCTCCCAGAGGTCCGCCATGAACGGGCCGGGATCGATGCCGAGCTCGTCACCGATCCGGCGGGAGACCTCCGCCTCGGTGACGGTGCCGATGCTGCCCGCGTGCCACAGGCCGGCGAAGCGGGTGTTCAGGTCGCCGGCGGGGAGGCCGAGCCGGTGCTCCCAGCGTTCACCCCAGCCGGTCGCCGGGGTGATTTCCAGGACGCCACCGATGTCGAGGATCAGAGCTCGTTTCGTCATGATCACGACCCTCAGGCTTTCCCCAAGGGAAAGGTCAAGAGCTTCACGAGGGTCCCAAGGTGAAGGTGAAGAGCTTCTGAGGGCCCCTGGGGGAAGGTCGAGAGCTCAGAGGGCTGCGCGCACCGACGTGATCGCGGTGGTGGCCTCGGTCAGCGATTCCGGGGATGGGGTCGCGGCGAGCAGGTCGTCGGACATCACGCGGAGCTGGTCGGGGAGGATCATGTCGTGCTCGCGGGGCACCGGGTGGTGCGGGCGGTGTTCCGCGTCGGCGCCGAGGTCGGCCAGGCGCTGGACGAGGGTGTGGACGAGGTCGGCACGGGTGCCGGGCGCGGCGGCGGCGACACGCGACCAGCGACCGGTTTCCCAGTGACCGACCTGGGCGAGCAGTCGCTGGACGGCGGCTTGGAAATCGTCGGCACTCACGCCGAAACCCTACCCGGCCCGCAGTAGAGCGGGCCGGGTGGCGAATGGGCGTCGAAGGCTCAGTCGTCGCCGCTCTGCAGGAAGCTGAGCAGGCGCAGGATCTCGAGGTAGAGCCAGATCAGGCCGACCAGGATGCCGAACGCCGCCGTCCAGGAGTAGCGCTGGGGCAGGCCCATGCGGACCGCCTGCTCGATCTCGTCGAAGTTCAGGATGAAGCTGAGCGAGGCGACCACGATGCAGACCAGACTGAAGATGATGCCCAGGGCGCCGTTGTCGCGCAGGCCGGTGTGAACGCCGAAGAGGGAGAGCACGAAGTTGATCAGCATGACGGCGAAGAGGCCGCCCATGACCGCGATCAGGCCTCGGGTGAACTTGGGCGTCGCGCGGATCACCCGGGCGCGGTAGAGCGCCGCCATCAGGAAGAAGACGCCGAAGGTGGCGATCACCGCCTGCAGGACGATGCCCGAGTAGAAGTTGTTGAAGGCCTCGCTGACCAGGCCGACGAAGGCACCTTCGACCACGGCGTACGCGACGACGAGGGCCGGGTTGGCCACGCGCATGAACGAGATGACGAAGCCGAGCACCAGGCCGACGACCGCGGCACCGATCCAGGCGATGCTGGAGAGGCTGTCGGGGATGAGGTTCCAGGCCGCGACGGCGGAGACGCCGGTGATGCCGAGCAGCGTCACGGTCTTGACCACGACGTCGTCGATGGTCATGGGTCGCACGGACGGCGGGGCGGCGGGATAGCCGGGCGCCGATGCGTACGGCTGACCGTAACCCGGCTGGGCGGGCGGCCCGTAGGGTCCGTATCCGGCCCCGCGTTCCCGCTCAGCCGCCTGGCCGAGGCGCGAGAGCACCGGGTTCGATGTCTTCACTTGGAACAGCCTCCCTGAGGTTGTGGCACGTCCGTGGATCGTGCTTTTACCAAGGGTAAGCGCACTATCGACGCGGTTCAGGCTACGGAAGCTGTGAAGGGGCTGAAAACCAGTCGTCGCCCCACTCGACATCCCGCGCCACGCGGTAGAGATCACCGGCTTTCTTCGAGACGACCTGCGTGCGTACGCTGCCGTCCGCATCGCAGAGCTGCATCGTCACCATGCCCTTGCGAAACTGGGGGTGGCGCAGAACACGCCCGTCCGGCGGATGGAGCACCGGGGCGGGAGCGCCCGCAACGAAGGAGAACTTTTCGTCCTCATGTCCGAGTTGGGCGTTCTTCAACCTGCGGTGCAGGGCGCTGCGGTTGACCCGGGCCGAAAAATGGCACCAGTCGCCGCGCGTGGCGGTCAGCGGGCAAGCCCCCTGGTGCGGGCACGGCGCGACGATGGCCAGCCCGTGATCGAGCATCGCCTGGCGGGCGTCGAGGATGCGGGCGTACCCGGCCGGCGTACCCGGCTCGATCACCAACAGCAGACCGGAAGCCGCCCGCATCGCCCGGCCCAGCAGCTCGGTCCGCGCTTTTTCGCCGAGCTCACCGAGCACGTAGGAGATGGTGACGAGGTCCGCGGCGGGCAGCTCCCCCGCCGCCTCGGCCTGCCACTGCTGCCAGGCGGCCTGCGGAAGAAGCCGGCGCCCCACCGCCAGGGCCTCTTTGACCTGGTCCAGCACGGTGACTTCCGCCAGATCCGGAAAGGCATCGGTCGCGGCCCAGGCGGCCGCACCGGTCCCGCCCCCGACATCAAGCTGAGTGCGCGGCTCAAACGTGGGGTACGCCCGGACGACCTGCTCCAGCGCCGTCCGCACAGCGGCAAAAGTCGCAGGCATCCTGTACGCGGCATACGCGGCCACATCCGTATCGGTGGCCAAAATCGGCGCGGTCGCGGGCTTACCCGACCGATAGGCCTCGATCAGCCGCTCCACGGACGACGACATCCGGTCCTCGGAAGCGCGTCCGGACTCGGCCACTAGCCCGGCACGAAGGTCGGAAGGCAACTCAAAGCTCACGCTGCGCGATCCTAGGCTATCGAGATCCGGTAGTTGAGGCCGCTCCAATTTTAGTAGCTTGGGGTTCTCCAATTTTGGTAGTTTGGGGTTCTCCAATTTTGGTACTTGAAGCGTGGGAGGCAAGCGGGATGGAGTCGCTCACCGGGATCGCGACGCGACGCGTTTCCGCTCAGCTCGTTGACTTGCTGCACGTGGAGCCGGTCATTGCCCTGCATGGCCCGCGCTCCGTCGGCAAATCCACGGTGCTGAACGCCATCGCCGAAGCCCGGCAGGTGCCCGTCCTGGATCTGGACGATCTCGGCACTCGTGATGCCGTGACAGCCAACCCGCAGACCGCCGTCGCGACGCCGGGCCTACTGTGCATCGACGAGTATCAGCACGTCCCGCAGATCCTCGACGCGCTGAAGGCCCGCCTCAATCGCGAAGGCACCTTGGCCGGCACCGCCGTACTCACCGGGTCGACCCGGCAGGACGCGCTGCCCCGGACAGCCCAGGCGCTGACCGGCCGGCTACACACCATGACCATCTGGCCGCTGTCACAGGGTGAGATCAACGGTCAGACCGAAGACTTTCTGCCGACGCTACGAGCAGACCCTGAGGCCATGGTCGCGGCTCGGCCAACCTCGGGAACCACTCGCAAGGAATATGTGGACCGGCTCTGCGCTGGAGGATTCCCTCTGGCACTACGCCGCAGCGGCACGGCAAGGGACCGGTGGTTCGACGACTACATTCGTCAGTCTCTGGAGCGGGATGCCATCGAGCTCGTCCGGGTCCGCCAACGCGCGATGCTCCGCGAGCTGCTGGATCGCCTCGCGGGACGCACCGGGCAGGTGCTGAACCTGGCCAACGCATCCCAGGGCCTGACCGGTGAACGCAGGACAATCGAGGAATACGTCCGCCTCCTCGAAGACCTCTTCCTCATCGACCGATTGCCGGCCTGGGGCAAGACGCTGCGCGTGCGAGCCGCGGCATCGCCGAAAGTGCATGTCGTCGATTCCGGAGTGGCCGCTCGGCTCATGCGGGTCACGCCCACCAGGCTCGCCACTCTCGATCCGACGGCCCTGTCGGAGTTCGGCCACCTACTCGAGACTTTCGTCGTCGGTGAACTCCGCAAGCAGGTCTCATGGCTGGATGAGCGGGCCGCCACCGGGCACTGGCGTACCCACGACGGCGATGAGGTCGACTACGTCATCGAGTTCGACGACGGCCGGGTGCTCGCTTTTGAGGTCAAGGCGAACGAACGCGTCAGCGGCAACGACCTCAAAGGCCTCCGCAAGTTACGCGACACTCTTGGTGACAGATTCATCGCCGGAGTGGCCTTGAGCACCGGACTGCGCTCGTATACCTACGAGGATCGCATCCACGTCATGCCCGTCGACCGGCTCTGGACGCCCACCTGAGGAGGGGCCCACCTGAGGAGGGGCCTGTGCCCGGGGCGGGTCTCGAACCCGCACGCCTTTTTGGGGCAGCCGCTTTTAAGGCGGCCGTGTCTGCCGTTCCACCACCCGGGCCGGAGTGCTGTAAGCCACCGTAGCGGGTGGTGCCCGCCCGGCAAGAAGCCGGACGGGCACAAATGCTACATCGCTGTCAGCGGGTGGCGGACGCGACCGGCTTGTCGTCGGTCAGCGGGGGCGTGACGTCCGTGAACTCCTCGCGGGGCTGGTGGAGCTGGCCCAGGGAGACCGTTTCGCGCTTGAGGACCGAGGCCAGGGCCCAGTCGGCGACGACGCGGACCTTGCGGTTGAAGGACGGGATGTGGCCCACGTGGTAGAGCCGGTGCATCATCCAGGCCGGCCAGCCCTTGACCTTGATGCCGTAGACGTTGGCGACGCCCTTGTGCAGGCCGAGGCTTGCGACGCTGCCGAGGTATTTGTGCTTGTACTCCTTGGGGGTGCCGCCGTAGACGACCTTGCGGATGTTGTCCGCGAGGACCGCTGCCTGACGCACCGCGTGCTGGGCGCTCGGGGAGCACCAGCCGCCCGGGTTGGTCAGGTCGGGGACCTGGGCGCAGTCGCCGGCGGACCAGGCGCCGTCGAGGACCTTGCCGTCCTCGTCGACGACCTGCAGGGTGGGCAGGCAGTTGACGTGACCGCGCGGGCCGAGCGGGAGGTCGGTCTGCTCGAGCATCGGGGACGGCTTGACGCCGGCCGTCCACACGATGGTCTCGGCGCGGAACACCTCACCGTCGGAGAGGTGGACCTCACCGTCGACACAGGACTTCATGATGGTCTCGAGGCGGATGTCGATGTTGCGCTTGCGCAGCTGGCGAGCCGCGTAGGCACCCATCTGCGGGCCGACCTCGGGGAGGATCTTGTTGGCCGCCTCGACCAGGATGAAGCGGACCTCCTCCTGCTTGAGCTCGGGGTAATACTTGAGGCTGTCGCGGACGACGTCCTCCATCTCGCCCAGCGCCTCGGCACCGGCGAAGCCACCGCCGACGAAGAGGAACGTCAGCGACGCCTTGCGGATCTCGGGATCCGGGGTCACGGCGGCGACGTCGAGCCGGTCGAGAATGTGGTTGCGCAGGTAGATGGCCTCACCGATGGTCTTGAGGCCGATGCCGTGCTCGCGCAGACCGGGAATCGGGAGGGTGCGCGAGACGGAGCCGGGCGCGACCACGATGTGGTCGTACTCGATCTCCGTGACCGGGCCCTCGATCGGCTGCACGGTCACCGTCTTGCGGGCGTGCTCGACCTTGGTGACCTCGCCCGCGACGATCCGGCAGCGCTTGAGCTCGCGGCGCAGCGGAACCACCGAGTGGCGGGGCGAGATGTTGCCCGCAGCAGCCTCCGGAAGGAACGGCTGATACGTCATGTGGGGCTGGGGGTCGATGACAATGACCTCAGCCCGGCGCGAGTTGAGCTTCCTCGACAGGCGGAGGGCCGTGTACAGGCCGACGTGCCCTGCCCCTACCACCACGATGCGTTGCGGGTTCACGTATTGATTGTCGCGCCCCGACCGGTCCCATGCCTCGTTGTGTGACCAAGGACAACCCTTGACGGCACGCGGCGTAACGCTCGGATTTCAGATCCGTGTCGACGACTACCCAGCGCGCGGAAACGGTTACGTACGGCGCAACATGCGGGCCAGGACCATGGTCGCGCCGACCGCCGCGGCGAGCCCCACGAGGGTCGCGACGAGGAACGCTCCCCCGGCCAACTCCGAGGTCAGGCCCAGGACGATCACCGTCAGGACAGCCGATCCGAGCACCACCAGGGCGGCCCGGACCAGCCAGGACGT
Source organism: Winogradskya humida (assembly GCF_016862215.1). GTDB lineage: Bacteria > Actinomycetota > Actinomycetes > Mycobacteriales > Micromonosporaceae > Actinoplanes > Actinoplanes humidus. The sequence continues at coordinate 28,828 of NZ_BOMN01000024.1, forward strand.
GAGGACGTCCACGTTGACCATGGCGTCGTAGGGAAGGACCGCTGCGAGGGCCGCCAGGGTGTGCCCGACGTACGTCAGCGTGGCGATCGCGAGCACCCGCCACAGCGCCACGCGGGCGTCGTAGTAGGTGGTGTCCGCGATCCAGCCGCCCACGACGACCAGGACGGCGAACGTGGTGCCCCGGCCGCGCGGCGCGAACGCCGGGTAGACCGCCACCACGGCGAGGATGGCGAGATAGCGGCTGATCACCAGCGACACGGGCCAGGCGACCGTCAGCGCACCGAAGAAGACAAGGGCGATGGCTGCGCGTACGAGCAGCGGCAGAATCGTCGCCCGCGCCACCGCTGTCCGTGCCCGCCCCGCCCGTTGCGTGATCCCTCCGGCCATGTCAGCGCCCCCGGGGTGCGGAGGCGAGCCGCGAGACGTCACGCAGCACCAGGTCGAGGCTGCCTGCACCGGCCCACTCGACCACGGGTACGCCGTGCTCGCGGAGCCTGCCGAGCACGTTCTCGCGTTCCATGCGCCAGAGCCGGGTGGCCAGCGGCGTCCATGGGCCACGCTGCGGCGGCGCGGCGCCCTCGGGCAGGGTGTCCACGGCGACGGTGAAGCGGCCGGACTGGACCAGCCCGGCGAGCATGTCGGCGGCCCGCGGGTCGACCAGTGGGGTCAGCACCACGACAAGCGCGTCGGAGGAAACGTTGTGGGCGGCGAAGACGTGCTCGGCCGGCGCGCGGTCGCCCCGCTCGGCCCGCACGTCGAGCAGCCACTCGAGAACGGTCAGATACTGCCGGCGACCGGTCGCGCCACGCAGCCGGCGGGCGGATCCGCCGTACTCGGCCAGCGAGACCCGGTCCCCGCGTTGCAGGTAGTGCTCCGCGATGGCGGCGGCCGCGCGTACGGTCGTGTCGAGCACTGACGCCTTGCCTTTCACACCACCGGATTCCCCCGCCTCGCCGAGCACGTCGAGCAGGAGGAGAACCTCCGCGTCGCGGTCGGAGAGCGTGGAGGCGACGTGCAGATCACGCGTACGCAGAGAAACTCGCCAGTCGATGCGCCGCAGCCTGTCCCCGGGCGCGAACGGGCGCACACCGGCCAGCTCCCCGCCCTCGCCGGGCCGGCGTGAACGGTGGTTACCGACCAGACCGGCCGCCGCGGGCATCGCCTCGGTGGCGGCGAACGGCTCGGTCTCCGGGTAGACCCGCACGCCCTTGGCTGGGATCACCACCGGACGACAGGCCAGCAACCCGCCGCACGCCGCGACCCGGGCCGCCGCAGGACCCACGGACTGCCGGCCCCAGCGCGTCGCCCGGCCACTCAGGTCGACCGCCGTCCAGCCGTCGGGTGCGACCGTGATCGCGTGCGGGCGGTCGGCGTCCTCGAGTTTGAGCCACGGGGAGGTACGCGTACGCACCACCACGAGGTCGTAATTGATCACGTCGGGGTTCGCCACCGTGAGGCCCGCCTCGACCTCGCCGCCCTCGACGATGTGCTCCTCCTCGGCCGAGATGGTCAGCTCGGGTGCGGAGCGTGGCATCCGGCGCAGCCCGACGGCCGCCCCGATCGCGAACGGCGCGGCGAGCAGCACGAGGTCGACCCGGCCGAGGGCCACGCCGAGCACCAGCAGCAGCCCGGTGAGCAGGACCGTACGCCCGAGGGCCCGGGTGGGCACCCAGACCGGCGGCGCCCAGCTCTCCTCGGCCCCGGCCGCCCCGGTCGGGGGCACGGCGGCCCGCAGCGTCGGCGATTCGGTCCCGGTCACTGCTCGGCGTATCCGCCCGCGTACGTCGGCAGCGCGCCGCTGGCCGGCGCTGCGACGTTCTGCAGCACCTCCTGGACCACGAAGGCCGGGTCGACCCGGCGCAGCCACATCTCCGGCCGCAGCGTGAGCCGGTGCGCCAGGGCCGGCACCGCGACGTCCTTGACGTCCTCGGGCACCACGTAGTCGCGGCCGGACATGACAGCGCGGGCCCGGGCCAGCAGCAGGAGTGCCAGCGAACCACGCGGGGAGGCGCCGACCAGCGTGGCGGAGTGCTCGCGGGTCGCCGCGGTCAGCTCCACGATGTAGCGGCCGATCGAGTCCTCGACCTGCACCGTCTCCAGCGCCGCCTGCATCGCCTGCAGGGTGTGGGAGTTGACCACGGGGGTCAGCTGCGACTCCTCCTGGCGGCGCGACATGCGCCGGCGCAGGACCTCCCACTCCTCGTCGGCGGTGGGATAGCCGAACGAGACGCGCAGCAGGAACCGGTCGAGCTGGGCCTCGGGCAGCGGGTACGTGCCTTCGTACTCGATGGGGTTGGCGGTGGCCAGCACGTGGAACGGCGGGTCCAGCCGGTAGGTGACACCCTCGACCGAGACCTGCTTCTCCTGCATCGCCTCGAGCAGCGCCGACTGGGTCTTCGGCGGCGTCCGGTTGATCTCGTCGGCCAGCAGCATGTTCGTGAAGACCGGGCCGGCCCGGAACGCGAAGTCGCCCTTGCGCTGGTCGTAGAGGAAGGAGCCGGTCACGTCCGCCGGCAATAGGTCCGGGGTGAACTGCAACCGCCGGAAGTCCAGCCCGAGCGCCTGCGCGAAGCAGCGGGCGGTCAGCGTCTTGCCCAGGCCGGGCAGGTCCTCCAGCAGCACGTGCCCGCCGGCCAGGATCCCGGCCAGCACCAGCTCGAGGGAGTCCCGCTTGCCGACCACCACGCTGCCGACCGAGTCGAGGACCGCGCCGGCCAGGCGGCCCACCTCGTAGGGCGCCATCGCCTCCACGCTCGAGTCCGTCACCGATCCACCCTTCTCAGATCCGTTCCAAGGCGTCGACGAATGCCGACAGATCCCGGGGCTTCGGCGCACGCCGGCCCGGTTCGTTCAGCAGCTGCCACAACTGCTCGCCCATCAGCTCCCGCGCGCGCCCGGGATCCGATTCGCGGGTGAATCCGTGCCGCAGCCGCAGCCGTTCGTCCGCCATCTCCGAGAGCGCGGGCAGGACGATACGCGAAAAACGGTCGGCGTCGTTCTGCGACCAGTCGAGTTGCTGCTCCCAGCGGCGTACGCCCACGCGCAGGAGGTCGCCGGACGCCCAGAGATAGTCACCGGATTCCTCGCCGCCCCGCGCTCGCCGGCGGGGAGGCACCGGCGGGGCCACTTCGGACACCGCGAACATCAGCAGCCGCAATGCCACGAAAGCGACCACGATCAGCAGCACCGAGATCTTGATGCCCTGCGAACGCGACACCGCGATGGTGATGACGGTGGCCGTGCCGATGAGCAGAAGGTTGCCAAGGATCTGGCTGACCCGGACGCGGCGCTTCTCGACCGGGTTGGGCGGCGGCTCCTCAACGGTGTACCGCTCGTCGGCGGCACCGAAGAGATCGGCGAGGCCGCCGTCGGCGTCGAGGCTCATGCGGAAACCCCCGCTCCCAGGTCGGTACGGAGCCGTTCGAGCGCCGCGCGGGCCTGCTGGCGCATCTGGTCATCCACCGTGTGCGTCGCGTAACGGGCCTGCCGGTAGACGTGTGCGAACGGGGTCAGCACCGCCGTGTCGAGGTTCTGCTCGTTCAGCAGCCGCGCGACCAGGTCGGTAGGGCTGTCGCCGGCGTGGCGCGGTGTCCCGGCTGCGGCGGCGGCCTGCTCCAGGCGCACCCAGCAGGCGATGACGGCGCGACGCGGATCCCGGTCGGCGTCGGTGAGCTCCTGCAGGCCCGCGTCAACCGCGGCCACGATGTCCTCGGCAGCGCGCGCATTGGAGCGCGGCGACGCCCGCTTGCCCTTGCGGGGTCCCCGCCGCCGCGCGACGTCCCGCAACAGCGCGACGGTCACGAGAACGAGCACGGCGGCCAGCGCGACGCCGATGACGATCCACGCGACCGTGCCGACCCAGTCGGGCAGCCCGGCGGCGGCCTCCACCGGGCGGGGTGCCTTGCTGGCGATCGGCTCCGGGGACGGCGGGAGCAACGGCGCCAGCGGCGCCTCCGGCTCGGCGTCCGGGTTGAAGCGCTCGAGCTGCGGCGCCGAACGGGTCGCGGCCAGGGCGGCGAGACAGAGCAGCGCGAGGACGGCGGCCAGCGGCCACCAGCGTCGCAATGCGGCTAGATCCAATGCTCAGGTCCCTGATAGTGGCGAGGTTCGGGCGGCGGGGAAAATCCGGTGGCCCGAATCATGCCAGGCCCGCGAGGCGTTTCGCACTGCCGAACACGTCGTCGAGCATCGCGGGGGTCAACCGGCCGGTGAAAGTGTTCTGCTGGGACACGTGGTAGCTGCCCAGCAGATCGGGCCCGCCGGGCAGCACGACGTGGGCGCCGTGGGTGAAGCGGGGGCGGGGAATCGGGGGGCTCACGGCGTACACATGCCTGAGAACCGGCCACCACGCGGCCCAGGCGAAGGCACCCAGGGCGACCACGACGCGCAGGGTCGGTCTGATGAGTGAGACCTCGCGATGCAGCCAGGGTGCGCAGGTGTCGCGCTCGACCGGCAGCGGCTTGTTGTCCGGCGGGGCGCAGCGGACGGCCGCGAAGATCCGGGTGTGCGCGAGGGTCAGGCCGTCGTCCGCGCTGACGCTGGTCGGCTGATTGGCCAGCCCGGCGCGGTGCAGCGCGGCGAAGAGGACGTCGCCGGAGCGGTCACCCGTGAAGATGCGGCCGGTGCGGTTGCCGCCGTGCGCCGCGGGGGCCAGACCCAGGATCGCGATCTCGGCGTCGCCCGGGCCGTACCCGGGGATGGGCCGGCCCCAGTAGGTCTGGTCGCGGAAGGCGGCACGCTTCGTGGCCGCGACTTCCTCACGCCAGGTAACCAGGCGCGGGCAGGCGAAACAATCCGCGATGTCCGCGTCGAGCACGCTCAGTTGCGGCGCTGCGGCCGCTCGGGCGCTGACTTCCTCAGGGGTACGGGTGGGCACGCGATCAGCTTCGCACCCCCTGTCACCTACTTGCTGGGCGACGGGCTGGGCTTGCCCGGCGACGGGCTGGGCTCGCCCCCTCCACTTGCGGACGGGCTGACGCTCGGGGCGTCGGAGGCGTCCGGCATCCGGAACGGCGCCTTGCTCGCACAGTACGGGTAGACGCCCTGCGGCGCGTCGATGTAGGTCCCCTCGTCGTCATAGCAGTAGGCGTTGCCGAGGTGGATCGGCTGGCCGTTCTGGTCAAGCAGCCGCGCGCCGGTCACCAGCCGCCCCTGCGCGTCATAGACGAACACGTCCTCGACCTGACTGTACGGATTGTCGTAGGACGTGACGTTCGAGTAGTACGAGTCGCGGGTGTAGCCGTCGGCCTGGGTGAACCCGGCGAGCGCGACGATCACGAGCACGAACGACGTGCCGTAGAGGACGGCCTTCGGCCAGGTCGACAGCCGGAACGAGCGCCGCCCGAGCCAGATCGACCCGAGGATCCCGGCGGCGAGCAGGATCAGCGCCACCGCGTCGCTGCCGCCGATCCGGGGCAGCAGACCGATCGGCTGGTCGCCGCCGTCGAGGATCTCAGCGACCACCATCGCCGCGAGATAGCCGCGCAGCACCCACCAGGCGGGGCGCAGCAGCCGGCCGAAATCGCTGGCCCGCTCGTAGCCGAGCACGCCACCCACCTTCACATCCGCTGTGCGCAGGACCGGCATGACCTGGTCGCGCAGCTCGATCAGCGGGTTGGGACGCGTCGGCGGATCGGGGAACCCGCCGACGAACGGGGCCGTGCCGCGCAGCTCGGCCGCGTAGGCCTCCGGACTGCCCACCCGGTCGGTGAGCGGCCCCTCGCCGTCGGCCATGACCTCGGTCAGATGCTCGGTGAGGTCCTCGAGCAACTCGTCGCGCTGCGCCTCGGGCAGATCGCCGAGCGCCGCCCGGACCGCGAAAACGTACGCGGTGATCTCGTCCTGAGCCGTCGAATTCACGCCGTCCCCCGCTCGTGAAGCAGATCGTCCATCGTAGATGCGAAGCCTTGCCACACTTTGCCCGACCGCTGCAACTCCGCCCGGCCGGCGGGATTGAGCGAGTAGTACTTACGGTGCGGCCCCTCGTCACTGGGCACCACGTAGGTGGTCAGCAGCCCGCCGTTGTAGAGCCGCCGCAACGTGCCGTAGACGCTGGCATCCCCGACGTCACCCAGCCCCGCCGTGCGCAACCGGCGCAGGATGTCGTAGCCGTAGCCGTCCTCGTCCCGCAGCGCGGCCAGCACGGCTAGGTCGAGGACGCCCTTGAGCAGCTGCGTCGTATCCACGCGATGCACACTACTGCGCGATGCGAAGTAGTGTCAAAGAGGAAGTACCCCGACCTCACGGTGCTTCCTCTTCCGACGTGGAAGGGAGAGTGGAGTCGACCTCGCGCAGCAGATCGCGCAGCGATCCATCAACGTCGACATCCTTGTCCAAGGATTTCAGCGCGGACGCGGACACCCGTTCCAGGATTTGATCGAGCTCGTGGTCACGGTCCATCACATCCCTCCTTCTTCTCAGAACAGGCCTCGTGCTTTTCAGAGCTGGCCCCGTGCTTTTCAAAGCTGGCCCCGTGCCGCATGAGCTTCTGCTGCAAGGCCCGGCGCGCGTGACTCAGATTGGTCCTGACCGTCTCGGGCCGCTTACCGATCGCGGCGGCAATCTCAGCCGGTTCGAAACCGTCGATCGTCCAGGCCATCACCTCACGCTGTGCCGGTGGGAGGGATTTCACCAGGTCCAGGACATAGCTGGTCTCTTGATCGAAGCTGAACGGCGCCGCCGCGGCCGCCTCGATCCGCCGGGCCGTGAACTCCCGCCGCATCCGGGCCCGGTCACCGCTACGGCCCCTGAGGAAGATGCCGCGTGCAGCCTTACGCACGAAGGCGTGGGGGTACTGAATCTCGGACCACTTGATCAACGCTGCCTTCATGGCCTCCTGCGCAACGTCCTGCGCCTCCTCGAGGATGGCTCCGAGTCCGATCACGAACCGGATCAGGCGCGTGTAGTCCTGCCTGTAAAAACTCTTGAACTCGGTCAGATCCGTTGCGTTGTCCTGGACGTCATCGGCCACGGCCTGTGCCTCTTTCTTACGTAAAAGCCCGGTTGACGGGTAGGAAGCGCGTTCATCGAGGGCTCTCTTTCATCCAGCGGGCCGGAATTTCCGGCGTGCGTGCGTCCAGCAGGCACCGCGCACGGTCGTCGTTCGGGACGACGGCCATGCCCACTGTCTGTGTCTCACTCGGTGAGTACAGCGGAATCCCGCTACGTGCAAGGAGCGGCAAGTTTCTTTCGGACACACGGCATGGGGGTCTCAGCCTCTCGGGGCCAGCCTGTGGATGACCACCAGGCAGAGCGCTGCCGCAGTGGCTATGGCCGTGATGAGGCATGAACCGGATATCACGTAGGCGGCCGGTACTCCGGTCAGCGCCGCGTTCGTGAGTAAGACCACTGTCTCGGCTTCGTCTCGTCCGTCCGGAACGTCGATCCGCTGATTCTCGGGCACGCTGCAGCCTCCCTCTCGGTGAGCCGTGTCAGCTCTCCGGAAGGTGAGTGCGGGTGGTGAACCGGGCGTGCAAACTCGGGATCAGGCGAGGGAGAAGGCGATCCCGTCGAGGATGTCGTGCTCGCTGGCGATGACGGAGGTCTGGCCGGAGCGCTCCATGATGATGCGCAGGATCAGTGCGCCGGCGCCGATGACGTCGGCCCGGCCGGGGTGCATCACCGACAGCTCGAGGCGGTCGGCGACGGTTGAGCCGAGGAGGTCGTTTGTCACCCGGGCCACGTCGTCGTACGCGATGCGGGCGTGGTGGATCTGTTCGGAGTCGTACTCGGCGAGGTTGAGGGCGAGCGCCGCCACGGTGGTGACCGACCCGGCCAGGCCGACCAGGCTCACCGCGTCCTTGCCGGAGACCGCGCGCAGGGCCTCGTCGACCGCGGCGGTGATGTCCTGCTCGGCGGCCGCGATCTCGGCCTCGGTCGGCGGGTCGCTGTGCAGGTGGCGCTCGGTCATCCGGACGCAGCCGATGTCCATGGAGATCGCGTTCCGGACGCCGGTGTCGCCGACGACGAACTCGGTCGAGCCGCCGCCGATGTCCACCACCAGGTAGGGCGCCTGCGCGTCGAGGCCGGTGACCGCGCCCGCGAAGGAGAGCAGCGCCTCCTCCTCGCCGGTGATCACCTGGGGCTCGACGCCCAACACCGAGCGCACCATCGCGCGGAAGTCCTCCGCGTTGGAGGCGTCGCGGGAGGCCGAGGTGGCGCACATGCGGACCCGGTCGACGCCGAGCTCGGCAATCTCGGCCGCATAACCGATGAGGGCCTTGCGGGTGCGCTCGATGGCCTCCGGGGCCAGCTCGCCGGTGCGGTCCACGCCCTCGCCCAGCCGGACGATCTCCATCCGCCGGGCGACGTCGGTGAGCGTCGGCATCGTCCCGTCGGGGGCGGAGAGGTCGCCGCTCACGTCAGCGATCAGCAGACGGATCGAGTTGGTTCCGCAGTCGATGGCAGCGACCCGCACGTGGCTCTCCTAGAGATGTAGCAGCATCCGCTTGTTGCCGAGCGTATTCGGCTTGACCCGTTCCAGGTCAAGGAACTCGGCGACACCCTCGTCGTACGAGCGGAGCAGCTGCTCGTAGACCGTGTGCGGGACCGGCGCGCCGTCGATCTCGGTGAAGCCGAACGAGCCGAAGAAGCGGGTCTCGAACGTGAGGCAGAAGACGCGGGCCACGCCGAGCAGGCGGGCCTGATCGATCAGCTCGGCGACGAGCCGGTGGCCGATCCGCAGGCCGCGGCAGGCCGGGTCGACGGCCACCGTGCGGATCTCCGCCAGGTCCTCCCACATCACGTGCAGGGCGCCGCAGCCCACCACGCGGTCGTCGTCGGTGACGGCGACCCAGAACTCCTGGACGCTCTCGTAGAGCGTGACCGTGGCCTTGCTGAGCAGCCGGCGATCCGCTGTGTACGTGTCGACGAGCGCACGGATCGCCCGGACGTCCGAGGTGCGCGCCCGGCGGATCTCCACCTGCACGGTCACTCGGTCTCCAGATGCACGCAGGCACCGTCGGCCCACCAGGGCTCGATCGCCGCGCGGACCTCGTCGCCGAACGGGTTGACCCCGGGGCCGGCGGCGAGCGCGTGACCGAGCTGGACGTGCAGGCACTTCACCCGGTCGGGCATGCCACCGACGGAGACCTTCGCGATCTCCGGGACGTGGCCGAGCGCCTCGCGGCGGGCCAGATAGTCCTCGTGCGCGGCCTGGTAGCGCTTGGCGAGCTCGGGATCGGTGGAGAGCCGCTCCTGCATCTCGCGCATGACCCCGGCGGACTCGAGCCGGCTGCACGCCGCCGTGGCCCGCGGGCAGGTCAGATAGAAGGTGGTCGGGAACGGGGTGCCGTCATCGAGGCGGGGCTCGGTCTCCACGACGTCCGGATTGCCGCACGGACAGCGGTGGGCGACGGCACGGGTGCCTCGGGGACGGCGGCCGAGCTGCTCGGCGACGATCTCGAGATCGGTCTCGGAAGGAGTCGTCATCTACTTTCGGGATTCTGCATTGGCTGCTGCGACACTTCCCCACAGTGTGTCGTACCACCGGCCGGGCTCGGACGTCGCGGTCCTGGTTCCGTCGCGTTCGGCGCCGGTCGGGTCGTCGAACACGACCAGCGGCACCTCGCCCGGCTTCACATACATCAGCCGGTCACGGGCCTGGCTGCGGACATACTCGTCGTCCTGCCACTTGTCCGCCTCCTCCTGCAGCCCCTTGATCGTCGACTCCTGCAGGGCCTGGTCGGCCTGGATCTGAGCGATCTGGGATTCCTGCGCGAGATAGACGCGGACCGGGTAGGTGTAGGCGAGAGCGAGCACCACGAGAACGGAGATCAGAACGGTCGCCCGGGCGGTGAACGCCTTGGGCCGGGTCGCGACGGTGCGCTTGGTGGCACCGGACGCGGCCGCGCGGCGGGCTGCCGCCGGTCTGCTGCTGGATCTGTTGACGCTGCCGGTGCTGCGGGCCGACGGCATGTGCCGGGGCTCGATGCGCGTCGGCACGGTGTCACGGGTGCGCGAAGGACGGGCGCCGTTACGAACGCCCGGACGCCCCGCATAGCCGGTGGAGCGGCGCGACGGCCCCTGTCCACTCGGACTGCGGCGCTGCGTCATCCCTGCCCTCCCCCGGCACTCGCCAAAAGACCATGGAGTTGCGGCACCTGTCCCTGGACACTATGCCCAGTAAACGGGGAGCCACAACTCCATGATCTCGTGACAGAGCGTTACGCGGAGCGGTAACGCGGGAACGCGCCTGCCCCGGCGTAGCGGGCGGCGTCGCCCAGCTCCTCCTCGATGCGCAGGAGCTGGTTGTACTTCGCGACCCGGTCCGAACGCGCCGGAGCACCGGTCTTGATCTGGCCGCTGCCGACGGCAACTGCCAGGTCGGCGATGGTGACGTCCTCGGTCTCGCCGGACCGGTGGCTCATCATCGTCTTGAAGCCGGCCCGGTGCGCGAGGTCCACCGCGTCGAGCGTCTCGGTGAGCGAACCGATCTGGTTGACCTTCACCAGAACCGCGTTGGCGGCGCTCTCGGCGATGCCCCGGCCGATTCGAGTGGGGTTCGTCACGAAGAGGTCGTCGCCGACGATCTGAATCTTGTTACCGAGCTGTGCGGTCATCGCCGACCAGCCGGCCCAGTCCTCCTCCGACAGCGGGTCCTCGATGGAGACGATCGGGTACGCCTCGGCGAGCTTGGCGTAGTAGTTGATCATTTCCTCGGTCGACTTCGGCGAGCCCTCGAAGACGTACGCGCCGTCCTTGTAGAACTCGGTCGCGGCGACGTCCATCGCGAGCACGATGTCCGTACCCAGAGTGAAGCCGGCAGCCGCGACGGCCTCGCCGATCAGGTCCAGGGCGGCGGCGTTGGTCGGCAGGTTGGGGGCGAAGCCACCCTCGTCGCCGAGGCCCGTCGAGAGGCCCTTCTTCTTCAGCACCGACTTGAGCGCGTGGTAGACCTCCGCGCCGGTGCGCAGCGCCTCGCGGAAGCTGGCCGCACCGATCGGCGCGATCATGAATTCCTGCACGTCGACGTTCGAGTCGGCGTGCGCCCCGCCGTTGAGGATGTTCATCATCGGCACGGGCAGCAGGTGCGCGTTGGGGCCGCCGACATAGCGGAACAGCGGCAGCTCGGAGCTCTGCGCGGCGGCCTTGGCGACCGCGAGCGAGACGCCCAGGATCGCGTTGGCGCCCAGCTCCGACTTGTCGGCCGTGCCGTCCAGGTCGAGCATCTTCTCGTCGATCAGGCGCTGCTCGCTGGCCTCATAGCCGATCAGCTCGTCAGCGATCTTGTCCTCGACGTTGCTGACCGCCTGCTCGACACCCTTGCCGAGGTAGCGGCCCTTGTCGCCGTCACGCAGCTCGATCGCCTCGAAGGCGCCGGTGGAGGCGCCGGACGGGACCGCGGCACGGCCGATGGTCCCGTCGTCGAGCCCGACCTCGACCTCGACGGTCGGATTTCCCCGTGAGTCGAGGATTTCCCGGGCGACGATCGCTTCAATGGTGGCCATCTGTCGTGTCGCTCCCTATTAGTTAGAAACTTTGAGCACGAGTCTGAGGGTATAGACCTCGGATGAGCGGGGTGCTGGGGGCTCATGAACTTCCCAGAACACTTGCGCCGTTCTTGAGCGACAGGGGGCTCATGGCGGGTTCCGCCGGGCCGATGTCCCTGGTCGCTATGACTACTCTCGCGCAGCTCCCCGATGCCGGCTCGTACGTCGAGATGACCGCCTCCGACGAGCAGGCCGCCCGTGTCCGTGTGGTTCACGCCGGTGGCGTGGGCCTGACCCTCTCCACGCCGCTCGCGGCCGTGCCCCGGGTGGGCTCGTCCGTCACGCTGCGCTGGTCGGCGGCCCCGCGTGGCAGGTTCGCCCTGCCGTGCGCGGTCGTCGAGGTCGAGGAGAACCGGGTAGAGGTCCTGCCCGCCGGTGAGGCCCACGTCGAACAGCAGCGCCACTTCGTCCGCGGTGGCGGCGGCGAGCAGATCATCCTGCGCCGCGACGGCTGGATCGACGCCCACGGCTGGGTCCGCGACATCAGCGAGCACAGCGCCCGTGCCCACTTCGAGGGCACAAACGTGGTCGAGGGCGAGGACCTGCGGCTCTGGATCCAGCTCGGCAGCGAGATCATCAACGTGCCGGCCACCGCCTCCCGGGTCGCGATGCTCCCCCAGCAGGTGCCACCGGGCCCGATGTCGGTCGAGATCGTGGCCGTCTTCGACTCCGGCGAATCCCAGGCCCGGCTCATCCGCCGCTACGTCATGCGCCAGCAGCTGCTCAGCCGCAGCCGCGCCTGACAACTCGTTTGCGCCGGGTTGCGGGCATCGGCAAAGGTGGGGCCGTGCCCTCATTACGCCTGCGTTGCGCAGCGGTTGCGCTTGTCGCCCTCGTCGCCCTGCCGGGCTGTTCGGATCTGGACAAAGCGTCGGCTTCCGGGCTGAGCCGCAACGACCTGGTGGCCGATCTCGCGGCTCAGCTCGCCGGCACGGGAGACCTGACCTTCGAGGCGACCTATCAGCTCACCGGGGGCAAGACCGGGACAATCGCACAGGTACGCGAACCGGCCGGCACCGCGTACGTCTACCCGGGCGGCAAGGTGCTCGTCACCGCGGCGGCGATCACCTCGTGCACCACCACGCCCGGCCCGGTGACCTGCACGTTGACCGCACCCGCCACCGCGACGAGCCCACCGCCCGCCGCCATCTTCCGCGGTGCCACCAACGCCGGCATGGTGATGCCCGACGCGGTGCAGACAGCCCTCAACCGAGCCTCGCTGGACCCGGACATTTCGATCACGCAGCGTGACACAACGATCGCCGGACGACACGCCACGTGCGTCAAGCTCGACGGCTTCGACACCTGCATCACCACCGACGGCCTGCTCGGCAGCTTCACCGGCCTGCTCGGCGCGGGCCGGGCCGACGTGGCGATGACGCATTATTCGGAGCAGGTCTCCGCCGACACGTTCGAGCTCCCCGCCGGCGCGAAAATCATCGACCACCGAAAGAACTGAGCACCGCCCACACCTCCGAGGGCTCCTCCTCCAGGGTGAAATGCCCCGCACGCGGAATCCGGACACCACGGACATCAGCCAACCCCGCCGCCCGGAACCCCGCCAGGTAGCGATCAAGATCCCCGCCCTCTTTCTCCCCGCGCACGTAGAGCAAAGACGTCTCCACCCGCCGCACGTCGAAAGCGGCAGCTGCGGAAGCCGGACGGACGCCCGGGGCTGCGGCCGCGGAGCCCGGCGCCGCG
>NZ_BOMN01000025.1 GCF_016862215.1 Winogradskya humida
GACCCCGCGTCAGAACCGGGCGCAGAGGGTTGCGGCGCGCTGGCAGCGGGCCTCGCGTCGAGAGCAGCGGCGGGGCCCGGCCGCGCGTCAGAACCGGGCGCGGCGGGCTTGGGCGTGTTGTGGGTGGCGTCGGTGTGGAGTTGGCGGTACCAGGAGAAGCCGGCGGCGAGGGACTGGGGCGTGCGGTAGGCGGCGACGGCGGCCTGGCGGGCGTCGTCGGTGATCCTGGTCGGGTCGGGTGAGAGGACGTCGAAGAAGTAGTCGAAGTAGGGGCGTTCGCGCCCGGCGACCATCGTTTCGGGCAGCCCCGGGATCGAGTGGAACGCGAAATGCCAGACATACGGGTTGGCGAGCACCTCGCTCCACGGGTCGATCCCCGGCACGACGGTGTCAAGGATCGCGACCCCCGAGACGTCGTCATACGTCTGGAGGTAGGACCAGGCGACCATGCCGCCGCAGTCGTGGCCCGCGAGGACCGGGCGGTCCAGCCCGAGCGTGCCGATCAGGCCGTGCACCACCTCGGCGAGGGCGCGCTTGGAGCCGTCGGTCGCGTCGCCGGTCGACTCCCCCACCCCGGGCAGGTCGAACGCCACCATGCGGGCACCGGCCTCGGCGCCCGCGGCCATAACCCCGCGCCATGCGAACCAGGACTGCGGCCAGCCGTGCACCAGCAGAAAGACCTGGCCGTCGGCGGGACCGGCCTCGACGACGTGCAGCGTGGACGCGCCCACCGGGACGTGGCTGTGCCGGAACAGCCCGCCAGCCGGCGCGCCGGGAGCAAAGCCGTGAGCGGAGCCAGGAGCAGAGCCGGCGGCCTGCACCGTCACACCCCCAGCAGGAAGCGCAGGTGGCGCGGCGGGGGCGAGCCGTGGGCCAGCATCGCGTCGTGCCAGGCCTTGGGGGTGGCGCCGAAGGGGCGGGCGGCCGCGATCTCGGCGATCTCGGTGTAGCCGACGAAATAGGTGGAGAGCTGGGTCGAGGTGAGCAGTGCGCGCTTCCATTTGCCCGCCGCCTCGCCCTCCTCCTGGAAGCCGAGCCCGGTCATCATGGCCATCGCCTCCGCCTCGGGGAGGTCCTCGCAGTGCACGAGCTGGTCGAGCACGGCGTTGAGGCTCATCCGGAGCTGCATCTTGAGCTGCTGGAGCCGGATCGGGAGGCCGCCGAAGCCGAGGCCGGTCATCAGCTCCTCGGCGTAGACCGCCCAGCCCTCGACGAAGGGGCCGGAGAAGCCGAGGGACCGCACCCGGGTGGCGGCGCGGAACCGGCGGGAGTGGGCGAGCTGCAGGAAGTGGCCGGGCATGGCCTCGTGGACGGTCAGGTTGCGCAGCATGTGGTTGTTGTATTCGCGGTAGAACGACTCGCGGCGCGCGGCGCTCCACTCGGCCGGGGCCGGGGCGATGCAGTAGAACGTCGGGACGTCGGCGGTCTCCAGCGGGCCGGGCGGGTCGCAGTAGGCGACGGCCACGCCGCGGGCGAACTCCGGCATCTCCTCGATGACGCAGGGGTCGTCGAAGAGCGACATCAGGTCGTGCTCGCGGACGAAGTCGGTGGCCTCGCCCATCGTCACCTTGGCCAGGTCGACGATCGTGGCGTCGTCGGGGTGCTCGGCCGCGAGGCTGTCGAGCGCGCGGCGCACGGTCTCATCGGTGGCCGGGCCGCCGACCAGCTCGGCCGCCGCCTCGCGCAGCTGGGCGCCGACCTCGTCGAGGGTGCGCCGGGCCCGCGCGAGAATCTCGGCGGCGGGCAGCTCGGTGTCGAGCGTGTGCCAGAGCCGGGCCTCCCAGAGCGGGCGCCCGAGGCGGGGGTCACGGCCGGAGTCGGCGCTCTCGAGCCGCCGGGCGAGGAAGCCGTCGAACTCCTTGAAGGCTTTCAGCGCCGCTGCGGCCGCGGGGTCGATCGACGAGCGAAGGGCGGGTGCCTGCCCGACGAGGCCGGGCAGCTCGTCGCGGATCAGCGCGGCGGAACCGGCGAACTGGCCGCGGGCGACCTCGGTGTGCAGCCGGGGCATGTCGCGCAGCACCGCGCGGGCCGTCGCCAGCGCGTCGGGGATCGCCGAGAGCCTGCCCTCGAGGCTGGTCAGCCGCTCCTCGGCGGGCGCGAACGGGCGCGCGATCAGCATGTGCAGCAGCGGGCCGGGGTTGTGCTCGAGGGGGTTCCACTCGTGCTCGCGCACGTCGGTGAGCTCGAAGATGCCGCGCTCGACCACCGCCGAGAGGATGGCGTGGTCGACCTGATCCTGCTGGTCGAACGAGTCGGGGTCGATGCCGGAGAGGGCGTCGGCCGCGTCCCGCAGCATGGTGACCCGATCGGTGACCGCGCCCGGGGAGAGGTCGGGCAGGGCGGCGTCGAAGCGGTGGTCCCCCGCGTAGGAGGCGAGGGCGGGGTCGCTTTCGAGGATCGCGTCGACGATGCGCTCGGCGAGGGGTACGAACTCCGGCATGGAGCAGAACTTACTCGGCGGGTGCGACACTTTCCGCGTCGCGCACGGCGCCGGCGTGACGCAGAGCGGCTGCACGCAGCAACGACTCGGCGTCGAGACCGTCGACCCGGGACTGCGCGACGAGCCGCAGCAGGGTGGATCCGAGATCGGCGCCGGACGGGAGCGGCACGTCCAGACCGGCGCGCTCCGTGCGCTGCAGGATCTTCGCGGCGAGCGCCAGCGCGGGCTGACTCAGGGCGATTCCCTCCAGGACGGACTCGCGGGATTTCTCCGCCTTCTTGATGCGTTCCCAGTTGTCGATGATGTCCTCGACGCTGGCGACGCTCTCCCCGGCGAACACGTGCGGGTTGCGCCGGACCATCTTGTCGACCAGGTCACCGGCCACGTCGTCGACGTTCCAGCGCTCGTCCTCGGGCAGGTCCTCGGCGAGCCTGGCGTGCAGGACGACCTGGAGCAGCACGTCACCCAGCTCCTCGCGGAGGGCGTCGAGGTCGTTGTCGGCGATGGCGTCGTACGCCTCGTAGCTCTCCTCGAGCAGATACTGCGCGAGGGTCTCGTGGGTCTGCTGCTGCTTCCACGGGTCACCGCCGGGCGACACGAGCCGGTCCATCACGGCGACCGCGTCGAGCAGCCGCGCACCGGGCGGATCCCACGAGCCGTGACACAGCTCCAGCTCGGCCAGCCCGGGCTCACGCGCGAGTCGCATTCCCAGCTGCCGGGCGAAATCCTCATCCCCCGCGGCGCCTGCCAGCCACACCACCGTCGAAGACGAAGTCAGCGACCCAAGGAGTTGATCAATAGAGGGAGAAACAACGTTGACAGTCACCCCGGAGGCACGCAGGGCAACAACCTGCGGCCCGTCGAAGGCCGTAAAAACCGGACCACTACGGACCAGATCCCACGCGTACGCGGTGAGCAGCCCCGCCGGCAGCCGAGGTGAGGTAACCAGGAGAACGATGCGGCCGGCGGGCTGGGTCATCAGCCGAGGGTAGTCACGGCCGAGACGTCGGTGACGTACGGGGCCTCGTCAGCGTTACCGGCGAACGACACCACCACGAGCGGCACGTCCTTGCCGTCCGCGGACTGCGCCGACAACAGCGTGACCTGCTGGTTGCCGTACCGCGGGTTGAGCTTCACCTTCGCGTCGGCGGCGATGTCCTGCAGCTCGTTACGCATCGCGACATACGTCTCGAGCAGCTTCTTGTTCTCGGCGGAGAGCTGGCTAGCGAACTGGTCGTACGGCGTGCTCGGGTCGGCGGCCCCGCCCGCGATCAGTCGCTTGTAGACGTCACGCAGGTCGGCGTCGGTGAGCGTCGCCGGCGTCACCTTGCTCTGCAGCGCGGCGCGCAGCTGGAACGTCTGCGTGTAGAGCTTGGTGTATTCCCAGGTCGCCGAGTAGCTGCGGGACTGGGCGACCTGGTCGACGGTCGGCTCGGCGGCGGCCTGCACACCGTGCGCCTGCGCCGCCTTGCTCAGCACGTCGATGCTGAGCAGCGTGTTGACCACGTCCTGCTGCTTGATCGGCATGACGAGCGGGCTCACCGCGCCGGCCGAGGCACCGCCGGCCTCGCCCGTGGCCGCGGCCTTGCTCCGGGCCTCGGTCAGATCGTCGCGGACCTGATCGAGGATCTTCTCGACCCGGTCCTCGGAGATGGTCTGCTTCCCGACGTAGGCGGCGACGTCCGGCGACTGCTGACACGCGGACAGGCCGGTGACGGCGATGGCGGCAACGACGGCGGTGGATGCGATACGGCGGGCACGGCGCATGGTCACGACTCTCTCACGGCTTGGCTGTGACGCCCGACACCGGGGCCGGGATGTCGCCGAGGACGTCCTTGAGCAACTGCGTGCACCATTGCAGCAGCGCCAGGTCCCGCAGGGGCTCGCCGCCGACCCGCCGGGTGCTCGGCCGAGGCACGCTGACCTGGTCGTTCACCGACTTGTAGACGGAGTCGGGGTGGTAGCGCTTGAGCCGCATCTGCTTCGAGTCCGGCAGCGGCAACGGCGAGAAGCGCAGGTGCTTGCCCTGCACCGAGACGTCGGTCAGGCCGTACGCCCGCGCCACCTGCCGGAACCGTGCGACCGCGATCAGGTTGGCAACCGCCTCCGGGGGCTCCCCGTAGCGGTCGGTCATCTCGGCGACCACCTCGTCGAGGCGGGCACCGTCGCGGGCCTCGGCGAGCTTGCGGTACATCTCGAGGCGTAGCCGCTCGACGGAGATGTACTCGGTGGGCAGGTGCGCGTCGATCGGCAGGTCAACCTTGACCTCCGGCTCCTCCTCGGGGCGCTCACCCTTGAACGCGCTGACGGCCTCGCCGACCATGCGCACATAGAGGTCGAACCCGACGCCCTCGATGTGACCGGACTGCTCGCCGCCGAGCAGGTTGCCGGCGCCGCGGATCTCGAGGTCCTTCATCGCGACGTACATGCCGGCGCCGAGCTCGGTGTGCTGGGCGATGGTGGCCAGCCGCTCGTGCGCGTGCTCGGTGAGCGGCTTCTCACGCGGGTAGAGGAAGTAGGCGTACGCCCGCTCGCGCCCCCGGCCGACCCGGCCGCGGATCTGGTGCAGCTGGGAGAGGCCGAGCAGGTCGGCACGCTCGACGATCAGCGTGTTGGCGTTGGGGATGTCGATGCCGGACTCCACGATCGTCGTGCAGACCAGGACGTCGAACTCCTTCTCCCAGAAGCCGACCATGACCTTCTCGAGCTGTTCCTCGCTCATCTGGCCGTGCGCGACGGCGACCCGCGCCTCGGGCACCAGCTCGCGCAGCCGGCGCGCGGCCTTGTCGATCGTCTCGACCCGGTTGTGCAGGTAGAAGACCTGGCCGTCGCGGAGCAGCTCGCGGTGTACGGCGGCGGCGACCTGCTTGTCGTCGTACGCCCCCACGAACGTCAGCACCGGGTGCCGCTCCTCGGGTGGCGTGGCGATCGTCGACATTTCGCGGATGCCGGTGATCGCCATCTCCAGGGTCCGCGGGATCGGGGTGGCCGACATCGTCAGCACGTCCACCGAGGCCCGCAGCGCCTTGAGCTGCTCCTTGTGCTCAACGCCGAAGCGCTGCTCCTCGTCCACGATGATCAGGCCGAGGTTCTTGAACTTGGTCGAGTTGGACAGCAGCCGGTGCGTGCCGATGACGATGTCCGCGGTGCCGGCGGCGGCCTCCTCCAGCGTGAGCGTCGCTTCCTTCGGCGTCTGGAACCGGGAGAGCTGCTTGATCCGGATCGGGAACTGGCTCATCCGCTCGGCGAACGTGTTGTAGTGCTGCTGGGCGAGCAGCGTGGTGGGCACGAGGATGGCGACCTGCCGGCCGTCCTGGACAGCCTTGAACGCAGCGCGCACCGCGATCTCGGTCTTGCCGTAACCGACGTCGCCACAGATCAGCCGGTCCATCGGGACGGCCAGCTCCATGTCGTGCTTGACCTCGCTGATCGCGGACAGCTGGTCGGGCGTCTCCTGGTAGGGGAACGCGTCCTCGAGCTCACGCTGCCACGGCGTGTCCGGGCCGAACGCGTGGCCCTTGGAGGCCTGCCGGGCCGCGTAGAGCTGGATGAGCTGCGCGGCGATCTCGCGGACGGCCTTACGGGCGCGGGCCTTGCTCTTCTGCCACTCGGAGCCGCCCATCTTGTGCAGCGTGGGCGTCTCGCCGCCGACGTAACGGGACAGCTGGTCGAGCTGGTCGGTGGGGACGAAGAGGCGGTCACCGGGCTGGCCACGCTTGCTGGCGGCGTACTCGATGACCAGGTATTCGCGGTCGGCGCCGTTGACCTTGCGCTGGACGAGCTCGACGTAGCGACCGATGCCGTGCTGCTCGTGCACCACGAAGTCGCCGGGCTTGAGCTCCAGCGGGTCGATCGTGTTGCGACGGCGGCTGGGCATCTTGCGCATGTCCTTGGTGGACGCGCCCCGGCCGCCGGTGATGTCGTTGCCGGTGATGACGGCGAGCTTGGAGCCCTCGTCGACGAAGCCGTGGTTGATCCCGCCGCGCGTGACGATCAGGCTGCCCGGCTCGATGGCCTGTTCCAGCGAGTCGGCGGGGGTGATCCCGAGGCCGGCGTCGCGCAGCAGCTCGGTGGCGCGCTGGGCGGTGCCGTGGCCCTCGAAGATCAGCGCGATGGCCCACCCGTCGGCGGACCACTGCCGCAGGTCGTCGGCGAGCTTGCCGGTGTCCCCGTGGTAGAGCGGCACCGGCTGGGCGTGCAGCGCGATGGCGTCACCGAGATCCGGTGAGACGTCAACGGGTGCGGAATCCAGCCAGGGCGTATCGGACTCCGGAGTTTCCTCTGAAGAAAGTCCGAAGGGAGAAACGGTCCACCAGGGTTCGCGAAGTGTGGCGGCGTGCGCGCGCACGTCCGCGAGGGTGCGGAACGCGGCAGCACCGACATCGATCGGGGCCTCACCACCCACAGCGGCCGCGGCCCAGCTCGCCTCGAGGAACTCGTTCGAGGTGCGGGTCAGGTCGTGCGCGCGGGTGCGGATGCGCTCGGGGTCGCAGAGCAGCACGTGCGTACCCGCGGGCATGCAGTCGATCAGTAGTTCCATGCTGTCCGTGCCCTGCAGCAGGGCCGGCGCCAGCGACTCCATGCCCTCGACCGGGATGCCCTCGGCGAGCTTGTCGAGGATCTCCCCCAGCTCGGGGTGCTCGGCGGAGAGCTCGGCCGCACGGGCCCGCACCTGCGGGGTGAGCAGCAGCTCGCGGCAGGGTGGCGCCCAGAGCCGCTCGACCGGGTCGATGGTGCGCTGGTCGGCGACGGAGAACGTGCGGATCTCCTCGACCTCGTCGCCCCAGAACTCCACCCGGGAGGGGTGCTCGTCGGTCGGCGGGAAGACGTCGAGGATGCCGCCGCGCACGGCGAACTCGCCACGCTTGGTGACCAGGTCGACGCGGGCGTACGCCATGTCGGAGAGCCGCCGTGCGACCCCCTCCAGCTCCGCCTCGCCACCGCCGCGCAGCTCCACCGGCTCGAGATCGCCGAGCCCCTTGAGCTGCGGCTGGAGCAGGGAGCGCACCGGTGCGACGACGACCTGCAGCGGCTCGACGCCGGCCTCGTCGGGGTGGGCCAGGTGCCGGAGCACGGCGAGCCGGCGCCCGACGGTGTCGGAACGCGGCGACAGGCGCTCGTGCGGCAGCGTCTCCCAGGAGGGGTAGACGGCGACGCGGCCGGGCGCGATGAGACAGCCGAGCGCTTCGGCGAGGTCGTCGGCCTCGCGGCTGGTCGCGGTCACGGCGAGCACCGGGCGCCCGGCGCCACCGATCTCGGCCGGTCCGGCGACGGCGGCCACGATGAACGGGCGCAGCGAAGCGGGGGCGGTCAGGTCGAGGGCATCGGAGTCGGCTCCGCCCTTGCGGGCCAGGTCGCGGGCCCGGGCGAGCCCGCGGTCACGCAGGGCGGCCGGGATGAGGCCACTGAGTTGCATGAAAAAGACTCTCTAGAAGACACATCGAAAAACCCCGACGCCAGTTGGACGGGGGGTACCCGTCCAGCTTAGTCCGCGGACGAGGTGACGGAGGCGACGCCCGCTATCGGACAACAAGTCCGACATAACCCGAAACGGGTAGCGAAGACTCGCCATTTGTCGGGGGAAGTTGTCTGGGGAGGCGATGTGCGGATCCTTCTGTTGGTGTCGGTGTTCAACGGCCTGAGCCAGCGTGTCTGGTGTGCGCTCGCCGACGCCGGGCATGACGTCGGGGTGCGGCTGGTGACCGGTGGCCAGGAGATGATCGAGGCCGTCCGCACCGGCCGCCCCGAGCTGGTCATCTGCCCCTTTCTCAACGAGCGGGTGCCCGAGGAGATCTGGCGGCACCGGCGCACGGTGGTCATCCATCCGGGGCCGGTGGGCGATCGGGGCCCGTCGCCGCTGGACTGGGCGATCGCCGAGGCCGCCCCGGTCTGGGGCGTCACCGCGGTCGAGGCCGTCGAGGAGCTCGGGGCCGGGCCGGTCTGGGCCTCCCGGATCTTCCCGATGCCGCCCGCCGCGCCGCGCAAGGCATCGCTCTACAACGGCCCGGTCGCCGACGCGGCCGTGGAGTGCGTGCTCGAGGTGGTCGCGAAGGCAGCCGACCCCGGGTTCCAGCCCGCGACCGCGAGCGATCTGACCCTCGAAGTGATGAACGCACGGCCGCGGCCCGCGATGAGACAGGCGGAACGGGCCTTCGACTGGACGGACGGCACCGAGCGGATCGTCCGGCGGATCAGGGCGGCGGACGGCGCTCCGGGCGTACGCGTCGACCTTGCGGGGTTGCCTGTCTTTGCTTATGACGCACACCCCGGACTCACCCGCGGTGCCCGGCCCGGCACCCTGCTCGGTCGCCGGCAGGGCGCGGTGCTGGTGGCCACCGGCGACGGCAGCGTCTGGCTCGGCCACCTGCGTGACGATCGGCCGGGCGCGTTCAAGCTGCCCGCGACCACCCTGCTCGGCGGGCGCCTCCGCGGCGTGCCGAACTCCCCGCTCGTCGCGGGCGCCGAGCCGGAGGGCCCGTCGTACCGGCAGGTCAGATACCGGCGCACCGGCCCGGTCGGGTGGCTCTGCTTCGACTTCTACAACGGCGCGATGTCGGCCGGGCACTGCCGCCGGTTGATGGGCGCACTGCGGCACGCCATCGGCCAGGACACCCGGGTGCTGGTGCTCCGGGGAGGGACCGACGCGTTCAGCAACGGCATCCACCTCAACGTCATCGAGGCCGCCGCGGACCCCGCCGGCTCCGCGTGGGCCAACGTCAAGGCCCTCAATGAGATCTGCCGCGAGCTGATCGGGTGCACCCGCCAGGTCGTGATCTGCGCGTACGCGGGAAGCGCGCGAGCCGGTGGCGCCATGCTCGGCCTCGGCGCCGACATCGTGGCGGCCCGCGACGGCATCGTGCTCAACCCGTACTACGACATCGGGCTCTACGGCTCGGAGCTGCACACGTTCACGCTGCCCCGGCGCGTCGGACAACCCATGGCACAGCGGCTCGTCGAGGCGAAGCTGCCGGTGAGCGCCCAGCGCGCCCGCTCGCTGGGGCTCGTGGACGAGGTCGGGCCGCGCCATCCGGAGGCGTACGCCGAATGGCTCGGCGACCTGGCCGCCCGGCACGCCGACGCCCGCGCCGCCCGGGTGCTGCACTCCGCCAAAACCCGGCGCCTCGCCACCGAGCGGGTGCCGCTCGACGTCTACGAATCCCGCGAGCTGGCCGAGATGAGCAGCGACATCTACGCCGACCGGTCCGGTTTCACCGCGGCCCGGCGCGCGTTCCTCTCCGGCCTGCGTCCCGCCCGTCCGCACCTGGAGGCCCCCTCGTCCCAGGATGCGGGAGACCTGGGACGTCATCCCGCGGTCCGGCCGGCGGTTCCGATCTCCGCCTGACGCCCGCGACATCTGAGCACCGAACACCGGGACGACGGCTGGCCGGCCGTCGTCGCGATGAGTCACGCCCGCCGACGGAAGGAAGTCATGAGCGTCGTTCAGACCCCGCCACCCGAGCCCCCTGACCTCGACGAGACCAGGGTCATCCCGGCGCCCCGCGCCCAGCTCGACATGGAGAACCTGAGCGGCGGTAACGACCGGACCGACATCCTCCCGCTCCGGTTCAGCTACAGCGCCTACAGCGTGCTCGCGGGTCCCGCCGAACTCCGCCCCCAACGCCAGGACCAGCCGTATCGCGTAACGATGAAACCGCTCGCCCGGCGACGCCCGATCGCGACCGTCCTCATCACCCTGTTCGCCTTCGCCTTCGAGTCGACGTTCTTCGGCTGGCTGCTCGCCTCGATCGCGCTGCCCGACCCCGACCTGCACACCGGGGTCTTCGCGGCGACCATCTTCATGATCGCGGCGACCTGCCTGATCGAGCTGTTCCGGCTGGTCAACGTCGTCACACTCTGCCTGGCCTCGATCTGGGCGCGGGATCCCGTGCCGATCGTCCCGGACGCGAACCTGCGCGTGGCGTTCCTGACCACCATCGTGCCCGGCAAGGAACCGCTGGACATGGTGGAACGCACCCTCGCCGCGGCGATGAAGATCCGCCACCCCGGGCCGTACGACGTGTGGCTGCTCGACGAGGGCGACGACGACGAGGTCAAGCAGATGTGCCGGCGCCTCGGGGTGCGGCACTACACCCGGCGCGGGCTGCCGCGGTTCAACACCCCGGCCGGCGCGTTCAAGGCGAAGACCAAGCACGGCAACTACAACTCCTGGTGCGAGCGGCACGGCGAGTCGTACGACGTCTTCGTCTCGGTCGACCCCGATCACGTCCCGCAACCCAACTTCTGCGAACGCCTCCTCGGCTACTTCGACGACCCGGACGTGGCCTTCGTGGTCGGGCCGCAGGTCTACGGCAACTACGACAGCGTGGTCACCCGCTGGGCGGAGTCGCAGCAGTACCTGTTCCACTCGCTGCTCCAGCGCGCCGGCAACAAGCGCGGCATCGCGATGCTGGTCGGCACCAACAACGCGGTACGCATCTCCGCGCTGCGCAGCATCGGGGGCCTGCAGGACTCGATCACCGAGGACATGGCCACCAGCGTGGTCATGCACAGCACGAACAATCCGCGTACGGGTAAGCGCTGGCGCTCGGTCTACACCCCGGACGTGCTGGCCGTCGGCGAGGGCCCGTCGAGCTGGACCGACTACTTCACCCAGCAGCACCGCTGGTCGCGCGGCACCGACGAGGTCGTGGTCCGCAAGTTCGCCCGGATCGGCTGGAAGCTCGGCATCGGGCGGGCGCTGCACTACGCGCTGCTGATGGCGTACTACCCGCTGACCGCGCTCGCCTGGGTGCTCGGTGCGCTCGTGGCCGCCTGCTACCTGATCCTCGGCGCCAAGGGGGTCCAGGTTCCGCAGCAGGTGTGGCTGATGCTCTACGTCGACGCCGCGCTGTTCCAGATCGGGCTCTACCTCTTCAACCGCCGGCACAACGTCAGCCCGCACGAGGAGGACGGCTCGTCCGGGCTGCCCGGCATGCTCGTCTCGACCCTGTCCACGCCGCTCTACGTGTCGTCGTTCTTCGGCGCGCTGCTGGGCCGCAAGGCCGGCTTCGTGGTGACCCCCAAGGGCGACTCGACCAGCCCGGACCGCCTGCTCACCTTCCGGCACAGCCTCGCCTGGGCGGGCTTCTACGCCGCACTGCTGATCGCGTCGCCGTTCCTCGGTCACGTGGACGGCGCGATGTGGCTCTGGCCGACGCTCAACCTGGTGATCTGCCTGCTCCCGGTCGCCGTCTGGCAGATCCAGAAGGTCCACGCCAGGACGACGAAGAACCACAAGAAGAGAGTCCTGGACCCCAAGACCATGGAGAGGACGTACGCGTGAAGCCACGCACCCGCCCCACCCTTGCCCGCCGGCTCGCGAGCGGTCTGGTCGCGATGCTGGTCCTGGGCATCGTCCTGGTCGTGAACCGCCCGATGGTCGCCGCCGCCTCCGAGGCCTACCACGAGTTCAGCATCAACCGGCAGTCGTACAAGGAGCGGTACGGCCACTGGTCGGACCTGCCCGTGCCGCAGGACTTCAAGGTCAACGCGATCCACGCCGCCCTGCTCAGCACGGGCAAGCTGCTGATCATCGCGGGCAGCGGCAACAACCGGGACGCGTTCGAGGCCGGCACGTTCCGGACCGTCATCTACGACCCGGCGAAGGACGAGTTCAAGGACATCGACACGCCGAGTGACGTGTTCTGCGCCGGCCACACGTTCCTGCCCAACGGCAACCTGCTCGTCGCCGGGGGGACGAAGGACTACGAGGTGCTGCCGGAGGACATCGAGCACGCGTACGGCGTGATGAAGTTCAAGAACGAGTCGGCGACCAGCGGCCCGCACACGTTCAAGAAGGGCACGAAGCTCGTCTCGAAGACCGGCCACGTCTACCGGACGCGCGACGACGTCGTGCTGGGCAAGGCCACGACGATGAAGCACGGCGAGATCGTGATGACGCACGCCGCCGAGGCCGAGGTCTTCGTCGACGCCGTGGAGAAGGGTGACGCCCCGCTCGTCGAGACGCCCGGGCAGTACACCGTGCAGGGGCTGACCGGCGCGGACAAGCAGAACGTCTACGGGGTCTCCGACAAGATCACCCACGAGAAGCAGGAGTACGCGGGGGACAACAAGTCGTACGAGTTCGACCCGGTCACCGAGTCGTACGTGAAGGTCGGCGACATGGTCGAGAAGCGCTGGTACCCGACGCTGGCCGAGCTGCCGAACGGGGACGTGCTCGCGGTCTCCGGGCTCGACGAGTTCGGCCGGATCATCCCGGGCGACAACGAGAAGTACATCGCGTCGCAGAAGCGCTGGGTGGATGCCCCGGAGCTGCACCGTACGTTCCCCACGTACCCGTCGTTCCACATGATGCAGGACGGCAACTTCTTCTACTCGGGCTCGAACGCGGGCTACGGCTCGGACACCGTCGGGCGTACCCCCGGGGTCTGGAATGTCCGGAAGAACACCTTCCAGGAGGTGCCCGGACTGCGTGACCCGAAATTGACCGAGACCAGCTCCTCGGTGCTGCTCCCGCCGGCCCAGGACCAGCGCGTGATGATCTTCGGCGGGGGCGGCGTCGGCGAGTCCGAGGTCTCCACGAAGCGCACCGACATCATCGACCTGACCGAGGACTCGCCGCGCTACTCACCCGGGCCTGACCTGCCCGCACCGGCGCGCTACCTGAACGCGGTGGTCATGCCCGACGACACCGTCTTCACCACCGGCGGCTCGTCCGGATACCGCGGCGGCAGGTACGGCCCCAGGACCCGCTCCGACCTGTTCAACGCGCAGATCTACCAGCCGGGCACGAACGTCTTCACCACCGCCGCCGAGTCCACGGTCGGCCGCAACTACCACTCCGAGGCGATCCTGCTGCCCGACGGCAGGGTCGTGACGATGGGCAGCGACCCGCTCTACGACGAGTCGGGCAAGGGGCCGGGCACGTTCGAGAAACGCATCGAGGTGTACTCGCCGCCGTACCTCTTCCAGGGCGCCCGGCCGAGCATCACCGGCGGCCCCGCCCACGTGAAGCGGGGCACGACCGTCGAGTTCACCAGCCCGGACGCGAGCAGGATCAGCAAGGCGCGACTGGTACGCCCGAGCGCGGTCACCCACGTCCTCGACGTCGACCAGCGTTCGGTCGCCCTGGACATCACCCCCGGGTCGGGCGACTCCCTGGAGCTCTCCGTGCCCAAGGCGAGAGGCCTGGTGCCCTCCGGCTGGTACATGCTCTTCCTGCTGGATGACAAGGGTATTCCGTCGGTGGCCCGCTGGGTTCAGGTGCTCTGAGCTGATGCGCCATGCCAGGCCGACGCCGAAGGGGCGGCGAATACTGCTGGCGGCGACCGCGGTTCTCGTGGTCGCCGTCGGCGTGGGTGCGTTCGCCCTCACCCGCGACGACGCCCCGGTCGCCGCGCCGAAGGTGGCCGCTCCGAGTGCCACCGGCAGCCCCGCTTCTGCGCCCGTTTCGCCACCTTCGGGCGTACCCTCCGCTTCGGCTTCTTCTGCGAATTTGCCTTTGCCCTCCCCTTCGCCTTCGCCTTCGCCGACGCAGACCCCCTCTCCATCTCTCTTCGTCGATCCTTCTGGCGCGGCGGCGAAGCAGGTCCGGTCCTACGAGAACGCCGGGGAGACCGCGAACGCCGCCCTGGTCAAGAAGATCGCGAACAGCCCCACCGCGACCTGGTTCGCCGACTCCTCGGCCGGCACGGCGAGCCGGGCCCGCAGCCTGGTCACCGCGGCGGACAGGGCCGGGAAGCTGCCGGTCCTCACGCTCTACAACATCCCGCACCGCGACTGCTCCGGGCAGTCGGCCGGCGGCGCGGCGAGTGCCGACGAGTACCGCTCCTGGATCTCGGCGATGGCCGGGGCGATCAAGGGCAGGGACGCGCTCGTTGTCCTCGAACCCGATGCCGTGCCCCAGGCCGTCCAGGGCTGCCTGGACGAAGAGCGCAAAAACCAGAGATACGAGCTTCTCGGGTACGCGGTGAGCACGCTGAGCGAGAACGCCGGCACCCGGGTCTACCTGGACGCGGGGAACCCGACGTGGATCACCGACACCGACCTGCTCGCCGGGGCCCTGCGTCAGGCCGGGGTCGAGCGGGCCACGGGCTTCTCGCTCAACGTGGCCAACTTCGAGACGACCGGATCCAACGTCTCGTACGGCACCGCGCTCTCCGGCCGGCTCGGCGGCGCGACGTTCGTGGTCGACACGAGCCGCAACGGCAACGGGCCGGCCGGGAAGGGCCCGCAGGGCAACGAGCACTGGTGCAACCCGCCCGGCCGCAAACTCGGGGATCCCCCGTCGACGCGGACCGGGAACGCGCTGGTCGACGCGTATCTGTGGGTGAAACGGCCGGGCGAGTCCGACGGCGCGTGCGGGAACGGTGCCCCCGCGGCGGGCCGGTGGTGGCCCGAGTACGCCCTCGAACTCGCCCGTTGACGGTTAGTCGAGCCCGTTGACCGACGGGACCTCGAGGGTGCGCGCGGTGGGCGTACCGCCGAGGTGGATCTCCCGGAGTGCCGTGTTGTTCGTCGTGCTGAGCTCGGTCAGCTTGTTCGACGGGTTGGCCTTGACCTCGATGTAGTACGTGCCGTTCGGCAGATCCGTGACCTCGAACGACTGACCCGGGCGGGCCTGGGTGTACGTGTCGCCGCTGCCGATGTCGAGCACCTCACGCACCGCGACGGCGGTGTTCTGCCCGCAGGAGGTGGAGAGGTCGGTGTTGTCGGGGCGCCACTTGGCGTTCTTGATCGTGTAGTCGATCGCGTCCGTGTTGGCCAGGCAGAACGCCTCCTTGCCACTGCGGACGGCCAGCTTCTGGTCCGCGGCGAGCAGGTTGTACTGCGCGAAGTCGGTGAAGTGCCAGTGCCGGTGCCCCTCGCGGGCGTCCCACTCCATCGTCCCGGCCTCGACCGAGCCGACCTCCTTGCCGTTGGCGTCGAAGAAGTACTGGTAGGCGTCCATCAGCTCGGTGCCCGTACGCCGGAACCCGTCCACCAGCAGCGGCGACGTGCCCGCGTTCCACACGGTCGCGCCGAAGTTCACGTACGCCTTCTCGCCGTCCTGCTCCAGCGAGATGCCCCACGCGGGCAGCGAGCGCAGGTCGGGGCGCGGTCCCTTGGCAGCGGCGCTCGTGGCGAGCGCGCTCTTCGACATCGCCTTCGGCGCCTTGGCGGGCGGCCGGAAGCCCGGCTTGTACGCCGAGACCTGGTGGCTGGCATCGCCCTGCCCGCCGTGCTCGCCGTGCTCGGCGACCGCGGCCTCGGGCGACGTGTCAGCGCCCTCCTGAGCGGCCTTGACCCGGGCGGCGGCCACCGCGGCACCGGTTTCGTCGGTCGACTCGTTGACGATGGTCAGGTTGATCGTCTGCGTGGCGTCGGCGCCGGCGATCGCGAAGTAGTCGCGGTACTGCTGGTTCAGCGCGACCGTCACCGTGTACTGCCCGGGCTGCAGGTCGAACTGCTCGTCACCGGCGGGCATGCTGTTCGTGGTCGCGTTCCACCCGGCCTGGATGCCCCAGACCCCGCCGAGGTTGAACGGGTTGTACTCCGAGCAGCCCCGGGGGTAGGGATTCTCCGCGGGCGCGTCGCGGCGGGTGCGCACCGACTCGTACGAGTTGGGGCAGAAGTCCGTGGTGAAGCTCTTGACCTCGGCGCCGGCGGCGTCCTTGAAGGTAACGGTGGTGAAGTCCTTGAGACCGGCCCAGCCGGTGACCATCCCGGCGGGCAGCGTCACCTCCTTCTTCTTGCCGTTCTTGAGCACGATCTGCTTGGCGACGATCGGGTCGGCGTACGACTTGCGGGTGGCCCGGATCTCGAACGGGTCCTTGCCCGCGATCACGTTCACACCGAGATCGAGATAGAGGTACGCCTCCCCGTCCCAGACGTACCGCTCGGCGGTCACGTTCGGGGTGGCGAGGGTGAACGCCAGTGGCGGCGGATCGGTGGCCGCGTTGGCGACGCCCACCCCCGCTCCGGTCAGCGCCAGCGTCGCACCGACCGCGACCGCTGTGCGGATCTTGGACCTTGATGTCATGGTTCCTCCCCGGGGTTCTGTGTCGCCCAGGTAAACCGGAATGGTGTGAAGCCGACGTAAGGGGCTATGAGACTTACCTCAAATCACGCCGGTGGGTGGTCGTACCGATACGATCGCGGGGTCGGGACAGCGCCGTCCTGGAGCACCTGAAGGCAAAGGAGCGCCCCAGTGACAGACCAGCAAGGCCACCTAGATCCGGACGGGCCCGATGCCGCGCTGCGCGCGGACATCCGTCGCATCGGAACCCTGCTCGGCCAGACCCTCGCGCGGCAGGAGGGCAAGCCGCTGCTGGACCTCGTCGAGGAGGTCCGGGCGCTCGTCCGCACGGACGCCCCGGCGGCCGCCGAGCGCCTCGCCGCCATGGACGTCACCACCGGCACCAAGCTGGCGCGGGCGTTCTCCACCTACTTCCATCTGGCGAACATCACCGAGCAGGTGCACCGCTCCCGGGACCTGCGGCGCCGCCGGGCCCGTGACGGTGGCTGGCTCGATCAGGCCGCCAAGCTCATCGCCGAGAAGGGGGTGCCCGCCGACGAGATCGCCGCGGCCGCCCGCCGCCTCGCGGTGCGCCCGGTCTTCACCGCGCACCCCACCGAGGCCTCGCGCCGCTCGATCCTGTCCAAGCTGCGCCAGCTGGCCGACACGCTCGACGCCGAGGCCAGCGCCGCGATCCTGTTCGGCGCGTCGGACACCAGCCAGTCGACCCGGCGCTTCGCCGAGCTGATCGACCTGCTCTGGCAGACCGACGAGCTGCGCCTCGACCGGCCGGACCCGACCGACGAGGCCCGCAACGCGGTCTACTACCTCAAGGACCTCTACGCCGAGGCCGCCCCGCAGGTGCTCGACGACCTCGCGGAGACCCTGCGCCAGCTCGGCGTGGAGACCGCCCCGACCGCCCGCCCGCTGACGTTCGGCACGTGGATCGGCGGCGACCGGGACGGTAACCCGTTCGTCACCCCGGCGGTCACCCGCGACGTGCTAATGATCCAGCACGAGCACGGCATTCAGGCCACCGAGCAGGCGATGAACGCGCTGATCGACGAGCTGTCGGTCTCCCGCCGGCTGCGCGGGGTCTCGCTCGACCTCTCCGCCAGCCTCGCCGCCGACCTCGACGCGCTGCCCGAGGTGGCCGAGCGGTTCCGCCGGGTCAACGCCGAGGAGCCCTACCGGCTCAAGGTCCGTTGCGTCAAGGCGAAGCTCGCCAACACCCGCGAACGCCTGCGCCGCGGGTCCCCGCACGTGGCCGGCCGCGACTACCTCGGCACCGACGAGCTCGTCGGCGACCTCGAGCTGATCCGCGCCTCCCTGGCCCGCAACTCCGGCCAGCTCACCGCCGTCGGCACGGTCGCCTCGGCGATCCGCACGGTCTCCGCCTTCGGCCTGCAGCTGGCCACCCTCGACGTGCGCGAGCACGCCGAGAAGCACCACGAGGTGCTGGCCCAGATGTACGCCGAGGTCGGCGAGGTCGACGACTACAACGCGCTGAGCCGCGAGGAGCGCACCAAGCTGCTCGCCACCGAGCTGACCGGGCGCCGCCCGCTCTCCTCGGCCGACACGCCGCTGACCGACTCGGCCCGCAAGACCTTCGACGTCTTCGGCACGATCCGCGACTCCCAGGACCGGTTCGGCTCCGAGGTGATCGAGTCCTACATCATCTCGATGACCCTCGGCGTCGACGACGTGCTCGCCGCGACGCTGCTCGCCCGCGAGGCCGGCCTGATCGACATCCACACGTCCCGCGCGCGGATCGGCATCGTCCCACTCCTGGAGACGCCCGCCGAGCTCGACGCCGGTGGTGAGCTGCTGGACGAGATGCTGTCGCTCCCGGCGTACAGGGAGATCGTCAAGGCCCGCGGTGACCTGCAGGAGGTCATGCTCGGCTATTCCGACAGCAACAAGGAAGCCGGCATCACCACCAGCCAGTGGTCGATCCACAAGGCGCAGCGCGCGCTGCGTGACGTGGCGGCCCGGCACGGCGTCCGCCTGCGGCTCTTCCACGGCCGTGGCGGCACGGTCGGCCGCGGTGGCGGCCCCACCCACGAGGCGATCCTGGCCCAGCCCTACGGCACGCTCGACGGCGCCATCAAGGTCACCGAGCAGGGCGAGGTCATCTCCGACAAGTACACCCTGCCCGCCCTGGCCCGGGAGAACCTGGAGCTCACGGTCGCGGCGGTCCTGCAGGCGACCCTGCTGCACACCGAGCCCCAGGTCGACCTGAATTCCCTGGTCCGCTGGGACGCGGCGATGGACCTGGCCTCCGGCTCGGCGTTCAAGCAGTACCGCGCACTGGTCGAGAACCCGGACCTCCCGGCGTACTTCTGGGCGGCGACCCCGACGGAGCTGCTCGGCGCGCTCAACATCGGCTCCCGCCCGTCCAAGCGCCCCAACGCCGACGCCGGCCTCGGCGGCCTGCGAGCGATCCCGTGGGTCTTCGGCTGGACCCAGACCCGCCAGATCGTCCCTGGCTGGTTCGGCGTCGGCACCGGCCTGACCGCCGTCCGCGAGGCGGGCCAGTCCGACGTCCTCAAGGAGATGTACGCCAACTGGCAGTTCTTCCGCACGTTCATCTCCAATGTCGAGATGATGCTGGCGAAGACCGACCTCAGCATCGCCCGCCGCTACGTCGAGACCCTGGTCCCCGAGGCGCTCCGCCCGATCTTCACCACGATCGAGGAGGAGTACGCCAAGTCGGTCGAGCAGATCCTCGACATCACCGGCCACGAGACCCTGCTGTCCTCGCAGCCGGAGCTCTCCCGCACCCTCGGCGTCCGCGACACCTACCTGGAGCCGCTCCACCACCTCCAGGTCGCCCTCCTGCGCCAGTACCGCGACCTGGGCGAAACCGAACGCCAGATGGCCACGGCCCCGGGCGGCCGCCGCTCCCCGTCGGACTCGACGGCCCTGGAGCGAGCCCTGCTCACCACGGTCAACGGCATCGCCGCCGGCATGCGCAACACCGGCTGACCGATTTTCTGCAGGTCAGGGGCGCTTGTTCGTCGTTCCCGGAGTCCATCCGGAGACGTCGGACAGGCGGCCCCGCCACAGCACCCCGTCGCCCGACGCGTCCTGGTTCGGGTGGTAGATCAGCGTGTTGCGCAGGTGGATGTAGCGGGTCGGTGCGGTAAGAGCGACATATTGCCGCTGGGTCATCTCGCCGCCGATGTCGCGGACCTTGGTCGCCTCGTGGGCGAGGTCCGACTGTTCCTTGACGTTCTCGGCCACGCCGACGTAGAAGGCGTCGGCGTGGTCGTTGAGCTCGCTGAGCTCCGCGAACCACTGCCACTGCGGGATCAGCTCCCCGCTGACCAGCAGGCCGTCCACGGTGAGGCTCAGGATCGGGCCGGGGTCGACAGGCTCGATGAGGTGGTCCATGAGCGTGACGTAGGTGGCGAGCACGCTGTCGGGCTCGCCCCAGTCGGACCGCAGGGAATTGGGCACGGCCCTGACTGTAAGCCAGCAGCTGGTCACTTCTGGTGAAAACGGGTGATCACCTCAGGGTTCGCTCCGGGTCATCACCGATCCCCGCAGGTGCGCGGCGTCCCTACTCTGAGTCGCGTGAGCCTCATCGTGACCCAAGGGTTGACCAAGACATACGGCGGGCGGGTGACCGCGCTCGACAACCTGACCGTCGATGTCGAGCCCGGCATCGTCGGCCTGGTCGGCGCGAACGGCGCCGGCAAGTCCACCTTCATCAAGATCATGCTGGGCCTGATCGCGCCGACCAGCGGCACGGTCCGGGTCTTCGATCTTGATCCGACCGTGCAGCCCGACCAGGTCCGGAACAGGGTCGGCTACATGCCCGAGCACGACGCGCTGCCACCGGACGTGTCCGCCGCCGAGTTCGTCACCCACCTCGGGCGGATCAGCGGTCTGCCGCGGACGGCCGCGCGCGAGCGCGCCTCCGAGGCGCTGCGGCACGTGGGGCTCTACGAGGAGCGTTACCGGCAGATCGGCGGCTACTCGACCGGCATGAAGCAGCGGGTCAAGCTCGCGCAGGCGCTGGTGCACGACCCCGATCTGCTGCTGCTCGACGAGCCGACCAACGGGCTCGACCCGGCCGGGCGCGACGCGATGCTGGCGCTGGTGCACCGCATCGGCACCGAGTTCGGGATCTCCGTGGTGACCTGCTCGCACCTGCTCGGCGAGGTCGAGCAGATCTGCGACTCGCTGGTCGCGATCGAGGGCGGCAAGCTGCTGCGCGCCGATCGCATCTCGAACATGACCGAGGTCAGCGACGTTCTCGCGGTCGAGGTCTCGGAGGGTACGCAGGAACTGGCCGACGCCCTCGAAAAGCTCGACCTGCCGGTGCGCGTGGACGGGCGGGTGCTGCTCGTGCCGCTCGAGCGCGAGGACACGTACGACCGGATCCTGCGGGCCGTCGCCGACCTGGATCTGCCGCTGCACCGCCTTGACCAGCGCCGCCACCGCGTGGCCGAGCTCTTCGCCCCGAGGGAGAAGGCTGATGTCTGAAGCCAGCGTCATCCATGACATCGGATACCAGCGTTACGAGGGCCCCCGGCTCGGTCGCGGCGCGGTGTTCAACTCGCTCTACGTGCACGGGCTGCGCGCGGCGTACGGTTTCGGCCGCTCCGCCAAGGCCAAGATCTTCCCGTGGCTGGTGTTCGGGATCGTCAGCCTGGTCGCGGTGATCCTCGCGGCCGTGCGTGCCCAGACCGGTCTCCTGCCGCTGAACTACATCCAGTTCGCCGACGCGATGAGCTGGCTGATCATCTTCTTCGTGGCGATCGTCGCGCCGGAGCTCGTGTCCCGCGACATGCGCGCCGGGGTGCTGCCGCTCTACTTCAGCCGGCCGTTGCGTGCCGCCGACTATGTGGGCGCGAAGGTCGCCGCGATGGTGACCGCCGTGTGGGCGCTGCTCGCCGTGCCGCAGTTCATCATGTTCCTGGGCGCGGCCTTCACCGCCAAGCATGGCATGAGCGACGTCTGGAAGGAGCTCGGCGACCTGCTCCCGGCCTGGGGTTACAGCCTGTTGTGGGCGCTGCTGTTCACCAGCATCGGCCTGCTGATCGCGTCGCTGACCGGCAAGCGCGCGTTCGCCGCCGGTGGCATCGTCGCCGTCTTCCTGATGACCACTCCGGTGGTCGGGGTGCTCTCCATCCTGCGCTCCACCGACGCCCAGGAGCTCGCCGGTCTGGCCAGCCCGATGACGCTGGTCAGCGGCGTCGGTCAGTGGCTGGTCCCGGACGCCAACACGGGCCTGTTCATCGGCCGCTTCGGCCCGGTGTACCTCATCGAGGCGATCACGCTGATCGCCGGCTGCCTGCTGCTCCTGCTCGCCCGCTACCGGAAGGTGGCTTCGCTGTGACCACCGTGAACCTGCAGAACGTGTCGCGCTGGTACGGCAACGTCGTCGCCGTCAACGACATCAGCATGACCCTCAACCCGGGCGTGACCGGTCTGCTCGGCCCGAACGGCGCGGGCAAGACGACGATCCTGCACATGATGGCCGGGTTCCTCGCGCCGTCACGGGGCACGGTCACCGTGGACGACGCCCCGACCTGGCGGAACCCCGACATCTACCGCCGGCTGGGCCTGGTCGCCGAGCGGGAGGCCGTGCACGGCTTCCTCACCGCCCGCGAGTTCATCGAGGCGTCGGCGCGGATGCAGAAACTGCCGGACCCGAAGGCCGCCACCGAGTGGGCGCTGGGCATGGTCGAGATGAAGGACGCCGCCGACCGGCGCATCGAGACGTATTCCAAGGGCATGCGCCAGCGCACCCGGGTGGCGGCGGCGCTCGTGCACAACCCGCAGGTCCTGCTCCTGGACGAGCCGTTCAACGGCATGGACCCGCGCCAGCGCATGCACATGATGGAGCTGCTGCACGGCCTCGGCGACCAGGGCCACACGATCCTGTTCAGCTCGCACATCCTCGAGGAGGTCGAGCAGGTGTCGGGCACGGTCCAGGTGATCGTGGCCGGCCGGCTCGCGGCCTCCGGCGACTTCCGCCGCATCCGCCGCCTGATGACCAACCGCCCGCACGTCTTCGCGGTGCAGTCCTCCGACGACCGGCGCCTAGCCGTCGCCCTGATCGGCGAGAAGTCGGTCAGCGGCGTCGAGATCGATGCCACCGGCATGACCGTACGGGCCGCCGACTACGGCAGCTTCACCCGCGCCCTGCCCCGCATCGCCCTCGACTCGGGCATCCGCCTGCGCAAGCTGATCCCGTCCGACGAATCCCTGGAGAGCGTCTTCTCCTACCTGCTGGAGGCCTGACATGTCGACCGTCGCCTGGATCACGGCGCGGGGCCTGTTCGGCCGCCGTCGTGCCCTGCTCCTGCTGCCGCTGCCACTCCTGCTGATCGGCCTGGCCGCGCTCTGCCGCGCGGCCGGCGTCGCGCCCTCCGACTGGGGTGTCCCGGTCCTCGTCGGGCTCGGGCTGGCCGTGGTCCTCCCGGTGATCTCGCTGATCGTGGGCACCGGCGTGCTCGGCTCCGAGGTGGACGACGGCACCATCGTGCACATCCTCACCAAGCCGCTCCCCCGCCGCGACATCATCCTCGCGAAGCTCGGCGTGGCGGTCGGCGTCAGCGCTCTCAGCTCGGCGATCCCGTTGTTCGTCGCGGGCTGGCTCGCCGACTCCGTAGGTTTCGGCTTGGCTCTCGCCGTGGCGGCCGTGGTCGGCGCATTCGCGTACTCCGCGCTGTTCCTGCTGCTCAGCCTCCTGACCCGCCGCCCGGTCCTGCTCGGCCTGGTCTACATCCTGGTCTGGGAAGGCCTGCTGGGCCGGTTCGTCAGCGGCACCCGGGTACTCTCGATCGAGCAGTACGTCATCACGATCGCCGACAAGATCGAGCCGACCACACTGCTCGAATCCAAGGTCTCCCTGCCGGTCGCGGTGATCATGGCGGCCATCTTCATCCTGGGCTGCGCCATCGCCTCTGTCGACCGGCTCCGGAGCTTCTCCATGGCGGGCGAGACAAGCTGACCGAAATCCCGGATCCGCGATGGCCACATCGCGATCTCGACGTGGGCCGCCTCCGCAGCAGCGGGTGGCGGCCGACGCCGTTGCGGGAATTCGTGTTGAAGGTCCATCAGCGCTGCAATCTGGCCTGCGACTACTGCTATGTCTACGAGCTCGCCGATCAGAGCTGGCGGGACCGGCCCAGGGTCATCACGCCGGCGCTCTGGCGGGCGGCGGCGCGGCGGATCGGCGAGCATGCCGCTCAGCACGGGCTCGACCGGGTGCATGTGGTGCTGCACGGCGGTGAGCCGCTGCTCGCGGGAACGCGCCGGCTGGTCAGCCTGATCGGTGACCTGCGGGCCGCGATGCCGTCCGGGTGCCGGCTGACCGTCGGCATGCAGACGAACGGGGTCCTGCTCGACGACGCGATGCTCGACGCGCTGGCCGGGGAGGACGTCCGGATCGGGGTGAGCGTCGACGGCGTCGAGGAGGACCACGACCGGCACCGGCGTTTCCGCGACGGCGGGGGCAGTTACCGGGCGGTGGAGAGGGCGTTGCGGCTGCTCGGGGCCCGGAAGGGGGTTTTCGCCGGGCTGTTGTGCACGGTCAACCCCGCGGCCGATGCGGTCAAGACGTACGAGAGCCTGCTCGCGTACGCCCCGCCGGAGATCGATTTTCTGCTGCCCCACACGAACTGGGCGAACCCACCGGCACCGGGCCGGGCCCACGGCGCGTGGCTGGTGGAGGTCTTCGACCGCTGGTACGCGGCACCCCGGCAGGAGACCCGGATCCGGTTGTTCGAGGACGTCATGAGCCTGGTGCTCGGCGGCCACGGCCGGTCCGAGCAGGCCGGGCTGAGCCCCGTCGCCGTGGCGGTGATCGAGACCGACGGGTCGATCGAGCAGGTCGACTCGCTGAAGAGCGCCTACCCGGGTGCCGCCGCGACCGGGCTCAACGTGCTCACGGACCCCTTCGACGCGGCGCTGCGCCATCCCGGGATCGTCGCACGGCAGATCGGCGTCGAAGCGCTCGCCGAAACGTGCCGGCAGTGCCCGATCCACCGCGTGTGCGGCGGCGGCCACTACGCGCATCGATTCCGGCCCGGCGACGGATTCCGCAACCCGACGGTCTACTGCGAGGACATGCGGCTCCTCATCGGGCATATCGGGCGTCGGCTGGCCGCGGACCTCGTCCCACTCGCCACTCAATGGTGATCCAGGTCACAACCGCCACGGAAAGGGCAGTAACGGAGGACCCCGCTCGACCTTGGGGAGCACGACTGAGAAACTGTCCCTCAAGTCACTGCAGGGGGAGTCTCAGGTGAACGACGGTTCCGTGCTGCCCGAGGATGTGCTGCGTGACGCGCCGTCCTACACGCCGCGCGCGCACGAACTCGCCGACCTCGAGTTGTTGTTGTCCGGTGCCTATGCGCCGCTGACCGGGTTTCTCGGCCGGGCGGATCTGCAGGCGTTGCGACGCCGTGGCCGCTTGGCGGACGGGACGTCGTGGCCGGTGGCGGTGACCTGCGAGATTCCGGCCGAGCTCGGCGAGCGCCTCGACCTGGGCGATCCGCTTAGGCGCACGGTGGTGCTCACCGACCCCGAGGGTGCGCCGGTCGCGGCCGTCGAGGTCACCGACGCCTGGCCGACCACCAATCGGATGTGGGCGATCGGTGGCACGGTCCGCCGGATGGGCGACGGCGGGCACGGGCCGTTCCAGCGCTTGCGGCGTACGCCCGAAGAAGTGAAGGCTCTGCTCCCACCGGGACGGGTCCTCGGGGTGATCGCCGACCGGCCGCTGCACCGCCCGCAGCTGGCGCAGATCGCGCACGCCGCGCGCACGCTCGCCGCCCACCTGCTGATCTTCATTCCCGTGGTCGGCCCGGGGCCGGACGGGTTGCCGCCCGAGGCGCTGGTCCGGGCGATCTTCGCCGCGCGCGACCGGATGCCCCCGGCCACGATCGTGGCGGTGCCGCTGATGACCCGCGGCGACGAGATGCGCGACGCGTTGCTGCGGGCGCGGGTCGCCGTCTCCTACGGCGTGACGCACGTGCTGTCCACCGGGGACATGCTCTCCGGTGGTGGCCTGCGGGTACTGGTGCCGCGTGAGCTGGCGTACGACAACCGGGACGGTCAGTGGCGCTGGCGTGACGACATCCCACCGCGCAACCGGCGGCTGGCGATGCGCCCGAAGGAGATCAACGACCTGCTCGACCGGGGTTTCCCGCTGCCCGACTGGCACACCCCGCCGGCCGTCGCCAAGGAGCTGTCCCGGGTCCGGCCGCCGCGCCGGCATCGTGGTCTGGTGGTCTTCTTCACCGGTTACTCGGGCTCCGGCAAGTCCACGGTCGCCCGCGGGCTGGCCGATTCGCTGCGGGAGAGCGGCGAGCGGACGATCACGTTCCTCGACGGCGATGTCGTACGCCGAGAGCTCTCGGCCGGGCTGGGGTTCAGCCGCGCCGACCGTGATGCCAACGTACGACGGATCGGCTGGGTGGCAGCGGAGGTCGGCCGGCACCGGGGCATGGCGATCGCGTGCCCGATCGCCCCGTACGAGGACGCCCGCGCGTCCGTGCGCGCGATGGCCACCGATGCGGGAGCGGGCTTTGTGCTGGTGCACGTGGCGACCCCGCTCGAGGTGTGCGAGCAGCGCGACCGCAAGGGCCTCTACGCCCGGGCCCGCGCAGGTCAGCTACGAGGCATGACCGGCATCGACGACCCTTACGAGGTGCCCGCCGACGCCGAATTGACGATCGACACCACCGACATCACGGTGCCCGAGGCCATCGATCAGGTCCTGGCGTACCTAGTGGAGAGCGGCTGGGTGGAGCCCGCCATGAAGTAACACGTCGCGGCGGAGTAGTTACGCAACGCCGATCGAGCCGTTTACCCCTCCGGGGGCAACACGCCCGATCGCCGTTGCAGCTATTCCACCCGCGAAAGGGCCGCCGTACCGATGGAAGCGACTCGCCCGTCCGCCGATTTCTCGCACTTCCTGGGTGTGTTCCGCCGCCACTGGTGGCTGGTGCTGCTGCTGACCGTGGTGGGGGTCGCGGCCGGTGTCGCGCTGACCCGGGTCATGCCGAAGGTCTACGAGGCCTCGACCCTGGTGCTGGTGCTGCCGGTCGAGCAGGATGCCAACTCCCAGAACGGCCGGACCAAGGGCGCCGTGAACCTCGACAACGAGGCTCAGCTCGTGGTCTCCGGCGCGGTGGCCACCCGGGCCGGGGCGCTGATGCGCTCGCCGGTCTCCCCCGTGGAGCTGGCCCGCGACGTCTCGGTCGAAGTGCCGCCGAACACCACGGTTCTCACGATCCGGTTCTCGGCGGACAACGCACGGGACGCGCAGACCG
Source organism: Winogradskya humida (assembly GCF_016862215.1). GTDB lineage: Bacteria > Actinomycetota > Actinomycetes > Mycobacteriales > Micromonosporaceae > Actinoplanes > Actinoplanes humidus. The sequence goes on from NZ_BOMN01000025.1 coordinate 26,696, forward strand.
GGTCGCACGCGTTCGCCGAGGCGTACCTGCTGAACCGGGACGAGACCGCGCGGGCCGTGCTGGATGAGCAGGTCAAGTCGCTCAACCTGAAGGTCCGGCAGCAGAACGCCAGCCTCAACCTGATCAACACCAAGCTGTCCCGGTCGCCCAGCGGCAGTTCCGAGCGCTCCAACCTGGAGAGTCTGCGCAGCAACTCGCAGAACCAGCTCAACGATCTGACCGGCCGGCTCAACGCGCTCACCACCGCGACCATCAACGCCGGCAGCGTCATCAGCGACGCGCGGGAGCCCGAGTCACCGGTCAGCCCGAACGCGATGCTGAACCTCGCCGGCGGCGCGATGATCGGTCTGCTGCTCGGGCTCGTGTGCGCATTCCTGCGCGAGCGCTTCGACCGGCGGCTGCGCACGGCCGTCGACGTCCGGGACCGGGGGCGGATCCCGGTGCTCGCCGCCCTCGACGAGCGGACCACGCCGACCTTCGACGATGTCCTGCAGCCGTACGGGCCGGGTGGGCGGATCTTCAACCGGCTGCGCAACGAGATCCTGGCCAGCCTCACCGCCGGCGATCAGATCATCGTGGTCACGGGGGCCAGCCGGGGTTCCGCGACGACGCTCGTGGCCGCGAACCTGGCGACGTCGCTCGCTCGTACCGGAAGCGATGTCGTCCTGATCGGAGCGCACCTGCCGGACAGCGTGATGGACGCCGCGCCGCTGGCCCGGATGCTCGGGGTCTCGACCTCGCCGGGGCTGTCCGAGCTGCTGGCCGGCCGGGTCGTGCTCAAGGACGTACTGCAGCGCACCCCGCGGATCCCCTCGCTGCGGGTCATCACGACGGGCGGCGCGGCCACCGCGGCGGGCCTGATGCAGTCGCAGCGGCTGCGCGACACGCTGGACGCGTTGCGGCGGCAGGCCGCCTACGTCGTCATCGAGGCGCCGTCGACGAGCAGCAGCGCCGACGCGCAGAGCCTCGCGAGCCTCGCCGACGCGGCCATCCTCGCCGTCGAGCTGCGCCGCTCGAAGCGCCCGGCCCTGCTGGACGCGGCAGAGCAGCTGCGCCGGGTCGGTACCCGGCTGCTCGGTGCGGTGGTGCTGCCGCAGCTCAGCAAGATGCCGCGCAGCATCGCGGAGGAGAACCTGCCCGCGGTCACGCTGGGCGCGCAGCAGGCTCCGGAACTGCCGGCCGTCGACAGCGACCGCACCCAGAAGCTGCCGACCGTGGCCGGTGCCCGCGCCCCGCGCCAGATCGAGGGCGCCGGTGAGGTGACCACCGTGATCAAGGCGGAGAAGGCCACCGCCGGTGCCGGTAGGAAAGAGCAACCCACGGACGAGAAGAAGTGACACTGGTCGTCCCGGGCGGGGCGCTGCGCGGGGCACACAGCGCGGAACCGCCACGGCCGACCGCGCTCCCGGCCTGGCCGGTGGCGGCAATTCTCGCCTTCTACCCGCTGTGGTGGGCGCTCGGTCTCGGGGTGCTGATCTTCCCGATCATGGCTGCGCCGATGGCTGTGCTGCTGGTCCGGCGCCGGGCTGCCGGCCGGGAGCTGCGACTTCCCCCGGGTGCCGGCTGGTGGGCGCTCTTCCTGGTCGCGGTGCTGATCAGCATCGCGGCGCTGGGTGCCGATCCGGCGGGGACGGTCGCCGAGCACGCGGGCGATCGCCTGCTGGCGGTCGTCTACCGGCTCGTCATGTACGTGTCCCTGACGCTCCTGCTGCTCTACACCGGCAACCTCACCGAGTCCGAGCTGTCCCGCCGCCGCCTGGTGCGACTGCTCGGCTGGCTGTTCGTCGTCACCGTCGCGGGCGGGCTGCTCGGCGTCTTCGCGGGGAAGTTCGAGTTCACGTCGCCGGTCGAGTGGCTGCTGCCGGACGGCGTACGCGGCAAAGGCTTTGTGCAGTCGCTCGTCCACCCGTACGCGGCCCAGATCATGGACATCGTCGGCGCCGAGAAACCCCGCCCGGCCGCGCCCTGGGGCTACACGAACACCTGGGGCAACAACTTCTGCCTTCTCGCGGGGTGGGTCGTGGTGGCCGCGTGGGCGACCCGCCGGACCGGCCCGAAAGTGCTCGCCCTGCTCTGCCTCGTGGTCGCGATCGTGCCGGCCGTGGTCTCGCTCAACCGCGGGCTGTGGATCGGGGTCGGCGTCGTGGTCCTCTACGTCGCCGGACGCTACGTGCTGATGGGCCGGCTGTGGGTCCTCGCGGCGCTGGGCCTGGCCGGTGCCGGACTCGCCATCGCGCTCACCTCCACCCCCCTGGGCGACGTGGTGAACGCCAGGCTCGACAACGGCAAGTCCAACGGCGTGCGTACGTTCCTGATCGAACGCGCCGTCGACGGCTTCACCGAGTCACCGATCATCGGGTACGGCTCCACGCGCAACACCATCGGCGGGCGCAACTCCATCACCGTCGGCGAGAGCTCCGCGTGCGAGCGCTGCGGCAACTTCACCGTCGGCGGCAACGGGCAACTCTGGCAGCTCATGTACGCCCACGGCACCGTCGGCACCATCGCCTACCTGGCCTTCTTCGGGTACGGGCTGTGGCGTTTCCGCCGTGACCGCACCCCGATCGGCATCGCCGCCGGAGCCGCGATCGTCAGCTCGTTCTCCGCGATGCTCTGGTACAACGCCATCCCCACCCCGCTGGCGTTCATGTTCCTGGCCTACGCGCTGCTCTGGCGCAACGAACTCGAGGGGGACGTTCATGGCAGTTAAGACCGCGCCGGAGCAGCTGACCGCCGGCGACTCGGCGCTGCGGACGCAGTACCTGACCGAGGTTCTGGAGCTGCTCTATCCGGCGCCCTGCGAGACCGGGCTGACGTTCGGCCAGCATCGCGGCGGCGGCGACCGGCACGGCGAGCCGATCGCGGAATACCTCGTCGTCCCGGATGCGCGCCGGCCCCGGCTGCTGGTGCCCACCACGTCACGGCGGGTCGCGGCGGCGGCCGTACGCCGCTATGCCGAACCCCAGTCCCGAGCCGCCCGGCTCAAGCGCGACGCCGTCGTCGCGGCCCTGCGCACCGGGGCGTCGAGCGTGCTGCTGCGCGACCGGGTGCGGGTGACCGGGCCCGCGTCGGCGAGCATCGACGGCTACCTGCGTGAGGCGCTCGGCCGGGACCTGTCGATCAGCATCCACATCGGACCCGCGCGGGCCAACCGCAAACCGGTCCTCCAGCTGATCAGCCCGGACGGCGAGACGTTCGGCTTCGGCAAGGTCGGCATCGGGCCGCTCACCCAGCGCCTGGTGAAGGCCGAGACCGCGGCGCTGATCGCGCTGGACAAGACCGGGCTGGAAAAGCTGACCGTGCCGAAGGTGCTGCACACCGGTCAGTGGCGTGGCCTGCAGGTACTGGTCCAGTCGGCGCTGCCGGTGTGGCTGCCGCGGGCACCGCTGACCCCGCGCCGGCTCGCCGCCGCGATGGTCGACATCGCCGGATGCTGCGGATACACCAACGGGTCACTGGGAGTGAGCGCCTACTGGCACGACCTGCGGGGACGGCTGCAGTCCGTCGGCGACCGGCCGGAAGGGGTGGCGCTGACCGCGGCGGCCGAGCTGCTGGTGGCGCGGTCCGGCGAGCAGAGCATGCGGTACGGCGCGTGGCACGGCGACTGGGCGCCCTGGAACATGGCGAACCTCGCGGACGCGCTGCTGGTGTGGGACTGGGAACGGTTCGCGAACGGCGTACCCGTCGGCTTCGACGCCGTGCACCACGACCTGCAGCGCCGCATCCAGACCAGCGGCGACGCGAGGTCGGCGGTCGAGGCGACCGTGCGGCGTGCCGATGAGCTGCTCGCCCCGTTCGGCGTACCCACCGAGCTGCGTGAGCTGACCGCGCTGCTCTACCTGGTCGACCTCGCCACCCGCTATCTCACCGATCGCCAGGCCGAGGCCGGCGCCCGGCTGGGAGTGCTCGGGACGTGGCTGCTACCCGTACTCATCAGAAGGGTTGAGGAGCTGTAATGGATGTGCGGAGGGTTCCCTCGCCGGTCAAACGGGTGGTGCACCTGGGGTCACGGTCGTACGGGCGGCTCACCTCGCCCAGCCGGATGACACCGTCGTTCCTCATCTGCGGCGGTCAGCGCTGCGGCACCACGTCGCTGTACCGCGCGCTCGCCGCCCATCCGGTCGTGCTCAAGGCCGTCCTGCACAAGGGTGTGCACTACTTCGACATCGACTACGACCGTGGCATGTCCTGGTACAAGGCGCACTTCCCGCGCAAGCGGCACGCCGAGCGGATCCGCGAGCTGCACGGCGTGCCGGCGCAAACGTTCGAGTCGAGCCCGTACTACATGTATCACCCGCAGGCCGCGGCCCGGATCGCCGCCGACCTGCCCGCCGCGAAGCTCGTGGTGCTGGTCCGCGACCCGGTCGAACGCGCCTACTCGCAGCATCATCACGAGGTCGCGCGGGGTTACGAGAACGAGCGGGACTTCGGCAACGCGCTCGCCCTCGAACCCGCCCGGTTGCACCGGCAGGAGGACAAGCTCGCCTCCGATCCGGCGTACTACTCGTTCGCGCATCAGCACCACGCCTACAAGGCCCGCGGCGAGTACGCGCGCTACCTCAGCGTCATGGCGCAGCACGTCGGCCGGGAACGCATCCACGTCGTCGAGAGCGAACGCTTCTTCACGCAGCCCGAACAGGTCTACGACGAGGTCTGCGCCTTCCTCGGGTTGCCGATCAACATGAAGCGCCCCGTGTTCGACCAGCACAACGCCCGGCCCCGCGGGTCCGACATGGACCCCGGCCTGCGCCGCGAGCTGGCGAACCACTACGCGTCACACGATGAGGCGCTGACGGCTTGGCTGGGTCGCGTACCCGTGTGGCGTAAAGCGTGACGCTGGCTCCTGCTCTCGCCGAATCCAAAACGCGGGGCGTCGCTCGTGGGGGGCTCGCCAACATGGTGGGGTCCGCGCTGGCGGGCGGCACCGGTGTCATCGTCACGTGGATCGTCGCGCGTGCGCTCGGTACGGAACAAGCAGGCGCATTCTTCGCGGCGACCGCGGCCTTCGTGCTGGGTGGCGGTCTAGCCAAGTTGGGTACGCCGACCGGGCTCGTCTACTGGCTGGCCCGCCTCCGTGCCACGGATCGCGACCACCTGCTCGGCACGTGCCTGCGTACCGGGCTGATCCCGGTTTTTGTGCTGTCGTTCGTGCTGGCCGGGGCGTTGTGGTGGTGGGCGCCGGCGTTCGACGAGCACGCCGCGGGCCTCCGGATGCTCGCCGTCTTCCTGCCGTTCCAGGCGATGACCGACACGCTGCTCACCGCGACCCGCGGCTACAAGGCGATGCGCCCCACCGTGGCCCTCGACCGCGTGGTCCGCAGCGTTCTCCAACTTCTCTGCGTGGGTACGGCTGCCCTGCTGTTCACCTCCTCGCTGCCGGCGCTCGCCTTCGCCTGGGCGATCCCGTATGTGCCGGTCACCGTGCTGGCAGCGTTCGCCCTGCGCCGCGTCTACCGCTCCGGCAAACCGCGCGAGCGCAGCAGCCGGGGCAGCGAACGGCTCGCCCTGCGCCGCGACTTCTGGCGCTTCACCGGCCCGCGCGCGCTGGCCAGCGTCGCGCAGCTCGCGCTGCAACGCGTGGACGTACTGCTCGTCGCGGCGCTCGGCGGGCTCGCCGCGGCGGCCGTCTATGCCGTCGCCGGCCGCTTCGTGGTGCTGATCCAGTTCGCCAACCAGGGCATCTCGCAGTCCGTGCAGCCGCGTCTCGCCGAAGCCCTCGCGGTCGGCGACCGGGCCACGGCGAGTCACCTCTACCAGACCGCGACCGGCTGGCTGGTGCTCGTGACGTGGCCGATCAACCTGCTGGTGATCATCTACGCGCCCGTCTACCTGCGGATCTTCGGCGGGCACTACACGTCCGGCGCGCCCGTGGTGGTGGTGCTGGCGTGCGCGATGCTCGTCGCCACCGGGTGCGGGATGGTCGACATGGTGCTCGCGATGGCCGGGCGTACGTCGTGGAACCTGCTCAACGTGCTCGTCGCGCTCATCGTCACGATCGGGCTCGACGTGCTGCTCGTCCCGGCGTACGGCGCGCTCGGCGCGGCGATCGGGCTGGCCTGCGCGATGGTCGCCAACAACCTGCTGCCCCTCGTGCAGGTCGCGCGGTCGGCGCGGCTGCACCCGTTCGGGCCCGGGACGCTCGCCGCCGGAACGTTGTCGATCGCGTGCTTCGGCGTACTCCCCCTTGCTGTGACAGCGGTCGCCGGTGAGGGTGCGATCGGTCTCGGCCTGTCCACCGCCCTCGGTGCGATCGCCTTCGCCGGTGGCGCCTGGCTGCTGCGCCACCGCCTCGCGCTCCACGCCTTCAAACCCCGACAGCCCTCGAGAGGATCGCTTTGACCACGGACTACACCAAGGTGTTCCAGGACGCGGACGCCGTCGAGAAGTACGAGCACATCACGTACGCGCCGGACAGTTACGCGTCGCGGATCAACGAGCGGCAGCAGGCGTACCTGCGTGACCTCGTGGCCCGCCAGTTCGGCCGCAAGCTCCCCGCGCAGCACGACTTCGCCTGCGGGACCGGGCGGGCGATCCGTACGCTGCACGGCCTGGTCCGCGAGGCGCACGGCTACGACACCTCGGCCGAGATGATGGCCAAGGCGGAGCAGGTCGGCTCGCAGGCGAAGTGGCACCAGATCCCGGCGGACGGCCCGGTCCCGAACCCGGTCCCGGCGGGGCATCCGGCGATCGTGACGCTGTTCCGGCTGCTGCTCAATGTGGACGAGGCCGTGCGCGACCGGGCGATCGAGTTCGCCGGGAAGGTGCTGTCGACCCCCGACTCGGGCGTGCTGGTCGTGGAGAACCACGGGAACGCCGGCTCGGTGCGGCATCTGCGGGCACGGCGGCACTCGGGGGAACGCTGGTTCGCCGAGCTCTCGCACGCCGAGATCGTCACGCTGCTGGACCGGCACGGCTTCGACATCATCGAGCGCAAGGGCTTCACCATGCTCACCGAGTCGCTGAGCCGTAATCCGGTGGCGCGGGCGATCGACACGGCAGCCCGCGCGCTGCCCGGCACGGACGGGCTGGCGGTCAACGTGCTCTACACCGCGCGGCGCAGGAAGTAGCTGCATGCGTCGCGCTGCCGCGCTTCTCCTCGTGCTCGCCCTCGCCGGGTGCACCTCGCACCCGAAGCCCGAGCCGCCACCGGCCCCCGACCTGACCAGCCCGCCGGCCGCGGTCGCCGTCAACCCCGGACCGTTCGAGGCCGGGCCCGTCGGCGCCCCGGCCTCGGGCGCGTACGTCGGGGCGTGGATCAAGCCGGCCGACCTCAGCGACAAGGGGCGGCTGCGGGCCGTCGACTCGCTGGAGGACGACCTCGGGCGGCCGCTGGACATCGTCAACACGTACCGCCGCTTCGAGCAGCTCGTCGGCACCGACTCCGACTACGAGCTGCTCGGCGAGGGCGCGACGCTGATGGTCAGCTGGGCCACCGGCGACAACCGCTCGATCACCGCGGGCAACTACGACCGGCTGATCCACAAGCAGGCCCGGGCCATCAAGGCCGTCGACGCGCCGGTGCTGCTGCGCATCCGGTGGGAGATGGACCGGCCCAACCTGCGGGCCACGATGTGGTCGGGTGCGGACTACGTCGCCGCGTACAAGCACATCCGCGAGATCTTCGCCGAGGAGCACACGAAGAACGTCTCCTGGGTCTGGTGCCCGACCGCCGAGGGTTTCGCCCGCGGGGACGCCCCGGCCTTCTACCCCGGCGACGACCAGGTGGACTGGACCTGTGTCGACGTGTACGCCGGCAACGCGTTCCAGCCGATCGGCGCGCTGATGGGCCCGTTCCTGCAGTGGGCCGCCGAGCACCCGAAGCCGATCATCATCGGGGAGTTCGGGGTGGCCCGCGCGTGGGGCTCGGCCGGGCGCGCGGCGTGGCTGTCGGACGCCGAGCGCACGTTCAAGGCGAACCCGCAGATCAAAGCCGTCGTCTACTTCGAGTCCGACCCCGACGGCAACGGCCCCAACCAGCAGTTCCAGCTGACCGGGGACGAACCCGCATTTGACGCCTTCACCCGGCTCACCGAGGACCCGTACTTCAATCAGTGATCGCCTGGGCGAGGAGCCGGAGCGCGTACGGCGCGTCGTGTCTGAGGTAGCGACCGGCGAGGCGCTTCGGTTCCGTGCCGAGGCGGTGCGCCCATTCGAGGCCAGTGCGCTGCATCCAGCGTGGCGCCCGGTCGATGTCGCCCGCGACGAAGTTGACGGCCGCGCCGCAGCCCATGAACCAGGCTCGGGGCAGGGCCTCGCGGAGGCGGTCGATCACAGCCTCCTGCTTGGGGAAGCCGAGGCCGACGAAGACCAGGTCCGGGTTGGATTTTGCGATTGTCGCGCGCTGCCGGGCGTACAATTTGGGGTGATTTTCAAAGCCGTGAGGGGGACAGAGCGTCCCCGCGATGGTGAGTCCGGGGTGGTCTGCGGCGAGTCGCTCGCCGGCGCGGGCGGCACCGTCCTTGCGGCCGTCCATGGCCGGCCTGCCACCCAGGATGAAGATCGACCGGCCGTCGCGGGCAAGGCCCGCGGAGAGTGACCGGATCAGGCTGCTGCCGGCCACCCGTTCGGGCAGTGGGGTGCCGCTGAGCCGGCTCGCCCAGACCAGGGGCATGCCGTCGGCCACGGTCAGATCCGCGCTGTTCAGGTATGCCCGCGCGCCGTCGTCGCGCCGGGCCTGCCGCAGGATGTCGATGTTCGGCGTGATGATCCGGCCGCCGCGACCCGTCGCGATCGCCTCGCGCACCACCGCGACCACCTCGCCCTCGGTGATCGGGTCGAAGCCCGTGCCGTCCAGCCGCACGCGCTCGAAAGCCTCGATGGACACCCGTCGCCTCCTTACCCGTTGTTCGCTCGTTATAGGAGCGAAACGAGTGAAGGTGGGCCAAAGTGGCACGGGTACTTTATTTGGGCGGATTGGGACGAAGCGGTACCACACTCGTCGAACGTCTGCTCGGCGAGCTGCCGTCGGTCCGCACGCTCGGCGAGATCGTGCACCTCTGGCAGCGCGACATCCGGGACAACGAACGTTGCGGCTGCGGCTCCCGGTTCGCGGCGTGCTCGTTCTGGCGCCGGGTCGGTGACCTCGCCTTCGGCGGCTGGGCCAATGTGGACGTGAACCGGGTGCACGCGCTGCGCGACGCGGTGGAACGGACCCGTTACATCCCGCGGCTCGCTCGCGCTTACCACCCCGATCCCCAGGTACGCGAGTACGCGAGCTTCTACTCCCGCGTGTACGCCGCCGCGGCCGAGGTCTCCGGCGCGTCCGTGGTCGTCGACTCGTCCAAGCACAGCGCACTCGCCCACGTGCTGCGCTGGGCCGACGACATCGACCTGCGGGTCGTGCACGTGGTGCGGGACGCGCGCGGGGTCGCGTACTCGTGGACCAAGACCGTCGCCCGCCCCGAGGCCGACGGCAGCGACATGACGCGCTACTCCCCCGGCCGCTCCGCCCTGCTCTGGAACGCACACAACGCGGCCTTCGGGCTGCTGGCCCGCCGCGGAGTCCCCGTGCGCCGGATCCGCTACGAACAGTTCCTCGAGGACCCGCGCACCGCACTGCTGTCGCTGGCCGGATTCGCCGGCCTCACGATCAAGCCGTCGGACCTGGACTTCCTCGGTGACGGGTATGCGGACCTCGGCGTCGGGCACAGCGCGGCCGGCAACCCGATGCGCTTCACCGTCGGGCGGCTGCCGCTGCGGCGCGACGACGCCTGGGTCCGCTCGCTGCCTCGTAGCCAGCGACGACTCGTCGGTGCCGTCTGCGCGCCCATGCTGCGGGCGTACGGCTACCCCCTCAACCCCTCCCTGGAGCCGTCATGAACTGGCCTTCCGTAGGCGTTGTCATCCCCACCCGCGACCGGCCCACCCTGCTGCGCAAGACGCTCGACGCGGTCCGCGCGCAGAACTACCCAGGCGCTTTGAAAATCATCGTTGTGTACGACCAGACCGAACCCGACTACCTCCTCGCTTCACTGCCGGGCGCCCAGGTCCTCGTCCTCACCAACTGGCGCACCTCCGGGCTGGCCGGCGCCCGCAACACCGGGATCCTCGCCCTGGACACCGAGTTCGTGGCGTTCTGCGACGACGACGACATCTGGGCGCCGGACAAGCTGCGCCACCAGGTCGCCGCCCTGGTCTCCGCGCCGGAGGCCGAGTTCGCCACCTGCGCCATCGAGGTCGAGTTCGAGGGCCGGACCACCCCGCGACTGGCCGGCCGTAGCCGGGTCACGGTGGATGAGCTGGCCCGGTCCCGCCTGGCGATGCTGCACTCCTCTTCTTTTCTGGTACGCCGCAGCGCGCTGGGCGAGGACGCGATCGGACTCGTCGCCGAGGATGCGCCGGGCAGCCAGAACGAGGACTGGGACCTGCTGCTGCGGGCAGCGCGCCGGAACCCGATCGTGCACCTGGACGAGCCGCTGGTGCGGGTGCTGTGGGGGCGGACCTCGCACTATGCGTACGAGTACGCCACCAAGATCTCCTCGCTGCGCTGGATGATGCAACGCCACCCCGAGATCAGCGGCTGCGGTCCGGGCGCCGCTCGCGTCTACGGGCAGCTCGCGTGCTGGTCCGCGGCCACCGGTAACCGGTCACAGGCTTGGCAGTTCAGCAAGGAGGCCGTACGCGCGAATTGGAAGGAACCGCGCACCGCTATCGCCCTCGCCGCGATGACCGGAGCGGTGAAGGTGGAAAACGTGCTGTCTGCGCTGCACAAACGCGGGCGAGGGATCTAACACACTCTTTTGCGCACACCCGCTCACCGGGTAGTGTTCGCACGTGTTCGAAATAGTGCGGTTCCCGCTCTGCCTTCTTGTGCACTTTGCGGCTGGGCGCTGATGCTCGCCCAGCAGAGACAGGCCGCGATCCTTGACCGGGTGCGCGCCGCGGGTGGCGTGCGCGTCAGTGAGCTCGCCACGGAATACAACGTCTCCGACATGACGATCCGCCGCGACCTGGAAACGCTTGCAGAGCGTGGCCTACTCGCGAAGGTACACGGCGGAGCGACCACGGTCAGCCCAGGATCCGCGCACGAGCCGGGATTCGCCGCCAAATCCGTGCGCCAGCGCGCCGAAAAAGCCGCCATGGCCATGCGCGCCGCGTCCCTCGTCTCCCCCGGCGACGCGATCGCCCTCTCCGCCGGCACCACCACCGCGGGTCTCGCCCAGCGCCTCGTCGACGTCCCCGACCTGACCGTGGTCACCAACTCGATCCCGGTCGCCGACGTCTTCTACCGCGCCGGCCGCCCCGACCAGACGGTTGTCCTCACCGGCGGCACCCGCACCCCCTCCGACGCCCTCGTCGGCCCGGTCGCGGTCGCGGCGATCGGCACCCTGCACCTCGACATGCTCTTCCTCGGCGTCCACGGCATGAGCGAACGCGCGGGCTACACCACGCCGAACCTCATGGAAGCAGACGTCAACCGGGCCCTGGTCGAAGCGGCGGAACGCCTCGTCGTCCTCGCCGACCACACCAAATGGGGAACGGTCGGCATTTCTTCTATCGTCCCGCTCGACCGCGCCGACGTGGTCATCACGGACGACCAGCTCGACGAAACAGCACGCACGATCCTCGCGGAACAGGTGAACGAACTCATGGTGGTGAGCGCCCAGTGATCGAGAAGCGCACAGCGATCCGGCTGTCCGACGGCCGGGAGCTCATCTATTTCGATGAGACCCCGCTCCACGACCGCAACGAATGGCCGGACACCCGGGAGCTCCCGCCCCCGCCGCCCACTTCCCAGCTGCGCTACGACCCCCTGGTCGACGAATGGGTAGCAGTCGCCGCCCACCGCCAGACCCGCACTTTCCTGCCGCCCTCGGACAAGTGCCCGCTCTGCCCGTCCACCCCGGAGTTCGCCAGCGAGATCCCGGCGCCCGACTACGACGTGGTCACCTTCGAGAACCAGTTCCCGTCGTTCAGCGACCGCGTCAAGCCCGACGAGATCACCGCGCTGACCGACCTGGTCCCCGTCCGCCCCGGCGTCGGCCGCTGCGAAGTGGTCTGCTTCACCAGCGACCACAACAGCTACTTCGGCAACCTCACCCCGGCCCGGGTCCGCACGGTCGTCGACGTCTGGGCCGACCGCACCACCGAGATGTCGGCCCTGCCCGGCGTCGCCCAGGTCTTCCCCTTCGAGAACCGCGGCGTGGAGATCGGCGTCACCCTGAACCACCCCCACGGCCAGATCTACGCCTACCCCACGGTCACCCCCCGGACCCAGGCCATGCTCAGGGCCGCGTCCCGCCACGCCGAGAAGACCGGCGGCCGCAACCTGTACGCCGACGTCCTCGCCGCCGAGATCAAAGCCGGCGTCCGCATCATCTCCGCCAACGAGCACTGGACGGCGTACGTCCCCGCCGCCTCCCGCTGGCCCTTCGAGGTCCAGATCGCCCCGAACCGCCACGTCCTCGACATCCCCGCCCTGAACGACGCGGAGAGGGACGCCTTCGGCCCGCTCTACCTGGACATCCTGAAGCGCTTCGACGCCCTCTTCGACAAGCCGATGCCCTACATCTCCGCCTGGCACCAGGCCGTCACGGGCGAGGGCCGCGAGCTCGGCTACCTGCACCTGCAGCTCTTCAGCATCCGCCGCGCCGCCGACAAGCTGAAGTTCCTCGCCGGCTCCGAATCCGCCATGGGCTCGTTCATCAACGACGTCATCCCCGAGAAGGCCGCTCAGACCCTGCGCGACATCATCTGATCCTCTCTCCGAGCCCCGCCGGGCTTCTGCTCTCGGCTTTTTGTCACTCAGGGCGGCCTCGTGCGCATTGCGGCCGGTGCCCGGGAACACCACGGTTCGTCCGCCGTGGCACCGGGCAGGTCAGTTTCTGCCCGCTCACCTCGAGGGGCTTGATGGTCGCCGCCTCGGCGTTGAGCGTTCCTTAGCCGTACAGGTGCACTGCCGCGTAGCCCGCGCCCGAGGAGAGCAGGATGGCGAGGCCGACCCCGATCACGTACTTCCGGGGCTTCCTCTTCGCGATCTTCTTCGCGATCTTCTTCGCCTGGGCTTGGACGGCAGCGTCGGAATACCCCAAGGTCCCGAAGTGTCCTCTTTGTCCGCGGAACATGCGGCCAGACCGGCCGCCCGCAGAAGCTGACGCCGCCCACACCCCGCCGAACCGCAACCGCGCGTCGGAGTTAGCCCAGGTCGCGGCAGGGATGGGCTGTTCCGTCCGAACCTCGCCCCGGCCCCTGACGGACAGGCACACGCGGGCCGGGGATTTGAGGGGCGGGGATTTGGGGGGCGGGGATTTGGGGGCGGGGGGCCCGGGACAAGGCCCCCCGCTGGGAAGGGACGGCAGGCGTCACGCCCACAGACCGCGCCGGCCGAGAGGAACCGGTCGGCGCCCGGGACAAGGCAGCCAAACCGGCGGGCGACTCCTCAGCCATCGCGGCCGTCATCCGTCCTACTGGGGTAAACGACCGTCGTTTCCCCTGGTAACGAAGCCTAAACATGCGGTTTGCCGCATTTATTCTATTCCGTTGCACGTCCCCGGAAACACAACCGCCGGCCCGCTCGTCATGAGCGGGCCGGCGGCGGAGTGACCGAAAATCAGGCGAGCTTGCGCGCCAGGTTCTCGTCCAGGGCGTTCATGAACTCGTCGGTCGTCAGCCACGGGGCGTCCCGGCCGATGAGCGACGCGAGGTCCTTGGTCATCTGACCGCCCTCGACGGTCTCGACGCAGACCTTCTCCAGCGCGAGCGCGAACTCGGTGACCGCCGGGGTCCCGTCCAGCAGACCGCGGTGCTTGAGGCCGCCGGTCCAGGCGAAGATCGACGCGATCGGGTTGGTCGACGTCTTCTCGCCCTTCTGCCACTGGCGGTAGTGGCGGGTCACGGTGCCGTGGGCCGCCTCGGCCTCGACGGTCTTGCCGTCCGGGGTCATCAGGACAGACGTCATCAGGCCCAGCGAGCCGAAGCCCTGCGCCACCGTGTCGGACTGCACGTCGCCGTCGTAGTTCTTGCAGGCCCAGACGTAGCCGCCCTCCCACTTGAGCGCGGCGGCGACCATGTCGTCGATCAGGCGGTGCTCGTAGGTCAGCCCGGCCTTCTTGAAGTCCTCGGCGAACTCGGACTCGAAGATCTCCGCGAACAGGTCCTTGAACCGGCCGTCGTAGGCCTTCAGGATCGTGTTCTTGGTCGACAGGTAGACCGGGTAGTTACGAGCCAGGCCGTAACGGAACGACGCGCGCGCGAAGTCCCGGATCGACTCGTCGTAGTTGTACATACCCATGGCCACGCCACCGGCCGGGAAGTCCGAAACTAGGAACTCCATCGGCGCCGAGCCGTCCGTCGGCGTGAACGTCATCGTCAGCTTGCCCGCACCCGGCGCGACGAAGTCGGTCGCCTTGTACTGGTCGCCGTGCGCGTGCCGGCCGATGATGATCGGCTTGGTCCAGCCCGGTACGAGCCGGGGCACGTTCTCCATGATGATCGGCTCGCGGAACACAACGCCGCCGAGAATGTTACGGATCGTGCCGTTCGGCGAGCGCCACATCTTCTTGAGGCCGAACTCCTCGACGCGCGCCTCATCCGGGGTGATCGTCGCGCACTTCACGCCGACGCCGTGTCGCTTGATGGCGTTGGCCGAGTCGATGGTCACCTGGTCATCGGTCTCGTCGCGATACTGGATCGACAGGTCGTAGTACTCGAGGTCGACGTCGAGGTAAGGCAGGATCAGCTGCTCCCGGATCTGCTTCCAGATGATCCGGGTCATCTCGTCGCCGTCGAGCTCCACGACCGGGTTGTTGACCTTGATTTTCGCCATCGGCCGGCGCTCCTCTCACGGGACACGTGCTTTAGCAGTACGAGCGTACTGCATGAAGCACGAAGATCGCTGCCGGGCCGCCATGACCGGCGGCACAGACAACACTGGCATGGGCGATCTACCCTTATCCACGATGCCCGCAACCCAGCACCCCAGCGAAAGCCCCCAGCGCCCCCAGCGCCCGGGGCTGACGTTCGGCACGCTCGACCCCCGGGCACGCCGCGCCAAGCGCACCCGCACCGGAGCGATCCTGGTCATGGCATCCCTGGTCGCGGTCCTGCTCGCCATCTTCACCAGCAACCTCTGGCTGGTGGGCGCAGCCATCGTGCCGGTCGCGGCATTCGTCCTGCGCGAGCAATCACCCGAGCTCGCCGCAAAATCAACAGCAACCACCCTGGCCGCCGCAGTCAGCCTCATCCTCCTCGGCCTCGGCATCGCCCACGCCTGACCACCCCGCACGACCCTGTGACCCCGCACGGCCCTGAGACCCCGCACGGCCCTGAGACCCCGCACGGCCCTGAGACCCCGCACGACCCTGAGACCCCGCACGGCGGCCATGCCACCGCGCATTGCACCGCACCCGCATGGCCCTGCTACCCCCGCACGACCCTGCCACCCGTGCGGCTCCGCCACCCGTGCAACCCTGCCACCCGTGCGACCCCGCCACCGTTGCCGTGGCCTAGCCACCACTCCGCGCCGCAAAGGAAGCTCCCGGCTCGGCGGTGAAGAAACCTTCTGGCCGCAAGGACACGTTCGGGTCGTCGTAACCTCCACCCGATCGCATTGAAATATGTCTCTGCCAGAAAAACTGCACCTGCCGATCAGCCGCCGCCTCTTCGTCTCGGGCGCGGCGGCCGTCGCCGCCGGTCCGTTGCTGGTCAAGCCCGAAGGCGGCTACGCCCAAATCCCGACCAGAAATGCCCGGCACCTCCCCGAAGGCGTCTTCACCCTGGGCGTGGCCTCGGGCGATCCCCTCCCCGACGGCGTGGTCCTGTGGACCCGTCTCGCCCCGTCCCCGGTCACCGGCGGCGGTATGCCCGACACTCCCGTCCCCGTGGAGTGGGAGATCGCCGAGGACGAGCACTTCCGGCGCAATCGCCGGCGCGGGCTGACCACCGCCGTTGCCGGACTGGGTCACTCCGTGCACGTCGATGTCCGCGGCCTGCGCTCCGACGCTGTCTACTACTACCGCTTCCGCGCCGGCACGCAGATCTCCCCCGTCGGCCGCACCCGCACCGCACCGGCCGCCCGGTCCCGCCCGCGCAACCTCCGCTTCGCGTTCGCCAGTTGCCAGGATTACCAGGCCGGGTTCTACACCGCCTATCAGCACCTGGCCCAGGAGGACGTCGCATTTGTAGCTTTCCTGGGCGACTACATCTACGAGGGCCCGCGCAATCCGAACGCCGCGCGCCAGCACGAAGGCACCGACGAACCCTACTCGCTGGAGCAATATCGCAACCGCCACGCGCAGTACAAGACCGACACGAACCTGCAGGCCGCGCATGCCGCCTTCCCGTGGATCGTCACCTTCGACGACCACGAGATCGACAACAACTGGGCGGACGAGGTGCCGCAGGATCCCGGCCTGCAGACCCCGGAGGCGTTCCGCGCGCGGCGCATCGCGGCGTTCCAGGCTTACTACGAGCACATGCCGCTGCGCCGCAGCTCGTTGCCCTCCGGCCTGGACATGCAGGTCTATCGGCGGCTGCGTTTCGGCTCGCTGGCCAGCATGCACGTCGTGGACACCCGGCAATACCGCAGCGACCAGCCCGCCACCCTCGCCGCTGCCCAGGACCCTGCGCTCACGATGACCGGCCCCGACCAGGAGAAGTGGCTGGTCGACGGTCTCGAGTCGTCGGGCAGCCGCTGGAACCTGCTCGCCAACCAGGTCATGTGGGCGTCCAACGACCGCAAGGCCGGGCCGGAGCAGGTCTTCGACTTCGACAACTGGGACGGATATCGGGTGCAGCGCAGGCGGCTGCTGGAGCGTTTCGGCGCGGGCCGGGTGAGCAACCCCGTCGTGCTCACCGGCGACCGGCACTGCACCTGGGTCTGCGACCTGCGGCCCGATTTCGACGACCCGTCGAGCCCCGCGGTCGCCGCTGAGATCACCGGCACGTCGATCACCTCGGGCGGCATGCCCGACGTGGCCGCCTTCCACGCCTCCTACGATCCGATCATGGCGGAGAGCCCGCACTGGCGTTACATCGACAACCAGCGCGGATACGTCGTCTGCGACGTCACCAAGGACCGCATGGTGAGCAGCCTGCGCGTGGTCGACACGGTCTGGGCCACCTCCGCGACCGTGCGGACGGCCGCGGAATTCGTGGTCGAGGCCGGCCGGCCCGGCATCGCAGCCGTGCAGGAGGAGCCGGCGACGGCGCGGGCCGCTGCCCGGTGGGATGGTCCGATCTTCGACGTTCACGACGACGAGAATGCTTTTCCGCTGAGGTCATAGCAATGCCCCCTGTGGACAACCGTGCATTGTGGATAACTCCCGATCTTGTCGGTCCGGCTGGTTAGAGTCCTGGCCATGACCGACGCAGTCCGCAAGATCGGGCCCGTCACCGTCGTCGCGCTCGACGACGCCGACGGGCCGCACTTCGACCTGAGAGAAGACGCGTTCCCGGCGGCGACCCCGCAGGACTGGGCCGCCGCCGACGCGCTCGACCCCGATTCACTGACCCTCGACGGCCGGTGGTGGCTTCGCTTCCGCAGCTTCGCCCTGATCGGCCCGGACGGCCGGGTCACCCTGGTCGACGCCGGCATCGGCCCGGCGAATTCCCTAGCCGCGGAATGGGCACCCGTGCCCGGGCGGCTGCCCGACGCGCTCGCCGAGGCCGGCATCGCCGCCACCGACGTCGAGACGATCGT
The DNA here is from genome assembly GCF_016862215.1 of Winogradskya humida. Classification (GTDB taxonomy): domain Bacteria; phylum Actinomycetota; class Actinomycetes; order Mycobacteriales; family Micromonosporaceae; genus Actinoplanes; species Actinoplanes humidus. The sequence goes on from NZ_BOMN01000025.1 coordinate 44,334, forward strand.
CCTGACCCACCTGCACACCGATCACATCGGCTGGGCGGTGCCGGCCGACTCACCCTTCGTCAACGCGCGGGTGGTCGTGCAGCGAGCCGAGGTCACGGCGTTCCGCGCGGCACGCGACGTGACCCAGCAGGAGGAGGTCCTCCTGACGCCGCTGCACGAGCAGGGCCGGCTGCACGTCATCGAGGGCGACACGCAGCTGACCACCGAGGTGCGCGTCGTCGCCACGCCCGGTCACACGCCGGGCCACCAGTCGGTGCTCGTGGAGTCGGGCGACGAGTCGATGCTGGTCACCGGCGATCTGCTGGTCCACGCCGTCCAGCTCATCCGCCCCGAGCTCGCATACGGCCACGACATGGATGCCGAGCTGGCCCGCAAGACGCGACTGTCCATGCTGGAGCACGCCGCCGGCCGCAAGTCGTTGCTGGCCGTGTCACACCTGTCCACGCTATGGAGCCAGGCATGACCGACCCCAGCAGACCGGCCGCGCAGAGGCCCCTGCAGGAGAAGCCGGCCGCGCAGAGACCCCTACGGGAAAAGCAGAAAGCCGAGCCAAACCGGCCCGGCTTCCACAACACGCGACCCGGGCCGCGGGGGCCCGGGTCTCGCAACAATTCGTCAGAGCTCGGTGATGTCCGCCTGCTTGGCGCGGACAGCCTCGGCGGCCTCCTTGAGACCTGCCAGCTCGGTTTCGGTGAGGTCGGTCTCGACGACCTTCCGCACGCCGGTGGCGCCGATCTCGGCCTCGACACCCAGGTAGACACCGGAGATGCCGTATTCGCCGTCGACCCACGCGCAGACCGGCATGACCGCGCCGGAGTCCTCCGCTACGGCGCGCGCCATGCGGGCGGCCGCGGCAGACGGGGCGTAGTAGGCAGAGCCGGTCTTGAGCAGCGCCACGACCTCGGCGCCGCCGTTGCGGGTGCGGGTGACGAGCTCCTCGATCTTGTCGGCGGGGAGCAGGTCGGCGAGCGGCTTGCCGCTGACCGTGGACTTCGACGGGACGGGCACCATCGTGTCGCCGTGCGAGCCCAGTGTCAGCGTGGAGACGGTGCCGACCGGCACCTGCAGCTCCTCGGCGACGAAGTTGGTGAAGCGGGCCGAGTCGAGCATCCCGGCCTGGCCGAGGACCCGGTTCTTCGGGAACTGCGTGGCGATCTGGGCGAGTGCGGTCATCTCGTCCAGCGGGTTGGAGACCACGATGACGACCGCGTTGGGTGCGTACTTCGCGACGTTCTCGGCGACCTGACGGACGATCTTGGCGTTGACGCCGAGGAGGTCCATCCGGCTCATGCCGGGCTTGCGGGGCAGGCCCGCGGTGATGACGACGACGTCCGAGCCCTCGATGGCCTCGTAACCCTCGCCGTTAGGGCCGGTGGTGGCGCCGACAACCTTGGTCTCGAAGCCCTCGACGGGGCGCGACTGGTTGAGGTCGAGCGCGAGTCCTTCGGGCTTGCCCTCGACGATGTCGGTGAGCACCACGGTCTCGAAGATGTCGTACTCGGCGAGCCGCTGTGCGGTCGTGGACCCGTAGAAACCGGCGCCTACGACGGTGACCTTCTTGCCCATGCTCTCACTCCCAGACGGTGGGACGATTTTTCGCGACCGTATCAGTCGGTTAACTCCGTATTACCGACCAGGGCCGACACGCGACTATCCGATCACAGCTCCGTGGGCCTGGGCGAACAACCCGGCCTGCGAGATGTCGATCTTCGCGCCGGTCAGATCGAGGCCGCGCAAGACGACTCCGTCCAGGTCAGCACCCCTGAGGTCGGCGCCCTTGAGCACCACGTCCTTGAGCCGGGCGTTCGAGAGGTCGGCTCCTCGCAGGTCCGCCTTGGTCAGGTTGGCACCTTCGAGGTCCGCTTCCCGCAGGCGCAGACCGGCGAGCTTGGCGGAGGTGAGGTTCTGGCCGCGCAGCGACACGAAACCCCAGTCGCCGCCGTCGATCGTGAGCGGTCGCAGGCCGCAGTCGATGAACTGGGTGCCGGTGAGCTTGCACCCGGTCATCGTGGCGTCGAAGAACGAGACGCGCTGCATGACCGACTGCGTGATCGCACACCGGGTCAGCTCGGACGCGTTGAAACGTACGTTGCCGAAGTGGCAGTGCGTGAACGTGCAGCCGGTCAGCCGGGCCTCGGACCAGTCGATGTCGTGGAACGCGCAGTCTTCGTAGTCCGCGCGTTCCACGTCGGCGAGCGCCCAGTCCTTGCCGGAGAACGTCTCGTTGAGGATCTTGGCCATGGGACGTCAGTGGTAGAAGTGCCGTGTTCCGGTGAGGTAGACGGTCATGCCCGCCTTCTCCGCCGCCTCGATGACCAGGTTGTCGCGGATCGAGCCGCCCGGCTGGACCACTGCCTTGATCCCGGCGGCGATGAGCACCTCGAGGCCGTCGGGGAAGGGGAAGAACGCGTCGGAGGCCGCCACGCTGCCCTTGGCCCGGTCGGCACCGGCCCGGTTGACCGCGAGGTGCGCGGAGTCGACCCGGTTGACCTGGCCCATGCCGACGCCGACGGTCGCGCCGTCGTGCGCCAGCAGGATCGCGTTGCTCTTCACCGAGCGGATGGCCCGCCAGGCGAAGGCGAGGTCGCGCAGCTCATCAGCGGTTGCTGCCGCACCGGTCGCGAGCGTCCAGCTGGCGGGGTCGTCACCCTCGGCGTCGATGCGGTCGGACAGCTGGACCAGCACGCCGCCACCGATCTGCTTGATCTCGGCGGACGGCGGGTTCCAGGCCGGCGCGACCAGCACGCGCAGGTTCTTCTTCCCCTGGAAGATCGCGAGCGCCTCGGGCTCGAAGGAGGGCGCGACGATGACCTCGGTGAAGATGCCGTCGAGCTGCTTCGCCAGCTCGGCCGTGACCTCGCGGTTGACGGCGATGACGCCGCCGAAGGCCGACACCGGGTCGCAGGCGTGCGCCTTGCGGTGCGCGTCGGCCACGTCGGCGCCGATCGCGATGCCGCACGGGTTGGCGTGCTTGATGATGGCCACGCACGGGTCGGTGAAGTCGTTGGCGCTACGCCACGCGGCGTCCGCGTCGACGTAGTTGTTGTACGACATCTCCTTGCCGTGCAGCTGCTCCGCCTGCGCGAGCCCCACCGGAGCGTTCGGGTCGACGTAGAGAGCCGCCTGCTGGTGCGGGTTCTCGCCGTAGCGCAGCGCGCTCTCCTGCTTGAGCGCCAGGCCCGCGAATTCCGGCCACTCGGCGGGGGCCAGCACGGTGGCGCACCAGTTGGCGACCGCGACGTCGTATTCCGCGATGTCGGCGAAGGCGCGGGCGGCGAGCATCTTGCGCTGCGTCAGCGTGAAACCGCCGGACTTCACCGCGTCCAGGATCAGCGGGTACGCAGCCACGGCGGTGACAACCGCGACGGAGGGGTGGTTCTTCGCGGCCGCGCGGACCATCGCGGGACCACCGATGTCGATCTGCTCGACGCACTCGTCGACGCTCGCGCCCGAGGCCACGGTCTGCGTGAACGGGTAGAGGTTGCTGACCAGCAGGTCGAACGGCTCGATCGAGAGCTCGGCGAGCTGCTGCTCGTGCGTGGGCAGGCGCAGGTCGGCGAGCAGCCCGGCGTGCACCTTCGGGTGCAGCGTCTTGACCCGGCCGTCCAGCGTCTCCGGGAAACCGGTGAGCTCCTCGACCCGGGTGACCGGCACGCCGGCGCCCTCGATCGTCGAGGCGGTCGAGCCGGTGGAGACGATCTGCACCCCGGCGGCGTGCAGCGCCTGCGCGAGATCGACCAGTCCGGTCTTGTCGTAAACGCTGAGCAGCGCCCGCTTGATCGGGCGGAGACCCTCGGTCATGGGATGGTGACCTTCCTGTCCGTGATGGTCCAGCCTTCGCGGACCAACCGGCCGATGCTCTCGACGAGTTGCCGGCGCTCGGCTTGCTTGATGCGCTCGGTCAGCGTCTCTTCCGTGTCGTCCTCGAGGACGGGCACGCTGACCTGGGCGATGATGGGTCCGGTGTCGACGCCCGCGTCGACGAAGAACAGAGTGGCGCCGGCGAGCTTCACCCCGTATGCGAGGGCGTCGCGGGGGCCGTGCATGCCGGGGAACGACGGCAGCAGCGCGTTGTGGGTGTTGAGATACCGGTCACCGAAGGCGTCGAGGAATTGTTTGCCGACCAGCTTGAGGAAACCGGCGGAGATCACCAGGTCCGGTTGGTGCTCGGCGACGTGCGCGGTGAGAGCGGCGTCCCAGTCGTCGCGGGTCGGGTATGCCTTCACCGAGTCCACGAAGGTCGGCACTCCGGCGGCGGCGGCCCGATCGAGGCCGGCGATGCCGTCCCGGTCCGCGCCGACGGCAACGACCTGCGCGCCGTACGCGGGATCCGCGGCGGCGTCGAGAAGTGCTTGCAGGTTGGAGCCGGAGCCGGAGACCAGAACGACCAGGCGGGAGGGCGCGGGGTCAGTCACCCGAGCACCCTACCTGAGGCACCGCCCCGCCCAGCCCATCGCCCGCGCCCCCTGTGGCCAGCACCTCAGCCCGCCACAAAGGTGCCCGGCAAGCCGCCGACCAAGCCGCCAGGGCAAGCCGCCAACCAGGCCGCCAGTGCAAGCCGGCCAACCAGGCCGGCAAGCAGGCCGCCAACCAAGGCGTCAACCGGCCCACCGAGCAGGCCGCCAACCAAGGCGCCAGTGCGGGGATCAAAAACGGACGCGGAGGATTGAAAACATCGATGCACTGGGCAAGAGGAACTGAGCAAGCGGGACCGGGCATGCTGTCGAGCGCCGTGACCAGGCAAATGGGGCAGCGCGCGACCGTGTGACAACGGTACGATGCCGGTCTTCAAGCAGCCTTTTCCTCCCTCGGTAAGGATATTTTTATGCAGCCAGGCCAGGACGACCCGAACCAGCAGCCGCCCGGGTCCTTCCCCCCGCCGCCCCCGTCGTACGGTGCGCAGCCGCCCTACGGCGCGGGCCCGACGCCCCCGCAGAACACCCAGGGTCTCGTCGGCATGATCCTCGGCATCGCGGCGATCCCCCTGCTGTGCTGCTTCTACCTCGGCCTGCCGCTCGGCATCGCCGCGGTCGTGGTCAGCTACCTGGGCCTCAACAAGGCCAAGGCCGGTCTCGCCACCAACCGCAGCCAGGCCCTCGCGGGTCTGATCTGCGGTGCCATCGCCGTGGTCCTCGGCATCGCCGGCCTGATCTACTCGATCGTGGCGGGCTCCTGGAACATGTCGAGCTACTCGGACTTCGGATCCAACTGATCCCGTCCAACCCCAGCAGGTACAGGGGCTCAGCAGGTAGAGGGCCCCAGCAGGTAAAGGGCCCAAGCAGGTAAAGGGCCCAAGCAGGTAAAGGGCCCCAGCAGGTAAAGGGCCCAAGCAGCCGAAGGGCGGCCCCGGCAACAAGCCGGGCCGCCCTTTCTGTTGCGCAACGATGTGCAGAGGCCTACTTGTTGTGATGCACAGGCGCCCGGAAGGCCCGCCCGGCGGCGGCCCCGATGCTGGCGCAAACGCCGACCACGGCTGCGGCGACCAGGGCGACCTGCCACGGCACCGGCCCGATGTCCGCCATTTGCCCGTCTCCCAGCGGCCCGCCCGACAGCCATGAGACCACCCCGAGCACCAGGCCCGCCACGGGGCCGGCGATGACGGCGGAGGTGAGCACGAGGGGCCAGGGCGGCTCGACCGGCGGCAGGTCGCCGTTGGGGTGGCGGCCGTCGACCAGGTGGCCGTCGACCACGTGGTGGATTGTCATCAGGCGGCGGGTGAGCAGCCAGCCGGCAGCCATGGCGGCGAGCACGGGCACGGCGAGCAGCAGGGCACCGCTGGCGCCCATGGGTCCGGCGGGCAGGCCGGCCAGCAGGGGCAGCGTCGGGAGGACCGGGCCGACGGTGAGCTCGGTCAGGCGTACGGCGGAATCGGCTCCCAGAGAGAAGCCCGGGCCCAGCAGGTAGGCGGCCGCCCAGACCGCGGCATTGGCGCCGTAGGCGAGGCTGACCAGAGTGATTCCGGCCTGGCCCGCGGCGCCGGTCCGGTAGGCGGCGATCATCTCCGCGGCCTGCTTGCCGCCGACCGCGACCGAGAGGCCGGCGAAGATGGCTCCCGCAGCGAGGATGAACATCGCGGCGACGACACCGGTGCGCAGTCCGTGCCGTAGCGGCTGGGGGATGCGCCGGGCGATGACGACGAGGGCTTCGGTGCTGCGCAGCGAGCCGATCAGCGAAAAGAGCAGGCCGGCGAGGAAAAAGTGGATCCCGGCCCGGGTGGGTGTGACGTCGGTGCCGCGGCCGTCGACCGCGAGGGCCGCGAGCAGGCCGATGATCCCGTAGATGAGCCCGATGGTGACCGCGACGAGCAACGCGGCCCGAATGGAGCCGCTGCGGCGGGCCCCGATCGCCCGGGTGACGTGCAGGCCGGCGCGGTTGAGGCGCCAGCCCACCAGCAGGGTCAGGAGCAGCGGCGCGAGCCCGAGCGAGCCGATCGAGGTGCCGATCGGGACGCCGTGGCCGAGCAGCCACCCGGCCAGCCCCGCGTGCATGGCGCCGCCGAGACCGCCCTGTCCCTCGAGCGTGCGTGCCAGGCCGATGACCGCGGCGACCGGGACGTACGAGAGGAATGCCGCCCAGATGGTCGCGAAGGCCGCCGCGACCGGTAGTGGGGCACGGCTGCGGGACGCGCCCGGCTGGCGCTGGCGGGGAAGCTTGACCGTCTCCCGGTTGTCGGTGACGCGGACGGTGGGTTGTTCGGTGAGGACGGGGACCGTGTCCCGGACAAGGTCGAACTCGGCCTCGGCGGCCTCGGACGGGTCCCCCGAGCCGGCGGATCGACCGGTGGGGCGGTCGGGTGTTGTCGGCATCGCCGCCTACTTTTCCACGCCGGACGGCCCTCGGCGACGCAGAAACGGCGAGTCGTCGTCACCGGTTCGCTCCGCGGCCTTCAGGAAACGCCACAGAAACGACGACGCGCCGCCCACCGGACGTGACTGGTCCGGGCGGCGGCGCGCCTTCTGGCGTACGAAAATCAGCTCATGACCTCGCGCATCAGCCGCGCGGTCTCGCTCGGGGTCTTGCCGACCTTGACGCCTGCGGCCTCGAGGGCCTCCTTCTTGGCGTCCGCCGTGCCGGCCGAACCGGAGATGATCGCGCCGGCGTGGCCCATGGTCTTTCCGGGCGGGGCGGTGAAGCCGGCGATGTAGCCGACGACGGGCTTGGTGACGTACGACTTGATGAAGTCGGCGGCGCGCTCCTCGGCGTCGCCGCCGATCTCGCCGATCATCACGATCGCGTCGGTGTCGGGGTCGTCCTGGAACGCCCGGAGCGCATCGATGTGCGTGGTGCCGATGATCGGGTCGCCGCCGATGCCGACCGCGGTCGAGAAGCCGAAGTCGCGCAGCTCGTACATGAGCTGGTAGGTCAGCGTGCCGCTCTTGCTGACCAGGCCGATGCGGCCGGCCGGGGTGATGTCGGCGGGGATGATGCCGGCGTTGGAGGCGCCGGGCGACGCGATGCCGGGGCAGTTCGGGCCGATGATCCGGGTCTTCTCACCCTGCGCGATGTTGTGCGCCCAGAACGCGGCGGAGTCCTGGACCGGCACGCCCTCGGTGATGACCACGGCGAGCGGGATCTCGGCGTCGATGGCCTCGAGCACGGCGGCCTTGGTGAACGCCGGCGGCACGAAGATGACCGACACGTCGGCGCCGGTCTCCTTGATCGCCTCGGCGACGGAGGCGAAGACCGGGAGCGCCGTGCCGTCGAAGTCGACGGTCGTGCCCGCCTTGCGCGGGTTGACACCGCCGACGACGTTGGTGCCCGCGGCGAGCATCCGGCGGGTGTGCTTGGAACCCTCGGAGCCGGTCATGCCCTGGACGATGACCTTGGAGTCCTTGGTGAGCCAGATAGCCATGTCGTCACTTCCCCGCAGCTGCGAGCTCGGCGGCGCGCTCGGCCGCACCGTCCATCGTGTCCACCCGCTCGACGAGCGGGTTCTTCGCCTCGTCCAGGATCGCCCGGCCGGCCTCGGCGTTGTTGCCGTCGAGGCGGACCACGAGCGGCTTGGTGACGGTCTCGCCGCGGTCACCCAGCAGCGCGAGCGCCTGGATGATGCCGTTGGCGACCTCATCACACGCGGTGATGCCACCGAAGACGTTCACGAACACCGACTTCACGGCGGGGTCGGAGAGCACGACCTCGAGCCCGTTGGCCATCACGGCCGCGCTGGCGCCGCCGCCGATGTCGAGGAAGTTGGCGGGCTTGACGCCGCCGTGCTTCTCACCGGCATACGCGACCACGTCGAGCGTCGACATGACCAGGCCCGCGCCGTTGCCGATGATCCCGACCTCGCCGTCGAGCTTCACGTAGTTGAGGTTCTTGGCCTTGGCGGCCTGCTCCAGCGGGTCGACCGCGGACTGGTCGACCAGCGCCTCGTGGTCGGGGTGCCGGAACCCTGCGTTCTCGTCGAGGGTGATCTTCGCGTCGAGCAGCAGCACCCGGCCGTCGCCGACCTTGGCGAGCGGGTTGACCTCGACCAGCGTCGCGTCCTCGGCGACGAACGCCTGCCAGAGCTTCACCGCGATGTCGGTGATCTGCTCGGCGACCTCGGCGGGGAACTGCGCCGCGGCGACGATCTCGCGGGCCTTGGCCTCGGTGACGCCCTCGTTGGCGTCGATCGTGATCTTCGCGACCTTGTCGGGCTGCTCCTCGGCGACCGTCTCGATCTCCATACCGCCGGCGACGCTGGCGATGCAGAGGAAGGTGCGGTTGGAGCGGTCCAGCAAGTAGGAGAAGTAGAACTCGTCCTTGATGTCCGCGGTCTCGGCCAGCATCACCTTGTGCACGGTGTGGCCCTTGATGTCCATCCCGAGGATGTCGGTCGCGCGGGCCTCGGCCTCATCGGCATCCGCCGCCAGCTTCACGCCGCCGGCCTTACCGCGGCCACCGACCTTCACCTGCGCCTTGACCACGACCCGTCCGCCAAGTCGCTCGGCGATCGCACGGGCCTCCTGCGGGGTCTCGGCGACCCCGCCGCCCAGCACGGGCAAGCCGTGCCGTTCAAACAGGTCGCGCCCCTGATACTCGAACAGGTCCACGTGTCTCCTTTCGCTCGCGACGCCTACCCGGTAAACCGCGTACCCGCGTCCCGACCTGTGTCCGCGGCGCGTCGTTGCGTCGCCGCCAGCGTGAGAGATTTGTCAGCCCCAGGGTGATTCTGAGACCTCGATTCGCAGCCTAGCCACACCGCCGGTCACGGAACGCCCGCGGGTGCGAGCTGTGCAAGACCACACAACCTTTGTTAAGTACGCCCGGCGCCTCCCTCAACCGCATCAGCCCCGAACCCCGCCTCCGGCGGCTCGCGCGACCCGGGCATCTGCCCACTTCAGGCCGTACCCAACTGCCGGGTGAAGGTCTTTGGTCGCCCTTGCCCCGCACCCGATCCTCCTCGCCCCGCGACCCCGCGCGCCCCGCCGTTCGCGTTTGGCGGAAGAAGCCCCGTAACCCCCGTCTGGAGGCGTCGTTGAGTGTGATGTCAACGCGCTGAGCGCGGGGGCGGAAAGCGGCCGATGCCCTGTCGGTCGAGGGGTGGCGGCGGGGCATCGTGCATAGAGAGGCCGGACGTGTGAGGGGTGCGTCCGGCCTCTCCCTTAACTCTTCGCAGTTAAATGGTTACTAATTCGCGGCGCCCGCCCTATTCAGGCAACCGGCGTCGCGACATTGGCGCGTACCCATTCGATGATGGAAGCCGTCGTCGCACCCGGGGTGAATATCCGGGCAACGCCGAGTTTTTCGAGCTCCGCGATGTCCTCGGGCGGAATGATGCCGCCGCCGAATACCACGATGTCGGCCGCATCACGCTCGGCGAGCAGTTCGAGCAGCCGCCGGAACAGCGTCATGTGCGCCCCGGACAACACCGACAGCCCGATGGCATCGGCGTCCTCCTGCAGCGCGGTCTCCACGATCTGCTCGGGCGTCTGGTGCAGACCGGTGTAGACGACCTCCATGCCGGCGTCACGCAGGGCCCGCGCCACCACTTTGACGCCCCTGTCATGCCCGTCGAGCCCAGGCTTGGCGACCACAACCCTGATCCGTGCTTCCATCTGCGACCCCTTCGGCGCGTGTCGACCCCAGCCCGTCGACCCAGAGCTATGACACGACCTTAACGAACGCTAACCCTCCCGCGGTGAACCTTCGAGCCCGCGGCCGCGTACTACTCCGCGGAACAACACCGCCCCGACGCCCATCCGCAAGCACCGTCAACCGTATTTCACGTCACATTACTTTGTGCGCCGCGCATAGTTACGGAGCGCTAACCGCCTCGCTAACCCGAAAAGCTGACCAACTCGGACATTGTCCAACGAATACCCAGAGGGAACTGTCAGAGAATTGGCGCTGCGACTTGTGACCGGCGTTGCGTTTGGTTACCGTGGCTCCCGGCTGCCAACTGGTTTACTCCGGTCCGGTTGCCCGGCAAACCACCGTTCATCAGTTGTTCCCGACGGTGGGACCGCCGCTCTTTGCCATCGACGGAGGGTTGTTCGTGCGTCAGCGCTTGTCGTCTGAGCCCGACCGCTATCGCGGCCGTCGTCGCGTTCCTACCCCGCCGCGCAGTCGTTATGCGGCGGTTGTCACTTCTGCCTTCGTCGGCGCGGGTGTGGTTGCCCTCGGCGCCGCGACCCAGCTGCCGGATGCCAAGGCGGTCAACCCGGAGGTCCTGAAGAACCTCCAGGCAGCCGCAGGCGTGCAGGACGCCCTCGCCGACCGCACCACGGACAGCGGCGACCGCGCCTCCCGAGGCGACGAACGCGGCTCCGACGACGCGGCCCTCTCGCAGGAAGCCCTGGAGAAGGACCCCTGGGTCCTCCCCCTCGAGGACTACACGTTCACCGCCCCCTACGGCATGCGCTTCGGCGTCCTCCACGAGGGCATCGACCTCGCAGCCCCCGAAGGCACCCCCTTCAAGGCGGTCCACGGCGGCACGGTCAAGCAGGCGGGCTACAACGGCGGCTTCGGCTACTCGGTCACCGTCCAGCTCGACGACGGCTCCCAGATGATCTACGGCCACGCCCGCCGCGTCCTCGTCAAGGTCGGCGACAAAGTCAACGCCGGCCAGATCATCGGCGAGGTCGGCAACACCGGCCACTCCTTCGGCACCCACCTCCACCTGGGCATCTACGTCAACGGCAACACCACGGACCCGGTCCCCTACCTCCGAGCCCACGGCGTAGACATCAAGCTGAAGATCGAGTCGGTATACGGCTCCCTCGCAGCCTCCTGACCCCTTCGCCACAAACGCAGCCAGCGCCCAGACCCGCGCGGCCGCCACCCCTCTCTCCCAGCGCTCCCGTACTCTGAGCCCTGACCCCCGCTGCCACGCCTTGTGATGGCACGGCCCCCTGAGCCCCGCGCGCTATTGAGCGCCCAAGCTCAGCCCCCGCGGACCCGCAATGCTCTGGTAGACGGTCCCCAAGCCTCGCTCCGCCCCCTGAACCATCCGTGGTCCCGATCCCCGCCGCCACCTCACCACAAGGCCCCACCACAGCCGTGGCAGCCCAGGCGCGAGGCTCGGGCCAATCGCGCCCAGGCCCCCACACGATCGCGGCCGCCTAGGCGCGAAGTTCCGGCCGATCGCACCCAAGCACACACACAATCGTGGCCGCCTAGGCGTGAAGTTCCGGCCGATCGCGCCCAAGCCCCCACATGATCGCGGCCGCCTAGGCGCGAAGTTCCGGCCGATCGCGCCCAAGCCCACATACGATCGCGGCCTCGCTCGCGTCGCCAGGGACACGGACAGCGGCCCGGGGCGCGGACCCAGCTCATTCCCAGGACGCCGCTCTACCTCAAGCCCATGCCTCGTGCGGTCATCCAGGCTGAGCGCAACCCAACGGCAACCGGGGCGGTAGCAAGCACCGCCAGCGCCTCAGGGCCTCGCTGAACGGTGCCGACAGGCAGGTGTCGGACCGGACGTCGAGGCCTGAAGGGTTGGTACATCGTGCAGCACCGAGCCCCGCGACACGCAGGTGGTCGCCACCGCAGGACGGAACCGCTGCACAGCCACCGCGCCCCGAGCGAACCCCTGGCCGAGAAGGGCCGCTACGCGATGGCCGCCGCCCTGGTAGCAGGCGTGAGCGTGTCCGGCGTAGCACTCGCCGGTGAGAGCGCGACCCCGGCCGGCGCCACAAGCCGCACCCCAAGCATCGCCCTCAGCCCGGCCACCACCAGCCCGGCCACCACCAGCCCCGCCGCCCTCAATCCAGCAGCCCTCAGCCCAGCAGCCCTCAGCCCAGCAGCCCTC
>NZ_BOMN01000026.1 GCF_016862215.1 Winogradskya humida
AATCCAGCAGCCCTCAATCCAGCAGCCCTCAACCCAGCAGCCCTCAACCCAGCAGCCCTCAGCTCGGTCGGCGGGGCGAGTGCCGCGGGGAACAGCGTCGATGCCGGGCCCAAGAGTGGTGTGGCCGGGGTTTCGCCGATTGGGGGGCTGGACCTCGGGGAGCCGTTCGTCGTGCAGAAGCGCAAGGTCAAGCCGCTGCCGTTGTGGATCAACCCGATGCCGGAGGGTTCCGTGACGTCGTGCTTCGGCGAGCGTTGGGGGCGGCTGCACGCCGGGGTCGACCTGGCCGCGCCCAGTGGCACGCCGATCCGGGCCGCGGGTGCGGGTGTGGTCGTCTCAGCCGGCCCGGCCGATGGGTACGGGAACGCCGTACTGATCGATCACGGTAACGGGTATCTCACGCATTACGGGCACATGTCGGTCATCACCGTGGTCGCGGGGCAGCCGGTCAAGGTCGGGGACCAGATCGGGAACGAGGGGTCGACCGGGCACTCGACCGGGCCGCACCTGCATTTCGAGGTCCACAAGGGAACCTACAAGAACCCGATCGAGCCCACCCAGTGGATGCACGAGCACGGCGTCGACATCAACGGCTGCGTGGCGTTTGCCGGCTGACGTACCCGAGGAATCAGATCTTCTCGATCGGTGCGTGTCGCAGGATCAGCCACATCACCTGGTCGCCGAAGTCGATCTGGGCCCGGGCGCCGGGGCCCTGGCCCTCGACCGTCACCACCCGGCCGAGGCCGTAGCGCTGGTGGTTGACGCGGTCGCCGGCTGACACCTTCGGGGGCTGGTTCATCATCTCGCTGGCTGTGGTCAGCTTGCTCGCGTCGACGCCGAGGCGCTCCGCGAGACGCTGGGCCTTCGGGGTGCCGCCTGCGAAGCCGCCGCCCCGGCTGTAGTCGCCACCGCCACGGCCGCCGACGCCGCCGCCCGTGCCGGACCAGGACGTGTAGTTCCCGGCCGTACGCTCCCAGCGGATCAGTTCTGCCGGAAGCTCATCGGTGAAGCGGGACGGCGGGTTGTACTGCGGCTGCCCCCACGCCGAACGGGTGACCGCGCGGGACAGGTAGAGGCGCTGCCGGGCCCGGGTGATGCCGACGTAGGCGAGCCGGCGCTCCTCTTCGAGCTCGCCGTTGTCGCCGAGCGCGCGCATGTGGGGAAAGACACCGTCCTCCAGACCGGTGAGGAAGACCACCGGGAATTCGAGGCCCTTCGCCGTGTGCAGCGTCATGAGGGTGACCACACCCTGGTGGTCGGGGTCGTCCGACGGGATCTGATCGGCGTCCGCGACCAGGGCGACCTGTTCGAGGAAGCCGGCCAGCGTCGCCGCCGGGGCCTCGTCGTTCTCGTCGGCCTGGGACTCGACGCGCTCGGTGTATTCGCGGGCGACGCTCACGAGCTCCTGGAGGTTCTCCACGCGGCCCTGGTCCTGCGGGTCGAGGCTCTCCTCCAGCTCGGACAGCAGGCCGGAGCGCTGGAGCACCGCTTCGAGCACCTCTTCGGGCGGTGCGGTCGCGGCGAGCGTACGCAAATCATCGAGAAGTTGAATGAAGTCAGTGATGCTGTTGACCGCGCGGGTCGAGATGCCGGGGGCGTCCTTGGGGCGACGCAATGCCTGGCCGAACGAGATGCGGTCGCGGGTGGACAGCGCCTCGATGCAGGCCTCGGCACGGTCACCGATGCCGCGCTTGGGGGTGTTGAGGACGCGGCGGATGCTCACCGTGTCGTCGTCGTTGACCACCGAGCGCAGGTATCCCAGGGCGTCGCGCACCTCTTTGCGCTCGTAGAAGCGGACGCCGCCGACGACCTTGTAGGGCAGGCCGACGCGGATGAACACTTCCTCGAAGACCCGGGACTGGGCGTTGGTGCGGTAGAAGACCGCGACGTCGCCGGGGCGCACCTCGTGGTTGTCGGCGAGGCGGTCGATCTCGCGGGCGACCCAGTCGGCCTCGGCGTGCTCGGTGTCGGCCACGTAGCCGACGATCTGCTCGCCCTCGCCCTGGTCGCTCCAGAGGCGCTTGGGCTTGCGGGAGGTGTTGCGGTCGATGACGGCGTTGGCCGCCGACAGGATCGTCTGGGTGGAGCGGTAGTTCTGCTCGAGCAGGATCGTGCGCGCGTCGGTGTAGTCGCGCTCGAACTCGAGGATGTTGCGGATCGTCGCACCCCGGAACGCGTAGATCGACTGGTCGGCGTCACCCACGACACAGAGCTCAGCGGGGGGTACGTCACCCGTGGACGCGGTGCCGACCAGCTCGCGGATCAGGGTGTACTGCGCGTGGTTGGTGTCCTGGTATTCGTCGACCAGCACGTGCCGGAAGCGACGCCGGTAGGCCTCGGCGACGTGCGGGTGCGACTGGAACAGGTGCACGGTCGACATGATGATGTCGTCGAAGTCCAGCGCGTGCGCCTCCAGCAGGCGGCGCTGATAGAGCTCGTACGCCTCCGCGATCGCCCGCTCGTTGGGGCCCTTCGCCTTCTCCTTGAAGTCGGCCGGGTCGACGAGCTCGTTCTTCAGATTCGACACCTGCGCGGCGAGGCCCCGGGCCGTGTAGCGCTTGGGGTCGAGGTCCAGCTCGCGGGCCACCATCGTCATGAGGCGCCGGGAGTCGTCGGCGTCGTAGATGGAGAACGTGCTCTTGAGCCCGGCGTGCGTGTGCTCGGCGCGCAGGATCCGGACGCACGCGGAGTGGAACGTCGAGACCCACATCAACCGGGCGCGGGGGCCGACGAGCTCGGCGACGCGCTCCTTCATCTCACCGGCGGCCTTGTTGGTGAAGGTGATCGCGATGATCTCCCCCGGGTGCACGTCCCGCTGGGCCAGGAGATAGGCGATGCGGTGGGTGAGCACCCGGGTCTTGCCCGAGCCCGCTCCCGCCACGATGAGCAGCGGCGAGCCGGCATGGGTCACGGCGTCGCGCTGAGGGCCGTTCAGACCGTTAAGCAGGGCCTCGGGGTCGGGACGGCGGGCGGCTGGACGCCGGGACTCCTGCTGCTGAACGGCAGGGATGGCGAACAGGGGCTGGGTATTTTCAGGAAGGGCTCGCATCGCGCGGGCAAGTCTATGCCCGGGGTACGACAAACCCAGCGCGGACGCGGACCCGGGTGAAAACATTTGAATACGTCACTGATGGGGTCCTGGTAACCAACCTGTCACCCCGTAGAGGTAGCGCTGACCAGGATCGATGAACGAGGCTGTCGACGTTGGTTGATCCGTAACCCGATCGGGAGACCCAATACTATGGACCACCCCCGCCGCAGAGGCTGGGCCGTGCTGCGCCATCTCGCCGCACCCGCCCTCGCCGTGGCCGTCGTCGCCACCCTGCCGATGACCCGTGCCGGGCAGGCGCAGGCAGCCCCCGAGTTCACCCCGGGCCTGGCGCCCGTGAGCGTGAACTACGGCCTGCCGTCCGGGCAGACCGTCAAGGGACAGTTCCTCAGCTACAACGACTTCCACGGCGCCATCGACCCGCCGTCCGGCTCGTCGGCCGCCGTCAACGGCGTGCCCGCGGGCGGCGTCGAATATCTGGCGACCTACCTCAAGAAGCTGCGCGCCGAGGCCAAGGGCGAGGGCCGGCAGACCCTCACCGTCGGCGCCGGTGACCTGATCGGCGCCACGCCCCTGGTCAGCGCCGCATTCCACGATGAGCCGACGATCGAGCTGATGAACGAGGTCGGCCTGCAGATCTCCTCGGTCGGCAACCACGAGTTCGACGAGGGCGTCGCCGAGCTGATCCGCCTGCAGCGCGGCGGATGTCACCCGACCGACGGATGCCAGGACGGCGACGGGTTCGGCGGCGCGAAGTTCACCTACCTCGCCGCGAACACGATCAACAAGAAGACCGGCCTGCCGATCCTGCCGCCGATCGACATCAGGTTCGTGAACGGCGTACCCGTCGGATTTGTCGGTCTGACCCTGGAAGGCACCGCCGGCATCGTCAACCCGGCCGGTATCAAGGACGTGCGCTTCGCCAACGAGGTCGAGACGGCCAACAAGTGGAGCAACATCCTGAAGCTGTTCGGCGTGAAGGCGCAGGTGCTGCTCGTGCACCAGGGCGGCCAGCAGAACGTCTCCGACACCGTGCCCGTGCCCGGCGTCTCCGACTGCAACAACTTCAGCGGCCCGATCATCGACATCGTCAAGGGCCTCAACCCCGAGTTCGGCGTCGTGGTCTCCGGGCACACGCACCGGTTCTACTCGTGCACGCTGCCCAACTCGAAGGGCACCTCGGTGGTCACCAGCGCCGGCACCGTCGGCCAGCTGATCACCGACATCGACTACAGCATCGACCGGCGCACCGGTAAGTTCGCCCAGATCACGGCGAAGAACGTGGTGGTGGAGAACGGCGTCCCCGACGGCAACGGCGGCTGGCTCAAGGACGCCTCCGGCGTCTTCCTGAAAAACCCCGCCACGGTCGACGCCAAGGCCAAAAAGGTCGCCGACAAATACCGTACGGCCGTCGCGCCGATCGCCAACAAGGTCGTCGGCTCGATCACGGGCGACATCGTGCGCACCACGGCCGCCAACGGGGAATCCCCGCTCGGTGACGTGATCGCCGACGCGCAACTCGCCTACACCTCGGCGGGCGGAGCGCAGATCGCGTTCATGAACCCGGGCGGCATCCGCGCCGACTTCGACGCCGAGTTCTCCGCGGGCGGCGAGCCCACCGGCCAGGTCACCTATGGCGAGGCGTTCACGGTCCAGCCGTTCAACAACCTGGTGGTCACCCAGTCGTTCACCGGCGCGCAGATCAAGGATGTCCTGGAACAGCAGTTCGTCGGCTTCGGCGGCCAGACCACCCAGCGCATCCTCCAGGTCTCCGGTGGTCTGACCTACTCCTGGAACAGTACGGCCGCAGCCGGCTCGAAGGTGTCAGCGATCGCGCTCAACGGCACCCCGATCGACCCGGCAGCCACCTACCAGGTCACCACGAACGACTTCCTGGCCAACGGCGGCGACGGCTTCACCAACCTGGCCCTGGGCACCGGCCGCACCACAGCCCCGGGCTTCGACATCGACGCCCTCGTCGCCTACCTCGGCGCGGGCACCCCGGTCACCCCCGGCCCCGCCAACCGGATCACCAAGCTCGGCTGAGGCCGGCATCGGGCTCGGCTGAGGCCGGCATCCCACGGTTCGGGCGGTTTCCTTGCGAGGCTGCCCGGGCCGGGGGCATACTCGCTTCGTGATTCAGCGCGCGCGATTTTATGACTACGGCACCGGATGTCCGGCGACCGTGGATCGCGCCTGAACGACAGGCCTCCATCAAGCCCCGGGCTTCCCAGCCCGGGGCTTCATGCTGCCCGGGCCGGGGCACCCGGGAACCCAGCACCCGAGGAGCACGACATGAGCGCAGACCTGATCAAGGGCGACCCGGACGCGGACGGCACGCTGGACAGCAGCGGCCTCGACGAGCGCACCGGCGCCGGCGGCATGCTGGCCGCCGAGGAGATCCAGGCGATCCGCGAACGCATCGACGAGATCGACCAGACCATCATCGACCTCTGGCTGGAACGCTCCCGCCTCTCCCAGGACGTCGGCCGCACCCGCATGGCCTCAGGCGGCACCCGCCTCGTCCTCTCCCGCGAACGAGTCATCGTCGACCGCTTCCGCGAAGCCCTCGGCCCCGACGGCACCCAGGTCGCCCTCCTCCTCCTCCGCGCCGGCCGCGGCCCCCTCTGACCCACCCCGCAACAACTGCCGGCACACCCCAGCACGGCGCAGACCGCCACGAGCGCCCCAGCCCGAAATATGTGGCCCAACCCAGCTGCGGTGCGGGCGCGAGGCGGAACGGCACGGCTGCGCGAAACGGCACGGCTGCGCGAAACGGCACGGCTGCGCGGAACCGCACGGGTGGGGGTCGGCGCGGGTTCGGCCCAGCGCTGCGGGGCCCGGCGCAAGCGGGAGAGCAGTGGCCCGGCTGCGGGTCGGCCCAGCAGTGGACCAGAGCTCAGCTGCGGGTCGGTACGAGGCGGTCCAGCACGGCTCAGGCCAGCGCGAGGCAGGCCAGCACGGGTTACGGATCCGGTGCAGGTGTGCACAGGCCCGAGTGCGGTACAACCCGAGTGCGGCACAGCTCAGGGTGTGGGTCGGCGCGGGGGTGGTCGCCAGGCGATGGGTTGATTTTTGGGGTGAGGTCGGCCATTTACGCACATGGCAGGGGGTGCGGGGCCGTTTTGGCGCCGCCAGGCGCCTGGTCGCGTGGCCCCGGTCTCTCGCGGGAGGAGCGGTCCGGACCACGACGGACCCGAGCAGGCATGAATTTGATCGTGCCCGCCCCAAAAAGCCCGGGAGGAGCGGTCCGGACCACGACGGACCCGAGTAAGCATGAACTTGGTCGTGCCTGCGCCAAAAGCGCGGCATGAATTTGATCGTGGCCGCCCAAAAAAGGAGGGCCCACCACGATCGGCAGGCCCTCCCTTTGGCGCTGAACTACAGCGCGTGCACGACGTCTCGCGGTTCGGCGAAGTGGCAGGCGCTGGGGTGGTCGGAGCGTTCGCGGATGGAGAGGACCGGGTCCTGCTGGGCGCAGATGTCCTGGGCTTTCCAGCAGCGGGTGCGGAAGCGGCAGCCCGAGGGTGGGTTGGCCGGGGATGGGACGTCGCCCTCCAGGACGATCTGGTCTCGGTGGCCGCGCAGGCGCGGGTCCGGGACCGGGACGGCTGAGAGGAGGGCCTGGGTGTACGGGTGGGTCGGGTTCTCGTAGATCTGCTCGTCGCCGCCGGTCTCGACGACGCGGCCGAGGTACATGACCGCGACGCGGTCGGCGATGTGGCGCACCACCGAGAGGTCGTGGGCGATGAAGATGTACGAGAGGCCGAACTCGCGCTGGAGCGCCTCCAGGAGGTTGATGACCTGGGCCTGGATCGACACGTCGAGCGCGGAGACCGGCTCGTCGCAGACGATGATCTCGGGCTTGAGGGCGAGCGCGCGGGCGATGCCGATGCGCTGGCGCTGGCCGCCGGAGAACTGGTGCGGGTAGCGGTTGACGTGTTCGGGGTTGAGGCCGACCGTGTCGAGGAGGTCCTGGACCGCCTTGGTGCGGCCCTTGCGGGGGGTGACCTCGGGGTGGATCTCGAAGGGCTCGCCGATGATGTCGCCGACCGTCATGCGCGGGTTGAGCGAGGTGTACGGGTCCTGCAGCACCATCTGGATGTTGCGCCGGGCCCGGCGCATCGCGCCGCCCTTGAGCCTGGTCATGTCCTGGCCGCGGACGGTGATCGAGCCCGCGGTGGGGGTCTCGAGCCCGACGAGCAGCTTGGCCAGGGTCGACTTGCCACAGCCGGACTCGCCCACGACGCCCAGGGTCTCGCCCCGGCGCAGCTGGATGTCGACGCCGTCGACGGCGCGGACGGCGCCGACCTTTGTCTTGAACAGGATGCCCTGCGAGATCGGGAAGTGCTTCACGAGACCCTTGGTCTCGAGCACTACATCGTTGCGGTCGCTCATTCCCCGACCACGTCCCTCCAGAAGTGGCACCGGGATGTACGGCCCGGTGCGACGATGTACGACGGCGGCGCCGGGTCCTGGCGGCACACGTCCTGGGCGTAGGCGCAGCGCGGGTTGAACGCGCAGCCCTGCGGGATGGCCGTCAGCGCCGGCGGCAGGCCCTTGATGACGTTGAGCTGCTGGCCCTTCATGTCGAGCCGCGGGATCGACTCGAGCAGGGCCTTCGCGTACGGGTGGGCCGGGCGCGCGTAGATGTCGTAGACGCCCGCCTCCTCGACCACTTTGCCGGCGTACATGACCGAGATGCGGTCCGCGACGTCGGCGACGACTCCCATGTCGTGGGTGATGAGGATGAGGCCCATGTTGCGCTGCTGCTGCAACTCGGCGAGCAGGCCCATGATCTGCGCCTGCACGGTCACGTCGAGCGCCGTGGTGGGCTCGTCGGCGATCAGCACCTCGGGGTCCAGCGCCAGCGCCATCGCGATCATCACGCGCTGGCGCATACCGCCGGAGAACTGGTGCGGGTAGTCGCCGATCCGGGCCCGGGCGGCCGGGATCTTGACCTGGTCGAGCAGTTCGATCGAGCGCTTCTTGGCGTCGCCGCGGGACATGCCGCGGTGCACCCGGAAGAGCTCGGCGAGCTGGTAGCCGACCGTGAAAACTGGGTTGAGAGCGGAGAGCGCGTCCTGGAAGATCATGGCGATCTGGTTGGCGCGCACCTTGCGGCGCTCTTTCTCCGGCAGTTTCAGCAGGTCGACGCCGCGGTACTTCACCTCGCCCTTGGTGATGAACCCGGGAGGGGAATCGAGAATGCCCATGATCGCCTGCGCGGTCACGGACTTGCCACAGCCGGACTCGCCGAGGATCGCCAGGGTCTCGCCGGGCGACAGCGTGAAGTTGGCGCCGTTGACGGCACGAGAGATGCCGTACTGGGTGCGGAACTCGACGTGCAGGTCGTTGACCTCGAGGAGCGGGGCGCGGGGGTCGAGTCCGGGGAGGACGTCGATCTTCGCCTTGATATCGGTCATAACGGGGTCACCGCAGCTTCGGGTCGAAGGCGTCGCGTACCGCGTCGCCGAGCATGATGAAGGCCAGCACCGTCGCGGCGAGGAACACCGAGGGCCAGATCAGCGGGGCCGGAGCCACACGGACGTACGACCCGGCGTCGGAGATCGCGATGCCCCACGAGATGGCATCACCCTTGAGGCCGATACCCAGGAAGGACAGCGTCGCCTCACTGGCGATGTTGGCGCCCAGCAGGATCGTCAGCACCACGATGAACGAGGCGATCGAGTTGGGCAGGATGTGGCGCAGCATCAACCGGCCGGGGCCGGCACCGAGCATCCGGGCTGCCGCGACGTAGTCCTGGTTCTTGGCCGAGATCACCGAGGACCGCATGATGCGGGCCGCCGTGGTCCAGCCGAGAATGCCGAGCGTGATCGTCACCGCGACCACACCGTTGCTGTTCGAGTCCGACGAGAAACGCTTGGCGAGCACGATCGCGGCGAGCAGGAACGGGATGCCGAGAATGATGTCGATGAAGCGGGACAGCACCGCGTCGATCCAGCCGCCGAAGTAGCCGGTGGCGAGGCCGAAGAGCAGCCCGATGATGCCGGACAGCAGCGTCGCGAGCACGCCGACCTCGATCGACGCGCGGGCGCCGTAGATCGTGCGGGCGTAGACGTCGCAGCCCTGGAAGTCGTAGCCGAACAGGGCCGATCCGCTCGCGCCGCCGTGCTGGCGGGCCAGGATGCAGTCGCGCGGGTCCGCCGAGGTGAACAGCTTCGGGAAGACCGCCATCGCCAGGATGAGGACCACGAGGGTCGCGGCGAACCAGAAGATCTTGTTGCGGCGCAGGTCGACCCAGGCGTCGCCGGCGAGGCTGCGCGGCTTGTCGCGCTTGTCCGCGTGCTTCGGCTCCATCATCGGGGCGCCGGAGGGACCGGCCGCAGCCGTGATTGATTCACTCATAACGAATCCTCGGGTCGAGGGCGGCGTACAGCAGGTCGACCAGAAGGTTCACGACCAGGAAGACGATGACCAGGATGCTGACGAAACCGACCACCAGCGGGCCGTCCTCGGTACGGATACCGCGGAACAGGTTGAACCCTACGCCGGGGACATTGAAGATTCGTTCCGTCACGATCGCACCCGACATCAGGCCACCGATGTCGACGCCGATGAGGGTGACCACGGGGATGAGCGAGTTGCGGAGCACGTGCACGCCGATCACCCGCTTGCGGGACAGACCTTTCGCACGAGCTGTGCGAACGTAGTCCGAGCGGAGGTTCTCGGCGACCGACGACCGGGTGACGCGCAGCTCGGTCGCGATCACGAGGCTGCCCAGCACCAGTGCCGGAAGCAGGAGGGCCCAGAACGTCGGAGTGGCGCCGGCGGTGGGCGGGAACCACCCGAGCTTGATGCCGAAGATCAGCTGCGCCAGCGGGGCGAGCACGACGATCGGCAGCGACAGGATGATCAGGGTGATGACCAGCGTGACGTTGTCGAAGATGCTGCCGCGGCGGATGCCGGCGATGACGCCTGAGGTGACGGCGACGGCGGCGGCGATGACGATGGCGATCAGCCCGAGCTTGATCGTCACCGGCCAGGCGACCTCCATCATGTCGGAGATCTTGCGACCGGTCAGCGACGTACCGAAGTCACCGGTGAGCATGCCCTTCATGTAGTACCAGTACTGCAGAAGGAACGGGTCGTCGAGGTGATAACGCTCGGTGAGTGCCTGCCGGACGCTTTCAGTGATGGGTCGTTCGCCCGCCAACGCCTGGATGGGGTCGTCCTGGTTGGCGAACATCAGCGCGTATACGAAGAAGGTGGCCCCGAAGAACGTCAGGACCATCTGCAGTAAGCGCCGCACGATATAGCGGAACATACGGTTTAGCCTCTTCCGCGGAAGATGCGCCGCCGGGCGTCGTGGGCGCGGCGGCTGAAGTAGGGGGAATACACAGCGGTGGCGCCACGGTGTCACAAGATCCGTGGCGCCACCACCGCACGAGCGGTTTAAATTACTACTTGACTTCGATGTTGTAGAGGTCAACGCGGGTCTGAGTGTCGACCTTCACGTTGGAGACCTTCTCCGAGAAGCCGTAGACGTTCTGGCCGAACCGCAGCGGGATGACCGGCATGTCCGTGGCGAGGATGTCCTCGGCGGCCTGCCACTTGGTGATGGCTTCCTCCGGGGTCGCAGCCTTGGAACCCTCGGCGACGAGGTCGTCGAACTTCTTGTTGCTGTAGCCGTAGTAGTTCGAGGAACCACCGGTGCCGTACAGCGGGCCGAGGTAGTTCTCCATCAGCGGGTAGTCCATGACCCAGCCGAGGCGGATGAGGCCGACCGGGCTCTTCTTCTCGACCTTGGTGAGCAGGTCGGCGAACTTGGGCTCGCCGACGCCGGTGCACTCGATCGCGAGGGACTGCTTGATCTGGTTGCACATCGCGTCGACCCAGGCCTTGTGGCCACCGTCAGCGTTGTACGTGATCTGGATCTTCTTCGGGGCGGTGGGGGCAGCGGCCCACAGCGCCTTCGCCTCGGCGGCGTTGTAGGTGCAGTTCTCGCCACAGACGTTGTCGCGGTAACCGGCAACGGCCGGGGACACGAAGCCGGTGGCCGGCGACTGCGAACCGAGGAAGATCTGGTCGGTCATCTCCTGGCGGTTGATCGCCATGGAGAGCGCCCGGCGGACGTTGACGTCCTGGAACTCCTTCTGGAACGTCGGGAAGCCGACGAACTGGAAGGACGAGCTCGGGCTCTTCTGGAAGCGGTCACCCAGGTCACCGGGGGCGGCGGCGAGGCTCTCGATCGGGATCGAGCTCTGCACGTCGAGGTTACCGGCGGTCAGGTCGGCGTACTCCGCCTTCTGGTCCTGGTAGATCTTGAAGTTGATGCCGTCGATCTTCGGGACGGTGCCCTTGAAGCCGTCGACCTTCTCGACCTCGATCTGCGAGTCGTGCTGCCACGTGCCCTTCATCTTGAAGGGGCCGTTGCCGACGATCGCGTCCTCGAAGCCGTCCGCGATCACGCCGGGGGCGGAGAAGGCGGCGTTGGGCAGCGGGTAGAACGCGCTGTAGCCCATGACCGATTCCCAGCCGGTGAACGGCGCGGTGAGGGAGACGGTGAAGGTGGTGTCGTCAACCTTCTTGAGACCGGTGAGCGACTTCGCCTTGGGCTCGGGAGCCTTCTGCGGGCCGTCCTCGCCGTCGGGGTCGACCGACTGCAGGTCGGCGTAGCCCTCGATGCGCTCGAAGAAGTAGGAAGCGCCCTGGCCGTTGGGGCCGTACGCGCCGTAGTTCCAGGCCTGGATGTAGCTGTCCGACGTCACGGCTTCGCCGTTGCTGAAGGTGAAGCCCGGCTTCAGCTTGACGGTCCAGACCTTGTTGTCGTCCGAGCTGATCGACTCGGCGGCAACGAGCTCCGGCTTGTTCTGGTCGTCGAAGTCGACGAGCGGGTAGAACAGCGCGGCGAGAACCTGTGCGCCACTGGTCTCCGTCGTGTTGCTCGGGATCAGGTGCTGAGGCTCGCTGATACCGATGATGACGGAGTTGGAGCTGGCGTCGGTGTCATCCGACCCGCCTCCAGAACAACCAGAGGCCAACAGGGCGATGGCGGTCGCGCCGACCGCCATCTTCCATGGGCGATTCCCAAACATGGGAGTGTCTCCTTCAGAGGGCGCTCACGAGGGGTTGTGTGAGTAGGAGCAACCCTTACACAGAGCCCCTAGCCCCCGACGCTGCCGTTATCAACCCGATATTAGCCCGATACGGGTCAGCCGCTTACCGGAGATCATACTTTCGGTCAGTCGCACCCCGCTGACCAGCGGTTTTGCGAAAGCCGTAACAAGCTCACAACATAAGATCAACATGGTGTCCAGTTTGGGTGACGGCGCGGCGAAAAAGGCCTTGCCGTACGGTTAATGGCTTTCAGACGAGACGTCGATCGGCCGCCCAACGCGACAGCTCGTAACGGTTACTCATTTGGAGTTTCCGGAGGACGTTCGACACGTGTGTCTCGACCGTCTTGATCGAGATGAAGAGCTCCTTGGCGATCTCCTTGTACGCGTACCCGCGGGCCAGCAACCGCAGCACCTCCCGCTCCCGGTTGGTGAGCTGATCGAGCTCGGGATCGGCGACCGGCACATCGGGCCGCGAGGCGAACGCGTCGAGCACGAAGCCGGCCAGCCGCGGGCTGAACACCGCGTCCCCGTCGGCCACCCGGCGGATCGCCGCGGCCAGCTCGTCCGGGGAGATGGTCTTGGTGACGTAGCCCCGCGCACCGGCCCGGATCAGGCCGATCACGTCCTCGGCGGCGTCGGAGACCGAGAGCGCCAGAAACTTCACCTGCGGATGGGTACGCCGCATGGCCTCGAGCACGGCCCGGCCCCCGCCGTCCGGCATGTGCACGTCGAGCAGCACGACGTCGGGGGTGGTCTCGGCGATCCGGGCCACCGCCTCGGCGACCGACCCGGCCTCCCCCACCACGTCCACGTGGACCCCCAGCTCGGCGCGGACCCCCGCCCGGAACATGGCGTGGTCGTCGACGAGGAAGACGGTGAGGCGGCGGTCCTGAACGGGCTCGGTCATCGTGCGTTCTCCTTTGTTGCGGCGACGCCCTCGCGTGCGGCGGGCAGCGTCAGTCGTACCTCCGTGCCGTCACCGGGCGCGCTGCGGATCACGGCCTTGCCGCCGTGCCGCCGCATCCGCCCGATGATCGAGCCGCGGACACCATGCCGCGTATCTTCCACCTTGTCCGGGTCGAAACCAGCGCCGCGGTCGCGAATGAAAACGCTCAGCTCGCTCTCCTCGACCTCGGCGTAGAGCGACACGGTCTGCACCCCGGCGTGCCGGGCGGCGTTCACCAGGGCCTCACGCGCGGCAGCGACCAGCGCCGCCACCCTTTCGTCACACTGCGTGTCGCCGACCACGACGGTCTCGACCGAGATCGCGTACGTGTCCTCGACCTCCGCCGAGGCCTGTTCCAGTGCGGCGGCGAACCGCTCGGTCGGCGAGGCGGAAGGTTTGTAGAGCCAGTTGCGCAGCGAGCGCTCCTGGCCGCGGGCGAGGCGCTGAACCTCTTTGATGTCGGTGGAGTTGCGCTGGATCAGCGCGAGCGTGTGCAGCACCTGATCGTGGATCATGGCCGCGACCTCGGCTCTTTCCTGCTCCCGGATGCGGCCCTCACGCTCGCTGCGCAGCTGACTGAACGTACGCCAGAGCAGCGGCGCGACCACGACACCGACCCCGAGCAACCCCAGCAACGCGAAGATCACGCCGTTGAAGATCGCGGTCAAGTTGCCGGCCGGCGAGTAGACGGCGATGACGCCGATGACGCCGACCGCGACCAGGACGCCGCCGCCGATGAACCGGAACAGGAACGACCGGCGGTCACTTTCCGCAACCACGGCGGCCAGCCACGGGGTCTGCGAGGCCTGATCCGCCCAGTGCCCGCGCCGTGCCGGGTCGGACTGGTGCCAGATCACCCCGGCACCGACCGCGATCAGCGCGATCAGCCAGCCGGCCGTGCCCGCCACACCGTTGCCGCCGAAGAGCAGCCCCTGCGCCAGCACGACGCCGAGCCCGATCGCCCCGAACGGCAGCAGCAGGACCAGGTCACGGCGGGCCTGCGTCGCCCCGCTCGGCGCCTGCTGCGGCAGCACGGCCCAGAAGACCGCATAGAGCAGCAGCCCGAGGCCGCTGAAACCGAGCATGACGACCAGGGCGATCCGTACGCCGGTGACGGGCACGCGAAGATGCGCCGCGATCCCGGAGGCGACGCCGGCGATCACGCGATGGTCGCGCGGCCGGTTCAGGCGGCGCGACGGCGGGGACATGGCGGCGGCGGTGATCGGAACTCCTCGGGTCGGCGGGTCTGCTTCGATCGTCACACGTCTGCCAAGCCCGGGCTACGGGGTAAGACCCCCATGCCGCAGGGTGCGGGATCTCAGGGTGGGGTCAGGGTCCATGCCTGAGGCATTTGGGGTACGCCTACCGTCAGGATCGATCCCATGACCGAAGAAGCTGTTCCGCCGCCTCCGCCACCGCCGGTGACGGACGGCCCCGTGTGGTCCCGTGAGAACCTGATCCGCCCCCGGCAGGGTCGTTATGTCGCCGGCGTGAGCGGGGCGATCGCCCGGGCCACCAACACCGACCCCGTGCTCTGGCGCGTCGTGCTCGCCGTCCTCGGCGTGTTCGGCGGCGTCGGCGTGCTGATCTACCTGCTCGGCTGGCTGCTGATCCCCGCCGAGGGCGACACCGGCTCGCCGATCGAGTCGCTGCTCGGCCGGGGCCGCTCCGGGATGCAGCCGATCTCGGTGGTGCTGCTCGGCGCGGGCACGGTGATCGTCTTCGCGTTCGTGGTCAACGACGGGTTCCGGGCCGCCCTGCTGGCCGCCGCCGTCCTGGTCTGCGCCGCCCTGGTCCTCAAGCGCAACAACAAGGCAGCTCCCCCTGCCGGGTTTCCCACTGCGGGGCCCACTGCCGGGGCCGCTGCGGGGCCCACTACCGGAACTGGCCTCGCTCCCGACCCCGTCCCCGGGCCTGACGCCACCGCGGAGCCGGCACCGCCCGCGGCGCCGGTTGAGGAGCCTACGGTCGCGTTCGCGGCCGCGAGCGGTCCGGCGACCGCCACTGCACCGCCCGGCGAACCGGTGAACCCGCCGAGCCCGCCGAGCCCGCCCCGATTCGCTCCGCCGACGAGTGAATCCCGGCCGCCGTTCGCACCGCACGGCCCGTGGGCTCAGAGCACGAGCCAGCCGCCGTACGCGCCGCCCCTGCCGCCGCGGCCGCCGAAACCCCCGAAGCCGCCTCGCGAGCGGTCCAAGCTCGGCCGCATCACGTTCTTCGGGATCGTGGTCGTGATGGGCGTGATGGCGGCGCTGGACGTGGCCGGCATGAGCGTGCCGATCTCCGCCTACTTCGCCGCGGCTCTGGTCACGATCGCCCTGGGGCTCATCGTCGGCGCCTGGTTCGGCCGGGCCCGCGGGCTCATCGCCCTCGCGGTGCTGGCGGCGCTCGGCCTGGGCATCTCCTCCGGGGTCGAGAGCTACGGCGGGCAGGTCGCCAACAACACCTACCGCCCTCAGACGCTCGCCGCGGTGGCCGACCGGTACGACTTCACGATCGGCAACGCGACCATCGACCTGCGCTCGCTCGACTTCGCCGGTCAGGACCAGACGGTGACCATCGAGATGCGGCTGGGACAGGTCCAGGTCCTGCTGCCGCCGACCGTGGACACCTCGGTCACCGCCGACGTCCAGGACGGCCGGGTCAACCTGTTCGGTCAGGATCACGACGCCAAGGAGCTCGGCGCCCAGGAGATAACCGAGCTCGGCACCGACGGCAAGGGCGGCGGCACCCTGCGCCTCGCCATTCAGATGAACGCGGGCAACGTGGAGGTCAAACGATGAGGCCGCATCGCACCGACGGGGTCTCCCTGACCTTCGGCCTGGCATTCCTCCTGATCGCCCTGTGGTGGGCGGTGGGGCAGGTCGTCTCCGTGAACCTGCCCGCCCCGGGCTGGCTGGTCGCCGGCGCTCTGATCTTCTTCGGCGTCGTGGGGCTGATGGGCGCGATCCGATCCGGGCGCCGCGCCGAGACGGCCGCCGCCATCGCCGCACCGGCCGACATCCCCCTGGAGACGCCGGGCGACCTGCCGCCGGAGGTCCACGCCGACATCGTCCGGGAGCTCCTGGAGGACCCTTCGGAGCGGTCTGATCTGCAGACCGCCTATCCAGTGCCGCCGCAGGATCGGCGGGAGTGAGCGAATATGCTCCTTCCATGACGCCGTTTCCCACCGTGTCCACCGCTCCCGTGACCGGCGTCGGCCCTCGTGCCGCTCGCACCCTCACCGCCGAGTTCGCCCGTCACAACGCGGCGACGACGGCACTGGTGATCGGCGCCGATCACTCCTCCGCCGTGGTCGAGGCGGCCGTCGAGGCGCTGCTGCCCGGCGACACGCTGACCCTCGTCGCCGGCGAGCGCAGCACCGCCGACCTGCTCCGCGATCACATCACCGGCCTCGGCAGCTGGATCGCCGACCGGGTCCGGATCGTCGAGACCCTGACCGAGGCGGAGCCGGCGGACGTGCTCATCCTGGGTGAGCCGCTCACCGGCACCGCCGAGGAGACCCGCGCGACGCTCGACAGCCTCAGCAAGTTCCAGAAGGAGGGCGCCGTCGTCTCCGTGGCGACCCCCGCCGTCCCCGGGCAGACCGGCGGGGCCGCGGCCGAGCTCTTCCGCCAGAGCGCGCTCTTCGGCGTCGGCTCGGACCTCGTGGCCCGCAACCAGCCCCCGCTGCGGGTGCACAAGCTGCGGTTCACCCAGGCCGACACCGCCAAGGCCGCGACCCTCGCCCCGGCCTACCGGCCCTCCAGCGTGCCGGTCACCCGCACGATGCACATCGACTCCAACGGTGTGGCGGCTGCCGGGATCGCGCTCGGGCTCGCCGCGGTGGCCCGCTCGGCCCGCCCCAAGTCGAAGCTCTGGCTGATCCCCGCGCTGGCCGCGGCCCCGGTCGCCGCGTTCTTCCGCGACCCGGACCGCGAGGTCCCCACCGACTCCGACGCCGTGGTCGCCGCCAGCGACGGCAAGGTGCTGTCGGTCGAGCGGCTGAGCGACCCGCGGCTCGGTGACGGCGAGTTCCTGCGCATCGCCGTTTTCCTGTCGGTCCTCGACGTGCACGTCAACCGCACGCCGGTCGCCGGCCGCGTGACCGACTACTTCATCATCGACGGCGGCTACGCCAACGCCATGACGGCGGCCGCGGAGCACAACGTCGCCGCCTACACGCTGCTGGACACCGATCACGGCTCGGTGGCGGTCGTGCAGCGCACCGGCCTGATCGCCCGCCGCATCGTGCAGCGCGCACCGGTCGGCACGCTGCTGGCCCGCGGCGAGCGCTTCGGCCTGATCCGCTTCGGCTCGCGCACCGACGTCTACCTGCCCGCCGACAAGGCCGAGGCCGTTGTCGCGGTCGGCGACAAGGTGATCGGCGCGAGCTCGGTCATCGCCCGCTGGAAGTGAAAAAACGCCCGCCCGGAGTTATCCGGGCGGGCGTTCTCTTTTGGCTTGCTAGACGCGCTTGGCCTTCAGCCACATCACCGGGCCGCTGAAAAGGTACGCGGCGACCACCAGGACGAACGTCAGGCGGGCGTCGACGAGGCAACCCACGATCGGGAGCAGCCAGAGCCACATCGGCAGCTTCACGAGTCGCGCGAGCTTCGCGTAGGGGAAGCTGGACACCATGGCGAACGCCAGCACGGCAACCCCGCCGAGGACCGCGATGCCCGGCAGCGGCAGCCCGATGAGCACCGTCAGCGCGAGGACGGCCGCGGCCATCGTCGTGGGGACGCCGGAGAAGAACTTGCCGTCCTTGGGCGACACGTTGAACCGCGCGAGGCGGATCGCGGCGCACCCGGCGACGAGCATGCAGGCGACCGCCGCGGCCGCGGTCGGCACCCGGTCGGCCAGCGAGGCGTAGACGACCACGGGAGCGGCCAGGCCGAAGGAGCACATGTCGGCCAGCGAGTCCATCTGGGCGCCGAACGGGCTCGAGACACCGAGCTTGCGGGCCAGGGCGCCGTCGAGGCCGTCGAAGCCGACACAGCCGACCAGGAAGGCCGCGGCGAGGCGGGGATCGCCGTGCATCGCCAGGAAGATGGCGGTGAGGCCCAGCGCCAGGCTCGCCAGCGTGCACGCGTTCACCAGGGCGAAGCTGATCCGGCGGCGCATGGTGTGCTCACCGGGAAGCAGTGCGGCCGAGTCGTCCTCGACGGTCAGCGGCCCATGCTCCGCAGTAAGTGGCTGGGCCATCGCGACCGGGCCGTGGCTGCCGGAGGTGGCGAGCTTGCGGCCCCGGCCGGCGAGCGGCGCGAGAGGAACCAGATCCGTGCCGGTGTAGATCACTTCGGCCCGGGTGGCGGTGGCCGCGCGTCCGGTGGCCTCACCCGGGCGGCGCCCCACGCGCACCAACAGGGCCTGCCGGGCGAGACTTCCGCCCCGGCGCAGCCGGCCTGCCCAACGACGTCCGGCGGGACGGGGACTATCCGTCGTACGACGCCGGCGCCAAGGGGTTCTCGGCACGTGCTCCTCCATCTTGGGGTCTAGATACCCGCCGGCTGTGGCCGTCGCGGGGTGCTGCTGTCACCCGGTAACTCGGGTAACCAGTGCCCGTTCTCAGCGGCCGTATGTCTACGGACCGTGATTAAGGCGGGTTACACGATCGCACAGCCGCGCGCTCTTGGCGAGAGACGAATCGACCGTCGTGTGCAACGTGATGCTGTGGAGTTTTCATCCTCCGTGCCGGACCGGGAGGCGCGGTCACTGCCAGGCCCTGTGATGAGTCTAACCGAGGCCCCGCAAGCGGATCACTGATGAGCGCTTTCCCGCTCGAGGCGCCGCAGCACATCCGCCGCGACCTCCGTCAATGCCAGCTCACGCGCGGTGACCTGGTCGAACCACCCCACCGCGCTCGTGGAACCGCCCTCCTCCTCCAGCACCACGGCGACTGTCGGCTCGTCGACGTGCACCCGGTACAACACCCGGACGACGTGCCAATCCACCGGCACCCCCTCGGGGCCCACCGCCGCGGGATCGTGGCGGTGCGACGTACCCAGCAGGGTGGTCACCCGTCCGTGCTGGCCGGCCTCTTCGAGCAGCTCACGGGTCAGGGCGACCTCCGGGACCTCACCGTGATCGGTGCCGCCGCCGGGCAGGTGCCAGCGCCCGGCCCCGGGATAGCCCGGGGCGATCTGGGTGAGCAGCACCCGGCCGTCAGGATCGGTGACCATTCCGTACGCCCCGAAGCGCTGATTCGACCGCACCGGCGCCTCGTCGGGATCATCCGGCACGTCCGAGGGCGTGACCGGCAGCCCGAGAACACCCGCAGTGAACGGCATGAGGGCAACGTCACTTGGAGTCACCCATGCGACGCGATCGGTCGTTCCGGCCACTTCGTCCCGTAGCTGCCCGCCCATGTACTCGACGTCATAGATAATTCGATCGGTGTGTTCCCACATGTCGGTATGAGGCAGTCGGAAGACGTCAGCGGTCGCCGAGTGCAGACCCGTTATGCGTACGCGCAGACCGGTCTCCTCCTCGAACTCCCGCACGACCGTGTCATCGGGGTTCTCCCCCTGCTCGACGCCGCCGCCGGGCAGGGTCCAGAGCCCCGGGAACGCGGACAGCTCCGAGTTGCGGGCGAGCAGCACCCGCCCGGACTCGTCCCGGCACAGCCCGTACGCCCCGATCCGCCTGACCTTCACGCTCCAAAAGTAGCGTGTGATCTCAGATCAACTTGGCGCCCCGGAGAGCCTCGGCCGTCACCTCGGTGAGCAGATCGTCGGTCAGCGCGGCAACCTCGGCGAGCGGCATCCAGCACGCCTCGGAGGTCGAGCCGCCGACATCCTTGACGATCACCTCGGTGGGCGCGTCGACGATCACGCGGTAGAACGCCCGGACGCCGTGCCAGTCGATCGGGTAGCCCTCCGGCCCGAGCGAGGCCGCGTCGCGATGGCTGGCCACCCCGAGCAGCTCGATCAGCCGGCCCTCCTGCCCGGTCTCCTCGATCAGCTCCCGCATGAGCGCGATGCCGGGCTGCTCGCCGTAGTCGGTGCCGCCACCGGGCAGATGCCAGCGCCCCGCGCCCGGGTAGCCCGGGGCGATCCGGGTGAGCAGCAGTCGCTCGTGCGGGTCGGTGGCGATGGCGTACGCCGCGAAGCGCTGCGAGCGGTGCAGCCCGTCCGGACCCGGGTAGGCGTAGAACGACGGGAAGTCGGGTGCCTCCTCGGGCCGCAGGTCGGCCGACGCGGCGCTGAGCCCGAGCGCGGCCGCAGTGAAGGGACGTAGCCGCAGTTTCTCGGCCTCCTCCATGGTGTGCCAGCGCGCGAGGTCGGTCGGCTGCCCGACGCGGTCGAAGATGTTGCCGCCACGGATCGACACCTCGTAGATCAGCCGATCGGTGTGGATCGTGACGCCACGGTGCGGCAGCGATCGCATGTCGGCCAGAACGTCACGGAGCCCGGAAACAGCGACGGACAGGCCGGTCTCGGCCGCCGTCTCCCGGACAACCGTGTGGTTCGGGTCCTCGCCATGATCGACGGCGCCACCCGGCAGGGACCACACGCCGGGTGTGCCCGACCGGGTCGAGGCGCGGACCAGTAGGACGCGGCCGTGGGGGTCGGTCGCGACTGCGTATGCCGCGATCTTGCGCAGCGGCTCCAGTGCGGGGGTCACGGGCGGCATCTTGCCCGGTTTATGTTAACTACAGTAAACGTCTGTCGGATTCCTGACAGGGCGATAGCCGAGAGTAATCGCAGCTCAGGGCGATTCTCCGCACCAAGCGCAGTCAGCATGTAACACACAGCAACCCATACACATCACCCCAAGATCACCGAATCGGCCGATCGCATCGAAGCTCGCGAATCGGGCACCCCGAGACCCGAAATCAGGGTCGGCATCCGGGCACTCACCGAGGTCCCGGCACGGCGGAGCGCCCACTCTTGAGTCATGACCACACCGACCGTCACCCCGTACAAGCAACTCCGCCGCCCGCTCGACGACCGCATCGTCGCCGGCGTCTGCAGCGGCATCGGCCGCTACCTGGGCGTCGACCCGGTTCTGATCCGCGTCGGCTTCGCCATCCTCGCGGTCCTCACCTGGGGGGTCGCCCTCATCGCCTACCCGCTGATCTGGTTCCTGATCCCCGAGGAGACCCCGCCCCCGCCGGCACCGCTGCTCTCCCCCGACGACCCCTCCTGGGGCCTGCCGCCCACGCTATGACGGCACAGCGGGCCGTCCGCCACTCTCTGACCCCGGCGCACGGCACAGCGGGGCCGACCCGCGACGCTCTGACCCTGGGCGCACGGCACGGCGGAGCCGTCCGCCCACGCTCCGACTCCAGCGCACGGAACAGCGGGGTCGTCCGCCCACGCTCCGACTCCAGCGAGGCCGCGGCGCACCGCACAGCGGGCCGCGGCGCACCGCACAGCGGGCCGCGGCGCACCGCACAGCGGGCCGCGGCGCACCGCACAGCGG
>NZ_BOMN01000027.1 GCF_016862215.1 Winogradskya humida
GCACAGCGGGCCGCGGCGCACCGCACAGCGGGCCGCGGCGCACCGCACAGCGGGCCGCGGCGTACCGCACAGCAAAGCGGGGCCGGGCTGCCCGCTCTCAGAGCGGGCAGCCACGACCCCGGCCAGAAACGTGTGGGGGCTTACTCCCACTCGATGGTGCCCGGCGGCTTGGAGGTCACGTCCAGGACGACCCGGTTGACCTCGCGCACCTCGTTGGTGATCCGGTTGGAGATCGTGGCGATCACGTCGTAGGGCAACCGGGACCAGTCGGCGGTCATCGCGTCCTCGGACGAGACGGGCCGCAGGACCACCGGGTGGCCGTAGGTGCGGCCGTCGCCCTGGACCCCGACGCTGCGGACGTCGGCGAGCAGGACCACCGGGAACTGCCAGACCGAACGGTCGAGACCCGCGGCGGTGAGCTCCTCGCGGGCGATGAGGTCGGCGGCGCGCAGGATCTCGAGGCGGTCGCGGTCGACGGCGCCGATGATGCGGATGGCCAGGCCGGGGCCGGGGAACGGGTGCCGCTGGACGATCTCCTCGGGGAGGCCGAGCTCGGCGCCGAGGGCGCGGACCTCGTCCTTGAAGAGGGTGCGGAGGGGCTCGATCAGGGCGAACTGGAGGTCGTCGGGGAGGCCGCCGACGTTGTGGTGGGACTTGATGTTCGCCGTGCCGGTGCCGCCACCGGATTCGACCACGTCGGGGTAGAGCGTGCCCTGGACGAGGAATTCGATGTGGCGTTCCTCGTCGAGCTCGCGGGCCGCCGCCTCGAAGGTGCGGATGAACTCGCGGCCGATGATCTTGCGCTTCTGCTCGGGGTCGGTGACGCCCGCGAGGTGGCCGAGGAAGACGTCGGCGGCGTCGACGACCTTGAGCCGGATGCCGGTGGAGGCGACGTAGTCCTTCTCGACCTGCTCGGCCTCGCCCGCGCGCAGCAGGCCGTGGTCGACGAAGACGCACGTGAGCTGGTCGCCGATGGCCTTGTGCACCAGGGCCGCCGCGACCGCCGAGTCGACGCCGCCGGAGAGGCCGCAGATGACCTGCTTGTCGCCGACCTGGGCGCGGATCGCGGCCACCTGGTCGTCGATGATGTTGGACGAGGTCCAGGTGGGCTCGAGGCCGGCGATGTCGTAGAGGAAACGCTTGAGCATCTCCTGGCCCTGCTCCGTGTGCGCCACCTCGGGGTGGAACTGCACGCCGGCGCGGCGGGAGGCGAGATCCTCGAAGGCGGCGACGGGCGCTCCCGGGGAGGAGGCTGTCACGGTGAAGCCGGCCGGGGGCTCGGCCACGGAGTCGCCGTGCGACATCCAGACCGGCAGGCCCTCGGGGAGCTCACGCAGGAGCGTGCCGGCC
The DNA here is from genome assembly GCF_016862215.1 of Winogradskya humida. Taxonomy (GTDB): domain Bacteria; phylum Actinomycetota; class Actinomycetes; order Mycobacteriales; family Micromonosporaceae; genus Actinoplanes; species Actinoplanes humidus. The sequence goes on from NZ_BOMN01000027.1 coordinate 1,351, forward strand.
TCCGCGGCCGGGGACAGCACCGTGCGGCCGTACTCCCGCGAGCCGGTGTGCGCGACCGTGCCGCCGAGCGCCTGGGCCATGGCCTGGAAGCCGTAGCAGATGCCGAAGACCGGCACCTCGTTGTCGAACAGCGTGGGGTCGAGCGAGGGCGCGCCCGGCTCGTACACACTGGACGGTCCGCCGGAGAGGATGATCGCGGCGGGGTTCTTGGCGAGCATCTCGGCGACGGGCATCGAGTGCGGGACGATCTCGGAGTAGACCCGCGCCTCCCGGACCCGGCGGGCGATCAGCTGGGCGTACTGGGCGCCGAAGTCGACGACTAGGACGGGGCGCGGTGTGCTCATGGACAGCGAGTCTACCGACGTGGGCAGGCGCCCCGAGAGGACCTCAGCGGTACCACTTGCGGACCGGCGTTGAGGCGACATTTCCGGCACGGTCGTACGCGCGTACGCGTACCGAGATGGTCTTGCCGTATCGAGCCGTGGCCACCGCGAACCGGTGTGACGTGCCCGCGTAGGTCTGCACCACCTTGCCATTGACCTGCAGCTCCAGCCGCCGGATGGCGTTGGCGTCGGAGGCCGTGGCGGTGACGTACTTCGTGCCGCGGATCTTGCGGGTGCCGTTCGCCGGGCCGCTGGTGATCTTGACGGTCGGCGCCCCGTTGTCGACCCGCAGAGTGCGGGTGGCGCTCGCCACGTTCCCACCGCGGTCGTACGCCTTCAGCCCGAGCGTCACCGAGGCACCACGGATCGCGCCGGAGTCCCACGTGAACGCGTACGGCGACGAGCGGTCCGTACCCACAACCTTGCCGTTCACGAGCAGTTCGACCTTGGCGACGTCGACGTCGTCGGTGGCTCGCGCGGTAACGGCGACCTTGCCCCGGACCAGCGCGCCCGATACCGGCGAGGAGAACGACGTGACCGGCGCCACGGTGTCGTCGGGAAGCGGCATCGACTTCTCGACGGCGAGGGCCCGCCCGGCGTCGACCCGGCCGGAGCCGACCCAGTCTCCGCCGATCTTGACGGCGGTGGATTCCAGCGCGGAGCGGATGGTCGCCGCGTCGGGCTTCGGGGTGGTCGACGCGAGCAGCGCGGCGACCCCGGCGACGAACGGTGTCGCGGAGGAGGTGCCGCAGTACTGGCCGGCGACCTGCTTCATCGACTGTGCGAGGTTGCAGCCGGGGGCCGCGATATCGACCCAGTCGCTGCCGTAGTTCGACCACGGGTAGCGCTCGTCGCTCTGCGTCGAGCCGCCCACCGCGAGAACCGAGGGAATCGCGGCCGGGTAGTGCTTGACCGTTTTGCCGCTGTTGCCCGCTGCCGCGATGACCAGGGCACCCTTGGCGCTTGCGTACGCAGCCGCGTCACGCAGGAGCTGACTGTCGTCGGCAGCGCCCAGGGAGAGGCTGATGACGTCGGCGCCCTGGTCCGCGGCCCAGCGGATGCCCGCACCGATGTCGCTGTAGCTGCCCATTCCGTTGCTGCCGAGCACCTTGACCGGCAGGATCCGGCAGTTCCAGCAGATGCCGGCGACACCGATCCCATTGTTGCCGGCGGCAGCGATCACGCCGGCGGCCTGCGTGCCGTGGCCCTCGTCGTCGGTGGCGTCGTTGTCGCCGTTGACGAAGTCCTTGCCGGGCAGCAGCCGGCCGGCGAGGTCCGGGATCGCGGTCACGCCGGTGTCCAGTACGGCGACCACGACACCGCTCGCGCCGTGGGTGGTCCCCCAGGCGACGTCGACGCCGGTCCTGGCGATCCCCCACTGGCCCGAGTAGGAGGGGTCGTTCGTGGCGATCCGGGCGATGTGGTCCGGCTCGACGTAGGTGACCGCGGGGTCGGCACGCAGCGCCTTCGTGGCCTGGCTCACCTGGCCGGCGGGCACCTCGACGGTGGTGGGGGCGCCGGTCCGGTAGCCGACCACCAGGGTGACGGGGTCGGCTGCCACGGGCGCAGAAACGGCCGGGCTCCCGGAGAGTGCGAGGAGGCCGGCCGTCACCGCGTTCAGAATCATGCGACCAGACTCGGTGCGCTCCGATCCGAAAATCGGACCGCACCGGGTGCGATCAGGTAGCTACCGCTCAGCGCGTGTAGGTGCGCGTCGCGACGTACTTCACGTTGCCCGCGTTGTCGTACGCGCGGATCTGCATCTTCATCGTCTTCGGCTGGCTGGCGGCCTTGAACTTCAGGACGTACCCCGAAGTGGTGTCGGTCGCCTTGACCTTGCCGTTGATCAGAAGTTCGACCTTCTTGATGCCGTTCTTGTCGGACGCCTTCACGTTGACGGTGACGGTGCCCTTCACCTTCGCCTTGTTCTTCGGGGCGCTGGTGATGCTTACGCTCGGGGTGATGTTGTCGGCGGTGATCCACTTGGTGGTGGACGTCTGGTTGCCGGCCCGGTCGGTCGCCTTCAGCAGGAACGTGACCTTCCCGTTCTTGCCCTTGGTGTCATAGGTGAACTGGTGCGGCGCGGCATTGTCGCGGGAGACCCACGTGCCGTTGACGTAGAGGTCGACGTACTTGACGCCGGACCAGTCGTCGCCGGTGGTGGCCTTGATCGTGACCTTGCCGTGCATGCGCCAGCCGTTGCCCGGCGACGAGATGCTGATCGTCGGCTTGCCCCGGTCGGTACCCCGGTTGACAGCCGCACCCGCGTCGACCATGCCGTACTTGTTCCACGTGCCGATCTTGCGAGCGGACGAGAACAGCACCTGCTGCAGCGACCAGCTGTTGTAGTCGGGGTGAGCGGACTTGATCAGCCCGGCCACACCGGCCACGATCGGCGACGAGAACGACGTGCCGCTGTAGTCGCTGTTGTACGTGCCGTTCGTCGCCATGGTGGTGACGTACTCGCCGGGAGCCGCGAGGTCGACCCAGCTGTCACCGTAGTTGGAGAAGTAGACCCGGCCGTCCGAGCGGTACGAGGTAGCGCCGACCGAGACCACGTCCGGCAGCGCCGCCGGGTACATCTTGGTCCCGGTGCCCTCGTTGCCCGCCGCGGCGACGACAAGAACGCCCTTGGAGTTGGCGTACTTCACCGCGTCGGCGACGACCTGGCTGTAACCGTCGAGGCCGATGGACAGGTTGATGATCTGCGCGCCGACGTTGCTCGCGTAGGTGATGCCCTTGGCGATGTCGCTGGCGTAGCCCATCCCGTCGGCGTTGAGCACCTTGACCGGGATGATCGTGCAGCTCCAGCAGGCACCGGCCATGCCGGCGCCGTTGTTGCCACGGGCCGCGATGAGCGAGGAGACGGCGGTGCCGTGTCCGTTGTCATCCGTGGTGTTGCCCGTGTTGGCCCAGTAGTTGTAGCCACCGGCAACCGCGCCGGTGAGGTCGCCGACCTTGGCCACACCGGTGTCGACCACAGCGATCTTGATGGCGGAACCCGTGGTCTTGGACCACGCGGTCGGCCACTTGACCTGGTCGGCCTCGGGCTGGTTGCCGTTGGTGTACTCCGGGTCGTCCGGCACCACGTCGGCCACGTGGGCCTTACCGTCAACCTCGACGTACGCGACGCTCGGGTCACGCCGCAGCACGGAGGCCACGGCGGCCTGACGCGACGCGGGCACCTCGATGGTCTGAACGCCCAGCGGCGCGAGGGCCGCCTTCGCCTCGGCGGTCAGGTTGGTGAACTTGGCGCCTAGGGCGGACGCCGTGTTTGCCGATGCCGTGGTGTCGGTACCGGCCTTGAAACCGATGATCAGGCGGACCGGCGCTTCGCCCGCCGTTGCCACCGTAGGCGCCACGGCCGAGGCCGCGATGACTCCGATGGACAGCGCTCCGACGACCAGGCGTCGTGCGACATGCTTCTTCAAGCCGTGCCTCCCCGTTTGATCCGCTCGCCCGGCGGATCGCGGCGGTCAGCTTAAGACGGATTTCATGTTTGGCTAGTCCCTGTTCCATCAAGCGAGATCTTGGGTCATTGAGCTGCTTGAAAGTGTCGCCTACTGTTCCATCATGCGGACAAAGACGATCTTGTGGACGGCGGCGGCAGCGGTTGTTGTCCTTCTGCTCGCCGGAGCGGGCATCACCTTCGCCCTCCGCAGCGGCGACGACGAGGACACCGCGAGCACCGCGCCGAGCGCCGTGGCGAGTGTCCCGTTGGCACCCTCGCCGAGCGCCACACCTTCGCCGTCGCCCGGTTCCGACATCACCGGGCCGCTCGACCTGCTGCTGCTCGGGGTGGACACCCGGGTCAGCGTGGCGGACTGGCAGCCGCACTCGGACTCCATCATGTTGCTGCACGTCGACGCCGGACTCAAGACCGCATATCTCACGTCTCTGCCGCGCGACCTCCGCGTCGACATCCCCGCTTTCGCCAAGAACGGATATCCGGGTGGACGACACAAACTGACCGAGGCGATGGCGTACGGCGCCCGGGTCAAGGGCACCGACAAGGCGAACGTGCCGCAGGGCTATGAGCTGCTCGCCAAGACGATCAGCGCGTACACCGGGATCAAGAAGTTCGACGCCGGCGCGGTCCTGACGTTCGGCGGCCTCGCCAAGCTGACCGACGCGCTCGGCGGCGTGACGCTCACCATCGACCAGAAGGTCGTGTCGCACCACCGCAAGCCCGACGGCAGCATGCGTCCGCTCAAGGCGGGCGGCGGCGACTACGTGGGGCCACAGGCCGTCTACCTTCCGGGAACGCGCACGCTGGTCGGCTGGCAGGCGATCGACTACGCCCGGCAGCGGTACGGGCTCCCGAACGGCGACTACGACCGCACCCGGCACCAGCGCCAGCTCGTCAGGGCGCTGCTCACCAAGGCTGAGAGCTCAGGGCTCGCCACCGATTCGAGCAAACTGCAGGCCGTGATCACCGCGCTCGGCGACTCGCTGCTGCTGACCGGGTCACGATCCGCTGTTGAGTACGCGTACGCGCTGCGCGACCTGACCCCGGCGTCCATCAAGCTCGTCGACCTGCCGGGCGACTCGGTGTCCAGCGGCGGCGGTTACGTCGGCGAGCAGCTCAGCGCGGAGGGCCGGGCGTACCTGAAAGCAGTCGCCGCCGGGAAACCCGCGGCGTTCCTCGCCGGCCACCCGAAGCTGATCAATAAGTAGGCCGGTAGCTCCCGGAGAGCCAGACGTCGAAGAACTCGCCGAGCTTCTGACCGGAGATCCGCTCGGCGGCGGCGATGAAGTCCGCGGTGGTGACATTGCCGTTCGCGTGCGTCTTGGTCCAGGACCGCAGCAGCTTGAAGAACGAGGTGTCACCGATCCTGGTACGCAGTGCGTGCAGCGCCATCGCACCCCGCTCGTACGGGCCGGACGAGAGCAGCCCGTCCGGCCCCGGGTCCTCGGCGGGCAGCACCTGCCAGGGGTAGTTGGTGTACTGCTCGTGGACCGTCTGCTCGACCGTCGGGCCGCCCTCCTGATCGAGCCACAGCCATTCGGCGTACGTGGCGAAGCCCTCACTCAGCCAGAAATCCTGCCAGCGGGTCAGCGACACACTGTTGCCGAACCACTGGTGGGCCAGCTCGTGCGCGATCACGGCGGTGTTCTGACGCGACGAGCCGTCGAGCGCGTGCCGGCTGTACACCGGCCGGGTCTGGGTCTCCAGCCCCGAGTCCAGCCCGGGGTCGTCGATCACCACCCCGCCGTACGCGTCGAACGGGTACGGCCCGAACCGCTTCTCGAACCAGTCCGCGATCTCCCCGGTGCGGGCGAGCGCGCGGGCCTCGGGCGCGTTCGCGGACATCGTGGCCGGCACCGCGGTGATCATGGGCTTTCCCTGATGGGTACTGGTCGTGACGCGGTACTTACCGATCGCCACGAAGGCCAGGTAGGTCGCCATCGGAGCGGCCTGCGACCAGCGCCACGTGGTCCGGCCGTCCCTGCTGGTCGACCTGCCCGGGATGCCGTTGCTGATCGCGGTGAGCCCCTGCGGCACGGTCATCTCCAGCGCGAACGCCGCCTTGTCGGCCGGGTGGTCGTTCGCGGGGAACCAGGCGCCGGCGGAGAACGGTTCGCCCAGCGCGTACGTTCCCCTGGCGGTCCTGTGCCACCCGCCCGGACCGACGACGGGGGTCTTGATCTCCCGCGGGGTGCCGCCGTAACTGACGACGACCGTGAACTTCTTGCCGCGCTTGATGCCGGTCGGCGCCGCGACGGCCACTTCGGCGCTGCTCGCGCTGGTGACAGCGGTGAGCCCGTTGACAGTGACCTCGCGGACGGTCAGGCCGGTGAGGTCGAGGTGGAAGCCCGACAGGTTCTGCGTGGCGGTGGCGGTGATGGTCGCGGTGCCGTCGAGCCGGCCGGAACTCGGTTCGTAACGCAGCTTCAGGTCGTATCTGCCCACGTCATAACCGCCGTTGCCGGCCGAGGGGAAGTACGGGTCACCGATGCCCGAGCTTCCCGGGGAGAACACGACGGGTTTCGGGCTGGCGGGCATGACCGGGACCGGTGCGTCGCCGGCTGAACAGCCGGCGAGCATCAGGACCAGGGCACCCGCCACCACGACTCGCACATAGAAATAGACGCCGCTAGGGGTGCGCTGGTTGAGTACGACTTTCCAGCCAGGCCCGGAAAAAGGACGTCAGGTCCTTTCCGGATGCCCTTTCAGCCGCCGCGATGAACTCCGCGGTGGTGGCGTTGCCGTCGCGGTGCTCGGCCGGCCACGACTTCAGGAGAGCGAAGAACGCCTGGTCACCGATGGTTTTGCGGAGAGCGTGCACGGCCATCGCGCCGCGCTGGTAGACGGCGTCGCCGAAAATCTTGTCCGCGCCGGGATCGCCCGTCGGCGTCTTCCAGTCGAAGTCCCGATATGCCCGATCGAACGCCTGCTGCGTTGTTTCCTCACCCTTGTGCTCCTGCCAGAGCCATTCCGCGTACGTCGCGAAGCCCTCGTTCAGCCAGATGTCCTGCCAGCGTTCGAGGGCCACGCTGTCGCCGTACCACTGGTGGGCAAGTTCGTGCGCGACGACCGTCGGGTTGCTGCGCTCCCGGAAGAAGACGTTGCCGTAGACGGGGCGGGACTGGGTCTCGAGGGCGTAGCCGACGCGGTTGTCATCGATCACCACCCCGCCGTACGCGTCGAACGGATAGGGCCCGAAGAGGGTGACCAGATAATCGGCGATCTCCCCGGTCAGAGCCATGGACTGAGCGGCCGGTCCGTCCGCGGGCAGCGAGTCGGGGATCGCGATCACCATCGGCTTGCCGTCATGGGTCGAGCTCTGCACCCGGTACTGTCCGATGACGACGGTCGCCAGATAGCTGGCCATCGGCTTGTCCTCGCTCCACCGCCAGGTGGTCCAGCCGGCCGCGGTGCTGCGCTCACCCGCCACCCCGTTGCTGATCGCCTCCACCCCGTCGGGCACGGCCATGGCCAGCGCAAACGTCGCCTTGTCGCTGGGGTGGTCGTTCACCGGGAACCACGTGCTCGCCGATTCCGGCTGTCCCAGGGCAAAAGCGCCATCCTTGGTACGCAGCCAGCCGCCCACGCCCAGCGCATCGTTGGTCAGAGGTGCGGGCCTGCCCCCGTAATCGACGACCACGGTGAAGCCGGTCCCCTTGACGATCCCCGCCGCGGGAGTGACCACGAGCTCGTTCCCGTCAGCCTTGCTCGTCGCCGGCTGCCCACCCACGGTCACCTTGCTCGCGACGAGCGTCGCCAGGTCGAAGTGGAGACTCGACAGGTCCTGCGTGGCGGTCGCCGTGATCGTCGCGGTGCCGTCGAGCTGCCCCGACGTGGGGTCGTAGCGCAGGTTCAGGTCATACCCGGCGACGTCGTACCCTCCGTTGCCGTAGGTCGGGAAGTACGGGTCACCAGCACCCTCAGCCCCCGGCGTGAAGCTCGCCGCAACCGTCGGCGCCGTGCTCCTGACGGGCTCCGCTGGTTTCTCACCGTCCGCCGTGCACCCGCCGATCGCAAGCACGACGATGGCCGCCGCCGCGATTCCTGCCCGCATGTAACCGCTCCCCCGCTCGTCACGTCCGTACGAGGCTACGTCGCCCTGGCTTCAGCCCTTCCCTTCCGGAGGCGTTTGATGTCAGTATCCTGACACCCATGACCGATCACCAGGCCACCATCGAGCCCAGGGGCGAGTTCGAGCTCTCCCGCGCTATCGCCTTCCTTGAGGCATGGCCGGCTACCCAACTGCCGGCGAACGGCACTGACCTGTGTTTCTCCTACTGCTCGGAGAGCGACTGGCAGCCCGTCGACATCCGCGTCTCGCAATCCGGCCGCAAGGTCAACCTGACGATGACCGCCCCGGTCGAGGACGAGGTCGCCAGAATCCTCTCGCTGGACATCGATGGCACACCCCTCACCGACATCGCAGGCCGCGACCCGGTCGTGGCCCGCCTGCTCGCCGCGGCTCCGGGACTGCGACCGGTCTGCTTCTGGACCCCGTGGGAGGCGGCCTGCTGGGCGGTCCTGTCCCAGCGCACGTCGAGGCGCACGGCAACGGCCCACAAACAACGCATCACCCGCGAGCTCGGTACGCGCTCCGCGTTCCCGTCACCCCAGGTGATCCTGGAGGCGCAGGCCCTGCCCGGCGTCAACCCTGTCAAACTAGAACGCCTGCACGCCCTCGCCGCGGCGGCCCTCGACGGAACGCTCACGACCAGGGCACTACGCGCCGTCCCCGCCGCAGAAGCCCTGGCCAGCCTGCAGGAGCTCCCCGGAATCGGCCCTTTCTCCGCGGACCTGATCCTCATCCGCGGAGCCGGCTCCCCCGACATCGCCCCCACGACCGAGTCCCGCCTGCTCACCGCGATCCAGCACGCCTACGAGCTTCCGGAACCCCCGACGCCCACCGAGTTCCGCGCCATCACCGACGCCTGGCAGCCCCTCCGCTCCTGGGTCTCCTTCTTCTTCCGCGCGACCCCGCTCCCGGCTTGACAGCACAGATAATCTGATCCTCCGTACCTCCGGCCAGCCGTGAGTCGCGAGGGGGCCCCTGCCCTCTCGACACTCAGGAGCCGTAATGCGCCGGGCGCCCGCCCTCTCCTTCCTGCTCATCACCGTCTTTCTCGACCTGCTCAGCCTGGGCCTGATCGTGCCGATCGTCCCGGCCCTGCTGACCACGGTCACCGGGGACGCCGCCGACGCGGTCCGCTGGTCCGGCCTGCTCGGCTCGACGTTCGGCCTGCTGCAATTCGTCGTCGCACCGCTGCTGGGACAGCTCTCCGACAGGTACGGCCGCCGCCCGGTCCTGCTCACCTCGCTGGCCTGCCTCGGCGTCGACTGGCTGGCTCACGCGATCTCCCCGGACCCGTGGACGCTGCTGGCCTTCCACGCCCTGGCCGGTGCCTGCGCGGGCACGAACACCGTGGTCAACGCGTACGTCGCGGACATCATCGAACCCCGTGGCCGGGCCCGCGCGTACGGGCTGATCGGCGCAGCCTTCAGCTGTGGCTTCGTAGCCGGCCCCACCATCGGCGGCCTGCTGGGAGCAATGGACGTACGCCTGCCGTTCTTCGCAGCGGCCGCCCTCTGCTTCGCCAACGTCGCCTACGGCTGGTTCGTCCTCCCCGAATCCCGCCCCGGCGACCGCACGACCCCGCTGACCCTGCGAACGGCCAACCCCATCGGCGCCCTCACGGCGGTCCTCCGCCGCCCCACCCTCGGCCGCCTCGCCCACGCCCGCCTCTACAGCGACATCGCCCGCATGACCCACCAGTCAACCTGGGCCTTCTACCTGACCACCCAATTCACCTGGTCCACCGCCCACATAGGCCTGGTAATGGCCGGCGCTGCCCTGGCCGGCGCCCTCTTCCAAGCCACAGCGGTCGCCCCGATCATCCACCGCCTTGGAGTGAAACGCGCTGCGGTCCTTGGGGCCACACTCACGGTCGCCACTCTTACCGGCACCGCTTTCGCAAACGCACCATGGCAGCTCTACGCCGTTCAAACAGTCGCCGTACTCAGCTCATTCGGCCCGGCAGCAGCTCAATCTTGGATCTCCACCACTGCCACCCCCACAGAACAAGGCACAGTCCAAGGCGCCCTGACCGCAATCAGCGCAACCGCAGAAACCCTCGTCCCGATAACGGCCGCAGCAGCCTTCGCCTGGTCCCTGACCCACGCCACCCCAGGCCTCCCCTTCGCCGTAGCAGCAGCCTTCACCGCCACATCGGCCCTCCTACTGTCCAAAACAGACAGACCCCGCCCCCACCCCACGCGCCCTAACTAATCCAGCCACCAAGCGCGCAAAGCAACAGCGAGTGTTGGAACCGGGGGTGACCACAACGGGTTCGGGGCGGGCATTGCCTCACGCAGGGATCAAGCCTGACCGCCCTGCGTGAGGCAATGCCCGCCCCCGAACCCAACCGTGACGCAAAACCTACTTATCCAAAACGAGCGCCACTTTTTGGAACTCTTTAACGTCGCTGTATCCGCACTTGGCCATGGCCCGCTTGAGACCGCCGAACAGGTTCAGCTGCCCATCAGCCCGGGAAGCCGGCCCGTAAAGCAACTCCTCCATGGTCCCGTCCGGCTCGCCCGCGATGCAGAAACCGCCGCGCGGAAGGCTCGGGTGAGAAGCCGCCGAATGCCACCAAGCTCCGCCGGCGGGTGCGCCCTCGGCAAGAGAGAGGGGCTCACCGAGCATCACGGCGTCGGCGCCGCAGCCGATTGCCTTCGCGATGTCGCCCGAGGTGGAGATGCCGCCGTCGGCGATGAGGTGGACGTAGCGGCCACCGGTCTCGTCGAGGTAGTCGCGGCGGGCCGCGGCGGCGTCGGCGATCGCGGTCGCCATCGGGACGCGGATGCCGAGGACGGTGTCCGTGGTGGACCACTCGTCCGCGCCGATGCCGACGATGACGCCTGCCGCGCCGGTGCGCATGAGGTGCAGGGCGGTCTTGTAGTCGGTGCAGCCGCCGACGATGACGGGAAGGTCGAGGTCGGCGATGAATTCTTTGAGGTTGAGGGGCTCGTCGGTGGTGGAGACGTGCTCCGCGCTGACCAGGGTGCCCTGGATGACGAGCAGGTCGACGCCCGCGTCCAGGATCACCGGGGCGAGCTGGAGGGTGTGCTGCGGGGAGACGCGGACCGCGACGGTGATGCCGCCCTCACGCATGGTGCGGACGCGCTCGGCGATCAGCTCGGGACGGATCGGCTCGGCGTAGACCTCTTGGAGGCGCTTGGTGGCGTCGGCTTCCTCGTCGAGCGAGGCGAGCTCTTCGAGGATCTTGCTCGGGTCCTCGTAGCGGGTCCAGAGGCCTTCGGCGTTGAGCACGCCCAGGCCGCCGAGGCGACCGAGGGCGATGGCCGAGGCCGGGCTCATGGTCGCGTCCGACGGGTGCGCGACGCAGGGGATCCGGAACGGGTAGGCGTCCACCTTCCAGTCGGTGGATACGTCTTCCACGTCCCGGGTGCGGCGGCTGGGGACGATCGCGATGTCGTCCAGGTGATACCCGCGCTGGGCCGTCTTGCCCAGACCGATCTCCACCACGTCGCGCATCAGAAAAACCCTTCAGTCCGTATTTGGGCGGTGGGTGGGGCGGTTGGAAGGTCCTTCTTAGAATTTAGCGGGAGTGGTAGTTGGGGGCTTCGACCGTCATCTGGATGTCGTGCGGGTGGCTCTCCTTCAGTCCCGCAGCGGTAATCCTGATGAGCTGACCCTTCTGCTGCAAGTCGGGGATCGTCTCGGCGCCGGCGTAGCCCATGGCGAGCCGGAGCCCGCCGACGAGCTGCTGCGCGACCCGGGACAGCGGGCCGCGATAGGGCACCTGACCCTCGACGCCCTCGGGGACCAGCTTCTCCTCGGCGACGTCGTGCTGGAAGTAGCGGTCCTTGGAGTAGGACTTGGCCTGGCCGCGCGACTGCATGGCACCGAGCGAGCCCATGCCGCGGTAGGACTTGTACTGCTTGCCGTTGACGAAGATCAGGTCACCGGGGCTCTCCTCGGAGCCGGCCAGCAGGCCGCCGAGCATGATCGAGTCGGCGCCGGCCACGATCGCCTTGGCGATGTCGCCGGAATACTGGATGCCGCCGTCCGCGATGACCGGGACACCGGCGGGCTTGCAGGCGCGGGCGGCCTCCATGACAGCCGTGATCTGCGGCACGCCGACCCCGGCGACGATGCGGGTGGTGCAGATGGCACCGGGCCCGACGCCGACCTTGACCGCGTCGGCACCGGCCTCGACCATCGCCTTGGCGCCGGCGTAGGTCGCGACGTTGCCGCCCACGATGTCGATCGTGGCGTCCTTCTTCAGCCGGGCGATCATGTCGAGCACCTGGCGCTGGTGGCCGTGCGAGGTGTCCACGATGAGCACATCGACGCCGGCCTCGATCAGGCCGCGGGCGCGCTTGTAAGACTCGTCACCGACACCGATCGCAGCGGCGACCCGGAGCCGGCCCTGCGCGTCCTTGGTGGCGTTGGGGTGCTGCTCGGTCTTGACGAAGTCCTTGACCGTGATCAGCCCACGCAGGTGGCCGCCACCGTCGACCAGCGGAAGCTTCTCGACCTTGTGCTGCTGGAGCAGGGCCAGGGCCGCTTCCTTGCTGACGCCGACCTCGGCGGTGACCAGCGGCATCTTCGTCATGACGTCGCGCACCTTGGCGGAGTCGTCGGTGACGAAGCGCATGTCGCGGTTGGTGACGATGCCCACGAGCACGCCCTCACCGTCGACCACGGGCACACCCGAGATGCGGTAGCGACCACAGAGCTGGTCGACCTCACGCAGGGTGTCGTCGGGGCTGCACGTGACCGGGTTGGTGATCATCCCGGACTCGGAGCGCTTGACCAGGTCGACCTGGGCCGCCTGGTCCTCGGGCGAAAGGTTGCGGTGCAGCACGCCGATGCCGCCCTCGCGGGCCATGGCGATCGCCATCTTCGCTTCGGTCACCGTGTCCATCGCGGCGGACAGCAACGGGATCGAGAGCTCGACGTTACGAGACATCCGGGTGACCGTGTTGACCCGGCTCGGCACGATGTCCGATTCGCCTGGCTGGAGCAGGACGTCGTCGAACGTAAGACCGAGAGGAACCGTGCGCGCGGAGTCGTTTTCCACAGATCATCCCTACAGGAGAGGCCGAGTGTTACATCCTACCCATCGTCAAGTCGTTACCCGTGGGGACGGACAGCAGGTGCGGGCCAGCACACATTGCCCTCAGGTGGGTACGGTAGACATCGTGCAGGAAGAGCCGATCGACCCGTTCAACGGCGACCCCGCCGACCCGGCCGCCGGACTCGACGACCTCTCGGAGGACGCCGAGCAGGAACCGCTGACCGAGGCCGAGCGGCAGGACGTCCTCGAGGACCTCTCCGACCTGGAGATTTACCAGGCGTTGCTGAGTCCTACGGGCATCCGTGGGCTGGTGATCGAGTGCGAGGACTGTCACGAGCCGCACTACTTCGACTGGGATCTGCTCCGGGGCAACCTGCGGCATCTGCTGTCGTCCGGGCGGCCCAGGGTGCATGAGCCGGCTTACGACCCGGATCCGGACCACTACGTCACGTGGGAATATGCGCGCGGTTATGCAGATGGCGTTCACGACACGCTGACAGAGGGCACGGACGACGACGCTAGCTAGGTGGGTTGTCAGAGCGCTACCCAGCGCCGTGGTCTGTGAACCGAGCGCTACACAGCTCCGTGGTCTGCAAAACAGAGCGCTACCCAGCGTCGTGGTCTGTGAACTGAGCGCAATACGGCTCCGTGGGTCTGTAACGGCAAACACCCACCACCTCGGCAACCACCCACCACGGCCGGGCACCCTGAGCGCCGTGAGCGACAAACTGAGCGCAACGAGCTGGGTGGGTCTGTAAGAACCGAGCGGAGCAGAGCCGGGTGGGTCTGTGAAAAAGCGAGCGAAGCTGAGCTGGGTGGGTCTGTAACTGGCCTCCCTGAGTTTCTGGCCTCGCTTCGCTCGGCGGGCACTTCGCCCCTGGGAGCCGATGTCGAGTGCACCAAAAAGCAGACCACGGAAAAGCGCCGCGGTCTGCTTTTTGGCACCCTCAACATCGACGGGCGAAGTGCGGAGCCAGTTCACTGGGTTGGATCTGTAAAAGCGGGGCTGACTGGGTTGGATCTGTGAAAGCGGGGCTGACTGGGTTGGATCTGGAAAAGCGGGGGTGACTGGGTTGGATCTGGAAAAGCGGGGGTCGCTGGGTTGGATCTGGGAAAACGCGGTTTACTGGGTGGATCTAGAAATATGGGGTTTAGCGGGTTTAGTGGGTTGTTTTGGGGTGCGCCTGGGCTGGAGGGGGTCAGGCGCAACCAAGTTGGCGGTGGGTGACCGGGAGTGTTAGGCCACTAGGCCGGCTCGGAAGCCGGCGGCTACTGCGTGGGCTCGGTCTCGGGCGCCTAGTTTTCGGAAGAGGCGGCGGGCGTGGGTTTTTACTGTGTCTTCGGAGACGAAGAGTTCGCGGCCGATTTCGGCGTTGCTCTTGCCGTCGGCCATTCCTCGTAGAACTTGGAGCTCACGCTCCGTGAGGGTGAGGCGGCGGCCTGCCGGGGCGGCCTCGCCGGGGCGGCCGTCGTTGCCCGGCCAGACCAGCGGGCGGCCGGTGACCGGGTCGATGTCCGGGCCGTCGCCACGCTGCGCGGGGACCATCGGGGAGTTCGGCAACATGGCGGGTACGCCGGCCGCGTTGGGAGTGCCCGCCATTGCGAGGCCTTCCCGGTGCAGGCCGCGCGCGGCCGCCGAGTTGTTGTTGCGGCCCGCCTGACCCACCGCCGCGGGCTGGGCATTCGCGCCGTTCATCGGCATGCCCTGCGGGCGGACCGGCAACAGCAACAGAAGTAGAGCCTTGGCGACGACGCTGACCAGGTCGTGCTCGACGCCGCGGATGACACCGCGGGCGCCGGCGGCGACCGCGGCGGCGGCGACCCGGGGGTCTTCCGCGCCGAAGAGAACGAGTTGTGCCTGTGGGGCGCGGGCGAGTACGCGCCGGGTGAAGCCGACGCTGTCGGGACGGGTCACGGCGGTGTCGGCCAGGACAACCTCGGCCGGCCTCTCAGCCAGTCGGATCATGGCCTCGGTCTCGCTCACCGCGGTCCGCACGACACCGGTCATGCCGAGCCGGGCCGCGGTGGACGCGACGGTCTGGGCCGCTAGTGGGGTACGGACGCACACGAGGACGGTACGCACAGTGATCCTCCTTCTCTCTCAGAGGAGATCACGCGAGGGCCGCAGCATTACGCGCTTTAGATGGAAAAAATGGGAAACATCGGTAGGGTTCGCGGCACCGATGCGATACGGCTGACGAAGACATCGACAACTCGTGTGTGATCCGGCGTGTGCCGGGGTAAACGGGCGGCAGGCCTGAGCCAGGGCCCCTCATGACAACACTCCGCGGTGCCGCGCGGGAGGAGGGTGTTGATGTCGAACGTTCGCAGACTGCCCGGGCCCATCGCCGACCTTTGGGATTGGCAGCGACTCGGTAATTGCCGGGGCCGGGACAGTACCCAGTTCTTTCACCCCGACGGCGAGCGCGGGTCGTCCCGCAATCGCCGCGAGGCCAAGGCCAAGAGCATGTGTGGCGCCTGCCCGGTGCGGGCGGAGTGCGCAGCACACGCGCTGGCCGTCCGTGAGCCTTACGGGGTCTGGGGAGGTTTGACCGAGGCGGAGCGGCTGCGGCTGCTCGCGGTCGGCTGGGAAGACCTTGCCGATCGGCATCACGGACGGGTCGACCTCGTCCGGCTCGAGGCACGCCTCGGCCGGCCCCACAAGTCGACGGTTCCGGCACAACGGCAGGCACCTGCGGCCTGACGGCGCACCGAGCGCGGCACAACAACACAGCTGACGACGCGGTTCCCCTGCGGGAGCCGCGTCGGCGTATTCGACGGCATGTCAGCCGCATCCGTGGACATGCAAGCCACCGTATGAGCGAACTTGGCCTTGACGTCGGACGAAAAGTGCGGCTTTCGCGTGACACGGTTATCCGGAGTGCGCAGCGCTGACCGGATACCCGCAAACGTGCGCAGCCCGCGGAACCACGGCGATACGCTCCGGGAACCCAGCGAGCGAGTCACCGGAGCGGAGCGCAGGCGGACATGCCCGGAACCGACATCAAGCCCACCGAGCCGGACCGCCTCGACCGCATCGAGCAGGCAATCGTCCACATCTCGTCGGTGCTCGAGAGCCTCCGGCAGGACCACGATCACGCCGCTACGGGTGCGAGCCGGATGGCCTCCCGCCTCGACCTGATCGACAGCGCGGTCAGCGCCCTGGCAGCGACGGTCGCCGAACGAAAACGAGCCGAGCCTGTCAGAGAAACGACACCCGACGTCGAGGGACTGCTCACCCTGCTGGACACGAGGCAGTCGGTGCCCGGGCTCTGGCCGACGGTGATCGGCGTGGGTTCGCTGCTCGATCTGGACGGCCGGGCCACGTACGAGTCGATGGTCACGGTCATGACCGACGCTCAGGGCTACCAGAACTGATGACGACGACGTCGCAGTACTTCAAGCTCGCCGTCGAGACCCCGGACGAGGACATCAAGCGCTGTCTGCTGACCCTCGCCGAGCGGGATCAGGCCGACCGGATGGAGCTGGCCCGGCTGGCACACTCCGCCGCACGTCGCGGGCAGATCTTCGGCATCCTCGCCGTCACGCTCTGCGCGGCGCTGGCCGGCTATGTCGCCTTCCTCGGGCACCCGGGCTGGGCGGCGGCCGTCGTGCTGATCGAGGTGGCGGGGGTCGCCGGCGCCAACGTGGCCGGTCGGCTCAGTCGACGGTGACCTCGACCGAGTGCCAGCCCGTGGCGCCGTCCGGAGCCGGCGGCGCCCCCTCCTCGGTCTGCGTCTGACCCTCGGCGTCGGTGGCCCGGACCTGGATCCGGTGGTCGCCCTTGGTGCCCTGCCACGCGTAGGACCACTGCACCCACGTGTCGGCAGAAACCGCCGGCGCCAGGGTCGCCGCCTCCCAGGCGTTGTCGTCGACCTGCACCTCGACCTTGCTGATGCCACGGTGCTGCGCCCAGGCCACGCCGGCGATCATCACCTGACCGGCCGGCTTCTTGGCGCCGTCCTTCGGGGTGTCGATGCGCGATTCCGTCTTGATCGGGCCGAGCGCCGACCAGCCCCGCGGCACCCAGTACGCGTCGAAGTCGGTGAACCGGGTCAGCTCGATCTCCGTCACCCACTTGCAGGCGGAGACGTAGCCGTACAGTCCCGGGACGACCATGCGGACCGGGAAGCCGTGCTCCACCGGTAGCGGCTGGCCGTTCATGCCGATCGCCAGCAGCGCGTCGCGGCCGTCCCGCAGGACGGCGGTGGGGCTGCCGCAGGTCCAGCCGTCGGCCGACCGGGCCACCGCCTGGTCGGCGTCGGGCAGTGGGTCCGCCTCGTCGAGCAGGTCCTTGAGCGCGGTGCCGAGCCAGAGGGCGTTGCCGATCAGGTCGCCACCGACCTCGTTGGACACGCAGGCGAGCGTGACGTACCGCTCGACCATCGGCCGCTGCAGCAGCTGCTCCCAGGTGATGGTGATCGGGTTACGGACCATGCCGTGGATGCGCAGCTGCCAGGTGGCCGGGTCGACCTGCGGCGGGTAGAGCGACGTGTCGATCCGGTAGAAACTCTCGTTCGACGAGACGTACGGCGTCGCCCCCGCAACCTGGGCACCGGCCGGGACCGTGGGGACGGCGGCACTGGGCTTGGGCAGCACGACCGATTTGCGCGCCTCGGTCACAGCCCGGCTCGAGGTGAAGAGCCGCCCGGCGAATCCGCCGACGACCCCGACGCCCGCCACGATGCCGACCCCGATGAGGAAACGCCGTCTCGAGTCCGAGTCGACCGGCTCCACCGCCTGGGCCAGGGGAACAAGCCGGCGCAGAGCAAAAATCGCCACCGCCGCCGCGATGAGGGAGGGCAGGGCCGCGAACACCCCCGCGTCGTGCCGGGTGACTGCGGCGGTCACGCCGATCACGGCGAAGAGCGCGATTCCCGCGTACGCCCAAAGCCAGGACCGCAGCGCGACAATTCCCACCAGGCCGGCGTAAACACCGAGCAGGATCGCCGTCCCCGTGATGAGCGCGGTCTTGTCGTGCGTGCCGAAGACGGAGATGCCGAAGTCCTTCACCGGCGCGGGCACGTTGTCGACGACCACGCCCCCGACGGCGAGCAGCGGCGACGACAACGGACCGGTGAACACGGCGACGATCTCGGCGAGACCGACGGCCACGGCGGCGGCCGCGATCCCGGCCAGGCCCGCGCGGAGGGTGAGCTTCACGCTTCCATGGTGCACCCTCGAAGATCGCGCAACGCTTACGAACCGATGACGGCTGCCCGCAGCGGGGGCAACGCCCCGACCAGGGAGTCCAGCAGCTCCACGGCGCACCGGTCGGCACGGGGCTCCGGCAGCTTCGGCACCCCCTCGACCGGCAGGTCCCACAACACGCGCCCCGGTGACAGGCTGTCGAGGGCGGTGTACCACTGCTGTAACGGCTCCCGGAGCTGGACGTGCGCGGCGAAATTGCGCCGGCGCCGGGTCTCGTCACCGTCCCTGCGGCGCAGCAACGTCCCCGCGTCCGGCAGGGCGACGAGTACGGCGTCCGCGAACCCGAGCCGCCCGCTGCGGAACGCCTCCCGGGTCACCGCCAGCTCCCGGTCGAACCGTGCCCTCGGCGCCAGCCCGAGCGCCGCCATGCCCCACGCGTAGTGCAGTTTGACCGGGTCGGTGTCACAGAACGCGACGCCGTCCTCCCGTTCCCGTTCGCACGCCGATTCCCAGCGCTCCATGCCCACCCGCACCCAGTGCCGGGCCAGCGCCACCTCGTCGGGTTCCATCCGGACCGCAGCGCGCGACTCGGGCACGTACCTGCCGACATAACGCCGGCACCACGAGGTCTTCCCGGCCGCGGTGGGGCCCTCCACTACGACGATCATCCGCGCACCTTTCCCCGAATCCTGCATCACACACGAGAAAGGGCGCGCCGCGGGAAGCGACGCGCCCTTACGTGCTATTCGATCAGAAGCCCGGACCGTGCTGGTGACCGTGGCCACCGTGGCTGTGGCCACCGCCCTGGGCGGGCTCCGCCTCGGCCGGCTTCTCGACCACGAGGCTCTCCGTGGTGAGCAGCAGCCCGGCGATCGAGACGGCGTTGGAGACCGCGTTGCGGGTCACCTTCACCGGGTCGATGATGCCGGTGGCGGCGAGGTCGACGTACTCGTCGGTGGCCGCGTTGAGGCCGTGGCCCCAGCCGAGCTCGGACACCTTGCCCACCACGACGTAACCGTCGTGACCGGCGTTCTGCGCGATCCACCGCAGCGGCTCGACGAGCGCCTTGCGGACGATCGAGACGCCGATCGCTTCCTCGCCGGTGAGGCCGAGGTCACCATCGAGCGCGGAGACGATCTGCGCGAGGGCGGCGCCGCCGCCCGGGACGGTGCCCTCCTCGACCGCGGCCTTGGTCGCCGCGATGGCGTCCTCGATGCGGTGCTTGCGCTCCTTCATCTCGACCTCGGTCGCGGCACCGGCCTGGATGACGGCGATGCCACCGGAGAGCTTTGCCAGCCGCTCCGAGAGCTTCTCGCGGTCCCAGTCGGAGTCCGAGGCCTCGATCTCCTTGCGGATCTGCGCGACGCGGTCCTCGATGTCGGCCTTCTTGCCGCCGCCATCGACGATGGTCGTGTTCTCCTTGTCGACCACGACGCGCCGGGCGGTGCCCAGCATGTCGACGGTGACCTGGTCGAGCTTGTAACCGAGCTCGGGGGCGATCAGCTCGCCACCGGTCGCGATCGCGAGGTCCTGCAGCATCGCCTTGCGGCGGTCCCCGAAGCCGGGCGCCTTGACCGCGACGACCTTGAAGGTCTTGCGCAGGGCGTTGACCACGAGGGTGCTCAGCGCCTGGCCCTCGACGTCCTCAGCCACGATGAGCAGCGGCTTGCTGGCCTGGAGAACCTTCTCCAGCAGCGGCAGCATCTCCTCGACGCTGGAGATCTTCTGGGTGGTGATGAGCAGGTAGGCGTCCTCGAGGACGGCTTCCTGCGACTCGGCGTCGGTCACGAAGTTCGGGGAGATGAAGCCCTTGTCGAACTGCAGACCCTCGGTGACGACGAGCTCGGTGCTGAGGGCGGAGCCCTCCTCGACGGTGATGACACCGTCGCGGCCGACCTTCTCCATCGCCTCGGCGATGAGCTCGCCGATGGTCGGGTCCTGGGCCGAGATCGTGGCGACGTTGGCGATCGCCTTGTGATCGCCGACCTCGACGGCCTTGGCCAGCAGCGCCTTGGAGACGGCCTCGGCGGCCTGGTCCATACCGCGCTTGAGCGCGATCGGGTTGGCACCCGCGGTCACGTTGCGCAGGCCCTCGCGGACCAGCGCCTGGGCGAGCACGGTCGCCGTGGTGGTCCCGTCGCCGGCGACGTCGTTGGTCTTGGTCGCCACCTCCTTGACCAGCTGCGCACCGAGGTTCTGGTACGGGTCGGAGAGCTCGATCTCCTTGGCGATGGTGACACCGTCGTTGGTGATCGTGGGCGCGCCGAACTTCTTGTCCAGGACGACGTTGCGGCCGCGCGGGCCGAGGGTGACCTTGACCGTGTCGGCGAGCGTGTTGACGCCATGCTCGAGCAGGTGCCGGGCGTCGTCAGAGAAGCTGAGAATCTTCGCCATTTATGGTCCCTTCACGCACCGCCGCCCTGACCCGGGGTCCCGGGCCAGGGCGGAAAGCACTGTCAGTAGGTCACTTCTCGATGACCGCGAGGACGTCGCGGGCGGAGAGCACCAGGTACTCCTCGCCGGCGTACTTGACCTCGGTGCCGCCGTACTTCGAGTAGAGGACCGTCTCGCCGACCTGAACGTCGATCGGGATGCGGTTGCCCTTGTCGTCGATCCGGCCGGGGCCGACCGCCAGGACGGTGCCCTCCTGGGGCTTCTCCTTGGCGGTGTCGGGGATCACGAGGCCGGAAGCCGTCGTGGTCTCAGCCTCGTTCGCCTGGACCACGATGCGGTCCTCGAGCGGCTTGATCGCAACCTTTGTCGCGGTAGTCACGGGCATACCCTCCTGGGTACAGGTGTTTGCCGGCCAGCGCTGGCCGGTCTTATGCCTCATGCCACCGGGCGGGGCCGTCGTCGCGGGTGCCGGTCCGCCTGGCGCAAGCGCACGGCCTCGTTCGGATGACCCGAACAGGGCGCGCACTGGCACCCTCAGGTTGAGAGTGCTAATCGGAGATTATGCCGGAACTAGCACTCCGTCAAGGAGAGTGCCAACACGGCAGAATGACTCCGCGTGGACCTCGAACTGCTTGCCGCCCTGCGTACCCCGCGGGGTACGGACGCCCTGACCGCCGCCGCCGAGGTGTCCGGCGGCGATCCGCTGGCCGCCGCCTCCGCGCTGCGCTCGCGGGGCGTCGATGCCTCCCTGGCCGCCGCCGCGCTCACCCAGACTGAGCTGCGCAGACGTGCCGCGGGCAAGCTCGGCGCGGCGGCCGCGACGATGTTCTTCACGCGGCCCGGTTTTGAGCAGGCGACCCGCGCGGTGGTGGCCGATCGCCGGGCCGCACGGCTGCGCGCGGCGGGTGTCACCAGCATGGCCGATCTCGGGTGCGGGCTGGGCTCCGACGCCCTCGCCGCGGCCCGTCAGGGCATCCGTGTGTACGCCGTGGACGCCGATCCCGTGACCGCCGCGGTGGCCGCCGCGAACGTCGAAGCGGCCGGCCTGACCGAGCTGGTGACCGTGGAGTGCGCGGACGCCACCACCGTCGAGGTGGAGAAGTACGACGCCGTCTTCGCCGATCCCGCGCGGCGGCGCGCGGGGCGCGGACGGGTGATGGACCCCCGATCGTGGTCGCCGTCGTGGGACTTCATCGGGGCTCTGCCGGCGCGGGTGCCGAGAACTGTGCTGAAGCTCGCTCCCGGCATCGACCACGCGCTGCTGCCGGCCGGCGCCGAGGGCGAGTGGGTCAGCGTCGACGGCGACCTGGTCGAGGCGGCGTTCTGGTGCGGCCCGCTGGCCGAATTTCCTCGACGGGCGAGCTTGCTGGCGTCCGGGGCAGAACTGCACGGTTCCGGGGTCGAGAAGGCGCCGGTCGGGGAGGTCGGGCAATTCCTCTACGACCCCGATCCGGCCGTTGTCCGCTCGCACCTGGTCGCGGAGTTCGCCGCCACGATCGGCGGACGGCTCGCGGACCCGGAGATCGCGTACGTCTACACCGACGAGCCGGTGCCGACGCCGTTCGCCCGGCAGCTGGAGATCACCGACGTGCTGCCGTTCTCCCTGAAGCGGCTGCGCACCCTGCTGCGTGATCGTGGCATCGGCCGGCTGGAGATCCGTAAACGCGGGTCCGCGCTGGAGCCGGAGCAATTACGCAGGGATTTGCGCCTGAGCGGTTCCGCGGGGGCCTCGCTGGTGCTGACCCGGGTCGCGAACGCTCCCGTAGTTATGATCTGCCGTGGCTAAGAAGGCGGCCGGTACCCCGGCGACAGCGGTGCTCATCTCGGCGAAGGTGGCGCACGATCTGCATCCGTACGAAGTTTCGCCCGATGCCCCCAATTACGGCGCGCTGGTTGCCGCGGCTCTGGGCGTACCCCCCGCATTGCTCTTCAAGACCTTGATCGCCGAGGTGGACGGGCGGCTCACTGTCGCGGTCGTCCCGGTCACCGGGGAATTGGATCTCAAAGCGCTCGCCGCCGCAGCGGGCGGCAAGAAGGCGGCGCTCGCGGACCGTACGGCGGCCGAGCGCAGCAGCGGGTACGTCCGGGGCGGCATCAGCCCGCTGGGCCAGCGCAAACGGCTCCCCACGACGATCGACGACTCCGCGCAGGAGCTGTCCTCGATGTACGTCTCGGCCGGGCGCCGGGGGCTCCAGGTATCGCTCGCCCCCGCCGATCTGATTCGTCTGACCGATGCCTCAGTGGCTCGAATAAGGACATAGAAGTCGATAGCACTCAGTGTCCGATCTTTCTCAAGAGAACAGCCTATTTCGGTTCGCAAAGTGACCTAGCGTCACGGTGTAAAGCATCTCCGTGTCCGGGTCCGAGTGCCCTTCTGATCACCGGCCCGTAGCGGTTGTGCTGCAACGCGCGACGGGAATAGGTTGCCCGACACACTCCTCTGCGGTCCACGGGCGGCAGTCCCGGCTACGCGCGCCAAGGGAATCCGAGGCAAGATCCGGATTGATCCGAGAGGACACGAGGAATGCGTAAGGGAATGTTCGCTCTTGCCGCGGTGGGCCTGCTGGCCGCCGGCAGCACTGCCGCTTGCGGCGGAGACGACGACACCACAAGCTCCGGAAGCGGCAGTACGTCCACGGTCGGCAAGGTCGGCGTGATCCTGCCGGACACCGCGAGCTCCCAGCGATGGGGTTCGGACGACCCCAAGTTCCTGAAGGCGGCGTTCGACGCTGCCGGGGTCACGGTCGACATCCAGAACGCCCAGGGCGACAAGAGCCAGTTCCAGACCATCGCCGACGGCATGATCTCGAGCGGGGTCAAGGTCCTGATGATCGTCAACCTCGACTCGGGTACGGGTAAGGCGGTCCTCGACAAGGCCACCGCGGCCGGAATCGCGACCATCGACTACGACCGCCTCACCCTCAACGGCGGCGCGAAGTACTACGTCAGCTTCGACAACACCGCCGTAGGCAAGCTCCAGGGCGAGGGCCTCGTCAAGTGCCTGACCGACATGAAGGCGAGCAAGCCGGTGGTCGCGGAGCTCAACGGCTCCCCCACCGACAACAACGCGACCCTCTTCGCCGAGGGATACGACGGGGTCCTCAACCCGCTGTACACCTCGGGTGAGTACGTGAAGGGCCCGAACCAGTCGGTGCCGGACTGGGACAACGCCCAGGCGGCCACGATCTTCGAGCAGATGCTCACCCAGAACAGCAAGATCAAGGGTGTGCTCGCCGCCAACGACGGCCTCGGCAACGCGGTGATCTCGGTGCTCAAGAAGCAGAGCCTCAACGGCAAGGTCCCGGTCACCGGCCAGGACGCGACCGTGCAGGGCCTGCAGAACATCCTCGCCGGCGACCAGTGCATGACCGTCTACAAGGCGATCAAGCAGGAGGCCGAGGCGGCCGCCGACCTGGCCATCGCGCTGGCCAAGGGCGAGACCAAGTCGGTCACCCAGAGCGTCACGGACCCCGAGTCCAAGGCCACCGTCCCGGCGGTGCTGCTCACCCCGAAGGCCATCTACAAGGAGAGCGTCAAGGATGTCGTCGCGGACGGCTTCGTGACCAAGGACCAGATCTGCACCGGTGACTTCGCCAAACTCTGCACCGACAACGGCGTCAGCTGAGGTTTGTTTTTCCTGCCGGATCTGATCATCGGCGCCGCCCACGCCTGGCCAGGGCGTGGGCGGCGGCGCATCGAGAAGGAGAACCATCCGTGGCCGCGACACCTCTGTTGGAGCTGCGCGGGATCGACAAGAGCTTCGGTCCCGTCCAGGTGCTCCATGACGTCGGACTCAGCGTCTATCCCGGCGAGGTCACCGCCCTCGTCGGCGACAACGGCGCCGGCAAGTCGACCCTGGTCAAGTGCATCAGTGGCATCTACACGATCGACGCGGGCACGGTGACGTTCGACGGCAACCAGGTCGCGGTCAACAGTCCCCGCGACGCCGCCGAGCTCGGCATCGAGGTCGTCTATCAGGACCTCGCGCTCTGCGACAACCTCGACATCGTCCAGAACATGTTCCTGGGCCGGGAGAAGAAGCGCGGTCTCGTCCTGGACGAGCCGACGATGGAACAGATGGCCGGCGAGACGCTGGCCAGCCTCTCCGTCCGCACGGTCAAGTCACTGCGCCAGCTCGTCGCCAGCCTCTCCGGCGGCCAGCGGCAGACCGTGGCGATCGCCAAGGCGGTGCTCTGGAACAGCCGGGTGGTGATCCTCGACGAGCCGACCGCCGCGCTGGGTGTCGCGCAGACCGCCCAGGTGCTCGAGCTGGTCCGCCGGCTCGCCGACAACGGCCTCGGCGTCGTGCTGATCTCGCACAACATGAACGACGTCTTCGCCGTGTCCGACCGCATCGTCGCCCTGTACCTCGGCCGGACCGCCGCCCAGGTGAAGACCACCGACGTGACCCACTCCCAGGTGGTCGAGCTGATCACCGCGGGACGCAGCGGAACCATCGGCCTGCCGCCCGAGAAGCCGGCCGGTGCCGCGGGCTTTACCGACATCACGCCCCCGGGAGCCGACGCATGACAACGACGACCTCATCCGACGCGCAGGTCAAGGTGGTGAAACCGACCGTCGCGAGCCACCTGCACGACTACTGGGGGCGCGTACGCGGCGGTGACATCGGCAGCCTTCCGGCCGTCCTCGGCCTGATCGTGCTCTGCCTGGTCTTCGGCATCGCACGCCCGACCTTCTTCAGCGCCACCAACTTCGCCAACCTGTTCCCGCAGGGCGCCGCGGTCATCTTCATCGCGATGGGCCTGGTCTTCGTCCTGCTGCTGGGCGAGATCGACCTCTCGGCGGGTTTCGCCAGCGGCGTCTGCGGCGCGGTCATGGCGCTGCTGATGGCCGACCACGGCTGGAGCTGGTACACAGCGATCCCGGCGGCGCTGATCACCGGTCTCGTCATCGGCTTCGTGCTCGGCTTCCTGGTGGCGAAGCTCGGCATCCCGTCGTTCGTCGTGACCCTGGCCGGCTTCCTCGCCTTCCAGGGCATCCTGCTGGTGCTGCTCAGTGGCGGCAAGATCGTCTCGATCCGGGAGACGTTCGTGCTCTCGCTGGCCAACAAGAACGTACCGGCCGTGTGGAGCTGGATCCTCGCGATCATCGCGGTCGCGGCCTACGCGGGTGTGCAGTTCCTCAAGGTGCGTAACCGCGCGGTCCGCGGGCTCGTGACGGACCCGATGGGTATCGTGCTTGCACGCATCGCCGGACTCGCTGTGCTGCTGCTCGTGGCGGTGGCCGTACTGACCAAGGAGCGCAGCATCAACCCGCTGGTCATCTCGGTGAAGGGCGTACCGATCGTCGCCCCGATCATCGCGGTGGTGCTGGTTGTCTGGACGTTCGTGCTGGGCCGCACCGCGTACGGCCGGCACATCTACGCCGTCGGCGGCAACACCGAGGGCGCCCGCCGCGCGGGTATCCCGGTGGACCGGATCCGGATCTCGGTCTTCGTCATCGGCTCGTTCATGGCCGCCATCGGCGGCATCATCGCGGCGAGCCGGGCCAACTCCGTCGACCCGAACTCCGGCGGCAGCAACGTCCTGCTCTACGCCGTCGGCGCGGCCGTCATCGGCGGCACGAGCCTGTTCGGCGGCAAGGGCCGGGTCTTCGACGCGGTCATCGGTGGCGCGGTCATCGCCGTCATCGACAACGGCATGGGTCTGATGGGCTTCAGCTCCGGCACGAAGTTCATCTTCACCGGCCTCATCCTGCTGCTCGCGGCGAGCGTGGACGCGCTGTCCCGCCGGCGGGCCTCCGCGACCGGTAACCGATAGCCGATGCGGGCGGCCCCCACTCAGGAGGAGGTTCGCCGGCACAACCTGGGCACGCTGCTCCGATACGTCCACATTCATGGTGCTACGTCCCGAGCGGAGCTCACCACCCGCCTGGGCCTCAACCGCAGCACCATCGGGGCGCTCACCGCGGACCTCACCGCCGCCGGGCTCGTCATCGAGAAGAAGGAAGCACTGCGCACCGGCCGGGCCGGGCGACCGTCACTGGTCGTCCGGCCCGAGTCGTCCCGGGTGTACGCGTACTCCCTCACCATCGAGGTCGACAGCCTGCACGCCGCCCGGATAGGCCTCGGCGGCCGGATCCTGGACCGGCGGGAGGCGCCACGCCCCCGGGGCATGCAGGTCGGCGACGCCGTCCAGCCGCTGGCGAACTTCGTCCACGAGATGCGCGCCGACGTGCCACCGGACTCCCGGTGCGTCGGCGCCGGGCTGGCCATCGCGGGCATGGTCCGCCGCGCGGACGGCATGGTCCGGCTGGCGCCCACGATCGGCTGGGTCGACGAACCGGTCGGCGACGCCCTGGTCGAGGAGATCGGCGACGTGGGCCCGATGTTCGTCGCCAACATCGCCGACGTCTCCGCCATGGTCGAGCACACCCGCGGGGCGGCGGCCGGCCGGGACAACGTCATCTACCTGTACGGCGACGTCGGCGTGGGTGCGGGGATCATCGTCGGCGGGCAGCGCATCACCGGCCACGGCGGGTACGGCGGCGAGGTCGGGCACATGGTCGTCAACCCGGACGGCCAGCCGTGCAGCTGCGGCTCACGCGGCTGCTGGGAGACCGAGATCGGCGAGTACCCGCTGCTGCGGCTCGCCGGGCGCGGGGACCGCAGCGGCCGGGAAGCGGTCCTGGCCGTGGTCGACGCGGCGATGCGCGGCGACTGGGTGGCGCAGCAGGCGGTCCGGCAGGTCGGTGAGTGGCTCGGCCTCGGCGTCGGCAACCTGGTCAACATCTTCAACCCGGAGGCGGTGATCTTCGGCGGCACGCTGCGCGACGTCTACCTGGTCGCCGCCGCGCAGATCCGCAGCCGGCTCAACGAGGTGGCGCTGCCCGCCTGCCGGGACGAGATCCGGCTGCGTACGCCGGAGCTCGGCCGCGACGCCGCCCTGATCGGCGCCGCCGAGCTCGCCTTCGAGCGGCTCCTCGCCGATCCCCTCGGCTAGTTCTTGCCGTGCCACGAATCCCATAGCGCGGCGTAGGAGCCGCCCGCCGCGACCAGCTCGTCGTGCGAGCCCAGCTCCGTGATCCGGCCGCCCTCGACCACCGCGACCCGGTCGGCGTCGTGGGCCGAGAAGAGCCGGTGCGCGATCGCGACGACCGTACGCCCCTGGAGCACCGCCGCCAGGGACTGCTCGAGGTCCCGGGCCGCCCGCGGGTCCAGCAGCGCCGTCGCCTCGTCCAGCACCAGCGTGTGCGGGTCGGCGAGGACAAGCCGGGCCAGCGCCACCTGCTGCGCCTGGGCCGCCGACAGCGTCACCCCGCCGGCACCCACCACGGTGTCCAGCCCGTTCGCGAGCTGATCAGCCCATTTCAGGGCGTTCACGGCGGTCAGCGCCTCGCGGACGTCGGCCAGCGAGGAGCCCGGCCGGACCATGGCAACGTTGTCGCGCAGCGTACCCATGAAGACGTGATGCTCTTGACTCACCAGCGCGACCTCGGTGCGCAGCCGGTCCAGAGGCAGGTCCGCCAGGGCGACCCCGCCGACCGTGAGCAGGCCGCTGACCGGCGCGTGCACCCCGGCGAGCAGCCGGCCCAGGGTCGACTTGCCCGCGCCCGAGGGCCCGA
This sequence comes from Winogradskya humida, assembly GCF_016862215.1. Classification (GTDB taxonomy): domain Bacteria; phylum Actinomycetota; class Actinomycetes; order Mycobacteriales; family Micromonosporaceae; genus Actinoplanes; species Actinoplanes humidus. The sequence goes on from NZ_BOMN01000027.1 coordinate 29,433, forward strand.
CGATCGCCAGCCGCTCCCCCGGCGCGATGGTCAGCGAGATACCGTGCAGCACCTCGCGACCCTCCACGTAGGAGAACCGCACGTTCTCGGCGACGATCTCGGTGCCCTGCGGGCGGCGCGATGTGCCGGGCTGCGCGGTGAACGAGACGCCGAGGAGCCGGGCCAGCGACGCGGCGCCCACCTGCAGCTCGTCGAGCCAGCCGAGGAAACGGTCGAGCGGGTCGATGAGCAGCTGGGTGTAGAGCACCGCCGTCGTCACCTGGCCCAGGGTCACCCAGCCCTCGAAGTAGTACCAGCCGCCGATCAGCAGGGTGCCGACCACCGGAAGGATGTAGCCGAACTCGACCGTGGGGCTCCACACCGTACGCAGATAAAGGGTGTAACGCTCCGCCTTCCAGGACCCGCGGAGGTCGTTGTCGGTGCGGCGGCGCCGCTGCTCCTGGCGCCGCAACGCGTCAACCGTGCGGGCCCCCTCGACGGTCTCCGCAAGACCATCCGTGACCTGCGAGTACGCGGCGTTCTGCCGCAGATACCCGGCCGCGGCCCGGCGCAGGTACCAGCGCGCCGAGAAGACGATCAACGGTACGGCGATCAGCAGCGGCAACGCCAGCATCGGGCTGACCAGCACCAGCGCAACGACCGCGAGCGAGACGGTGATCAGCGAGATCAGCGTCTCCGGCACGGCGAAACGCACGCAACGGGACAGGGCGTCAACATCGCGGGACGTACGCGTGAGCAGGTCACCGGCGCCGGCCCGCTCGACCGTGGAGAGCGGGATGGCCAGCACCCGGTCGATGAACTCCTCGCGCAGTTCGGCGAGGACCCGCTCACCGAGCCGCGCGGAGGCGATGTAGGCGAACCGGACCAGCACCGCCTGCACCGCGATGAAGACGGCGATCAGGATCGCGATGCGGTCGACCGCCGACACGGCCGCGCCGCGCTCGATGGACTCGACGAGGCTGCCCAGCAGCCGGGGACCGACCAGTCCGGCGATGGCCGCGAAGGCGTGCAGACCGATGGCGGTGGCGAGGGCGCGCGGGTGCCGGCGGAACAGATCGCGGGCGTACCTGCGCACCTGGCGGGTGTCGGCCACCGGGAGCGCGTTGCTCACTCGCGAAGCACCGTCCTTGCGTAGGCGAGGCTGCCGTCCAGCAGCTCGCGGTGGGTACCTTCGGCGACTGCGAGCCCGTCCTCGACGTAGACGACGTGATCGGCGCGGGCCAGCACCAGCGGGCTGGTCGAGCAGACCACCGTCGTGCGGCCACGCCTCGCCTCGCCGAGACGGGCCGCGATGCGGGCCTCGGTGTGCGCGTCCACCGCGCTCGTCGGTTCGACCAGCACCAGGATCTCGGGATCGGCGACGAGCGCCCGGGCCAGCCGCAACCGTTGCTGCTGACCGCCGGAGAAGCTGCGGCCCCGCTCGGCGACCTCACTGTCCAGCCCCTCGGGCAACTCCGCGACGACGTCGTCCGCACTTGCTGCCGCGAGAGCAGCCGGCGCTCGCCCGGTGCGGTCCGGATCGAGATCGTCGTGCAACGGTCCGGAGAACAAGCGGGCGTCGTTGTCCGCCACCAGGATCCGCTCCCGCAGAACCCCCAGATCAAGATCCTTCAGTGGTACGCCCGCCAGCAGCGTCTCATCCCCGTCCGCGGTGTACCGCCCGAACCGGTCGGCGATGGTCACCGCGTCAGCCGGCAGCGCGGCGGCGATAGCGGTGATCAGACCGGCACGGACGACCACACCGGACACCGGGTCGACGAGGTCGCCGTCCACCGGCGTCTTCTGCGGATGCGCTGTTTCCGACAAGTCCGACGTGACCTGCAGCATGTCGACAACCCGCCGCCCCGACACGTGCCCGCGGGTCATCTTGTCGATCGTCTCGGTGAGCTGGCGCAACGGCGAGACGAGGAACGCCGCGTAGCCGTAGAACGAGACGAGCTGCCCCACCGTGATCCGACCGGTGAGCGCGAACCGGGCGCCGAGCCACGTCACCAGCACCAGGAAGATCCCCGGCACCAGGACCTGCGCGCCGTCGAGCAGCGCCTCGACCCGCGCGACCCGTACGCCGGCCTCGCGCAGCTCCTGCGACCCGGCCTGGTACCGCTGCGACATCACCGGCTCACCACCGACCCCGCGCAGCACGCGCAGCCCGCCGACGAGGTCAGCGGCGCGACCGGTGAGCAGGCCCTGCTTCTCGCGGTACTCCTGCTGGCGATGGTGCAGCGGCCGGATGAGCAGGCTGACCACCGCCGTGAGCAGCGGGATCCCGAGCACGACCACCAGACCCAGCGGCACCGAGGTGACCAGCAGGATCGAGGTCACGGTCAGGACCGCCACGACCGAGCCGATGCCGCGGGCGGTGATGTCGATCGCGTTGCCGATGTGGCTGATGTCGGCTGTGCCGATCGCCACGACCTCACCGGCGTTGAGCCGGCGCGGCAGCGCCACCCCCAGCCGCCCGGACTGCCGGACGGACAGCTGGATCGTGCGGAACGCCGCGGACAGCCAGTTGAAGACCGCTCGGCGGTGCCGCAGCACACCGGCGACGGCCTGCGCGGCACCGATGCCGAGCAGCACCAGACCCCAGAAGATCAGGTCGCCGGAATCGTGTTTGCTGAGGCCGGCATCGATCGCCTTACCGACGACGGCCGGGACCAGGGCCTGGCACACCATCCACAGGACGGCGAACAGGACCGCGGCGCTCAGGGATGGCCAGGTACGCCGGGCAAGCCACCCGAGATATCGGGTGGCGGACCGGTCATCGGGGGTGCCGGGATCGGCGGGGGGCAGATCTCGCATCGCCCTTCGACGTTACGTAACCCCGCCGTCACGATCCATAGACTTATCTATCGACCGGCGTGAAATCCCACACGTGCGGAGTTCTAGCGATCAGCTCCGCGGGCGGCGCCGGAAGGTCCTCAGGCGCGTTCCGCCACTTCGAGATGACCACTATGCGTAGATCCGTCGAGGAGAAGACCTCGCTCGACATGAACGAGGGCAGCACCTCCAGCTGCGGCAGCGCCACGTCGCAGACCCAGCTCAGCAGCTCGTCGAGGCCGCTGCGCGAGGCCCGTACCTCCCACATCCGTGCGATCATCCTGGCTTCCTACCCCGCGACGGCGATGGAGGTCAATGCCATCGCGGAATCGGCGGGAAGATCGAGGCGGCTGGGAGCGATCCCGGCCGCGACCAGATGTGACCCCAGAGCGGCGACCATCGCCCCGTTGTCGGTGCACAGCTGCGGGCGGGGAACGCGCACCCGGATCCCGAACTTCGCGGCCCGCTCCTCGGCCAGGAGCCGCAGCCGGGAGTTGGCGGCAACACCACCACCGATGATCAGGGTCTCCACGCCGTGCTCGCGACAGGCGTCCAGCGCCTTCGCGGTGAGCACGTCACAGACGGCGTCCTGGAAACTCGCGGCGACATCCGCGGCCGGCACCGGCTCACCGCTGCGCTCGCGTGCCTCCACCCAGCGGGCGACGGCCGTCTTCAACCCGGAGAACGAGAAGTCGAACCGGTGCTTGGCGAAATCCTTCGGCGCGGTCAGCCCCCGCGGGAACGAGATCGCCCCCCGATCGCCCTCGCGGGCCAGCCGGTCGATCACCGGACCGCCCGGGAAACCCAGCCCCAGCAGCCGCGCGACCTTGTCGAACGCCTCCCCTGCGGCGTCATCGATCGTCGCGCCCAGCGGGGTGACCCCGGCGGTCAGATCGTCGACCAGCAGCAGACTCGAATGCCCGCCCGAGACCAGCATCGCCACGGCGGGCTCCGGCAACGGACCGTGCTCCAGGGTGTCGACAGCCACGTGCGCGGCGAGATGGTTGACGCCGTAGATGGGTTTGTCGGCTGCGAGTGCGTACCCCTTGGCGGCCGCGACCCCGACGAGCAGCGCCCCCGCGAGCCCCGGCCCGGCGGTCACCGCGATCGCGTCGATGTCGTTCAGGGTGACCTTCGCCTCGTCGAGCGCCCGCCGCATCGTCGGCACGATCGCCTCGAGATGCGCCCGGCTGGCCACCTCGGGCACCACCCCGCCGAACCGCGCGTGCTGCTCGACACTGGACGCGATCTGATCGGCCAGCAGGGTGTGCCCGCGCACGATCCCGACACCGGTCTCGTCGCAGGAGGTCTCGATCCCGAGGACCAGAGGCTCGTCAGACATCACGCATCATCACCAGGGCATCGGTGTTACTGGGCTGGTAGTAGCCGCGCCGGATCCCGACGGGCTCAAAATCATGGACGGCGTAGAGATGCTGGGCCGGCTTGTTGTCCACGGCCACCTCGAGCAGCACCTTGCGCTTCCCGGCACGCTCGAGCAGGGTCTCCAGGAGTCGCCGGCCGACACCACGCTGCTGCGCGGTGCGCTTCACAGCGATGTTCTGCACCCAGCTCTCCTCCTGGTCGATGACCGCCAGACCGGCGTACCCGACCAGTTCGTCCCCGTCCTTGGCCGCGACGTAGAAATGGCGCTGCGCCAGCTCGTTCCAGAACATGGACGACGACCACTTCTCCGGCCCGAACAGGTCCTCCTCCATCGGGAGAACCTCGGCGATGTCCCACCACCGGAACCGCTCAATCGTGATCACTGCAGCACGTGTTTGCGCTCGGTAGCGGCCACGGCATCGGGACGCCGCAGGTAGAGGGGGGTGAGCACCCCGCCCTCCGCGCCGGCCCCGATCTCCCCGAGGGCCAGCGCGATCAACGCCTCGCCGGAGGGGTAGAGCACCCGGTCATCGATCGGGATCCCGAAGATCTCGCTGTACTTCACCGCGCCCTCGCCGACCGCCCGCTCCGCGTCGACCGGCACGTCGGCGGGCTTGGCCACCTCGGGCCCGGTCACCCGAACCCCGTCCTGGTAGGTCGCGAAGTAGACCTCACGCCGCCTCGCATCGGTGGCGACCAGCACCCGGCCCGGCCCGGCCGCACGGCCAAGAGCATCAAGCGTGCAGACACCGTACGCCGGGATCCCCAGCGCCTGCCCCATCGCCGCCGCGGTCGCCAGCCCGACCCGGAGCCCGGTGAACGGCCCCGGCCCCAGCCCGGCCACGATGGCACCGAGATCTCGCGGAGCCTTCCCGGCGTCGGCGAGCACCCGCTGGATCTGCGGCGCGAGCAACTCCCCATGAGCCCGCGGATCAACGACCCGCCGCTCCCCGAGCCCTCGCAGCCCACCGCCGCCGACCTCGGCCAGCGCAGCAGTCACCGCAGGCGTAGCGGTATCCAACCCAAGAACCAGCACCCGCAAACCCTATCCGGCCGCTCCGCCACCCCATCTTTAGACAGGTTCGTCTAACACCTTGATCTTTAGACAGGTCTGTCTAATACTCGTTTAGACAGACCTGTTCAAAGGAGAACTCATGAGTGACCTTTCCGGCAAGACCGCTCTGATCACCGGCGCCTCCTCCGGCATCGGCCGGGCGACAGCAAAACTGCTGGCCACGCAGGGGGCGATGGTTCTGGTGAACGGCCGCAATGCCCCACGCGGAGCGGAAGTCGTCCAAGAGATCGAGGCGGCCGGCGGGAAGGCCCGCTTCATCCTCGCCGACGTGAGCGACCCGCAGGACGTGGCTCGGCTGGCCCAGGAAGCCGGCGACGTCGACGTGCTGGTCAACAACGTCGCGACGGCCACCTTCGGACCCAGCGCCACCATCACCCCCGGCCAGTTCGACGCGATGATCGACAGCAACGTCCGGGCGACGTACCTGCTGACCGTGGCCCTGGCCCCGCGCATGGTCGAGCAGGGCACCGGCAGCGTGATCAACGTGAGCAGCGCGGCCGGGACGATCGGCGACACCAACAACGCCGTCTACGGTGCCACCAAGGCGGCGATGAACTCGCTGACCCGTGCGTGGGCAGCCGAGTACGGCCCGGCCGGCGTACGCGTCAACGTGGTCTCACCCGGCCCCGTCTACACCCCCGCCATCCCCGTCGAGGTGGCCGAGAGCTTCATCCCCCTCATCCCGATGGGCCGGGTCGCCCAGCCGGAGGAGATCGCCGAGGTGATCGCGTTCCTGGCCGGCCCGCGAGCCTCCTACGTCAACGGAGTCACGCTCGCTGTGGACGGCGGGCGCACCGCGGTCTGACCGTACGATGGGCGCATGACCTCCTCGCCCAGTCCGAGCAGGCGTTCCGCCCGGGAACGCCTGCTCGAGACCGCCGACCGGCTGTTCTACGCCGAGGGCATCCACGCGGTCGGCATCGACCGGATCCTCGAGGAGTCCGGCGTCGCCAAGGGCTCGCTCTACTACAACTTCGGCGGCAAGGACGACCTCGTCCGGGCCTACCTGCGCCGCCAGCACGCCGGCTGGGTCGCCGCCATCACCGCCCGCACAGCCCAGCAGACCGAGCCGCGCGCGAAGATCCTCGCGGCCTTCGAGGCCCTGGTCCCGATCTTCGCCAGCCCCACCTTCGTCGGCTGCGCGTTCCACCACGCCGCCGCCGAGGCCCATGCCGGCAGCACGGAGGATCTGGCGGTCAAAGAATTCCGCACATGGCTGTACGAGCTGTTCGCCGCCCCGGTCGACCAGGGCGGCTACGACAACCCGCAACGGCTCGTCGCCCAGCTCGTCCAGCTCTTCGACGGCGCCAACATGACCGCGGCCGCCGACCACGACCAGCAAGCCGCCGAGCACGCCCGCGCAGCCGCCGACGTTCTGCTCGCCGCCGCCACCCCTCACTGAACGGCGTGTTGCCGTCGCCCGTTCAGCCTCGTCGGCGGGGGCGTCAGCTGCGCGGGTCCCAATCGATCAGGGGACGGCCGCCGTCGGCGAGAGCCTTGTTGGCCGCGCTGAACATCCGGGCGCCGAAGAAGTCCCGGCCGCCGTTCATCGGGCTCGGGTGGCCCGACTCGATCACGGTGTGGACGGGATTGGTGATCAGGGCCGCCTTCTTGCGGGCGTACGTCCCCCAGAGCAGAAAGACGATCTTCTCGTCGCGAGCGTTGAGGGCCTGGATCGTGGCGTCGGTGAAGACTTCCCAGCCCTTGTTCTTGTGCGACGCCGCAGACTTCGCCCGCACCGTCAGAACCGCGTTGAGCAGCAGAACGCCCTGCTTCGCCCACCCGGTCAGATCCCCGCTCGCCGATGGCGCCACCCCGATGTCCTCGGCCAGCTCCTTGTAGACGTTGCGCAGCGAGGGCGGCACCCGGACGCCGTCGCGCACGCTGAAGCTGAGCCCGTGTGCCTGGCCCGGACCGTGGTAGGGGTCCTGGCCCAGCAGCAGCACCTTCGTCTGCTCCGGTGCGCAGAGCCGGTAGGCCGCGAAGAGATCCTCGATCGGCGGGTAGACGGTCTGCGTCTCATACTCCCCGGCGACAAAGGCGCCCAGCGCCCCGGTGGCGGCGGGGTCGAGGAACGGCGTCAACTCCGCGCGCCAGGCGGGGGGAAGCAGCTCGGTCAGATTCACATCATCTCCGGTTTCCGATGGTCATGGCAGTTCCGTCGCTTTCTGCAGGCGCGTGGCCCAGCCGCCGTCCTCCAGGCGCGTGGCCCAATCGCTGTCCTCCAGGCGCGTGGCCCAGTCGCCGCCGTGCGGCGCGAGGTCGATGACGCGGGTGTCGTCGTCGAGGCGGTCGATGCGGACGGCGAGGTATTCGTCGTTGAGCTGCTCGACCAGGCCGGCGCCCCACTCGACGACCGTGACGGCGTCGTCGGCCGAGGCGTCCAGGTCGAGGTCGTCGATCTCCGCGCGCGGGTCGGCCGCGTCGCCGAGCCGGTAGGCGTCGGCGTGCACCAGCGGGACCGTGCCGCCCCGCGCCGGGTCGGGCCGGTGCACGCGGGCGATCACGAAGGTCGGCGAGGTGACGGCGCCGAGCACGCCGAGCCCCGCGCCGATGCCCTGGACCAGCGCGGTCTTGCCGGCGCCGAGCGGGCCGGTGAGCAGCAGGAGATCACCGGGGCGCAACAGAGCGGCCAGCCGCTCGCCGAAGGCCCGGGTGTCCTCCACGGTGGACAACCGGATGCCGGTGGTCGTCATGAGATCCTGTCCAGGAACGGGAGCAGTGCCGCGTTCACCTCGTCCGCCTTCTCCAGCATGACCACGTGGCCGCTGTTGTCGATCTTCACCAGCTCCGCCTCGGGGAGATGCCGGAGGATCTCCTCGGAGTGCGTCACCGGGGTCAGATAGTCCTTCGTGCCGACCAGGACCAGCACCGGCACACCCTTGAGCGCTGACAGCGCCGGGAACCGGTTGTGGGTGTAGAGCGTGTGCAGATACTTCGTCAGCGTCTCGACCGACGTCTTGGAGTTCATCTGCTCCACGAACGTGACCAACGAGGGACTGGGTCGCGAGTCGCCGAAGCCGTAACGGCGGGTGAGCAGCCAGGCCAGATCGGACGAGACGACCCGGGCGCGGTCGATGGCACCGCCACCGAGCCGGGCCGAGACTCCCCACAGCGGGAAGAACGGCGCGCTCGCGCGGGCCACGAGCGTGGGCAGGCCCAGCTTCGACTTGTCGATCAGGCCCGCCGAGGTCGACATCAGCACGACACCGGTCACCCGCCGGCCGAACCACTCCGGATACTGCTCGGCGAACGCCATGATCGTCATGCCGCCCATGGAGTGTCCGACGAGGATGATGTGGCCGTCGGGCACGGTCGCGTCGAGCACCGCCGCGAGTGACTTGCCCAGCGCCGCGATGTCGTAGTCGCCGGATTTCAGCCGGCTGGACCGCCCGTGGCCGGGCTGGTCGTAGAAGACCAGCCGCTGGTCGCCGCGCTCGGTGAGCGCCTGCCGCTGGAAGTAGAAGGTGCCCATGTCCAAGGCGAAGCCGTGCACGAAGACGATCGTCGGCTTGCCGGCCGGGTGCTTCGGCTCGACGATCTCGACGTGCAGGTCGGTGCCGTCGGCTGCGGTGACGGTGAGCTCCGTGTCGAACGGCTGGTCGTTGAACTCCTCGTCGGCGTGCGGGTCGCCGGGGACGTTGAGCGACTTGCGGACCAGCGCCCGCTCGACGGCGAACGCGGTGGCGAGCCCGGCAGCGGCGATGCCGACGACGGCCCCGGCGATGCCGACCTGCTTCACCCGTTTGGCCGGCAGCTTGGCTTTGACCGGCAGCTTGGCTTTGACCGGCAGCTTCGCGGGACTCATGCGACCTCCCCGGCCGTACCGTCATAGACGCGGGGGACGCGTGTCCCGCCGAACCTGGTCACGATCTCGTAGTTGATCGTGCCGATCGCGTCGGCCCAGTCCGTGGCCGTCGGCTCGCCGTTCGTGCCGGGCCCGAACAGGGTCGCCACGTCGCCGGCCTGCACCGGGTCATCGCCGACGTCCAGCACGATCTGATCCATGCAGACGCGCCCGGCGATCGTGCGCACCGCGCCCCCGAGCAGCACCGGTCCCACATTGGACGCGTGCCGGGGCACCCCGTCGCCATAACCGAGCGGCACCAGGGCGAGCGTCGTCTCCCGCTCGGTGTGGTAGGCGTGCCCGTAGGAGACGCCCTGCCCTCCCGGAACCCGTTTGGTGAGCGCGATCCGGGCACGTGCGGTCATCGCCGGGCGCAGGCCGGCCGGCTGGGGCCCGGGCAACGGCGACAGCCCGTAGATCGCCAGACCAGGCCGGACCAGGTCGTAGTGGGAGTCGGGCCGGGTCAGGGTGGCCGCAGAATTGGCGATGTGGCGATAGCGTGGCTCGATGCCGTAACGCTCCGCGGTCGCCAGCGCCTCGGCGAAGACCGCGAGCTGCTGGTCGATCATCTCGTGGCCGGGCTCGTCCGAGCGGACGAAATGGCTCCAGACCCCGACGATCTCAAGATCACCGTCGGCCTGCGCCTTCGCCGCGGCCTCCACCAGGGCCGGCCATTCCGCCGGCGTCGCGCCACCACGTGCCAGACCAGTGTCGATCTTCAGATGTACGCGGGCAGCCCGCCCAGCCCTCCGAGCAGCGGCAACCAGCTCACCGAGCAGCTCGAGGCTCCCTGCGTTGAGGTCGACATCCGCCTCGACGCCCTCGTGCAGCGCGAGCCCGGGCGAGTGCAGCCACGCCAGCACCGGCGCCGTTATCCCGGCCCGGCGTAACGTCAGCGCCTCGTCGAGGGTCGCCACGCCGAGCCACGTCGCACCCCCGGCCAGGGCCGCACGGGCGACGGGCAGCATGCCGTGCCCGTAGCCGTCGGCCTTGACGACGGCCATGACCTCGGCGGTCGTGCCCGCCCGCAGGGTCGCGACGTTGTCCCGGATAGCGTCCAGATCGACGCGAACTTCGGCCTGCCACATGTTCATCAGCCTACTGATCGGGTGTGACAGAACCGGGTCACAGCAGGTCGGCGAGGACCGGACGGAGCGCCTCGGCCACATCGGCGGAGGTCACCGGCCCGTCCTCAGCCGCCCGCCGACCGGCCAGACCATGGACGTACGCGGCCATCACCGCGGCCTTCTCCGCGGGCACCCCGGCCGCCAGCAACGAGCCCAGCAACCCCGCCAGCACGTCGCCGGAACCGGCCGTGGCCAGCACCGAACTGCCCGTCGGGTTGGCCCACACCTCACCCGCGGGCGTCGCCACGATGGTCCGGTCACCCTTGAGCAGCACCACCGCGTTGATCCACGACGCGAGCTTGAGGGCGGCGGCCATCCGGTCCGGCCCGGGAGCCTCCCCGGCAAGCCGTTTGAACTCGCCGTCGTGCGGCGTAATCACCAAAGGTGCGTCCCGTCGCAGGTCAGCGGCGTGCTGACCGCCGACCAGCAGGGTCAGGGCGTCCGCGTCGAGCAGCACGGGCAGCGACGTCGCGAGGACGCTGCGCAGCTCGGTCCGCGCGTCGTCATCGGTTCCGAGCCCCGAACCACACACCCAGGCCTGCACGCGTCCCGCGTCGGCGACCCGCTCGGCCGCCACGACCGAGGGATGTTTCCGCAGCACTTCCTGGCTGGCGCTGCCCGCATAGCGCACCATGCCGGTGGGGCCGGCCTGCGCACCGGTGACCGACAACACCGCGGCGCCCGGGTACTGCGCGGATCCGGTGGCCACTCCGACCACGCCACGGGAGTATTTGTCGGAGGAGGCGGAGGGTCGCGGCCACCACTCGGCGATGTCGGAGGCGTCGGGTACTCGTACGGCGGGAGCCGCGTGCAGCGTCACACCCAGCCCGATGTCGACGAGTTCCACGTGGCCCGCCAGGGCCGCGGCAGGACCCACCACGTGCGCCGGCTTGAGGCACCCGAAAGTGACCGTGATGTCCGCGTGAACCGCGTCCCCCGGCACATCGCCGGTGTCGACCGTCACACCGCTCGGCACGTCCACCGCCACCACCGGAGCCCTTGCGCCGTCCCGGCCCCGAAGCTCGGTGAGCCGCTTGACCAGAGCCGCCGCCGGAGGACGCAGGCCACCGGTCGCACCGATGCCCACGATGCCGTCCATCACCAGGTCGGCGCGGGCCGGCAGCTCCTCGATGACCCGCCCGCCCGCGTCGAGAAGCGCCTTGAGCCCCGCGAGATGCACGTGCTCGGGCCGGAGCAGGATCGCGAGCACCCGGGCACCGCGTGCCGCCAGCCGCGCCCCCGCGAGGAGCGCATCGCCGCCGTTGTCCCCGCTGCCCACCAGCAGCACCACTGTCGCGCCGTAAACGCCGCCGCTCTCGTGGAGCAGCAGCGCGCACCGGCGCGCCAGGCCCGCGGCGGCCCGCTGCATGAGGGTCCCGTCGGGGACCGTCGCCATCAGTGCTTTCTCGGCCGACCGTACGTCGGCCACCCGCCATGCCTGCCGCATCCGTGCTCCCCTAACTCCGGGCCTGGATTCCCTGGCCCGCTCAGGCCTCGGCGACCACCATGGCCGAGGCGATGCCACCGTCATGGGAGAGCGACAGGTGCCAGCGGTTCACGCCGCGCTCGGCGGCGACCGCGGCGACCGTGCCCGACACGGTCAGCCAGGGCCGGCCGTCCGGGTCGGAGACGACCTCGCAGTCGTGCCAGCGCAGGCCACCGGGGGCGCCGAGGGCCTTCGCCACGGCCTCTTTCGCCGCGAACCTGGCCGCCAGCGACTCGGGCGAGCGGGGGTTTCCCGACCGCGTCAGCCGCTCCGAGTCACTGAAGAGCCGGTCCGCGAGCATCGGAGTGCGTTCCAGCGCCTTGGCGAACCTCTCCACCAGCACCACATCGATCCCGACAGACACGATCACACGGCCAAGCCTATCGGGACGGCTCATCCACAGCCGGGCGCCTCGGGACCTGGGCCGTGCTACTCGACGGTCACGGATTTCGCCAGGTTGCGCGGCTGGTCGACGTCGTGGCCCCGGGCGGCGGCGATCTCGCAGGCGAGGATCTGCAGCGGCACGGCGGTCATGAGCGGCGCGAGCAGCGTGGGCGTGCGCGGCACGAGGATCAGGTGGTCGGCGTAGGCAGCGACCTCGTCGTCGCCCTCCTCCGCGATGACGATCGTGCGGGCGCCACGGGCCCGCACCTCCTGGATGTTCGAGACGACCTTGTCCCGCAGGACGCCGCGACCCGCCGGCGACGGCACCACGCAGACCACCGGCGTGCCCTTGTCGATCAGGGCGATCGGCCCGTGCTTCAGCTCACCCGCCGCGAAGCCCTCGGCGTGCATGTAGGCGAGCTCCTTGAGCTTCAGCGCGCCTTCCAGGGCCACTGGGAAGCCGACGTGGCGCCCGATGAAGAGGATGGTCGACGCGGTCTTGAGGTCGCGGGCCAGCTCGCGCACGTCCTCCATCCGCGTCAGCAGCTCCCGGAGGTTGTCCGGGGTGCGGCGCAGCCGGGAGACGACGGCGGCGACCTCGTCGGCGTACATGACGCCACGGATCTGCGCGAGGTGCAGGCCGATGAGATAGCAGGCGACCAACTGGGTGACGAAGGCCTTGGTGGAGGCCACGGCGATCTCGGGGCCGCCGTGGGTGTAGAGCACGGCGTCCGACTCGCGCGGGATCGTGGAGCCGTTGGTGTTGCAGATGGCCAGCACGCGGGCCTTCTGCTCCTTGGCGTGCCGCAGCGCCATCAGCGTGTCCATGGTCTCGCCGGACTGACTGATCACGATCATCAGGGTGGAGCGGTCCAGGATCGGGTCGCGATAGCGGAACTCACTGGCCAGCTCCACCTCGCACGGGATGCGCACCCAGTGCTCGATCGCATACTTCGCGACCATCCCGGCGTGGTAGGACGTGCCGCAGGCGACGATGAAGACCTTGTCGACGTCGCGCAGGTCCTGGTCGGTGAGGCGCACCTCGTCGAGGACGATGTCGCCGCGCTCGGAGAGCCGCCCGAGCAGGGTGTCCGCGATGGCCTGCGGCTGCTCGGCGATCTCCTTGAGCATGAAGTAGTCGTAACCACCCTTCTCCGCGGCCGAGGCGTCCCAGTCGATGTGGAACTCCTTGCCGGTGGCCACCGCGCCGGTGAAGTCGGTGATCTCGATGCCGCCCGGGGTGATCAGGACGACCTGGTCCTGGCCGAGCTCGATCGCCTCGCGGGTGTGCTCGATGAAGGCGGAGACGTCGCTGGCGAGGAAATTCTCGCCGTCGCCGCGACCCACGACCAGCGGCGAGTTGCGCCGGGCGGCGACCACCGCGTCCGGAACCTCGACGTCGATGGCGAGGAGGGTGAAAGCACCCTCCAGACGGCGCACGACGCGGCGCATGCCCTCGGCGAGCAGGTGCGGGCCCTCGGGTCCGTCGCCGGCGTCACGCAGGGCGCGCATCTCGGCGGCGAGCAGGTGGGCGGCGCACTCGGTGTCGGTGTCACTGACGAATTCGACCCCGGTCGCCTCGAGCTCGGCGCGCAGCCGGGAGAAATTCTCGATGATGCCGTTGTGGATCACCGCGACACGGCCGTCGGCCGAGAGGTGCGGGTGGGCGTTGCGATCGGTCGGGCCACCATGGGTCGCCCAGCGGGTGTGCCCGATGGCGGTCGACCCGACGGCGATCCCGTCACTGGAGCGCTCCGCCAGGGCCTTTTCGAGATTCGCCAGTTTCCCGGCCTTCTTCTCGGTCAGGATGACCTTGTCGTTGACGACCGCGACACCGGCGGAGTCATATCCGCGGTATTCGAGGCGCCGAAGTCCATCGATAACGATCTGCAGCGCCGGGCGGCCGCCAACGTAACCCACGATCCCACACATGTGGGGCAGCGTAGCGGACTTTCGCTCACGGCGGATGCGCGAGAGGCATACTTTCGCGCATCCCGCGTGATCGAAAGGCTTGTCGATGGGTGCTGCGCCGATGGGCTCGCAGGTCAGCGCCGATCGCGACACGTCCGGGTGATCCGGAGCTGGCACGCAGCGCGTACCTTCAGGGACAAGCCCTGCCAGGAGAGTCGAATGAGCTACCCACCGCCCTCGGACCCCACCCGTCCACTCCCTCCGGAGGAACCGGCCTCGGGTCAGCCCTGGTCGGCCCCGTCAGGAGACGCGCTCTCCGGCCGGCCGCCGCAGTTCCAGCCCGGCCACGCGCCCCTACCCCAGAGCGGGCCCCCGGACGGCTACCCGCGGACCGAGCAGTTCCCTCCGGTGCCGCAGTACCAGCCGCCCCAGTATCAGGAGCAGGGGTATGCGCCGCAGGGGTACGAGCAGCCCGGCTATGGACAGCCCGGCTATGGACAGCCACCGGGACCGCCGCCGGGCTATCAGCAGCCGGGCTACGGGCAGCCGGGTCATCCGGGCCCGCGGCCGAAGCGGAACAAGGCCCCTCTGGTCGCCGTGCTGATCGCGGTCACGCTGCTGCTCTGCGCGGGCGGGGTCACCGCGGTGGTGCTGGCGGTCAACAAGGCGACCGAGAAGGCCAAGGAAACGATCAACTCGGTGAACGTCCCGGACATTCCGACGGTCGTGCCGACGGGCCTGCCCACCGACCTGCCGACGGATCTCCCGACCGATCTCCCGACCGACCTTCCCGGCCTGCCCAACCTCCCCGGCGAGGGTCCCGAGATCACGATCGACTACGAGGTGACCGGCGACGGCCCGGTCCGCATCCTCTACCTCGAGAAGAACGACGGGACCCCGAAACAGCTCAGCAACCAGAAGCTGCCCTGGCACGTCAAGGTCAAAACAAACAGCCCCGCCGTGCTCTCCGTCGTCGCGGTCAGGATCGGGCTCTCGGAGGGGACCCTGAGCTGCGTCACCAAGGTCAACGGCGAGCAGGTGGCCCAGAAGACCAGCACGGGCTCCTTCAACACCGTGTCCTGCACCAAGATCGTCCAATAACCCAATCCGCAGGCTTCAGGCGCGTCCCGTGGTGGGCCGCGCCGTAGGGTGGCGGATGTGACCTCGTCGATCTCGGCGGACCCGCTCGTCGGCCGCATGCGCCCGTTCGGCACCACCATCTTCACCGAGATGTCCGCGCTCGCCGCGCGGACCGGCTCGGTCAACCTCGGGCAGGGTTTCCCCGACACCGACGGCCCTCCGGAAATGCTGGACGCCGCCGCCGAGGCACTGCGGTCCGGCGCCAACCAGTATCCGCCGCTGCCCGGCATCCCCGCGCTGCGCCAGGCCATCGCCACGCATGAGCAGCGGTTCTGGGGCCTGACCCGCGACCCGGACACCGAGGTCGTGGTCACCGCCGGCGCGACGGAGGCGGTCGCCGCGGCGATTCTCGGGCTGTGCGAGTCCGGCGACGAGGTGGTGTGCTTCGAGCCCTACTACGACTCGTACGCCGCCTCCATCGCGCTGGCCGGAGCGGTCCGGCGAGTTGTCACGTTGCGCCCGGGGCCGGACGGGCGCTACAGGTTCGACGAGGGCGAGCTGCGGGCAGCCTTCGGGCCACGGACCCGCCTGATGCTGCTCAACTCACCGCACAACCCGACCGGCAAGGTCTTCACCCCGGACGAGCTCGCCCTGATCGCACACCTCTGCCAAAAACACGATGTGTACGCCGTGACGGACGAGGTCTACGAGCACCTCGTCTTCACCGACGCGTCCACGCCGCACGTCCCACTCGCCACGCTCCCCGGGATGAGCGAGCGCACCCTGCGGATCTCATCGGCGGGCAAGACCTTCTCGTGCACCGGCTGGAAAGTCGGCTGGGCCACCGGACCGGGCCCGCTCGTGTCATCCGTGCTCCGCGTGAAACAGTTCCTGACCTTCGTCAACGCCGGCCCCCTGCAGCCGGCGGTCGCCGTGGCCCTCAACCTGCCGGACAGCTACTTCACCGGCTTCCGGGACACCCTCCAGTCCCGCCGCGACCGCCTCGTCGCAGGCCTCGCGGACGCGGGCTTCGGCCTGCTGCCATCCGAGGGCACCTACTTCGTCACGGCCGACATCAGACCCCTCGGCGGCACGGACGGCGTCGACTTCTGCCGCACCCTCCCGGAACGCTGCGGCGTCGTCGCCGTGCCGACCCAGGTCTTCTACGACCACCAGGACCGAGGCCGTCACCTGATCCGCTTCGCCTTCTGCAAACGCGAAGAAGTCATCGACAAAGCCGCCGAACGCCTCCGCACGCTCGTCTGACACAGCACGCCGGCCCGCTGAGCGGGCCGGCGTGCTGTCAAGGCGGGTGGATCAGGCGGGGCTGGCACCCTCGACCTCGGCGGCGACGCGTTCGGCGACCGTGCGGGCCTGCTCCTCGGTCTCGGCCTCGACCATGACCCGGACGAGGGGCTCGGTGCCCGAGGGGCGGAGCAGGACCCGGCCGGTCTCGCCGAGTTCGGCCTCGGCGATGGCGACCGCGGCCTGGACCGTGGGAGCGTTGGCGCCGGCTTCCCGGTCCTTCACCTTGACGTTGATCAGGACCTGCGGAAGCTTGTGGACGACCGAGGCGAGGTCGGCCAGGGACTTGCCGGTGGAGGCGATCGTGGCCATGAGGTGCAGGCCGGTCAGGACGCCGTCGCCGGTGGTGGCGAAAGCGGGCATCACGATGTGGCCGCTCTGCTCGCCGCCGAGGGCGTAGTTGTTGGCGTTGAGCTCTTCGAGGACGTAGCGGTCGCCGACCTTGGTCTCGATGAGACGGATACCCGCCTGCTTCATCGCCAGGCGCAGGCCGAGGTTGCTCATCACCGTGGCGACCAGGGTGTCGCCGGTGAGGGTGCCCGCGTCGCGCATCGCCAGGGCCAGGATCGCCATGATCTGGTCGCCGTCGACGACCTCACCCGTGGCGGTGACCGCGAGGCAGCGGTCGGCGTCGCCGTCGTGGGCCAGGCCCAGGTCGGCGCCCTCGCGCAGGACCGTCTCGATCAGCGATTCCATGTGGGTGGAGCCGCATTCCTCGTTGATGTTGAGGCCGTCCGGCTCCGCGTGGATCTTGATTACGGTGGCGCCGGCTTCCTCGTAGGCCGTGGGGCCTGCCTCGCTGGCGGCGCCGTTGGCGCAGTCGACGACGACCTTGACGCCTTCGAGGCTGTGCGGGGTCGAGGCGACGAGGTGCTTGATGTAGTGCTCCGCGCCGTCGAGCAGGTCGTGGACGCGGCCGACACCGGCACCGGTCGGGCGGCCGACCAGGGCGTGCCCGTCGGCAACCGCCGTCTCGATGCGCTCCTCGAGCTCGTCCGGCAGCTTGAGGCCGCCCGGGGCGAAGAGTTTGATGCCGTTGTCGGGCATCGGGTTGTGGGAGGCGGACAGCATGACGCCGAGGTCCGCCTGGGTCTGCCCGACCAGGTAGGCGACTGCCGGCGTGGGCAGCACCCCGACCCGGACGACATTGGCCCCGGCACTGGTGAGCCCCGCCACGACGGCGGCCTCCAGCATCTCGCCGCTGGCGCGTGGGTCCCGGCCCACGATGGCGAGCGGCATATGGCTCCGGTCGCTCTCGATGAGCACGCGAGCCGCCGCTACCGCGACCGAGAGCGCCAGCTCCGGGGTGAGTAGCTCACCGTTGGCGAGCGCGCGTACGCCGTCCGTGCCGAAGAGTCGCCCCATGGCGGCCTTTCCTTTCGCCGATCGCGACCGCGGCCGGACCGGGTGTGTCGTTCGGAGAAGAAAATGCGAAACGGCCGGGCGCGCCCCAAGCGAGGGGGCGCACCCGGCCGTCCCGTTCAGACCTGGTGCAAGTCGAGCGCTGCGATCAGCGCTTCGAGTACTGCGGAGCCTTACGGGCCTTCTTGAGGCCGTACTTCTTGCTTTCCTTGACCCGCGAGTCACGGGTGAGGAAGCCGGCCTTCTTGAGCGCCGGACGGTCGTCGGGCTCGTCGGTGATGAGCGCACGGGAGATGCCGAGACGCAGCGCGCCGGCCTGACCCGTGATGCCGCCGCCGCGGAGGTTGGCGACCACGTCGAACTGCTCGGTCTTCTCGGTGGTCACGAACGGCTCACGGATGAGCTGCTGGTGCACCTTGCTCGGGAAGTACTCCTCGAGCGCGCGGCCGTTGCAGGTGATCTTGCCGTTGCCGGGCACGAGGCGCACCCGGACGATGGCCTCCTTGCGGCGGCCGACGGTCTGGATCGGGCGGTCACCCGGGCGAGCGACGCGGACAACGGGGGCCGGCGCCTCGACCACGACAACGGTCTCGGCGGGCTCTTCGACGGTCTCGACGGTCTCGACCGTTTCGGCGGTCTCAGCCGGCTCAGGGGTCTCAGCCGTCTCGACAGCCGCAGCGGTCTCAGCGGGCTCTTCGACGGTCTCGGCGACCTCGGGCTCGACGATGTCGGACATGCTGTTTCCTTCGCCCGCGCTCACTGCGCGATCTGCTTGATTTCGAACGGCACCGGCTGCTGCGCGGCGTGCGGGTGCTCGGCGCCCGGGTAGACCTTGAGCTTCTTGATGACCTGGCGGGCGAGCTTGTTGTGCGGGAGCATGCCCTTGACGGCAAGCTCGACCGCGTGCTCGGGGCGCTTGGTCAGCAGCTCTTCGTAGCCGATCTGCTTGAGGCCGCCCGGGTAACCCGAGTGACGGTAAGCGACCTTGGTCTGGCGCTTGTTGCCGGTCAGCGCGACCTTGCCGGCGTTGATGATCACTACGAAGTCGCCGGTGTCGACATGCGGGGCGAACGTCGGCTTGTGCTTGCCACGCAGCAACGTGGCGGCGTGGGTGGCCAGGCGGCCCAGAACGACGTCAGAAGCGTCGATAATGTGCCACTGACGCTCGATCTCACCCGGCTTCGGGCTGTACGTACGCACAGAATTACCTTGTCTCGTCGTCGGTCTGGGGGCGCGCGCTGGTCCGTAGCGAGCACGAACATAAAGCGTACCTGAAAGGGGACGCTCGCAGCTGTCGCACAACAGCAGGCAACAATACCCGCCTGCGCGGCGCGCGGTCAAAACGGGCTAGGAGGCCCGCCACTACCGACGGACCGCATAACTTATCCGTCTAAGAGTAGGCGGTGACGCACGGCACGCCGACAGCGGGGCTCAAGATTGCCCCCGGCACGGCCCTGCGGAGAGATCCCCAGGAATGCCGAAGGGATGAATGCCTCTTAGCAGGCTCGAAACATACGGGACCCGGGTCCGAAATTCCCCGGCGGCAGTCTTCCGTCATGGCGAGTGATGCTTTCTCCCCGATGACGCATTCCGGGCTCCTGCCCGGAAGCGTCCACGGGTGCATCATCGCCCCCGAGCCACCGCCAGGGTTGAGGACGGACCTGGCGGTGCCCGCTGGGACGGGTGACCGTTCCGGCGCAGGGAAGCTGCGGCGTGTGCCGGCCGGAGGTACGGCGGTGAACGCAGGCGTGACATGGGAGCGGGTCGACGCTGAGGACGGCGGGATCCGAGCGTGCCCTTCGGTGGACCGGTCGGCCACGCCGCGGCTTTTCGGAACAAATGAGTAGGTCGATCATCAAGGCCTCGGCGCTCGAGGAGCCCACGGCGTCGCTGTCCGGATACACGATCGGGGTCACCTCCGACCGGCGCCGGGACGAGCTCGCCGGACTCCTGGAGAACAGGGGCGCCCGCGTGGTGATCGCCCCCGCGCTACGGATCGTGCCGATCGCCGACGACGCGGAGTTGCGTGCCGCGACCCGGGCCTGTCTCGAGACTCCCCCCGACATCGTGCTGGTCAACACCGGTATCGGGATGCGCGGCTGGCTCGAGGCCGCCGAGGGCTGGGGGCTGACGGAGCCGCTGCGCGCGGTGCTGTCCCGCGCCTATCTCGTCGCCCGGGGGCCCAAGGCCAGGGCCGCCGTGCGCTCCGCGGGCCTGCAGGACCAGTGGTCGCCCGAGGGCGAGAGCTATGAGGAAGTCGTCGACCACCTGACCGCGCGGGGCATCTCCGGGCTGACGGTGGCGATGCAGCTGCACGGCGAGAGCCAGCCGGAGATCACCGAGGCGCTGCAGGACGCGGGTGCCCGCGTGATCGAGGTTCCGGTCTACCGCTGGGCGGCACCGATCGACCCGGCCCCGCTGCACCGGCTCGTCGACCTGATCGCCGGGCGGCTGGTGGACGCGGTGACGTTCACCTCGGCGCCCGCCGTCAGCGCGCTGCTGCAGGCGGCAGGCCCGAGCACCGATTCCCTGATCGAGGCGCTACGCACGGATGTCCTGGCCGCCTGTGTGGGCCCGGTGACGGCCGCGCCGCTGCGCAGGCACGACATCCCGGTCACGGCCCCGGCCCGCGCACGGCTGAGCGCCCTGGTCCGCACCATCGTGGACGAGCTGCCGAAACGGGCGCTGAGCATCGAGGTGGCCGGTCACTCGCTGACCCTGCGGGGACACGCCGCGATCGTCGACGGTGACCTGAAGCCGCTCGCGCCGGCGCCCATGGCGGTCCTGCGGGCGCTGGCCACGACGCCCGGGCGGGTGCTCTCCCGCGCGGCACTGCTGCGTACCCTGCCGCGGGGCGCGGACGAGCACGCGGTCGAGATGGCGGTCGCCCGCCTCCGCGCCGGCCTGGGCACGCCCGGCGTGATCCAGACCGTGGTCAAACGCGGCTATCGCCTCCCCAGCTAAAGAGGGCGCCTCCCCAGCTAAAGAGGGCGCCTCCCCAGCTAAAGAGGGCGTCTCCCCAGCTAAAGAGGGCGCCTCCCCGGCTAAAGAGGGCGTCTCCCCAGCTGAACAAAAAAGCGCCCAGGATGATGGGCGCAGCACAGGGGGCCCGTGCGAGGCACGAGCCAACCTGAGGGAAGAACAATGACCGGCGCCGACCGCGAGGGGCCGGCGCCGGATCAGCCGACCGGAGCCGGAAAACCACGTCCCTGCTCGGCCACCAGCGTGCGCATCGCGTGTTCCACGACACCCACGAGCACCTGCTTGACCGATTCCCGGTTACGGGCGTCGGTCAGGATCAGGGGCACGTTCGGCGAGATGGCCAAAGCCTCGCGGACCTCTTCCGGCTCGTACCGGGGAGCTCCGTCGAAGCAGTTGAGCGCCACCAGATAAGGCAGGTGGCGGTTCTCGAAATAGTCGAGCGGTGCGAAGGCGTCGGAGATCCGGCGGGTGTCCACCAGGACAGCCGCCCCGACCGCACCGCGGATGAGCTCGTCCCACATGAACCAGAAGCGGGTCTGGCCCGGTGTTCCGAACAGGTACAGGATCAGGTCGTCGGCCATGGTGATGCGGCCGAAGTCCATCGCCACCGTGGTCGTCTCTTTGCCCGGCACCTTGGACGCGTCGTCGATGCCCTGCCCCGCCGAGGTCATCACGGCCTCGGTGGTCAGGGGTTCGATCTCGGAGACCGCGCCGACAAGCGTCGTCTTGCCCACGCCGAAGCCACCGGCGACGACGATCTTCGCGGAGGTGATCTCCTTGGGTTGCGCCCCCGCCCGCTTAGAGCTTGCGAAGTCCACTCAACACCCTCTCCAGCAGATCCATCCGCTCCGTGAACCCTTCCTTGGGAGCGGCGCTGTGCAGCGACAGCATCCCGTCGGCGACCATGTCGGCGACGAGTACCCGGGCGACGCCCAGCGGGAGCCTGCTGTAGGCCGCGATCTCGGCCAACGACTGCGCCCGTGGCTCACACAGCACGGCGATGCGGTACTTGTCATGCCCGGCGAACCGGGCCTCCTGCACAGCGGCCTGGCTGGCGACCAGGACCGCTTCAATCGGTATGTCCCGGCGCGGTTCCGTCCGGCCCCGGGTGACCGCGTACGGCCGGACCAAATTTCCGCGCGGGTCATTCGGCTGTCCCATCGTGCGGGCACCTCCTTCCGGCAGTCATCGGATGCGCTTGGGGACGCAACTCAGTGGTTGGCAACGGCCTCGCGCGGAGCCGGCACGAGTGCCGCGCCGACACGCTCGACCAGCAGCGCCATCTCATAGCCGACCTGGCCGACGTCGCAACTGCGCGCCGCCAGGACCGCCATCGACGAACCGTCGCTGATGGACATCAGGAAGAGATACCCGCTGTCCATCTCGATGATCGTCTGCTGCACTGCGCCGGCGTTGAACATCCGCGACGCGCCGTCGGTGAGGCTGACGACGCCAGAGGTGATCGCGGCTAGCTGGTCGGCCCGGTCCGCCGGCAGATCCCGCGAGGAGGCCAGCAAGAGGCCGTCCGCGGAGACCGCGACCACGTGGGCGATACCTGCCACGCTGTCGGCGAAGTTGCTGAGCAGCCAGCCCATGTCCTGCATGGTGGGGGGCCTGGTCACTGTCCGTTCTCCTTCGGAGCAGGGGCGCCCGCGGCAGCTTCTTCACTGCCGGCCGTACGCCCTCGTTGCACGCCTCGGTGATACGCGGAGAGGAGTCCGCGCACCTGGTCCGGGCTGCGCCGGTGTTGATCCAGCGGAGTTGTCTGCACCCCGCCCGGCACGAGCTGTGCCTGGGGTGTCCGCTTGGGCAGCCCGGAGCGGGTGGTGTCGGTAACGGTGGGATCCGCTGCCGCCATCGCCCGCTGCCATCCTTCATCGGCGGCGGTGCGCCAGGCATCCTCGGCAGACCTGCGCTGCCGCGGGAGGGACTGGCTACCGCTGTCCGGACCGGCTTGCGCCGATCGCGATCCATTCTGCCCCGCGTTTCCGGAACGGGCCGCGGCCGGCGCTGGGGACGCCGGTGCCGCCGGAGTAACGGGGGCCGGTTGAGCCGCCGGGATGGCGGCTTCCGGCGCGGCGTTGGGCGCCGCTGCTTGGGGAGCCTGCGCGGGCGCCGTGATGGCGGCACCGGCGGGCTGGTTGGGTGGTGGGGCGTAGCCCGCTGTCGGCATGCTCCACTCCTCGCTGCTTTCGCCTTCCTGACCCTTGAACCAGCTCTGCTGCATCTGCAGGAAGATCGGGGCGGCCTCGGCACGCTCCTCCTGCTGGATCGCAGCAGCGGGAACCGACGGCGCGGGCGGCATCGCGGCGAGCGCCGCACCCCAGCCGTTGGTGCTGGGGGTCGCGGCACGCTCCGGCGCGGGGAACCCGACCGACGGCGAGACCTGCTGGGTGGCCTGGACGTCGACGGCGGCCCGCTGCTGCATGGTCGGGTACGCCATCGTCGGGTTGCTGGTCGCCGCGGTCTCGAACGTGGGGGTACGCACCGGCTCGGGCTCGGGTGCGGTGACCCGGGTCGGCAGTGCGCGGTCCTCCATGCCCCGTTTCGGCAGCATGGGCCGGTTGGGCGTGGGGAAGCCCTCGCCCGTGTTCGACGACATCTGCGAAGGCTGCGCGGGGAGCAGCGGGTGTGCCGGGAGCGCCGGCGCCTGGGGCTCGGAGATTCCGCTGGAACCCGCCCGGGCGAAGCTGTCCTCGCCGGAGTGCTGCTGCCAGGGATCCTGCGAGATCGCCGGGAGGGTCGCGGTCGCCGAGCTGGAGCGGCTCAGGGCCATCGGGTCGTTCCAGCCGGCCGGGCCCGGGTCGAGCTGGCGGTTGCCACGCGACGGCGGGTCCAGCGGGCGGTTGCCGGGCAGCTCGACGATGCTGTTCGGCAGGATCACCTGGGCGACCGTGCCGCCCTCGATGTTGGCGCGCAGCTCGACGCGGATGCCGTAACGGTTGGCGAGCCGGCTGACCACGGCCAGGCCCATGAGCCGGAACGCTGCCACGTCGACGTCGGGCGTCTCGGCGAGCCGCCGGTTCAGGCTGTCCATCTGCTCTTCGGACATGCCCAGGCCGCGGTCCTCGACCTGGATCACCACGTAGTCGCGGATGCGGCGGCCGTCGGCCACCACCACGGTGTTCGGCGGCGAGAACCGGGTCGCGTTGTCGAGCAGCTCGGCGACGAGCCGGACGACGTCGTTGACGGCCACCGCGGTGATGGAGATGTCGGTGTCGACCGTGCCGAACTCGATGCGGTTGTAGAGCTCGACCTCGGACTGCGCGGCGCGCAGGGCGTCGACGACGAGGGCGTCCTCGCGGCGCGGCGCGCTGGAGTCGGCACCCGCGAGGACCAGCAGGTTCTCGTCGTTGCGGCGCATGCGGGTGGCGAGGTGGTCGAGCTCGAAGAGCTGGGCAAGCCGCTTCGGGTCCTCCTCGCCGCGCTCGATCTGGTCGAGCTCGCCGATCATCCGGTCGACCAGGCTCTGCGAGCGGCGGGCCAGGTTGAGGAACATCGCCGAGACGCTGGTCCGCAGGGCTGCCTGCTCGGCCGCGATCCGGACCGCCTCGCGGTGGACGACGTTGAACGCCTGGGCGACCTGGCCGATCTCGTCCCGGTTGGTCATCCGGATCGGGTCGCGGACCTGCCGGATAATGTCGTCGGCACCGCCGTCGCCCAGGTTG
Organism: Winogradskya humida; assembly: GCF_016862215.1. Taxonomy (GTDB): domain Bacteria; phylum Actinomycetota; class Actinomycetes; order Mycobacteriales; family Micromonosporaceae; genus Actinoplanes; species Actinoplanes humidus. Next base: position 53,860 of record NZ_BOMN01000027.1, read on the forward strand.
CGCACATCCCGGAGCCGGGCGACCGCGTCGGGCAGGTCGCGGTTGGCCACCGCGAGCGCACCTTCACGCAACCGGCGCAGCGACTGGTTGAGCGAGCGGGCCAGCATGACCGCCAGGGCGATGGCCAGGATCAGGGTGAGCACGACCAGACCTGCCTCGACCGCGGCCTGCCGGCTGACGGTCGTGCTCTCGTCGATCGCCTCCTGCAGCGCCTCGGCTTCGAGCTCCTGCTCGGCCCAGCGCATCAGGTCGACGACCGCGCCGAGAGAGTTGGTGATGTCCTCGGGGGCCACCGACGCGGCGTTACGGGTCAGCGACGTGGTGGTCTGGTCGGCGAGGTTGACCGCGTCACCGGTGACCGTCTGGTCGACGAGCGCCTGCTGGTCGACGGTGGCGACCAGGGTGAACGCCTCGAGCGCCTCCTGCTGGCCGGTCTGCGTCGCCGTGAAGACGTTGAGCTGTTCCTTGCTGATGTCGCCGGAGACCCGGGCGGCGTACCCGACCGCTTCCTGCTCGGCGGTGCCGGCCTTGGCCCGGGCGAACGCGGAGACCGAGCGCAGGCTGTCGGCGACCTCACCCGCGCCGGCGTACTGTCCGAGCACCTCGCCGTAGCCCACGAGGTCGGTGATGACGACGCCGTAGCGGAGCACCGCCTCGGAGACGACGATCTGATCGCGATCGGCGATCTTCTTCCGGGTCGCGTCCATGGTGCGCAGGTGGTCGTCGATCCGGACGAGCCGGTCCTCGATCGCGGCCGGCGGATTGTCCAGCCCGCGACGGTCCGTGGTGAACTTCGCGATCTTGTCATCACTCTGCGAGATGACCGCGTTGTAGACGTCCGGCTTGGCGCCGGGTGTGGCCAGATACTCGGCTGCGGTCATCCGCTCCTTGTGGAGGGACTGCGTCAGGTCCGAGATGTCCGTCGAGAGCCGGGTCAGGTCCTCCACCCGGCTGGCGTCCACGGCCTGGAAGCCGACTGTCACGAGCCGCACCGTCGCCAGGGCCAGAACCGCCACCAGAGGCACGAAGAGAATGAGGGCGAGCTTCGATCGGATGCGCGCATCCTGAAGTCTCGGAATACGACTGCGGCGCTCAAGTCCGCTATTGCCCTCGTCGCGTGCCCCGTCGTCACTGCCGGAGGCAGGACTGACGGCGGAGCCCGCGGGATAGGTCGAAGCCTGGGTCGAAGATCCGGTGCTCACGACATCTCCTCGCTGATCATCCCCGCATCTCGTCACTCGCCCGGACGTCCACCGCCGGGCCTGGGACGCGTCCCGGCCGAACTTTCGCGGCAAGGCACATGCCGCACGCGGCACGGCCGCGATTTCATCAGAGTCGACAACTGTTTGGGAAGTCCGACTTAGCCCAGAAGAAGCGTTCAGCTCCCGGATTCAATGGGCTGTTCGGGTCGACAATCGACAGTGACTCGGCTTTGACGTGCGCTGATACGCCACTCATTACTTAGCGTATTGATACAATTACAGCCATCCATCAAGATTCCTACCACTATGTGAGATCAACATCCCGCAGAGCGCCTTCCACGCAGCTTGACCAGGGACCCTCACGTTGGCAAGGTTTGCCGCGGTTGAACGGACGGACTGTCCGTGTTCGAGCGGTCCACACCGGACAACGTTGCGCTCTGCGGGACACATCACGTCCCGTCTCCGCCCTCTAGGAGGCACCCCCAGTGAGGCTCCCCCGCCGTATGACGGCGTTCGCCGCCGCCCCGGCGCTCATCCTGACCGCTCTGGCGGGCTGCAGCTCGGACAGCGACGTCAGCACCAGGACCAAGATCGTGATCGGCGCCGACCTGGCGCTGGGCTCGGCGGTGGACAACGCGTACGCCGACGCCCTCCAGCTGCGGATCGAGCAGATCAACGCGTCGAACAAGCTCCCCGATCACGAGCTCGAGCTGCGCGTCATGGACAACAGGTCGGAATCGAAGCAGTCGCTGAGCAACATCAGCACGCTCGCGGACGACCCCGGCATCGCCGCGATCATCACCGGCGAATGCGACGAGTGCGTGGTGGGCGCCGCCAAGACGATCAACGACAAGCGCGTCCCGACAATCGCGCTGGCCGCTGCCGACCAGGTGGCCACACCGATCGAGAGCCGACGATACCTGTTCAAGATCGGCCCGAACGGCTCCGACAGCGCCGCCGCGCTCACCGCTGAGCTCGACCGCAGCGGGAAGAAGAAGGTCGCGATCGTCTACGCGAACAACCTCTACGGCAATGGCGTACGCAGCCATCTGGTGTCCGAGCTGCAGAAGAAGCCGCAGATCACGGTCATCGAGCCGGCGCCGGTGAAGCCCACCGCGACCGACGTGTCGCAGGTGATCGAGACCGTGACCGCCGACAAGCCCGACGCTCTGGTCGTCTTGACCGGTTCCGATCAGGCGACGGCGGCCGTGACCGCCGCCAAGGCGGCCAAGTTCAAGGGCCAGGTCTACTTCGACGCCGCCGCCGCGAACGACTTGTTCGTCCCGCAGGAGGCCGCGGTGGCCACCGAGAACACGACAATGGTCTTCACCCAGATCCTCGCGATCGACGACGTGATCGCGACGTCACCGGCCAAGGCCGCCCGCAAGCAGTGGTTCCGGGACTACACCTCCCGCTACGGCAGCTACTCCGGCGTCGCCTCGTTCGGCGCGGACGCGGTCGACCTGATCGCCGACGCGGTGGTCCGGGCCGGCGGCGACCGCCAGCGCCTGCGGGACGTGCTCGAGACCTCCCAGACCGACGGCCTCTCCGGCCCACTGCGACTCACTCCGGACAACCACTCCGGCCTGATGCCGCAGGCACTCACCCTGCTGGTCGCACGAAGCGGCCGCTGGCGCCTGCTGAGCTGACCTGCCAGAACCACCGCGAAAGGCGCCGGACCGTCGTTGGTCCGGCGCCTTTTTCAGTACGCCGTCAGCGCACCGAAGTAGCTCAACGCACCGAAGTACCTCAGCGCCCCGAAGTACCTCAGCGCCCCGAAGTACCTCAGCGCACCGACGTGGTCGCCCGCACCCACGGCAGGGTCAGCCGCTCGACCAGCGCGAGCAGGTAATACAGCACGATGCTGACACCGGCGAGCAGCACGATCGCCGCGAACGCCGCCGACGTGTCGCCCTGCCCGCTGGTCTGCACGATGATCATGCCGAGGCCGGTCTCGCCGTATTGCATCTCCCCCACGACCACGCCGATCACCGCCAGCGGCAGGCCGATCTTGAGCCCGACGAAGATCTGCGGCAGCGCGGCGGGCAACCGGATCCACCGGAACGTCTGCACCCGTGAGGCGTCCAGCGACCGGGCGAGTTCGGCCAGTTCGGACGGGGTGCTGGTCAGCCCGGTCGCGGTGGAGAGCACGATCGGGAAGAAACAGACCAGGAAGGCCATGGCGAGTACGGGGGTACGCCCGTAGCCGAACCAGATCAGCATCAGGGGCGCGAGCGCCACCTTGGGCACAGCGTTGAACGCCACGAGCAGCGGCGAGAACATCCGCTCGAACGGGCGCCAGGCGGCGATGGCGACCCCGATCAGCACACCGACGACGACGGAGATCGCGAAGCCGAGCAGCGTCGCCACCGCCGTGTGCCCGGACTCCTTGAGCAGGGTCTCCGAGTAGCGCCCGAAGCCGTCGGCCACGTCGGGCGGCGCCGGCAGGACGACCGGGTTGACCGAGAGCACGGCGGTGGCCGCCCACCAGGCGCCGATGGTGACGGCCAGGCCCAGCAGGGGCCAGAGAACCAGCGACGCGACGCTGCGGCGGGTGGCGACGTCGGACACGGGTCAGGCCTTCGGGACCAGGTCGAAGCTGATGACGTCCTGGGGTTTCAGGCCGGTCGGGATCTGCCCGGCGCCCTGCAGGATCGCGATGCAGCGCGCGACCCGCTCGGTGTCGAGGGCGCCGACGGGGACGCCGGAGGACTCCGAGCGTACGAAGGAATTCATCAGGGTGAGCTCCGCCGCCGCCGACGCCGGAACCGCCGTGCTGACGTACTTCTGCAGGATCGTGCCCGCCTCCTCCGGTTTGGTGACGGCGTCCTGCAGCCCCTTGAGCAGGGCTTCGGTGAACTTCGTGACCTTCTCGGGGTTGCTCTTCGCGTAGTCGGCGCCGGTGATCAGCACGTTGCCATAGAGGTCCTGCAGCACGTTGCTGTAGGGCAGCAGCACGGCGTCCTTCTTGGCGATGGCCTCGATGGTGGGCTTGCCGACGACGAACTGCCCGATCGCGTCGACCTTGTGCTGCGCCAGCGTGCCGAACAGGGTCTGCGCGGTGCCGTTGACGAACGTCACCTTCGACTCGTCGATCTTGGCCAGCTTCGCGTACGTCGGGAAGAGGTTGCGCACGACGGAGCCGGGGGTGTCCGCGATGGTCTTGCCCTCGAGATCCTTGGGCGTCCCGATCCCGTAGCCGGCGAGCGACATGATCGCCGCCATGGTGCGCTGCTGGATCGCCGCGACCGCGGTGAAACCGGTGACCTTGGGCTGGCCGTTGGCACCACCCGCGGCGAGCAGCCCGCCGGTGAGGTCGATCGGGGTGAACTGGGCCGTGCCGCCGACGATCGCCTTGACGTTCTCGAGGCTGCCGTTGCCGGGCTTGATGTCGACGTCGAAGCCGGCGTCGCTGAAGTAGCCCTTCTCCTTGGCGACGTACGCGTACGCGTCGCGCCCGAACGTCCCGAACGAGGTCAGATAGGTGATCTTCTCCAGCGCCCCGGCGTCACCGGACCCGCCGTCGGTGTCGTCGTCGCTGCACCCGGCCGTCGCGGCAACCGTCGTAGCCAGCGCGGCCGCTCCGAGCGTACGGATAAATGATCTTCTCTGCACTATGTCCCTTTCCAACCGCCACAGGTGGTGATTCAAGAAACTCGCGGCGTAATCGTAGGGGAAAGAGTCGATCATCAATGACACTGTGGACGGCCATATGATGGGTGACCACAGCGGTGACACGGACGAGTGACAACCTCCTTCCTTCCTTAGGGGTCGCCGATGCGCGTCAGCCTTTTCATCGAGCCGCACCGCGGCGCCACCTACGACGACCAGCTGCGACTGGCCCGGCACGCCGAGGACGCCGGCTTCGACGGTTTCTTCCGCGCCGACCACTACCAGTCGATGGGTGCCGACCCCGGGCTGCCCGGCCCGACCGACGCCTGGCTCACCCTGGCCGGGCTGGCCCGCGAAACGTCCCGCATCCGGCTCGGCACGCTGGTCAACTCGGTGACGTTCCGGCTGCCCGGGCCGCTGGCGGTCATGGTCGCCCAGGCCGACGCGATGAGCGGTGGCCGCATCGAGCTGGGCATGGGCGCGGGCTGGTTCGAGCGCGAACACACCTCGTACGGCATCCCGTTCCCGCCGGTCGGCGAGCGCTTCGACCGGATGGCCGAGCAGCTGGCGATCATCACCGGCCTGTGGGCCACCCCCGACGGCGAGACCTTCTCCTACGACGGCAAGCACTATCGACTGCTGGACGCGCCCGCGCTGCCCAAACCGGTGCAACGCCCCGGCCCGCCGGTGATCGTCGGCGGGAAGGGACCCCGGCGAACCCCGGAACTGGCCGCCCGCTTCGCGGACGAATACAACGTGCCGTTCAAGTCGGTGACGGAGACGGCTGCGGCATTTATGCGGGTACGCAGAGCATGTGACACGTACGCAAGACCCGGCGATCGCCCGTTGACGCTGTCCGCGGGAGTGGTGGCCGCGATCGGGCGTACCGATGAAGAAGCCCACCGCAGAGCCGCACCCCTGCACGTGCCCAGCGCCCTGCCACCCGAGGATCCGGTGGTCGGATCGCCGGAGGCCCTGGTGCAACGGCTCGGCGAACTCGCCGAAATCGGCACTTCCCGGGTCCACATCCGCGTTATCGACATGTCCGACCTGGACCATGTCGACCTCATCGCCGAGCGGGTCCTCCCACACGTCAGCGCGCTGCAATAGTCACGGTGCGTATAACGGCCATGTCAAGATACTTAAGACGCACATCAATGCGTCCTCATGAGAATTTTTCCAAGCCTTAAGAGTTACCTCCCGGACTGGCGGTCACCGGGGCGCATTCCGTAACCTGCCGGTCATGGCATTTCGGACCTGGGCCAAGGTGTTGTCGGCCACCCTCGGTGTCGGCGCTCTCGCGGGCGCCGGCGAGCTCGGCATGGCGTACGGCCTCGGCATCGTGCGCCTCACCCGGGTCGTGGATGTCACCGCGCGTGATCAATGGACCGCGCAACTCGCCTGGGTCGCCTGGTTCCCGATGGTGGCCGCCGTCGTCGGCGCCGTCGTCGGCTCCCGCCTCCTGCGCCGCTGGTCCCCCGGCTTCCGCGGCGGCGTCGGCACCGAGCTGGCCCTGTCCTTCGCCGCGGCGCTGGGCGCGGCCGTCGCGGTCCCGCTGACGATGCAGCCCGCCCGCACCGCCCAGATCGCGGGCGTGGACCCGGTCGTGGTGATCGCCATCTGCGCCGGGATAGGCGCCCTGATCGGCATCTTCGCCGCATGGGCAGCGCTGGCCCAGGCCGTCGCCCGCTGGAGCCTCGCCGCCATGAGCATCGCGGTCGGCGTGGTCGCGGTCATCTCGGTCTCCTCCTCACTGGCACCGACCGACCCGCTCCCCGCCGTACGCCTCGGCGTCCTCGACGCGACCTTCCTCTCCACCTCGGTCATCTCCCGCACGGCCCTGGCCACCATGCCCGCGCTGGCCCTGCTCCTGGGTCTCGCCCTCGGCTGGACCGCCCGCCGCCGCGGCCTCCCGACCCTGACGATCGCCCTGGCCGGCCTCCCCGGCCCGGCCCTGCTGACGCTCGCCTACCTGATCGCGGGCCCCGGCTCCGGAGCCGACCGCTACCAGATGACCCCTTACTGGGCCGCGATGACCGCAACCGGCGCGGGCGTCCTCGGCTCGGTCCTGGCCGCGGTCCTCCGCCGCACCCCCGCCCAGGAGGACGACCCCGAACCCCCCACCGACGGCCGCCCGGCGCTGCCCCGCCGCCCCGAAGCCCACGAATCCGCCATCGCCGCCGCCGCCTCGCCGACTTCCCCGGCCGCCGGCCCACCGGCCGCTGCGGCGCCCGCGCCCGGCGAGATCCCGACTCCCGGGAGTCCTGCCGCCGGCTCGCCGCTGCGCCCCGCCGACACCGCGGTCTTCGACACCCCCGCCGACAGCAGCCACCGCCCGGCGCCCGAAGCCCGGCACAGCGTCGCCCTCGGCGAATACGCCCACGAGCAGCCATCAGCCTTCGACGGCTTCGGCCACAGCAGCGCGCCGCAACAGACCAGCTCAGGCCCGCGCAATGACTCGGGCCCGCGCAATGACTCAGGCCAGCGCGGTGACTCGGGCCGGCAGACCAGCCCGGCCCAGCGCGGCGGCTCGGCCAATCAGGGTGGCTCGGTCAATCGGAGCGGATCGGCCAGTCAGGGTGGTCCTGCACCACAGGGCGTCGCCCACCAGAGCCGCCACAGCCCCGCCGCCGCCGCCCTGCCCTATGTCCCGGAGCCCGCCACCCGCCCGCTCCCACCGGAAGTCACCCAGCACCGCCCGACCGGCGGCAGCGCAGCCCGCAACCTGCGCCCAGCCTCCCGGAACCGCAACGCCCCCACCTCCCCCGCCACGCCCACACCCGCGACCAGCCACGGGCCGGCGACCAGCCACGCCCAAACGCCGAGCAGCGGCCCTGAGTCCAGCTACAGCCAAGCGCCCGGCAACGGGCCGGCGTCCAGCCACAGCCAAGCGCCCGGCAACGGGCCGGCGTCCAGCTATGGCCAGACGCCCAGCCGGGGCCGGGGACGTGCCGAGCCCATGGTCCCGGAGCCCACAGCGATCAGCGCACCCCTGCCCAGCCCGGAGCCGATCACCCCGGCCCACCCGGCGACCCCGCCGCGCCTGTCCCGCCCGATCACCCCGCCCGAAGCCCCCAACGCCGCCGCCTCGAGCCCGGGCACCGCGCCGGGTGGCGCCAACCGCTCAGGCAACCGCTCCGGGTCCGGCACCCCGCCCAGGTCCGGCACCGCACCCGGGTCCGGCACCCCGCCCAGGTCCGGCACCGCGCCCAGGTCCGGCACCACACCCGGATCCGGCAGCGCGTCTGGCTCCGGCAGCGCGCCTAACTCTGGCGCCGGGACGAATCCCGCCGACACGACGCCGCGGTTGTCGCGGCCGATTGCCCCGCCGGTGACGGACCCCGAGGTGATCTTCCCGAAAGAGGACAAGGGCCGGGGGAAGTTCGGGCTGCGTCGCCGCAAGGACGAGGATTACGTGGACTGGGTCAGCGAGCTGGGGAAGTAACCGGCAACGCATAGGCGAACATCAATGTAATGATGCGTCGGGGATGTTTCCCGCACCCGCCGCGGCACTCCACGATGGGTGCATGACCAAGCACGCACCGGCACCTCGTCCGTCCCGCCTGCGCCGCTTCCTCTCCGCGGCCGCCGTTGTCTTCGCGCTCACCGGTGGATCACTCGTCGCGCCCGCGGTGGTCGCGCCCGAGCAGACCACCGCGTCAGCCGAAGCCGCGGTCTACTCGACCTGCACCATCTCGCGGTGTTCCGCCGCCCGCACGGCCCGCACCGGCTGGAGTTCGCTCGGCTGGCCGACCTCGGCCGGCTGGTACGCCTGGCCGTACGGGCAGTACAACTACACCGGGGGCACGTTCCAGAACCGCGAGGGACAGCTGCCCGCCAACGCGACCTACAGCGAGTACGACGTCTACTCACGAGCCCAGGGCGCGTCGCGGGACGCGTACCGGATCGTGGTGAACCGGTCCACGCGCGAGACCTGGTTCACCCCCGACCACTACGTGAACTTCTACAAGCTCTGAGCATCGGCGGCCGTGACCGGGAGGTACACGCGACCTCCCGAGTTCACGAACTCGTCGCTCTTGTCCCGCATGCCGCGGGCCGCATATTCCTTCAGCTCCTGGGTGATCTTCATCGAGCAGAATTTAGGTCCGCACATCGAGCAGAAGTGGGCCGTTTTCGCGGGCGCGGCCGGCAGGGTCGCGTCGTGGTACGCCCGCGCGGTTTCCGGGTCGAGCGCCAGGTTGAACTGGTCCTCCCAGCGGAACTCGAACCGGGCCTTGGACAGCGCGTTGTCCCAGTCCTGGGCGCCGGGGTGGCCTTTCGCCAGGTCGGCGGCGTGGGCGGCGATCTTGTAGGCGATGACGCCGGCCTTGACGTCGTCGCGGTCGGGCAGGCCGAGGTGTTCCTTCGGGGTGACGTAGCAGAGCATCGCGGTGCCGAACATCCCGATCATGGCGGCGCCGATGGCCGAGGTGATGTGGTCGTAGGCCGGCGCGATGTCGGTGGTCAGCGGCCCGAGGGTGTAGAACGGCGCGCCGTCGCAGAGCTCCTGCTGCAGGTCGACGTTCTCCTTGATCTTGTGCATGGGCACGTGGCCCGGTCCCTCGATCATCACCTGTACGCCGTGGTCCCACGCGACATGCGTGAGCTCGCCCAGCGTCCGCAGCTCGGCGAACTGGGCCGCGTCGTTGGCGTCGGCGATCGACCCCGGTCGCAGCCCGTCACCCAGCGAGAACGTCACGTCGTAGCGGGCCAGGATCTCGCACAGCTCGGCGAAGTTCTCGTAGAGGAAGTTCTCCCGGTGATGGGCGAGGCACCAGGCTGCCATGATCGAGCCACCGCGCGAGACGATCCCGGTGACCCGGTCGACGGCGAGCGGGATGTAGGGCAGCAGCACCCCGGCGTGCACGGTCATGTAGTCGACGCCCTGCTCGGCCTGTTCGATCACCGTGTCCCGGAAGATCTCCCAGGAGAGCTTCACCGGGTCGCCGTCGACCTTCTCCAGCGCCTGGTAGATCGGCACGGTCCCGATCGGCACGGCGGAGTTGCGGATGATCGCTTCCCGGGTCTCGTGGATCCGTTTGCCGGTGGACAGGTCCATGACGGTGTCCGCGCCCCAGCGGGTGGCCCAGGTCAGCTTCTCGACCTCCTCGGCGACGGACGACGTGACCGCGGACGTACCGATATTGGCGTTGACCTTGACCAGAAAGGCCGCGCCGATGATCATCGGCTCGCTCTCCGGATGGTTGACGTTGACCGGGATGACGGCCCGGCCCGCGGCGATCTCGTCGCGCACGAGCGAGGCCGGGACGCCCTCCCGGATGGCGACGAACTCCATCTCGTCGGTGACGATCCCGGCCCGCGCGTACGCGAGCTGCGTCGGCCGCTCCCCCGCCAGCGGAGTTCCACCACCCGCAACCGGCGCAACGTCCCCGCGCGCCGCGATCCACGGCCCACGCAACGGCGGCAGCCCGACCTCCGGATCACTGCCCGGGCCTGACGTGTCGTAGAGCCGGACGGGCGGGTTGTCCCCGGTCAGCTCGATCTCCGCGAACGGCACCCGAAGCTCCGGCCGCGACCCCTCGACGTACACCTTGCGTCTCATGAATTACCTCCAAGTTGGACAAAACGGGCGCCGGAAGGCCGCGAAAGGCCCCGGCGAGGTGCCCTCAGATGAAGTGGTGCAGCGGGCCGGGTCCGGCCCCGAGCTTCCAATCACGACCGCCGAGCAGCGCCCGTGCGACGTAGGCCTTGGCAAAGGAAACGGCGTCGATCAATTCGTCACCGAGCGCCAGCCGGGCGGCGATCGCGGACGAGAACGTGCATCCCGACCCGTGGTTGTTGCGGGTCGGCACCGGCTCGCCGCGCAACTCCAGGCGCTGCCCCTCGTAATGCAGGACGTCGACCGCGTCCTCGCTGCCGGTCACGACAACTGCGGCGTCGCCGAGAAAAGACCCGCGGAGAGCTTCGGCCTCCTGCCGATTAGGCGTGAGAATCTTCGCGTACGCGAGGAGCGGCGCAATGGCCCCCACCTCCGACAGCCGGCTCCCACTCGTAGCGACCAGCACCGGATCAACCACGAGGTTCGGCAGCCGGCCCGCCCGCTCAGCGATCACCGCGGCCACCGCCGGATCGCTGACCATGCCGGCCTTGACCGCCGCCACGGGAAAGTCCGCGAGCACCGCATCGAGCTGCGCCGCCACAATCGCCGGCGGCACCGAGTGGATCGCCGTAACCCCCAGCGTGTTCTGCGCGGTGATCGCCGTGATCACCGAAACGCCGTACGTCCCCAGCGCCGCAAACGTCTTCAGATCAGCCTGAATCCCCGCCCCACCCCCGGAATCCGACCCCGCAACCGTCAACACCACCACCGGCGTCACCCCGCCCGCAGCCGCGCCGGAAGCGCGCGTCATCCCGCCACCGCCGCGAGTGATCGTGCCAATGCGGGGTCTCGCATCACGGCGCCCATGACGGCGACCCCCGCGGCCCCGGCGGCCATGCACTCAGCCGCCCGCGCGGCCGAGTCGATCCCGCCGAGAGCCAGCCACGGCCGGGGCCCCGCGAGTGCAGCCGCCCCGGCAGCACCCAGCGCGGGCCCGTACCCCGGCTTGGAAGCGGTAGGAAAAACCGGCGACAGCGAGACGTAGTCCTCATCGGACAGCGCCTCGGTCCCGTGCCACGATCGCCCGACCAGCTCAACCCGCTGCTCGCACGAATCGGTCGCGGCCAGATGAACGGCGTTGCCGCCCAACGCATCCGGCCCCGCGACGATGACCCGGCCCGGCGCGACGGTGCGGAGTTGAGAAGCGAGTGCTGATCTCTGGGCGTACGGTAAATCCTTCTCGCGGAGAATGACCCACGATGCGCCGTGAGCAAAAGTCTGTTTGACCGTCTCGACCAGCGGCCCGGCAGCGAGCCGCCGATCGGTGAGCACGACGACGCCCGACGGGATCACCATGCCGGCATTCCCTGGTCGGAGGTGGAGGCCAGCGCGTGGTATCGCTTGGGAATCCTCCCGGCACCCGCCGCGAGCCGCCCCGCCTCGACCGCGTGCCGCATCGCCGCGGCCATCCGCGCGGGATCGGCAGCCCGGGTGACCGCGGAAGCGATCAGCACTCCGTCGCAGCCCAGCTCCATGGCCAGCGCGGCGTCGGAGGCCGTGCCAATGCCCGCGTCGAGGATCACCGGGACGGCAACGCTGTCGCGGATGAGCCGGATGTGATGCGGATTGCTGATGCCCAGCCCCGAGCCGATCGGCGAGCCCGCCGGCATGACAGCGGCGCAACCGACATCGGCGAGCCGGCGCGCGAGGATCGGATCATCACTGGTGTACGCGAGCACCTGGAACCCCTCCCCCACCAGCGTTTCCGCCGCCCGAAGCAGCTCGATGCCGTCCGGCAGCAGGGTCCGCTTATCGCCGATCACCTCGAGTTTCACCAGATCGGTGTCGAACGCGTCGCGGGCCAGCCGGGCAGCCTTGATCGCGTCCGCGGCGGTGTAACAACCGGCGGTGTTCGGCAGCACCCGCATCTTGAGCCGGTCGAGCAGCGGCAACAGCCCCGGCCCGGCGGCATCGACCCGGCGCAGCGCGACGGTGACCATGTCGGTGCCCGAAGCAACGATGGCCGACTCCAGCGCGGCCAGGCTCTCCGCGCCGCCGGTGCCGAGGATCAGTCGTGACTTGTCCAGGAGCATGTCAGCCGCCCTGGGCCGCGGTGAGAACCTCGACGCGGTCGCCCTCGTGCAGTTCGGCGCCGGGCCAGGCCGATCGGGGTACGACCTCGCCGTTGACCGCGACCGCGACGCCGCGGCGGGCCGGGGTGACCGTGGCGACCAGGCCCTCGACGGTGCTGGTGGCCTCGACGACGCGGGTGGTGCCGTTGATGCTGATCCTCATGCGAACCTCCCGGGGGCGAACGCTGCGAGCAACGGGTCGGGCCGGCCGGTGACCACGAGATCGGCGATCAGGTCGGCGGTGATGGGGGCGAGCAGGATGCCGTTGCGGTGATGACCTGCGGCGACGTAGACGTCGCCGGGCAGCCGGCCGAGCACCGGCGCGTTGTCCGGAGTGGACGGCCGGTGGCGTACGACGGTCTCGGCGAGCTCCATCTCGGCGAGTTCCGGGACGAGGTCGGTGGCCGAGCGCAGCAGTTCCAGCACGTCCCCGGCGGTGACGGTGGCGTCCGCGCGCTCGTCCTGGGTCGCGCCGACGACGATCTCGCCGTCGGCGCGCGGGACCAGGTAGACGTGCCGCCCGTCGACGTAGCCGTTGACGACGTGACGCAGCACTCCGGGCTCGCCGCGCAGCCGTAGGACCAGGCCTTTCACCGGACGGATGGGGAGCCCGGTGAGCTGGGCGGTCCCGATGCCGGCAGCGATGACGGTCGTGGTTTCCGTGGGCGTCCCGGCAACGACTCCACCGACAGCCTGCCGGAGGGCCGCGACCGTGCGACGTGGGTCGACCTGGTGATCGTCGGGGATGAACGCACCGCCGCGGATCCGCGGTGACAGGGCTGGTTCGAGGTCACGCAGCTGCGTCGGTGTGCGAGGCACCGGATCCGCGCGAAAGGTCCACAGCCGACGCGCTTCGGCGAGATCGTCGCTGGTCAGAGCCACGTCCAGGGCACCGGTCCGGTCATAGCCGAGTTCACGCCCGGTCGCCTCGACGAGGTCGGCGGCGAACCCCGGCCAGCGCCGTGAGGACTCGAGCAGCAGCTCGGTCAGGGACTCCTGCCCGAACGAGGTCTCCCCGGCCGGTGCCAGCATCCCGGCCGCCGCGTACCAGGCGCCGTCGTCCCCGCCCCGGTCGTATACCGCGACGCTCAGACCACGTTGGATACACCGCCACGCGATGCTCAGCCCGATGATGCCCCCGCCGATGACAGCGAGGTCGGTCACGACAGCGCCTTCAGCAGCCGCTCGGTGGCCGCACCCGGATCCGCCGCTTCGGACACGGCACCCACCACCGCGATCCCGATGGCCCCGGCTCTGATCAACTCACCCGCGTTGCCGGCGGTCACCCCACCGATCGCGATCACGGGGGTACGCGGAACAGCCGCCGCAACCGCACCCACGGCGGCGGGCCCCAGCGGCGCGGGCAGCCCCGGCTTGGTGGCCGTCAGATATGCGGGTCCGACACCGAGGTAGGTGGCGCCGTCGGCCACCGCGGCACGCGCTGATTCGGGGTCACGGCACGTCGCGCCGACCACGCCGCCCATGATTTTCCGGGCCGCCGCAACGGGAAGATCATCGGCGCCGACGTGACCGCCGTCAGCCCCGACCGCGAGTGCGATGTGCAGACGATCGTTGACCAGGCACAACACGTTTTGCGGGCGGCAGATTTCAAGGATCTCGGCTGCTAAGAGGAACGCGGCGCGGTCGGTTATGTCGTCTTCTACGCGTACCTGAATCGCAAGCTGATCAGGCACGCCCAGCCGGAGCGACGCGGCCACCGCGGCGGTGACGACCTCGACCGGGCGTCGAGCACCCGTGATGACATGGAGACGCGGAAATACCGGGTCCACAACACGCTCCTCCCTGCGCCGGCATGATCCGGATCAGGTTCGACGGTCGGGGGCCGCGACAGCCCCCCTCTCAGCCCGGTGCACCGGACTCCCGTGGGGTTGGTTCCGTGACGGACCATAACCCCGTCGTGTCGTTTCCGTAAAGAGTTGTCTAGCGCACATCCCAGACGGGCTCGGGGGTCTCGACGACCTCGCCGTCGCCCTGGAACAGCACGAAGCGGTCGAAGCCCCGGGTGAACCAGCGGTCGTGCGTAACGGCGATCACCGTGCCCTCGAACGCTTTCAGGCCCTCTTCCAATGCCTCGGCCGACGCGAGGTCCAGGTTGTCCGTGGGCTCGTCGAGCAGCAGTACGGTCGCGCCGGAAAGCTCCAGCAACAGCACCAGGAATCGTGCCTGCTGACCGCCGGAAAGCGTGCCGAAAAGCTGATCGCCCTGCGCGGCCAGCTCATAACGGTTGAGCGCTTTCATCGCCCCCGCACGGTCCATTCCGGAGCGATGGTCGTCGCCGCGCCACAGAATTTCGACGAGGGTACGTTCGAGCAGCTCAGGACGGTCGTGTGTCTGCGAGAAATGCCCCGGCCTGACCCGTGCGCCGAGCCGCGCCTGACCATTGTGGGCAACGTGTGCGAGCGGTGCGCCGTCGACCGGTTTGTTGTCGACATCCGGGCTCGAGCCGCCGGCCGCGAGCAGCCGCAGGAAATGCGATTTGCCGGTGCCGTTGGCGCCCAGTACGGCGACCCGGTCGCCGTACCAGATCTCCAGATCGAAGGGGAAAGTCAGATTCTCCAGCTCCAGGCCCGTGCACATGACGGCCCTTTTCCCCGTACGCCCACCGCGCAGATTCATCCGCAACGACTGCTCCTTCGGGGGCACCGGCGGCGGACCGGCCTCCTCGAACTTGCGCAGCCGCGTCTGCGCCGCCTGATACCGCGAGGCCAGCCCGTCGTTGAACGCGGCCTTGGTCTTCAGCGTCAGGACCAGCTCTTTCAGCTTCTCGTGCTCCTCCTCCCAGCGGCGGCGCAGCTCCAGCAGCCGCTCGTGGCGGTCGGAGCGGGCCTCGTGCCACGACGCGAACCCACCGGGATGGATCCACGCGCCGCCGCCCTCCACGGCCACCACCCGGCCCGCGGTCTGGTTGAGCAGCTCCCGATCGTGTGAGACGAAGAGCACCGACTTGGACGACTCGCGCAGCCGCGCCTCGAGCCAGCGCTTGCCCGGCACGTCGAGGAAGTTGTCCGGCTCGTCGAGCAGCAGCACCTCGTCGCCGCCGCGCAGCAGCAGGTCGAGGGCGAACCGCTTCTGCTGGCCGCCGGAGAGGGTGCGCACCGGGCGCTCCCGGACCTGGTCCCACGGCTTGTCCAGGATCGAGACGGCCACCACGTCGAAGAGCACCTCGGCGTCGTACCCACCGGCCTCACCCCAGCCGGCCAGCGCGTTCGCATAGGCGATCTGCGCTTTCTCCGACTCGGGGGCGGCCAGCAATCGTTCGTTGGCCGTGGCCAGCTCGGCACCGGCCTTGCGCAGCGGCGGCGCGACCAGCGACAGCGCGAGGTCCTCCAGCGTGCGGTCGTCGCCGATCATGCCGATGAACTGGCGCATCACCCCGAGCCCGCCGGAGCGCGCGATCGTGCCGACCGGCACGGGGATGTCCCCGGCGACCATCCGCATCAGCGTGGTCTTGCCGGCTCCGTTCGGCCCGACCAGCGCGACCTTCGCACCCTCGCCGACCCGGAACGACACATCGGAGAAAAGCTCTCGTCCGTCCGGCAACACGAACCCGGCTCCGGAGACATCTATGTAACCCACGGCGCCATCCTCTCGGTCTTTGCCCCGCTGGTCAGGTGGTTTTCCGCGTCACCCTGAGCACCCGGAACCCCCGCTGGCTGGCCGTCCGCTCCACCACCCAGTCCAGGCCCTCCAGCCGGGTGTGCAGCGAATCACCACCCAGGTTGCGGTTGATCACGAGCCAGGCGACACCCTGCGGCGCCAGCCGGGCCAGCCAGCGGTCGATCAGCTCGTTCAACCCCGCCTTGCCGATGTGGGTGGGCGGGTTGCTCCAGATCTGATCAAATTCGACATCGGCGGGTACGTCGTCCGGGGCGCACACTCGCACCCGGTCGGCCAGGCCCAGCGTCCCGGCGTTCTCCTCGGTCAGCGCGCGTGCCCGGGAGTTGACGTCGATGGCGTAAACGGTCACCGCGGGCGCCTCAGCGGCCAGCACGCACGTGATCGGGCCATAGCCGCAGCCGATGTCGAGGAACGTGCCGGTGGCCGAGGCGTCCGGCAGCCCGCCCTTGCGCAGCAGGACGGCCGTTCCCGGGTCCAGCCGGCCCGCGGAGAAGACGCCGCGCGAGGCCGCGAGGGCGTAGTCACGGCCCGCCACGGTGAACTCGATCCGCTCCCGGGTCTCCGGGGCGGAAGGCTCGGCACTGAAGTAATGGTCGGCACTCACCCCGCAAGTTTCCCGCCGCGGAACGACGCCGGCCGCACCGGGGTGCCGCACATCCAGTGCGTTCATCGATCACCGTGCACCCCTAACGTGAATGCATGCCTCACGCGCGCTCCGCTCATCGCGCTCCGCGCGGCCTCCTCAGCCGGCCACCCGCGCAGCACCTGAACCCCGAGCCGCCGGCGCACGAACCACGTCAGACCCTGCAGCTGCTGCTCACGGGGCTCGCGGCGCTGATACTCACCTCGATCGTGGTGCTGGTCGGATTCTTCGTCGTCGCCGAGGAACGCCGGGGTCACGGCGGCGGCACGTCCGCCGCTCCGCGGGCCCTCTCCCCGTCGGCGATCAGCTCCCGGGAGGCCGACCCGGCGCCGCTGACCCGCAAGGAGGTCTTCCCCGCGAACGAGATCCGGATGGTCACGGGAGCCGCGCCCTACGAGGTATCGGTCACCCACGTGGACTCCGACTGCAGCCGCGCCACAACCGGCGAGCTCGATACCCTGCTCCTCGATCACGGCTGCTCCCAGATCGTCCGGGCGAAGATGATCGCGCCGTACGGCGATTACCAGGTCACCGCGGGCATCTTCAACCTCGCCGACGACACGGGCGCCGACGAGGCGGCCTCGCTGGCGGGTCAGATCCTGGAGGCCGGGCGCGGCGGGTTCACGCCCATCGGCTCGCTCGGTGACTTCGGCGACCCCGAGGACCTGCCGCTCGCCCAGGCAGGATGGCAGGCCCGGGGGCACTTCCTGCTCTACTGCCTGATCTCCCGGCCGGACGGGCAACTAGTCACCGACGATGACCCGTACGCCCGCCGCATCACCGCCGACATGATCGACCAGTACCTCGCCGACGATGTCCTCGCGGCGCGCTCCCTCAAGCTCTGAGCCTTCTACCCTCTTCTAGGCTCTCAACCGACGACCCTCTCTTAGGCTCTCAACCGACGACCCTCTTCTAGGCTCTCAACCGGCGAGTAGCGTCAGCGCGATCCGCGTATTCCGACTCGTCGGGGTAGCCCACCTCCACCAGCGTGAGGCCGTGTGCCGGCGCAACCGTGACCTCGCTGGAGCGTTCCCGCAGCGTCAACTGCTTCGCCGGCCAGCCCGGATCGCGCCGTCCGTCCCCCACGGTCAGCATCGCGCCGACCAGGCTGCGCACCATGGCCTGACAGAACGCGTCCGCCTGTACGGTCGCCACGGCCACGCCGTCGGGCTCGCGACGCCAATCCAGCCGGGTGATGGCCCGTACCGTCGTCGCGTGCTCCTTGCGCTTGCAGAAGGCGGCGAAATCGTGCAGCCCGACCAGCCCCTCGGCGGCCGTGTTGAGGCGGTCCAGGTCAAGCGGGCGGAGCCAGCCCAGCGTGTCGTTGCGGCGCAGCGGCTGGGGGCCGTAGACGGTGTCGGCGACGCGGTACTCGTACCGGCGGAATGTCGCGGAGAAGCGGGCATCGAACGTGTCCGGGACGGGAGTTATCGCGCGCACCCGGGCGTCCGCCGGCATCAACGCGGCGAGCCGGCGTAGCAGCGAATCCCGCAACGACTCCCAGAGGTCCGACGGGAGGTTCACGTGACACACCTGACCGATCGCGTGCACCCCGGCGTCCGTGCGCCCGGCCACCGTCAGGCCCAGCTCCACTTCGGGACCCGTCAGTCGCGCAAAGGCCTCCAGGAGGACACCGGCGACCGTACGCCGGGAGGGCTGCACCGCCCAGCCGGAGAAGTCGCCGCCGTCGTACGAGACATCCAGCCGCAGCCGGGTCGTGTCCACTCTCGTCCTGCCCCTTCATAAGAAAAAACGGCCCGGCACCCCCTCGGGGTACCGGGCCGTCCTACTGCCTAGCTCAGGCCTTGCTGTCTTCGCCCTCGGCCTTGTCCCCGGAAGCGTTCTCCGGAGCCTCGGCGTCCTGGTCCGCGTCGTCGGCCTTCGCGGCCGGCTCGGCAGCCGGGGTCTCGTCGTCGCGGGTCAGCGCCTCGACCTTGTTCTGCTGCGCGGCGGCCTTGCGGGCCTCCTTGGACGGGCCGGTGACGGCCGCGACCTGCAGCTCCTCGACCAGCTCGATGACGGCCATGGGAGCGGCGTCACCCTTGCGCGGGCCGGTCTTGGTGATCCGGGTGTAGCCACCCGGGCGGTTGGTGTACCGCGGCGCGATCTGCTCGAAGAGCGAGTAGACGACGTCCTTGTCCCGGACGACACCCAGCACCCGGCGACGAGAGGCCAGGTCACCGCGCTTGGCCTTGGTGATCAGCTGCTCCGCCAGGGGACGAAGGCGCTTGGCCTTGGTCTCTGTCGTCTTGATCTTCCCGTGCCGGAAGAGCTCCGTGGCCAGGTTGGCCAGCAGCAGCTTCTCGTGCGCCGGGCTGCCGCCGAGGCGGGGACCCTTGGGGGGCGTGGGCATTAGTGCTCCTTGTAAATGGCGGCAGCCGGAATTACAGCTGCTCGGTCTCGCGGTAGTCGTCGGTGTCGTAATCCACGTCGCCGAACGAATCGACCACGTGCGCCGGGTCGAAGGACGGCGCGCTGTCCTTCAGGCCCAGGCCCATTCCGGCGAGCTTCATCTTGACCTCGTCGATCGACTTCTGACCGAAATTCCTTATATCCAGAAGGTCGGCCTCCGTCCGCCCGATCAGTTCGCCCACGGTGTTGATGCCCTCGCGCTTGAGGCAGTTGTACGACCGGACCGTGAGGTCCAGCTCCTCGATCGGCAGGGCAAGGTCGGCGGCGAGCTGGGCGTCCTGCGGGGACGGCCCGATGTCGATGCCCTCGGCGGTCTCGTCCAGCTCGCGGCAGAGGCCGAACAGCTCGACGAGAGTCGAGCCGGCCGACGCCAGCGCGGTGCGGGGCGAGATGGAAGCCTTGGACTCGACGTCGATGATCAGACGGTCGAAGTCGGTGCGCTGCTCGACACGGGTGGCCTCGACGCGGTAGGTCACCTTCATGACCGGCGAGTAGATCGAGTCGACCGGGATACGGCCGATCTCGGCGCCGGCGCTCTTGTTCTGCGCTGCCGTGACGTAGCCACGGCCCCGCTCGACGGTGAGCTCCATGTCGAGCCGGCCCTTGCTGTTGAGCGTGGCCAGCTTCAGGTCGGGGTTGTGCACGGACACGCCGGCCGGGGGCTGGATGTCACCAGCGGTGACATCACCCGGGCCCTGCTTGCGCAGGTACATGCTGACCGGCTCGTCGTGCTCGGAGCTGACGGTGAGCTCCTTGACGTTCATGACCAGCTCGACAACATCCTCTTTGACACCGGGGATGGTGGTGAACTCGTGCAGAACGCCGTCGATCTTGATGCTGGTGACCGCCGCGCCCGGAATGGACGACAGCAGGGTACGCCGCAGCGAGTTGCCGAGGGTGTAGCCGAAGCCCGGCTCCAGCGGTTCGATGGTGAACCGGGAGCGGGTCTCGCTGAGCGTCTCCTCCGAGAGGGACGGCCGCTGGCTGATGAGCACGCTGTTCTTCTTTCTGTCAGGGAAGCCGCTATTTGCTGCCCGTCGGTGTTACCGGGCCGCCGGCCGTGAGGCCGGCGACCCGGGAGAGCGCTACTTGGAGTAGAGCTCGACGATCAACTGCTCCTGGACCTGCGTGTCGATGACAGCGCGCGCCGGGAGCGTGTGGATCAGGATCTTCATCTCGCTGGGGATCGGCTCCAGCCACGCCGGGGTGGGGCGCGAACCGGCCTGGGCCTGCGCGACGACGAAGGGAGTCATTTCCTTCGACTTCTCGCGGACCTGGACGATGTCGTGCTCCTTGACCCGGTACGACGGGATGTCGACCTTCTGGCCGTTGACCAGCAGGTGACCGTGCTTCACCAGCTGGCGGGCCATGTCGCGGGACGCGGCGTAGCCGGCCCGGTAGACGACGTTGTCGAGACGGGACTCGAGGATCTGCAGCAGCACCTCACCGGTCTTGCCCGGCTTGGTGACAGCTTCCTCGTAGTAACCGTGGAACTGCTTCTCGAGGACGCCGTACGTACGACGAGCCTTTTGCTTCTCGCGGTGCTGGAGAAGGTACTCGGTCTCCTTGGTCCGGCCGCGGCCGTGCTGCCCGGGCGGGAACGGCCGGGACTCGAACGGGCACTTCGGACCATCGCACTTGCTGCCCTTGAGGAACAGCTTCATCTTCTCGCGGCGGCAGCGCTTGCAGTCCGCCCCTGTGTAACGAGCCATTGCTTCTAACTCTCCCTTAGACCCGGCGACGCTTCGGCGGACGGCATCCGTTGTGCGGCTGCGGCGTGACGTCGGAGATCTGCCCGACCTCGAGGCCGGCGGCCTGCAGCGAACGGATCGCGGTCTCCCGGCCGGAGCCGGGGCCCTTGACGAACACGTCGACCTTGCGCATGCCGTGCTCCATCGCCCGGCGAGCGGCGGCCTCGGCGGCCAGCTGCGCGGCGAACGGGGTCGACTTGCGGGAGCCCTTGAAGCCCACCTGGCCGGACGAGGCCCAGGAGATGACAGCACCGGTCGGGTCGGTGATCGACACGATGGTGTTGTTGAAGGTGCTCTTGATGTGCGCCTGCCCGTGGGCGACGTTCTTGCGTTCCTTGCGCCGGACCTTTTTGACAGGGGCCCCAGCGCGTGCCTTCGGTGGCATAAGTCTTCTGCGCTCCTATTACTTCCGACCGGGCTTCTTCTTGCCAGCGACCGTGCGCTTCGGACCCTTACGGGTACGAGCGTTGGTCCGCGTCCGCTGTCCGTGGACGGGGAGCCCCCGGCGGTGGCGGATGCCGGCGTAGCAGCCGATCTCAACCTTGCGGCGGATGTCGGCGGCGACCTCGCGGCGCAGGTCGCCCTCAACCTTGAAATGGCCCTCGATGTAGTCGCGGAGCTGAACCAGCTCCTCGTCCGTGAGGTCCTTGGCGCGCTTGTTCAGGTCAATCTCGGTCGAGGTCAGCGCCTCGATCGAACGGGTCCGACCGATCCCGTAAATGTAAGTGAGCGCGATCTCCATCCGCTTGTCACGGGGAAGATCGACGCCGACGAGTCTTGCCATAAGTGGGCGTACTCCTCAGGTCTCTCACGGAGGTCTGTGCCCGTTCCGCTCCCACCTGCCCGGGTGGGCCCCGGCCTCCGACCGGGGGTGACGCCGCATGTCATCGCCAGGGCGATGAACTACGACGGGAACGCGCTTGTGCTGTGGTGCGGATCTGGCAGCGAGAGGCTGAAATCAGCCCTGACGCTGCTTGTGGCGCGCGTCGGTCTTGCAGATGACCATGACGCGGCCGTGCCGCCGGATGACCCGGCAGTTGTTGCAGATCCGCTTGACGCTCGGCTTGACCTTCACGGTTTGCCTTAACTCTCAGTCGGACGGGAACGATCCCCGCGACCCTGCTACTTGTAGCGGTAGACGATGCGCCCACGGGTCAGGTCGTACGGCGAAAGTTCTACGACGACCCGATCCTCGGGAAGGATGCGGATGTAGTGCTGCCGCATCTTGCCGGAGATGTGAGCCAGCACCTTGTGACCATTGGCGAGCTCGACGCGGAACATAGCGTTCGGCAACGGCTCGATCACTCGGCCTTCGATCTCGATGGCTCCGTCTTTTTTGGGCATGTCCTCCGCTACCTGTACATCGGGTTCTGGGGCAAGCTCACAACGTTCATCACGACCCCGTTTCCGGGGACGGACCAGCCGCGGCTCCGGCACCCATCAGAAGCGCTTGATGGACAGGCCGGAGTGGACGCTGTGCGCCAGCTAGCCAGTGTACGCGCGCCCCAGCATCGACACCAAACCGAGGCCCCCGTAACCCGGGGTCGGGTGTGTCGACGGTGCTCAAAATCGGACTTCAGGGCATCTTATTCTCATGTTGGAGCGCTTTCCGCTCGCGCTTGAGCTGCTTCTGCTCCGCCTTGCGGGCCCGTTTGCGCTCTTCCTTGCGTGGCGTCCCCGTGACGAGGCCCATCGCCGAGACCCAGACCAGCACGACACCCCAGGGCCCCCCGACCCAGACCGGCCAGAAGTAGGTGAGCTGCCCGCTCGCGACACAGCTGAAGAGCCAGATGACCGTAGTGATCCCCACCACGGCGACCCAGCTGGTCCAGACCTCGGTGAGCCAGCGCACGGTCGCGTCGCGGTCACTGACACCCTGAGCGGCCCGCGCAGTCGGTGCTGTCGGCGCGACCTTCGCGACAGGCCCGGTGGCAGGCAGATCGTGCAACAACGGACTCAGCTCGCCATAGGTCTTCGCGGCGTAAGCCTGCTGCAGGCGGTCGTCGTACTCGTGCAGATCGAGCCGGCCCTCATCCAGCGCAACCCGGAGCTGATCGGCGACGACCTGCCGATCGGCGTCCCCGGCCCTCATCTCGTCCCGGCCCATGCGTTCCAGCATGACAGCGCGACGCTCGTCCGGCATCCGGCTATCGGCCGCGGTTACCGAACCTGCCGACAACCCCGAAGATGAGCGGAATGAGCATCCAGGCCGGCCAGAAGTAATTGAGCTCCCCCGACGCGAGTGAGGTCACGCCCCAGATGACGACGCAGACGAGGATCACGCCGCCGTAGGAGGCCACCCAGGGCGGTCCCGAGGGCTTGCGCATCTCCCCCACCTCGGAACCCGGGGTGGGCCCGGATGCCGGCGCCTTGGGTTGCTGCGGCGCGACCTGAGCCCGCTGCACCGGAACCGTGCCCGGCAGGTCGGTGGTCAGACCCTCGAGATCACGGAAAGTTTTCGCAGCGTACGTCTGCTGCAGCCGCTCGTCGTACTCGTGCAGATCGAGCCGGCCCTCGTTGAGCGCCGCCTTCAAGGTCTCGGCGACAGCCTCACGATCGGCATCCCCGGCTCGCATGTCTTCACGCCCCATCCCCCAAGCATGACAGCCTCGACGTGGATCGCCAGCCCCAGCTACTCCGCACGGGCCGGCTTCTTCAATCGGGCACTGCGACCGGGCCTTGGGCAGGATCGCGCCGCCGCGGCCGCCTGAGGGCCGCTGGGCGGTGTCAGGACCGGCTATTCCGCGAGGGAGTCGGCAGCGGGCTGGCGGGCGGTGACAAGATCGCCCAGCCGGGCGCGGCCGCCGTCCGGGGCCGTGGTCACCCAGACGCCGTCTTCGAGGATCGCCATCGTGTGCTCCACGTGCGCCGCCATCGAACGGTCGCGGGTGATGACCGTCCAGCCGTCGTCGAGCTCCACCGTGCGCGGGGAGCCCATGGTGATCATCGGCTCGATGGCCAGGCAGAGACCGGGCACGAGGCGCGGGCCCTTGCCGGGCTTGCCGTGGTTGAGCACGTGGGGGTCCTGGTGCATCTCCGTGCCGATGCCGTGGCCGCCGTACCCGTCGACGATGCCGTAACGGCCGGCCTTGCGGACGACCTTCTCGACATTGAAGGAGATGTCGGTGAGACGGCCTCGGCCGTTGGCGGCACCGCGCGCCGCGGCGGCGATGCCGGCCCACATGGAGTCCTCGGCGATCTCGGCCATCAGGAGCAGCTCGGGGTCGGTCTCGCCGACCCCGACGGTGATGGCCGAGTCGCCGTGCCAGCCGTTCAGGATGGCGCCGCAGTCGAGCGACAGCAGGTCGCCCTCCCGCAGCACCTGCCCGGTTGACGGGATGCCGTGCACGACCTGCTCGTTGACCGAGGCGCAGATCGAGGCGGGAAAACCGTGGTAACCCTTGAACGACGGGGTCGCCCCCGCGTCACGGATCACCTTCTCCGCGATCGCGTCGAGATCACCGGTCGAGACGCCCGGGGCCACGGCCTCGCGCATCGCGTCCAGCGCGGCGGCGACGACGAGGCCGGCACCGCGCATGAGCTCGATCTGTTCGGGGGATTTCAGCTGGATGTCCAGCTGCTGGCGACGCATCTCTAGCCTCCGTACGACCGCAGCGCGTCGATCGCTCGCACCGTGACGTCCTCGACCGGGCCGGTCGCGTCTATTCCCACCAGCTTGCCCTGGGCGCCGTAGAAGTCGACCAGGGGCGCTGTCTTGTCCGCATATTCGACCAGGCGGTTGGCGATCGTCTCCGCCCGGTCGTCGTCACGCTGGAAGAGCTCGGAGCCACACCTGTCACAGATGTTCTCCTTGCTCGTCGGGTCGAACTCGACGTGCCAGATCTTGCCGCAACCCCGGCAGGTACGCCGGCCGGACAGCCGCCGGATGACCTCGTCGTCGTCGACCACGAGTTCCATCACGAGGTCGAGCGCCGTGCCGAGGTCGGCCAGCAGCTTGTCCAGTGCCGACGCCTGCGGGACGGTTCTCGGGAAACCGTCCAGCAGGAAGCCGTCCGTCGCGTCCGGCTCGGCGAGCCGGTCGCGAACCATGTTGATGGTCACCTCGTCCGGGACGAGGTTGCCCGCGTCCATGTACCGCTTCGCTTCCAGCCCGAGCGGCGTGCCCTGCGACACGTTCGCCCGGAAGATGTCACCGGTCGAGATCTTCGGTACGGCGAGATGGGCAGCGATGAACTCAGCCTGGGTCCCCTTGCCGGCCCCCGGAGGGCCCACCAGTACCAGCCGCACCTACATCGCCTCGCTTCGGTGAGAACGAGCCTCGCAAACCACGGACGCGAGAGCCCCCCGGCTCCGCGCCCCCACTACCGGAGGAACCCTTCGTAGTTGCGCTGCATCAACTGGCTCTCGATCTGCTTGACCGTCTCGAGACCCACACCAACCATGATCAGCACCGCCGTACCGCCGAACGGGAAGTTCTGGTACTGCTTACTGTTCAGCCAGATGAAGAAGAAGTTAGGCAGAACCGAGATCAGACCCAGATAAAGCGCACCCGGCAGCGTGATCCGGCTGAGGATGAAGTCCAGGTAGTCAGCAGTGGGCTTGCCCGGCCGGATGCCCGGCACGAATCCACCGTACTTCTTCATGTTCTCCGCGACCTCGGTCGGGTTGAACGTGATCGACACGTAGAAGTACGTGAAGAAGATGATCATCAAGAAGTACGTGGTGATGTAGATCCAGTGGCTGGGGTTGGCCAGGTTGTTCTGGATCCACTGCTGGTAGCCCTTGAGGTTGTTCTGGTCGAAGAACTGCAGGTACAGCTGCGGCAGGTAGAGCAGCGAGGACGCGAAGATCACCGGGACGACACCGGCCTGGTTGACCTTGAGCGGGATGTACGTCGAGGTTCCGCCGTACATGCGCCGGCCGATCATGCGCTTCGCGTACTGCACCGGGATCCGGCGCTGGGCCTGCTCGATGAAGACGACCGCGGAGATGACCAGCAGCACCAGGACGATGACGAGCCAGAACTTGCCCCACCCGCTGCTCTCCTTGATCGTCCAACCCTCGCCGGGGAGGCGGGCGGCGATCGAGGTGAAGATCAGGACGGACATGCCGTTGCCGACACCGCGGTCGGTGATGAGCTCACCGAGCCACATGACCACACCCGTGCCGGCGGTCATCGTGATGACCAGCATGAGCAGCGTGAGCCAGAGCGGCAGCCCGGTGTTCTCCGGGACGATCTGGAGGTTGGCCTGGTCCTGCGGGCACGCGTTGGCGAAGAGCTGACCGGAGCGGGCCAGCGCGACGAACGCTGAGGACTGCAGGATCGCGAGACCCAGGGTCAGGTACCGGGTGTACTGGGTGATCTTCGCCTGGCCGGACTGGCCCTCCTTGCGGAGCTGCTCCAGCCGGGGGATGACGACGGTCAGCAGCTGCAGGATGATCGACGCCGTGATGTACGGCATGATGCCCAGCGCGAAGACCGAGAGTTGAAGGAGCGCGCCGCCGGAGAAGAGGTTCAGCAGGTTCAGGACCCCGCCGCCGGCGTTCGAGCTGTTCACTGCTTCCAGACAGTTCTGGACGTTGGTGTAGGACACGCCTGGGCTGGGCAAAGTGGCGCCGAGCCGGTAGACCGCGATGATCGCTACTGTGAACAGCAGTTTCTTGCGCAGGTCAGGCGTCCGGAACGCACTGGAAAAGGCGGAGAGCAACTTCTTCCTCCTGCGCGAGGTGGCCGCCTGAAACCGGCGGATGGGGGTAGGCATCGGTCCGGACGACCGATATCCCTAGCTGGGAACGGACTTTAACAGCCTGACGTGCCTGTCGTTAGGCACGGTCGCCGCTTGTGCAACACCCGGGGACGAAGAGCTATGCCGCAATTGCTGGAACTTTGCCGCCCGCCGGAGTGAAATAGCAGGTCAAACGCCACAACGGGGATGCCGGCCGGGTATCGCGCTTGGATACCCGGGCCAGCACCCCCGGCAGAAATCACAGTTCGGTGGCGGAACCACCGGCTGCGGCGATCTTCTCCTTGGCCGACTCGCTGAACGCGTGCGCAGAGATCTGCAGCGCTACGCCACCCAGCTCGCCCGAGCCCAGAACCTTCACCAGCTGGCCACGACGGACCGCGCCGGCGTCGGCGAGCTCGAGCGGACCGACCTCGCCGCCGTTCGGGAACAGCTCGGCAAGCCGGTCCAGGTTGACGACCTGGAAGACGACCTTGTTCTTGTTCTTGAAGCCCTTGAGCTTCGGCAGGCGCATGTGGATAGGCATCTGCCCACCCTCGAACCGGGCCGGAACCTGGTAACGCGCCTTGGTGCCCTTGGTGCCTCGACCAGCGGTCTTTCCCTTGGAGCCTTCACCGCGACCCACACGGGTCTTCGCGGTCTTGGCACCGGGCGCCGGGCGAAGGTGGTGAACCTTGATCGCCATTATTCGACCTCCTCGACACTGACGAGGTGGCTCACGGCGAAGATCATGCCCCGAATCTCGGGGCGGTCCTCCTTGACCACCACATCGTTGATCCGCTTCAGCCCGAGCGACCGCAGGGAGTCCCGCTGGTTCTGCTTACGGCCGATGCCGGACCTGAGCTGGGTGACCTTCAAGCGTGCCATCAGTGCACCGCCGCTTCCGCACGCGCCGCCAGCATGGCAGCGGGCGCGACGTCCTCGACGGGGAGACCACGGCGAGCCGCGACCTGCTCCGGCGACTCGAGACCCTTGAGGGCCGCGACGGTCGCGTGCACGATGTTGATCGGGTTCGAGGAGCCGAGGCTCTTCGAGAGGATGTCGTGGATACCGGCACACTCCAGCACGGCGCGCACGGGGCCACCGGCGATAACACCGGTACCAGCCGACGCCGGCTTGAGGAGCACGACGCCCGCGGCGGCCTCGCCCGTGATCGGGTGCGGAATGGTCGCACCGATCCGCGGCACCTTGAAGAAGTGCTTCTTGGCCTCCTCGACGCCCTTGGCGATAGCCGCGGGCACCTCCTTGGCCTTTCCGTAGCCGATGCCGACGGTGCCGTCGCCATCGCCGACGATCACGAGGGCGGTGAAGCTGAAGCGACGACCACCCTTGACGACCTTCGCGACACGGTTGATCGCGACGACCCGCTCGAGATGCGGGGTCTTCTCGACGGGCGCGTTACCGCGACCGCCCTCACGGCGGTTGTCGCGGCGGCCACCTTCGTTGTTACCGCCGGACCCGCCGCCTCGGCGCTGCTGACCAGGCATTGGTCATTCCCTCCTAGAACTCGAGTCCGGCTTCGCGAGCAGCGTCCGCAAGTGCGGCGATGCGGCCCGCGTACTTGTTGCCGCCACGGTCGAAGACGACCTTGGACACGCCCGCAGCCTTGGCCCGCTCGGCGAGCAGAGCGCCGACCTTGCCGGACAGCGCGCTCTTGTCACCCTCGGTGCCCCGCAGGGAGGCGTCGAGCGTGGAGGCAGAGGCCAGCGTGTGGCCCTTGAGGTCGTCGACGATCTGCGCGGTGATGTTCCGCGAGGACCGGGTGACGACCAGGCGCGGACGCTCGGCAGTGCCGCGGACGTTCTTCCGAACCCGGAAGTGCCGACGCGCCTTGCCGACGGCGCGCTTGGAGGCGACACCGCCGCCATTGCGGCGCTTGAGCAGCGTGGCGGTCACTTCTTACCTGCCTTTCCAGCCTTGCGGCGGATGACCTCGCCCTGGTACTTGACGCCCTTGCCCTTGTAGGGCTCCGGCGGGCGGATCTTCCGGATGTTCGCGGCGACCTCGCCGACGAGCTGCTTGTCGATACCGGTGACCGTGAACTGCGTCGGCCGCTCGACCGAGAAGCTGATGCCGGCCGGCGCGACCACGTTGACCGGGTGCGAGAAGCCCAGGGCGAACTCGAGGTCCTTGCCCTTGGCGGTCACGCGGTAACCGGTGCCGTTGATCTCGAGGGTCTTCTTGTAGCCCTCGGTCACTCCGACGATCATGTTCGCCACGAGGGTACGCGACAGGCCGTGCAGCTCCTTGGCCTTGCGCTCATCGTTGGGGCGGTTGACGTGCAGCTCGCCGTTGTCTGCCTTCTCGACCGTGATCGGTTCGGCTACGACGTGCGAGAGCTCGCCCTTGGGGCCCTTGACCTTGACGGTCTGGCCCGAAATCGTGACATCGACGCCGGTCGGGACCGGGATCGACTTACGTCCAATTCGCGACATGTCTAAGTCTCCGTTACCAGACGAAGGCGAGGACTTCCCCGCCAACGCTCCGCTTGCGGGCCTGCCGGTCGGTCAGGAGGCCCTGGGACGTCGAGATGATCGCGACGCCCAGGCCGCCGAGCACCCGGGGGAGCTCGTCGGACTTGGCGTACACCCGGAGACCGGGCTTGGACACGCGCTTGATCCCGGCGAGGCTGCGCTCGCGGCTCTGGCCGTACTTGAGTTCAACGACCAGGCGCTTGCCGACTTCGCCTTCCTCAGGCTCCTCGGCCGTCCAGGACGCGATGTATCCCTCTGCCTTGAGGACCTCGGCGATGTTCGCCTTGATCTTCGAGAAGGGCATCGTCACCTTGTCGTGATACGCCTGGTTGGCGTTTCGCAGACGCGTGAGCATGTCTGCGATCGGGTCCGTCATCGTCATGGGTATTCGTCAACCTTTCTCGCCGGGGTTCCCAGGCTTGCGCCCGGGCCTACGGCGAAGCGGTATTTCTTAAGATCCAGCCTTCAGTCCGCCCAAGGGCGGTGGCGGGGCGGTTGGAAGGGGGGTTACCAAGAAGCCTTGGATACGCCCGGGAGCTCGCCGCGGTGGGCCATGTCCCGGAGGCAGACCCGGCAGAGGCCGAATTTGCGGTAGACCGAGTGCGGGCGACCGCACTTCTGGCACCGGGTGTAGGCCCGCACAGCGAACTTCGGCTTCGCGGCCGCCTTGATGATCAGGGCCTTCTTAGCCATGCTCAGTTCTCCTTGAACGGGAAGCCCAGGAGCTTGAGCAGCTGCCGGCCCTCCTCGTCGGTCTTGGCGGTGGTCACCACAGTGATGTCCATGCCCCGGGTCCGATCGATCCGGTCCTGGTCGATCTCGTGGAACACCGACTGCTCGGTCAGACCGAACGTGTAGTTGCCGTGCCCGTCGAGCTTGCGCCCGTCCAGGCCGCGGAAGTCACGGATACGCGGCAGCGCGATCGACAGCAGCCGGTCCATGAACTCCCACATGCGGTCGTTGCGAAGGGTGACCTTCGCGCCGATCGGCATGCCCTCGCGCAGCTTGAACTGCGCGATCGACTTGGTCGCACGACGGACCAGCGGCTTCTGGCCGGTGATCGTGGTGAGGTCTTTCACGGCGCCGTCGATCAGCTTGGCGTCGCGGGCAGCCTCGCCCACACCCATGTTCACGACGACCTTGACCAGGCCGGGAATCTGCATGGGGTTGCCGTACTTGTACTGCTCCTGAAGCGCAGAGATGACCTCACTGCGGTACTTCTGCTTCAGCCGGGGCAGGGTCTTCGTCTCGGTAGCGGCAGTCATCACAGGTCCTTACCGGTCGTACGCGCGATCCGGACCTTCTGGCCGCTGTCGTCGATGCGGTAGCCGACCCGGGTCGGCTTGCCCTCGGAGTCCACGATCTGCACATTCGAGATGTGGATCGCGGCTTCCTGCGTGACGATGCCGCCGGTCTTCGAACCACGCTGCGACGTCTGGATACGCTCGTGCTTCTTGATGCGGTTGACGCCCTCGACAAGGACCTTGTCGCGACGGGGGAAGGCCGCGATGACCTTACCCTTCGCGCCCTTGTCCTTACCGGCGATGACGACGACCGTGTCGCCCTTCTTGATCTTCACGGTCAGAGCACCTCCGGCGCCAGGCTGATGATCTTCATGAACCGCTTGTCGCGCAGCTCGCGGCCGACCGGGCCGAAGATGCGCGTACCGCGGGGGTCCCCGCCGTCCTTGATGATGACGGCGGCGTTCTCGTCGAAGCGGATGTACGAGCCGTCGGGACGGCGCCGTTCCTTGGCGGTGCGAACGATGACAGCCTTGACGACTTCACCCTTCTTGACACCCGCACCCGGAATGGCGTCCTTGACCGTGGCCACGATGACGTCGCCGATGCCCGCGTAACGGCGACCGGAGCCGCCCAGTACGCGGATGCAGAGGATTTCCCTCGCACCCGTGTTGTCGGCGACACGCAGTCGCGACTCCTGCTGGATCACGTCTGTCTCCTATGTCTGCCAGTTCTCCGGGAAAGTGCTTGCCGAAGCTTGGCGGAACGATGGTCGGGTGGGCCGGCTCGCGCCGGCCCACCGGACTCACTTGGCCTTTTCGAGGATCTCCACGACACGCCACCGCTTGGTGGCTGACAGCGGACGGGTCTCCATCAGCAGAACCCGGTCGCCGGTGCCGCACGCGTTCTGCTCGTCGTGCACCTTGAGCTTGCGCGTACGACGGATGACCTTGCCGTAGAGGGCGTGCTTAACACGGTCCTCGACCTCGACAACGATGGTCTTGTCCATCTTGTCGCTGACCACGAGGCCCTCACGCGTCTTGCGCTGGGTCCGCGGTGCAGCAGCTGTGTTCTCACTCATGCTGTCACCTCACTCGGCGCGGCTGAGAGCCCCAGCTCACGCTCACGCATGATCGTATAGATCTTCGCGATGTCCTTGCGGACAACCTGGAGCCGACGGTGATTGTCGAGCTGACCCGTCGCACCCTGTACGCGAAGATTGAACAGCTCCGCCTTCGCCTCCCGCAGCCGCGAAACAAGCTCCTCTTCGGAGAGTTCGCGCAGCTCGGCCGGCTTCACGCCCGCTGCCATCAGCTTTCACCCACTTCGCGTGTCACGATGCGGCACTTCATCGGGAGCTTGTGGATCGCGCGGCGCATCGCCTCGCGCGCGATCGTCTCGTTCGGGAACGACATCTCGAAGAGAATGCGTCCCGGCTTGACGTTCGCCACCCACCACTCCGGTGAACCCTTACCGGAACCCATGCGGGTTTCGGCAGGCTTCTTGGTCAGCGCCTGGTCCGGGAAGATCGAGATCCAGACCTTACCGCCACGCTTGATGTGACGCGTCATGGCGATACGGGCCGACTCGATCTGGCGGTTGGTCACGTACGCAGGCTCGAGGGCCTGGATACCGAATTCACCGAAGACCACGCGGTTGCCGCCCTTGGACGCGCCGTGGCGGTCCGGGTGGTGCGGCTTCCGGAAGCCCTTCGGGGGCTTACGCGGCATCAGCATATGTCAGCCCTCCTGCTGCGTTTCCGCCGCGGCCGGAGCTGCAGCGGTCTCGTTCGGCTCGGTGGTCGCCGCGGCGGCCTGAGCCTGTGCGGCGCGGCCGGCCTCGGTGCCACCCGCGGTGGTGCCGGACGAACCGGAACGACCACGACGGGGACGCTCGGGACGGTCACCGCGGTCACGGCGGGGACGCGCGGGCGCCTCGGGGGCAACCTCGCGACCCGGTACGGCGTCGCCCTTGAAGATCCAGACCTTCACGCCGATGCGACCGAACGTGGTACGGGCCTCGAAGAAGCCGTAGTCGATGTCGGCGCGCAGGGTGTGCAGCGGAACGCGACCCTCACGGTAGAACTCCGTGCGGCTCATCTCCGCGCCACCGAGGCGGCCGGAGACCTGAACCCGGATGCCCTTGCAGGCCGGGTTCTTCATCGCGGACTGCATGGCCTTGCGCATCGCCCGGCGGAAGCTGACCCGGCTGGACAGCTGCTCGGCGACGCCCTGCGCGACGAGCTGTGCGTCCGACTCCGGGCTCTTCACCTCGAGGATGTTGAGCTGGACCTGCTTGCCGGTGAGCTTCTCGAGCTCGCCGCGGATGCGGTCGGCCTCCGCGCCCTTACGACCGATGACGATGCCCGGCCGGGCGGTGTGGATGTCGACGCGGACCCGGTCCCGGGTGCGCTCGATGTCCACCTTGGAGATGCCGGCGCGCTCAAGACCCTTGGACATCATGCGGCGGATTTTGACATCCTCGCCGACGTAGTCCTTGTAGAGCTTGTCAGCGAACCAGCGGCTCTTCCAGTCGGTGGAGATGCCGAGCCGGAATCCGGTGGGGTGAACTTTCTGACCCATTACTCGGCACCTTCCGTGCTCTGGGACTCGACCGGCGTGGCCTCGGCGGCGGGAGCCGCCGTCTTGGCCGGCGCGGCCTTCTTCGCGGCGGCCTTGCGAGCCGGCGTGGCGACCTGGACGGCCTCCACCGCGATGGTGATGTGGCAGGTGCGCTTGCGGATCCGGTACGCCCGGCCCTGCGCCCGCGGCCGGAACCGCTTCAGCGTGGGACCTTCGTCAACGAACGCCTGGGCGACCAGGAGCGCGTCCGGGTCGAGCCGCTCGTTGTTCTCGGCGTTCGCAATCGCGCTGGCGAGCACCTTGTAGACCTGCTCACTCGCAGCCTGCGGCGCGAACTGCAGGACCGTGAGAGCCTCCTTCGCGGGCAGACCGCGGACGAGGTTGATCACACGGCGCGCCTTGGTCGGCGAGAGGCGCACGTGGCGCGCAACTGCCCGAGCGCCTGGAAGCGCCGGAACATCGCTCTTGACTGGCATCGCTGTAACCCCTTTCTGATCCGTGGACTGACTAGCGACGACGGCTCTTGCGGTCGTCCTTCTCGTGACCCTTGAACGTACGGGTCAGAGCGAACTCGCCGAGCTTGTGACCGACCATGGCCTCGGTGATGAACACCGGGACGTGCTTGCGTCCGTCGTGCACGGCGATCGTGTGCCCGAGCATGTCGGGGATGATCGTCGAGCGACGCGACCAGGTCTTGATGACGTTCTTGGAATTCTTCTCGTTCTGGACTTCCACCTTCTTGATGAGGTGGTCGTCGACGAACGGGCCCTTCTTCAGGCTGCGAGGCATCTTTTAAACTCCCGTTACCCGCGCTTGCGGGTGGCGTAGCGGCGGCGAACGATCATGCGGTCGCTCTCCTGGCCCTTGCGGCGGGTACGGCCCTCCGGCTTACCAGCCGGGTTGACCGGGTGGCGACCACCAGAGGTCTTACCCTCACCACCACCGTGCGGGTGGTCGACAGGGTTCATGGCGACACCACGGACGGACGGGCGCTTGCCCTTCCAGCGCATGCGGCCGGCCT
Organism: Winogradskya humida; assembly: GCF_016862215.1. Classification (GTDB taxonomy): domain Bacteria; phylum Actinomycetota; class Actinomycetes; order Mycobacteriales; family Micromonosporaceae; genus Actinoplanes; species Actinoplanes humidus. The sequence goes on from NZ_BOMN01000027.1 coordinate 87,834, forward strand.
TACCCCAGTTGATGTTCGACTGGTCGGCGTTACCGATCTCGCCGACGGTGGCGCGGCAGCGCACGTCGACACGACGGATTTCGCCGGACGGCATACGCAGCGTGGCGTAGACGTCCTCACGGCCGAGCAGCTGGATACCGACGCCGGCCGAACGGGCCAGCTTGGCACCACCGCCGGGACGAAGCTCCACGTTGTGGATCGTCGTACCGACCGGGATGTTGCGCAGGGGAAGGTTGTTCCCCGGCTTGATGTCCGCGCCCACGCCGGCTTCGACGCGGTCGCCCTGCTTCAGGTCCTTCGGCGCGACGATGTAACGCTTCGAGCCGTCGGCGTAGTGGAGCAGTGCGATGCGGGCGGTGCGGTTCGGGTCGTACTCGATGTGAGCGACCTTGGCCGGCACGCCGTCTTTGTCGGCGCGCTTGAAGTCGATCAGCCGGTACTGACGCTTGTGACCGCCGCCCTGGTGCCGCGTGGTGATGCGGCCGTGGACGTTGCGGCCACCCTTTTTGGGCAGCGGCACCAGCAGAGACTTCTCCGGCGTCGACCGGGTGATCTCAGCGAAGTCGGCGACGCTCGAGCCGCGACGGCCCGGCGTGGTCGGCTTGTACTTACGGATAGCCATGATCTACAAACCCCTTAGCTGACCGGGCCGCCGAAGGCCTCGATACGGTCACCGTCAGCCAGCTTCACCAGTGCGCGCTTGATCGCCTTGCGCTGACCGAAGCCGGTCTTGGTGCGCTTGCGCTTGCCCTGGCGGTTGATCGTGTTCACCGTCAGCACGCGGACATCGAAGATCTGCTGGATCGCGATCTTGATCTCGGTCTTGTTGGCGTCCGGGTGGACCTCGAACGTGTACCAGTTCTGGTCGAGAACGCTGTAGCTCTTCTCGGAGACCACGGGCGCGACGATGATGTCGCGCGGGTCGGCGATCGTGCTCACTTGTCCCCCTCCTCGGAAGCTTCGGCCGGTACGCCCAGGAACTCGTCCAGGGCGTCCTTCGTGAAGACAACCGCGTCAGCCACCAGCACGTCGTACGTGTTGAGCTGGCCGGACTCGATGAGGTGGACCGACGGCTCGTTGCGGAGCGAGATCCAGTTCACCGCGTCCAGGCTGCTCAGCACCACGAGCACCTTGGTGGACTCGGTCGCCTTGCGCAGCGTCGCGATCGCAGCCTTCGTGGACGGCTTCTCGCCGGTGACGAAGCCCTCGACCACGTGGATGTGACCGTCGCGGGCCCGGTCGGAGAGGGCGCCACGCAGGGCAGCGGCCTTCATCTTCTTGGGGGTCCGCTGGGAGTAGTCGCGCGGCACGGGGCCGTGCACGACGCCACCACCGGTGAACTGAGGAGCGCGGATCGAGCCCTGACGGGCGCGGCCGGTGCCCTTCTGCTTGTACGGCTTCTTACCGCCACCGGCGACCTCGCCGCGGGTCTTGGCCTTCGCCGTACCCTGACGGGCCGCGGCCAGCTGCGCCACGACGACCTGGTGCATCAGCGGAATGTTCGCCTGCACGTCGAAGATGTCGCCGGGCAGGTCGACCGAGCCGGCCTTGGTGCCCTCGGCGTTGATCACGTCAACGGAGCTCACTTCTTGACACCGCCCTTCTTCGCCGCCGTACGGACCAGGATCAGCGCGCCCTTGGGACCAGGAATGGCACCCTTGACGAGCAGCAGGTTCTTCTCGATGTCGACTGCCTGCACCGTGAGGTTCTGCACGGTGAAGCGGTTGCCACCCATCCGGCCGGCCATCCGGACGCCCTTGAAGACGCGACCGGGAGTGGCGCAGGCGCCGATGGAGCCCGGGTGACGGTGCTTACGCTCGACACCGTGGCTGGCCTTCAGACCGTGGAAGCCGTGCCGCTTGATGACACCGGCGTAGCCCTTGCCCTTGGTCTTGCCGGTCACGTCGATCGGCGCGCCAACGGCGAACGTGTCGACGTTGATTTCCTGGCCGAGCTCGTACTCGCTCGCGTCGGTGGTGCGCAGCTCCACGAGGTGGCGCCGCGGCGACACACCCGCCTTCGCGTAGTGACCGCTCTCGGGCTTGTTGACCTTGCGCGGGTCGATCTGGCCGAAGGCCAGCTGAACCGCGGTGTAGCCGTCGGCCTCCTGGGTGCGGACCTGGGTCACGACACAAGGGCCGGCCTGCACCACGGTCACCGGGACAACCTTGTTGTTGTCCCAGACCTGGGTCATGCCGAGCTTGGCGCCCAGGATCCCCTTAACTTGCCTGTCCATTGTCCGGTCCCTACAGCTTGATCTCGATGTCGACGCCAGCCGGCAGGTCGAGGCGCATGAGCGAGTCGACCGTCTTCGGAGTCGGGTCGATGATGTCGATCAGCCGCTTGTGCGTGCGCATCTCGAAGTGCTCGCGCGAGTCCTTGTACTTGTGCGGCGAACGGATCACGCAGAAACGGTTGATCTCCGTGGGCAGCGGCACCGGGCCTGCGACCGACGCACCGGTCCGCGTGACCGTCTCGACGATCTTGCGTGCCGAGGAGTCGACGACCTCGTGGTCATAGGCCTTGAGCCGGATGCGGATCTTCTGTCCCGCCATGGTGGCTTCTGTTTCCTTCTCTCGATGCCGCTACGTGCGAAAGCGGTGGCTTTCGCATGCCCGCAGGACGCTTGATCCTGCGTTGTCCGACCCCCGCGGTCGGGCGTGTCGCGCCTAGTGGCAGAAAACTCTGCAAACAGGCTTCCGCCCCAGTGAACTGGCGCGGTTGTGCCCGTGGTGCAACTCCACCAGAGCTAACCGGAAGAGCAGCCCCATCCGTCGGGATCGGGGCGGCCGGCGGCTTTCACACACACGCCGGACACCGGGCGAGGGTGGTCGGCTGCCAGAACTGCAAAGGCAACCAACCACCCTGCGCGGACGCAACCTGACTAGTATGCCGTATCGAACCCGGCAACGCTAATCGGGGTCACTGTTAACTCAGACGTTGATCTTCGTGACCGTTCCGGCGCCGACGGTGCGGCCACCCTCACGGATCGCGAACTTCAGGCCCTGCTCCATAGCGATCGGCTGGATCAGCTTGACCGACATGCTGGTGGAGTCGCCCGGCATGACCATCTCGGTGCCCTCGGGCAGCGTGACGACGCCGGTGACGTCCGTGGTGCGGAAGTAGAACTGCGGGCGGTAGTTCTGGAAGAACGGGGTGTGCCGGCCGCCCTCTTCCTTTGAGAGGATGTAGACCTGGCCCTCGAACTCCGTGTGCGGGGTGCTGGACCCCGGCTTCACGACGACCATGCCACGCTCGACGTCCTCGCGCTTGATACCACGCAGCAGGAGGCCGACGTTCTCACCCGCGCGGGCCTCGTCGAGCAGCTTGCGGAACATCTCGATGCCGGTGCAAACGGTCTTGGTCGACTTCTCGCGGATACCCACGATCTCGACCTCCTCGTTCGGCTTGAGGATGCCGCGCTCGGCCCGGCCGGTGACGACCGTGCCACGACCGGTGATCGTGAAGACGTCCTCGATGGGCATGAGGAACGGCTTCTCGACGTCACGCTCGGGCTGCGGGATCGCGGTGTCAACCGCGTTCATGAGCTCCAGGAGCTTGGCGCTCCACTCGGCGTCGCCCTCGAGCGCCTTCAGCGCCGAGACGCGCACGACCGGCAGGTCGTCGCCCGGGAACTCGTACGTGCTGAGCAGCTCGCGGACCTCGAGCTCGACGAGCTCGAGGAGCTCCTCGTCGTCGACCATGTCGCTCTTGTTCAGCGCCACGACGATGTACGGAACGCCGACCTGGCGGGCCAGGAGCACGTGCTCCTTGGTCTGCGGCATCGGGCCGTCGGTCGCCGCGACCACCAGGATCGCGCCGTCCATCTGCGCGGCACCGGTGATCATGTTCTTGATGTAGTCCGCGTGGCCGGGGCAGTCCACGTGCGCGTAGTGACGCGACGCGGTCTGGTACTCGACGTGCGCGATCGAGATCGTGATACCCCGGGCCTTCTCCTCCGGCGCCTTGTCGATCTCGTCGAAGGGGGTGTAGGGGTTCAGGTCCGGGTACTCGTCGTGCAGGACCTTCGTGATGGCCGCAGTCAGCGTCGTCTTACCGTGGTCGATGTGACCAATGGTGCCGATGTTGACGTGCGGCTTAGTCCGCTCGAACTTCGCCTTCGCCACTGGTGTCCTCCTGTGGACTGTGGTTTTCTTCGCTCCCGGCACGCCCGATAAGGCGCTGGGGACTCTGTCGACTGCTCGTGCGCGTGCGGCCCTCGACGGACCGCACGCGCCTCAACGCATCAGGCGCCGGTGGCCTTCGCGATGATCTCCTTCGCCACGCTCTGAGGAACTTCGGCGTAGGAGTCGAACTGCATGCTGTAACTCGCCCGGCCCTGCGTCTTCGACCGGAGGTCGCCGACGTAGCCGAACATCTCCGACAACGGCACCAGGGCCTTGATGACGCGGGCGCCGGAGCGCTCTTCCATCGACTGGATGATGCCACGACGGGAGTTCACGTCGCCGATGACATCGCCCATGTTGTCCTCGGGCGTGGTGACCTCGACGGCCATCATCGGCTCGAGAAGAACGGGGTCGGCCTTGCGGGCCGCTTCCTTCATCACGATGGAGCCGGCGATCTTGAACGCCATTTCCGACGAGTCGACCTCGTGGAACTGACCGTCGACCAGTGTCAGCTTGACACCGACCAGCGGGTAGCCCGCGAGCACGCCGTACTGCAGCGAGTCCTGCGCACCGGCGTCGACCGAAGGGATGTACTCCTTCGGGATGCGACCACCGGAGACCGCGTTGACGAACTCGTAGGTCGGGCCGTCCGCCTCGAGCGGCAGGGGCTCGACCGTGACGACGACCTTCGCGTACTGGCCGGAGCCACCGGTCTGCTTCTTGTGGACGTAGGTGAGCTTCTCCACGGTGCCGCGGATCGTCTCGCGATACGCCACCTGGGGCTTACCGATGTTGGCCTCGACGTTGAACTCGCGGCGCATGCGGTCCACCAGGATGTCCAGGTGGAGCTCGCCCATGCCGGCGATGACCGTCTGACCGGTCTCCTCGTCGTTGAAGACGCGGAAGGTCGGGTCCTCTTCGGCCAGGCGCTGGATCGCGGTGCCCAGCTTCTCCTGGTCCGACTTGGTCTTCGGCTCGATGGCCACCTGGATGACCGGCTCCGGGAACGTCATCGACTCGAGGATCACCGGGTTGGCCGGGTCGCTCAGCGTGTCACCGGTGGTGGTCTGCTTGAGACCCTGCACGGCGATGATGTCGCCGGCCTGCGCCGTCGGACGCTCTTCGCGCTTGTTGGCGTGCATCTGGTAGATCTTGCCGATCCGCTCCTTGCGGTCCTTGGTGGAGTTGACCACCTGGGAACCGGAATCGAGCGTGCCGGAGTAGACCCGGACGTACGTCAGCTTGCCGAGGTGCTTGTCCGTCTGGATCTTGAAGGCCAGGCCGGAGAAGGGCTCGCTGTTGGAGGGCTTACGCAGCATCGGCGTCTCGCCGTCCGGCGCGGTGCCCTCGATGGCCGGGACGTCCAGCGGCGACGGGAGGAAGTCCACCACGGCGTCGAGCATGGGCTGAACGCCCTTGTTCTTGAACGCCGAGCCGCACAGCACCGGGTTGGCCTTGCTGGCGATCGTGGCGCGCCGGATGGCGTCCTTGATCTCCACCTCGGTCAGGCTCTCGCCGTCGAGGTACTTCACCATCACGGCGTCATCGACGTCAGCGAGCGTCTCGATGAGCTTCTCGCGCCACTCGGTGGCCGAGTCGAGCAGATCCGCGGGGATCTCCTCGATGGCGTAGTCGTCACCCTTGGCGGTCTCGCCACGCCAGGTCAGCGCGCGCATACCGATCAGGTCGACGACACCGATGTGGTCGCCCTCGAGGCCGATCGGGATCTGCAGCACCAGGGGGGTGGCGTTGAGCCGGTCGATCATCATCTGCACGCAGCGGAAGAAGTCCGCACCGGTGCGGTCGAGCTTGTTGACGAAACACATACGCGGGACGTGGTACTTGTCCGCCTGGCGCCAGACGTTCTCGGTCTGCGGCTCCACGCCGGCCACACCGTCGTACACCGCGACGGCGCCGTCGAGCACACGCAGCGACCGCTCGACCTCGACCGTGAAGTCGACGTGGCCGGGCGTGTCGATGATCTGAATCGTGTAGCCCTTCCACTCGCACTTCGTGGCGGCGGAGGTGATCGTGATGCCGCGTTCCTGTTCCTGTTCCATCCAGTCCATGACGGCCGCGCCCTCGTGGACTTCACCGATCTTGTACGTGATGCCGGTGTAGAACAGGATGCGCTCGGTCGTCGTGGTCTTACCAGCGTCGATGTGCGCCATGATGCCGATGTTGCGTACCTTGGCGAGCGCGTCTGCGGCAGCCACTGCAATCCCTACTCTTCGTCGTCGTATCGACTTTGTTCCCGCGGGATGCCGCGGGGAGCCGGATCGACCGGTGTCCCGGCCCGGCGGTTGCCGGACCGGTAACAGGGTCCTACCAGCGGTAGTGCGCGAAGGCCTTGTTGGACTCCGCCATCTTGTGGGTGTCCTCGCGACGCTTGACAGCGGCGCCGAGACCGTTGCTCGCGTCGAGCAGCTCGTTCTGCAGCCGCTCGATCATGGTCTTCTCGCGACGGGCCTTGGAGTACTGCACCAACCAGCGCAGGCCCAGGGTGGTCTGGCGCGGGGTGCGCACCTCGACCGGCACCTGGTAGGTCGCGCCACCGACGCGGCGGCTGCGGACCTCGAGGGTCGGCTTGACGTTGTCCATGGCGCGCTTGAGCGTCACCACGGGGTCGGTGCCGCTCTTCTCCCGGGCACCCTCGAGGGCACCGTAGACGATGCGCTCGGCGAGCTGACGCTTGCCGCCCACGAGGATCTTGTTCACCAACTGGGTGACAAGCGGGGAGTTGTAAACCGGGTCCGCAACCAACGGGTGGCGCGGAGCGGGGCCTTTACGCGGCATATCAGCTCTTCTCCTTCTTCGCGCCGTAACGGCTGCGGGCCTGCTTGCGGTTGCGGACACCCTGGGTGTCCAGCGAACCACGAACGATCTTGTAGCGGACGCCCGGGAGGTCCTTCACTCGACCGCCACGCACGAGCACGATCGAGTGCTCCTGCAGGTTGTGGCCGACGCCCGGGATGTACGCCGTCACCTCGATCTGGCTGCTGAGCTTCACACGAGCGACCTTGCGCAGCGCAGAGTTCGGCTTCTTGGGGGTGGTGGTGTACACGCGCGTGCACACGCCGCGCCGCTGAGGACTTCCCTTCAGCGCCGGCGTCTTGGTCTTACTCGTCTTCGCCTGTCGGCCCTTTCGGACCAGCTGCTGGATCGTGGGCACCGGGTTTCTCCGCTCCCTTCGGCCGCCCTTCAGCGGCCGCAACGTCTTCGTTTTGCCTGGTGTGCGCACCGACCCTGGGGGTCGGCCCGCACCCGCGGTCGGGCGTGTCGTCCGGCTCACGGTCCCGCCACACGCGGTTGCGCGTAACGAGTTCTGTCATTGTCGGGCTCAGCCCGTCGTGCTCATCGCCCCGTCGTTCTACAGACTCGGGCGCACGCACGAGTTGCCCGGGCGAGCCCGGGCGCAAGGGGAAAGAGTACCCACCATTAGCACGCAGGTCAAAACGAGAGGCTCGAACATGAGCAGCTCAGACCAACCAGCTTGACGATGGACATCTCCGCTTAGCAAGTGTACCGGGTCTTCCTGGGACGCAACGCCGCGGTGCCGGTTTCCCGCAGCTGGCCCCAAGATGACCTCACAAGGGCGGCCTCAGGATGACTGCAACACCACTACCAACAGCAGAGTCAGGACCGCAATTCCCGCTCCCGCACCACCACACCAGATGCCCGCGAGCGCCACACCGCCGCCCGTGAAGCGCACGCGACCGGCCTGGCCTGAGCGTTTGATCTGGCGCCGCGCCGCCAGACCCACCGTGATCGCACCCCCACCGGCTATGGCACTGAGCAGAGCGAATGCCCCGGCCACCAGCGCACCCCACCCCTGCGACGACCCGGCCAGGCCGAAGCAGAGCACCAGGGTGGAGACCAGGATCGCTGCGATCCCCGCCGCGAGTGCGCCGACGGCGAGGCCGGACGTGATCGGCGGCACCCTGAGCTGCACCAGGCCGAACTCGGTGCCGGGCACGGGGTCGACCCGCTCCGGGGTCCACGCCTCTCCCGCCTTGGGCGCCATCACCACCGGCTGCCCCGGCTGCCCGGGCCACGAACCTGGCTGTTGCGTCACCAGCTGTCCCTCTCGACCGCGTTCCCATACGTGCATGACGAGCATGTCACCCGAACGTGGCACAGCGCAGCCCGAGGGACGCCGGACGGGCTCAGTCGGTGCCGGGGGCGAAGTCCTGGCCGCCGGAACTCCCGGCGAAATGCAGCAGACCGGCGATGACGGCGACGACCAGCGCGGTCAGCGCCAGGACTATGCCGGCCCAGGCCAGCGCGCGGCCGCGGCGCACCCATCTGGCGCCGAGCAGGTAGCCGCCCGACGCGTAGTGCTCGCGGGAGACCTGCCGGGCGAGCAGCAAGGCGATCGTGGCCGGGATCACGCCGCCGATGAACGGGCCGGTGAGCAGCGCCACCAGTCCGAGGGCGAAGACGGCCCGCGCCTTGGTGGCGGGCACCGGCTCCGGGTCCATCGGATGGCGGGTGGGTGCGGCGGAGACAGGGAGCGTCACCGCTCCATTCTAGGAGCACGAGGAACGCCGAAGGGCGCCCGCGCGATGCGCGGACGCCCTTGGCTCAACAGCTCAGATCAACAGCAGGAGATCAGCGGTACGACCCGAAGTCGAAGTCGTCCAGCGGAACTGCCTGTCCACTGGCCGGCCCGAAGCCGTAGTCGGTCTCGGGGTACCCGGTCATCGAGTACACCTTGGCCTTCGCCTCCTCGGTCGGCTCGACCCGGATGTTGCGGTACTTGCTGATGCCAGTACCCGCCGGGATGAGCTTGCCGATGATGACGTTCTCCTTGAGGCCCACCAGCGAGTCGCTGCGCGAGTTGATCGCAGCGTCGGTGAGCACCCGGGTGGTCTCCTGGAAGGAGGCCGCCGAGAGCCAGGAGTCGGTCGCCAGCGAGGCCTTGGTGATACCCATGAGCACCGGACGACCGGCGGCGGGCTCGCCACCCTCGCCGACGATCCGGCGGTTCTCCGACTCGAAGAGCGCCCGGTCGACCAGCACGCCGGGGAGGAACTCCGCGGCACCCGAGTCGATCACCGTCACCCGCTTGAGCATCTGGCGGATGATGATCTCGATGTGCTTGTCGTGGATCAGCACACCCTGCGAGCGGTAGACCTGCTGGACCTCGGCGGTCAGGTGGACCTGAACCGCGCGCGGGCCCATGATGCGCAGGAGCTCGTGGGGGTCGATCGTGCCCTCGGTCAGCTTCTCGCCGACGGCCACGTGCCCGCCGTCGGGGATGCGCAGCTTGACGCGCTTGGAGATCTTGTCGTACACGATCTCCTCGCTGCCGTCGTCCGGGATCACGACGATCTTCCGCGAACGCTCGCCGTCCTCGATGCGCACGCGACCGGGGGTGTCGGCGATGGGCGCCTTACCCTTCGGCACGCGAGCCTCGAAGATCTCCTGCACACGGGGCAGACCCTGGGTGATGTCCTCACCCGCGACACCACCGGTGTGGAAGGTACGCATCGTCAGCTGCGTTCCCGGCTCACCGATGGACTGGGCGGCGATGATGCCGACGGCCTCGCCGATGTCGACCGACTTGCCGGTCGGCAGCGAACGGCCGTAGCAGGCCGCGCAGACGCCGAGCTTCGACTCACAGGTCAGGACGCTGCGCACCCGGACCGTCTCGACGCCGGCCGCGACGAGCGCGTCCACCATGATCGAGTTGAGGTCGTCGCCACGCGACACCACCCGCTTGCCCTGGGCGTCGTCGATGTCGTCGGCCAGCGTGCGGGCGTGCACCCCGGTCTCGGCGTGCACGTGCACCAGGAGCGTGCCGTCCGGCTCGCGATCGGCGACCTGCATCGGGATCGCGCGGTCGGTGCCGCAGTCCTCCTCGCGGATGATCACGTCCTGCGAGACGTCCACCAGACGACGGGTCAGGTAACCCGAGTCGGCGGTACGCAGCGCGGTGTCGGCCAGACCCTTACGGGCACCGTGCGTGGAGATGAAGTACTCCAGGACGGTCAGGCCCTCGCGGTAGGACGAGGTGATCGGGCGCGGGATGATCTCGCCCTTGGGGTTGGCCACCAGACCACGGATCGCGGCGATCTGACGGAGCTGGAGGAGGTTACCGCGAGCGCCGGAGTTGATCATGACCCAGAGCGGGTTCTCCTGCGGCAGCGCGAGCTCCATCTCCTTCGAGATGTCCTTCGTCGCGTTGGTCCAGATGTCGATGAGCTCGCCGCGACGTTCCTCGGCGGTCATCAGGCCACGCTGGTACTGCTTGTCGATCCGGTCGGCCTCGCCCTGGTACCGCGCGATGATCTCAGGCTTGCGCGGGGGGCCGATGACGTCGCCCATACCGATCGTCACACCGGACCAGGTGGCCCAGTGGAAACCGGCCTCCTTGAGCGCGTCCAGGGTCGCCGCGAGGGCGACCTTCGGGAAGCGCTCGGCGAGGTCGTTGACGATTGCGGAGAGCTGACCCTTGCGGATCTCGTAATTCACGTAGCGGTAGCCCGGGGGCAGCGTCTCGTTGAAGATCACCCGTCCCAGGGTGGTCTCGACGAGCAGCTTCTCGCCCGAGGTCCAGTCCTCCGGCTGCTCCCACTTCGCGTCCTTGGCGCCGTTGTCGACACCGATGATCTCCTGCAGGCGGATCTTCACCTTGGCCTGCAGGTGCAGCTCGCCGTTGTCGAACGCCATCCGAGCCTCGGCGTCCGAGCTGAAGACCCGGCCCTCACCCTTCGCACCCTTGGTGAGGTGCGTCAGGTAGTAGAGGCCGATGACCATGTCCTGGGTGGGCATGGTGACCGGCTTGCCGTCGGCCGGCTTGAGGATGTTGTTCGACGAGAGCATCAGGATCCGCGCCTCGGCCTGGGCCTCGGCGGACAGCGGCACGTGGACCGCCATCTGGTCACCGTCGAAGTCGGCGTTGAACGCCGTACAGACGAGCGGGTGGATCTGGATCGCCTTGCCCTCGACCAGCTGCGGTTCGAAGGCCTGGATGCCGAGGCGGTGCAGGGTCGGCGCGCGGTTCAGCAGCACGGGGTGCTCGCTGATGACCTCTTCGAGGACGTCCCACACGACCGGGCGCTGACGCTCGACCATCCGCTTGGCCGACTTGATGTTCTGCGCGTGGTTAAGGTCCACCAGCCGCTTCATCACGAACGGCTTGAACAGCTCCAGCGCCATCTGCTTGGGCAGACCGCACTGGTGCAGCTTGAGCCGCGGGCCGACGACGATGACCGAACGGCCGGAGTAGTCGACGCGCTTGCCGAGCAGGTTCTGACGGAACCGGCCCTGCTTGCCCTTGAGCATGTCGGACAGCGACTTGAGCGGGCGGTTGCCCGGACCGGTGACCGGCCGGCCACGGCGGCCGTTGTCGAACAGTGCGTCGACGGCCTCCTGCAGCATCCGCTTCTCGTTGTTCACGATGATCTCAGGGGCGCCCAGGTCGATCAGGCGCTTGAGGCGGTTGTTGCGGTTGATGACCCGGCGGTACAGGTCGTTCAGGTCGCTCGTCGCGAACCGGCCACCGTCGAGCTGCACCATCGGGCGCAGGTCCGGCGGGATGACCGGGACGCAGTCCAGGACCATGCCCAGCGGCGAGTTGCGCGTGTTCAGGAACGCCGCGACAACCTTCAGACGCTTGAGCGCGCGGATCTTGCGCTGGCCCTTGCCCGTGCGGATGATCTCGCGCAGGTTCTCGGCCTCGGCGACCAGGTCCATGTTCTGGAGCAGCGCCTTGATGGCCTCAGCACCCATGCCACCGGTGAAGTACTCACCGAAGCGGTCCCGCAGCTCGCGGTAGAGCAGCTCGTCGGTGACCAGCTGCTTCGAGTCGAGCTTGCGGAAGGTGTCGAGCACCTCGTCGAGGCGGTCGATCTCGCGCTGCGCCTTGTCACGGATCTGGCGCATCTCGCGCTCGCCAGCCTCCTTGACCTTGCGGCGCACGTCAGCCTTGGCACCCTCGGCCTCGAGTTCGGCCAGGTCCTGCTCCAGCTTGGCGGCGCGCTTCTCGATCTCCGAGTCGCGGCTGTTCTCGGACTGGCGCTTCTCGGCGAAGATCTCGTTCTCGATGGTGGACATGTCGCGGTGACGCGCCTCGGCGTCAACGCTCGTGATCACGTACGAGGCGAAGTAAATGATCTTCTCGAGATCCTTGGGCGCCAGGTCGAGCAGGTAGCCCAGGCGGCTCGGCACACCCTTGAAGTACCAGATGTGCGTGACCGACGCGGCGAGCTCGATGTGGCCCATGCGCTCTCGACGGACCTTGGACCGGGTCACCTCGACGCCGCAGCGCTCACAGATGATGCCCTTGAACCGGACCCGCTTGTATTTTCCGCAGTAGCACTCCCAGTCGCGCTGAGGGCCGAAGATCTTCTCGCAGAAGAGTCCGTCCTTCTCAGGCTTCAGGGTGCGGTAGTTGATCGTCTCGGGCTTCTTGACCTCGCCGTGCGACCACTGGCGGATGTCGTCAGCGGTGGCCAGGCCGATGCGCAACTCGTCGAAGAAGTTGACGTCCAGCACTTGGTCTATCCCTCGTGTTTCCTTGCTCGGATGAATTCCAGGCCGGCGGGGGGCGTCCCCGGCGAGAAGAAGCTCACCGGGGACGCTCTCCGTCAGATCTCTTCGACGCTGCTGACGCCCTCGTTCGGGCGCCGGGACAGGTCGATGCCGAGTTCCTCCGCGGCCCGGAAGACCTCGTCGTCCGTCTCGCGCATCTCCAGGGCCACGCCGTCGCTGGAAAGCACCTCAACGTTCAGGCACAGCGACTGCAGCTCCTTGAGCAGCACCTTGAAGGACTCGGGGATGCCCGGCTCCGGGATGTTCTCGCCCTTGACGATTGCCTCGTAGACCTTCACGCGGCCGAGAACGTCGTCGGACTTGATGGTCAGCAGCTCCTGCAGTGCGTAAGCCGCACCGTAGGCCTGCATCGCCCAGCACTCCATCTCGCCGAACCGCTGGCCACCGAACTGCGCCTTACCACCCAGCGGCTGCTGCGTGATCATGGAGTAGGGGCCGGTCGAACGAGCGTGGATCTTGTCGTCGACCAGGTGGTTCAGCTTCAGGATGTAGACGTAGCCGACGGAGATCGGGTCGGGCAGCGGCTCGCCGGAGCGACCGTCGAAGAGCTGCGCCTTGCCGTCACCGTTGACCAGCCGCTTCCCGTCACGGTTGACGAGAGTCGACTCGAGGAGACCCTTGATCTCCTCTTCCTGCGCGCCGTCGAAGACCGGGGTCGCGACGTTCGAGTCCTTGGGGGACTCGTGCGCCTCGATGGCCCGCAGCTGACGCTTCCACTCGGAGTCGTCGCCCTCGACCTCCCAGCCGGTCTTGGCGATCCACCCGAGGTGGGTCTCCAGAACCTGGCCGATGTTCATACGCGAGGGCACACCCAGCGGGTTCAGCACGATGTCGACCGGGGTGCCGTCCTCCAGGAACGGCATGTCCTCGATCGGCAGGATCTTCGAGATGACACCCTTGTTGCCGTGCCGGCCGGCGAGCTTGTCGCCGTCCTGGATCTTGCGCTTCTGTGCCACGTAGACGCGAACGAGCTCGTTCACGCCCGGGGGCAGCTCGTCGCCGTCCTCGCGGGAGAAGGTCCGGACGCCGATGACCGTGCCGGTCTCGCCGTGCGGAACCTTCAGCGAGGTGTCGCGGACCTCGCGCGCCTTCTCACCGAAGATCGCGCGGAGCAGCCGCTCCTCGGGGGTGAGCTCGGTCTCGCCCTTGGGCGTGACCTTGCCGACCAGGATGTCGCCGGGCACAACCTCGGCACCGATCCGGATGATGCCGCGCTCGTCCAGGTCAGCGAGCATTTCCTCGCTGACGTTGGGGATGTCGCGGGTGATCTCTTCCGGGCCGAGCTTGGTGTCACGCGCGTCGACCTCGTGCTCCTCGATGTGGATCGAGGTGAGCACGTCCTGCTGCACGAGGCGCTGCGACAGGATGATCGCGTCCTCGTAGTTGTGGCCTTCCCAGCACATGAACGCGACGAGCAGGTTGCGGCCGAGGGCCATCTCCCCCTCGTCGGTACACGGACCGTCGGCTACGACCTGGCCGGCCTCGACCCGGTCGCCTTCGAAGACGACGGGCTTCTGGTTGACACAGGAGCCGGCGTTGCTGCGACGGAACTTGTGCAGCAGGTACGTACGGCGGTGGCCGTCGTCCTGGTGGACCGTCACGTAGTCGGCGCAGAGGTCCTCGACCACACCGCCGACCTCGGCCACGACCACGTCGCCGGCGTCGACCGCGGCACGGTATTCCATGCCGGTGCCGACCAGCGGCGCCTCGGCCTTGACCAGCGGCACCGCCTGACGCTGCATGTTCGCACCCATGAGGGCGCGGTTGGCGTCGTCGTGCTCGAGGAACGGGATCATCGCCGTCGCGACCGAGGTCATCTGTCGCGGCGAGACGTCCATGTAGTCGACGTCCGTGCCGGGCACGTAGTCGACCTCACCGCCCTTACGGCGGACCAGGACGCGATCCTGTGCGAACGTGTTGTCCGCGGCGAGCGTGGCGTTCGCCTGCGCCTTGATGTACCGGTCTTCCTCGTCCGCGGTGAGGTAGTCGACCTGGTCGGTGACCACGCCGTTGTCCACCTTGCGGTACGGGGTCTCGACGAAACCGAACGGGTTGACCCGCGCGAACGTCGAGAGAGCACCGATCAGGCCGATGTTCGGGCCTTCCGGCGTCTCGATCGGGCACATCCGGCCATAGTGGGACGGGTGCACGTCACGGACCTCGAAGCCGGCCCGCTCACGGGACAGACCACCCGGGCCGAGCGCGCTCAGCCGGCGCCGGTGGGTCAAGCCCGCCAGCGGGTTGGTCTGGTCCATGAACTGCGACAGCTGCGACGTGCCGAAGAACTCCTTGATCGCAGCCACCACGGGGCGGATGTTGATCAGGGTCTGCGGCGTGATCGCCTCGACGTCCTGCGTCGTCATGCGCTCGCGGACAACCCGCTCCATGCGGGAGAGGCCGACGCGAACCTGGTTCTGGATCAGCTCGCCGACGGTACGCAGGCGACGGTTGCCGAAGTGGTCGATGTCGTCGGCCTCGTAGCCTTCCTCACCGGCGTGCAGCCGGCAGAGGTAGTCCACGGTCTTGACGATGTCTTCCTCGGTGAGCGTGCCGCGGACGATCGGTACGTCGATGTCCAGCTTCTTGTTGAACTTGTAACGGCCGACCTTGGCGACGTCGTACCTCTTCGGGTTGAAGAAGAGGTTGTCGAGCAGGGTCTGCGCGTTCTCCCGGGTCGGGGGCTCGCCGGGACGGAGCTTGCGGTAGATGTCGAGCAGGGCCTCGTCCTGCCCGCCGATGTGGTCCTTCTCGAGCGTCGTCATGAGCAGCTCGGACCAGCCGAACCGCTCCCGGATCTGGTCCGCGGACCAGCCGATCGCCTTGAGCAGGACGGTGACTGCCTGCCGGCGCTTGCGGTCGATGCGGACACCGACGGTGTCGCGCTTGTCGATGTCGAACTCGAGCCAGGCGCCCCGGCTCGGAATGACCTTGACGCTGGAAAGGTCACGGTCGGAGGTCTTGTCCGGCTCCTTGGTGAAGTACACGCCCGGCGAACGGACGAGCTGACTCACCACGACGCGCTCGGTGCCGTTGATGACGAACGTCCCCTTGGGGGTCATCATCGGGAAGTCACCCATGAACACGGTCTGGCTCTTGATCTCGCCAGTGGTGTTGTTGGTGAACTCCGCGGTCACGAACAGCGGTGCGCAGTAAGTCAGGTCCTTCTCCTTGCACTCCTCGATCGAGGCCTTGACCTCGTCGAAGCGCGGAGCGGAGAAGGACAGTGACATGGTGCCGGAGAAGTCCTCAATGGGACTGATCTCCTCAAGGATCTCTGCGAGGCCCGAGTGGGCGTGCGGATCGTCCGTCGTGCGGGTCTGCCAAGCCTCGTTACCCACCAACCAGTCGAACGAGTCCGTCTGGAGGGCAAGGAGGTTGGGGACCTCAAGCTGCTCTTGGATCCGGCCGAACGAGATACGGCGGGGAGCGTAAGCGCTCGACGTACGGCTGGTCTTCGCAGGGCGGGAAGCTGCCAAGATGCGTCCTTCCGAGGACCGGTGCTGCTGATGCGGCTGAGCTGCTGATGCAACTGCTGCGCTGTCTACTGCCCTGGGCACTCCAATGGACCCCCAGGAAATCATCCTGATGGATGTCCCTGCAGGGCTCAAGGCAGAAGGCAGCGCAAACTAGCAGTGTAGCCGCTCGGCTAACCGCTGTCCAGCCCACACCTGAGGGTGCCTGCGGAACACGTCCCGAACGCCTCTGACCTGCACCTTTATCGGTGCTCCCCGGTCAGTGCCTCAGCGGGACCGCTCAACGCGGCGTGCTGCCCTCCGGTGCCGGTCCGCAGGAGCCGACAAAATCTCGGCTGCCCTTGGACGGCTGTCGCAAGCGCGGAAACTTGCTGATGTCAGCGTGCCTGTCAGCGGACACACAGTCAAGGGTTGTGCCGCGGGTCGAACGTGTGCCGTCGTCCCGCAGACGCCGCGCTGCGCCTGAGAATCAGCATAAAAGATGATTGGCCGTTTTCGTCAGTCGTCCATCCGACCGCCGAAGAAACGGCTCCTGACCTGCGGTTCTATCGGGATGCGCGAACGAGCGGAGACCCTGTGAAGGGTCCCCGCTCGTGCGAGGTGGTGCGGTGGAGCCTCAGGTCACTTGAGGGTGACCTTGGCGCCCTCGCCCTCGAGCTTGGCCTTGGCAGCCTCGGCCTTCTCCTTGTCGACACCCTCGAGGATCGCCTTGGGGGCGGCCTCAACGGCGTCCTTGGCCTCCTTGAGGCCCAGGCCGGTCAGCTCACGCACGACCTTGATGACCTGGATCTTCTTGCCACCGTCGGCCTCGAGGACGACGTCGAAGGAGTCCTTCTCCGGCTCCGCCTCGGCGGCGACGGCGGCCGGGCCGGCAACCGCGACGGGCGCGGCGGCGGTGACCTCGAAGACCTCTTCGAACTGCTTCACGAACTCGGAGAGCTCGATCAGGGTCATTTCCTTGAACGCGTCGAGCAGCTCGTCGGTGCTGAGCTTCGCCATGTCTGGCAACCTTTCGTTGGTTCTGTGGGTGTTAAGTCACTCCGCGCGGGCCGAATCAGGCCTCGGCGGAACCGTCCTGCGCGCGCTTGTCCTGCAGCGCAGCCGCAAGACGTGCGACCTGGGCGAGCGGGGCCTGGAACGTGGCCGCTGCCTTGGTCAGGTTGCCCTTCATGGCGCCGGCCAGCTTGGCCAGCAGCACCTCACGGGACTCGAGGTCAGCGATCTTGCTGACCTCGGCCGCCGAGATGGCCTTGCCCTCGAAGACGCCGCCCTTGATCACCAGGGCGGGGTTGGTCTTGGCGAAGGCACGAAGGCCCTTGGCCGCCTCGACCGGGTCGCCGCTGACGAACGCGAGCGCGGTAGGACCGGCGAAGAGCGCGTCGAGACCATCGATGCCCGCATCGGTGGCAGCACGCTTCGCGAGCGTGTTCTTCGACACGGAGTACTTGGTCTCGCGGCCGAGGGTGCGACGCAGTTCACTGATCTGGGCAACCGTGAGACCGCGGTACTCGGTCAACAGGGTGGCCGACGAGTTACGGAACTGCTCCGTGAGCTCGGCAACGGCAGAGGCCTTATCGGCCCGGACCGGCTTGTCCGCCATGTCCCTCCTTTCAATGCTCGAAGATCCGCTGGTGAGATAGCGGGCCCGAACATGAGAAACGCCCCGGCGCAGGGCGCACGGGGCGGGACATGGGCACCAGAGGCGCCTTCATGATCACGAACCGTTCTCCCCTGCGCGGGTCGCCCGCATGTCGCGGGACCTTCGTCCGAACCTGCCGTCTTTCGACGGGGAATCGGATACCAGCGGTCTATGGGTGGAACTCTGAGTCAGAGGTTACGCGGAGAAGCGCCCGGATCCAAATCGGCTCACGAGCGCCGGCGCCGGACCGCGGCGTACCCGGCGAGAACGGCACCGCACCACACGACCGCCCAGCCGACGAGCAGCAGGAAGGCCCCTGGGCTGGGCACGGGCACCTCGGCGAGCGCGCGGGAGACAGCCATCACCGGCGGCACGGACCAGGGTGCGATCGAGCCTCGTAGCCCCAGGACGACCACGAGCACCGACCCTGTGACGAGCACCACGACCCCATTGCGGACCGTACGCGTAACCGCCCGGCAAGCAACCGACCCCAGCGCCACCCCCGCCCCCAGCGCCAGCACATGCGCGAGCACCCCGAGCCCGACACCGGCGACGATCGAGGTCTCCCCCGGCTTCGGTGGACCGATCGCGCCCATGACCAGCGGAACAGCGATCGCCACGACGGTGAACGCCAACCCGGCCGCAACGGCAGCCAGAGCGCCCGCGGCGGACTCCCGGGCAGCGCCCACGGCGACGCGGGCGAGGCGGCGCTGGACGTCCGGCTCGGCGTCCAGGACCACCTTGGTGAGCCAGGCGAAGACCGGGAACAGCATGGCCGCCGAATATCCGTAGGCGGAGGCAGCCGGCGACTGGCCGCCGCCGTGGATGATGCCGAGCACCACGAGCCCGGCGATCAGGGGTGCGAGGATCCGGCCACCGCGGACGAGGGCCACGAGGCGCATCCGAGCCAACGCGATCGTCATGCGCGCTCCTCGCGTACCCGGAGAATGCGATGACCCTCGGCACTCAGCCGGGCCATCAGCTGGTCTGCCTCCGCTCGTGGGACGGCGAGCTCGAGAATGACGTCCTCCGGGACCGGCTCCGGGGCAGGGACTCCGGTGACCACCGTGCCGTTCTGCACGCTCCAGCGGATCGCGCCCGGCAGCGACGCGATCTCGCCGCGATGATCGCTGATCAGAACCGCTCCCCCGGCACCGGTCACCTCGGCGACGATCTGCGGGACCAGGGTGCGGGCTGCGGAGTCCAGGCCCTCCCACGGCTCGTCCAGGACCAGCAGACCCGGCGGGACCAGGAGTGCCTGGGCGAGGCCGACCTTCTGCGCCGTGCCCTTGGAGAGCGCGCCCAGCCGGATGTGGCGGTGCTCACCGAGACCGAGCCGCTCGATCCAGTGATCGATCTCGGACCGGCTCCGCGGCCCGCGCAGACCTCGCAGGGCCGCCATCGCGGTCAGATACTGCTCGGTGGTGAACGGCTGGTCGGCGGGGAAACGCTCGGGGACCCAGCCCACGACCGGCGGTCGATCCAGGACCGCACCACGCACCGGCTCCAGGACGCCGGCGGCCAGCTGAAGGAGGGTCGACTTGCCCGCGCCGTTGCGGCCCAGCACGACCACCGTGGCGCCGGGGTCGACGGTGGCAGTCACTTCCGTGAGCGCCCAGCCCGCGCGGCGCGCGTAGCGGAACCAGATCCGGTCGAATCGCACGCGGGCAGCCTCGCACAAAAAAGCCCCCGGGGATGTCCCCGGGGGCTTTCATGACAAACGGTGCGATCAGGCGTCAGCGTTGTCGCGGAGGTTCTTGACGACCTTCGGGTCGACCGGCACGCCGGGGCCCATCGTGGTGCTGACGGTGACCTTCTTGAGGTAGGTGCCCTTGGCGGCCGACGGCTTGGCCCGCAGGACCTCGTCGAGCACCGCGCTGTAGTTCTCGAGGAGCTGCTCGGCCGAGAACGACGCCTTGCCGATGATCAGGTGCAGGTTGGAGTGCTTGTCCACCCGGAACGTGATCTTGCCGCCCTTGATGTCGGACACGGCCTTGGTCACGTCGACGGTGACCGTGCCGGTCTTCGGGTTGGGCATGAGGCCACGGGGGCCGAGGATCCGGGCGATCCGGCCGATCTTGGCCATCTGGTCCGGGGTGGCGATCGCGGCGTCGAAGTCGAGCCAGCCGCCCTGGATGCGGGCCACGAGCTCGTCCGTGCCGACCTCGTCCGCACCGGCGGCGACGGCCTCTTCAGCCTTGGCGCCCTGGGCGAAGACGATGACGCGGGCGGTCTTGCCCGTGCCGTGCGGCAGGTTGACGACGCCACGGACCATCTGGTCAGCCTTACGCGGGTCGACACCGAGGCGCATGGCGACCTCGACCGTGGCATCGAACTTGGCGGTGCTGCTGCCCTTGGCCAGGGACACGGCCTCGGCGGGCGCGTAGAGCGAGTCGAGGTTGATCGACTCGGCGGCCTTGCGGTAAGCCTTGCTGCGCTGCATTTTCTTTTACTCCTGTGGTAGATGGCGGGGCTGGAGAGCCCCTCCCACGACGAACCAGGTCAGATCTTGGCGACCTGGTTGAAGTTCAGCTCGACCGGGGTCTCCCGGCCGAAGATGGACACCAGCACCTTCAACTTCTGCTGGTCGGCATTGATTTCCGAGATGGAGGCCGGCAGCGAGGCGAACGCGCCGTCGGTCACGGTGACCGAGTCGCCGACCTCGAAGTCGAGGACCCTGATCTCGGGCTTCGCCTTCTTCTCCTCCGCCACGACGGCCGGTGCCAGCCACTTCAGCACCTCGTCGAGCGAGAGCGGAGCCGGGCGGTCGACGCGGTCGGTCGCCCCGACGAAGCCGGTCACACCGGGCGTGTTGCGCACACAGGAGTAGGACTCAGGGCTGAGGTCCATCCGGACCAGGATGTAGCCGGGGAAGACCTTGGCCTGCACCTGGTTGCGCTTGCCGTTCTTGACCTCGACCTCTTCGCGGGTCGGCACCTCGACCTGGAAGATGAAATCCTCCATGTCGAGGCTCGTGATCCGGGTCTCGAGGTTGGTCTTGACCTTGTTCTCGTAGCCGGCGTAGGAGTGCACGACGTACCAGTCGCCCGGCGCGTAACGCAGCTTCTGACGCAGCTCGGCCACGGGGTCGTAGTTCTCGTCAACGTCGGGAGCGACCTCGTCCTCGGCCTCGGCGGCCTCGTCCTCGGTGGCACCGTCCTCGACAGCCTCGTCCGAATCGATGGCCTCGGCGGCCTCGGCGGGCTCAGTGGCGGCCTCGACCGACTCGGCGTCGCCCGCCGTGGCCACCGAGGACTGCTCGTCGGCGGCGGAGCCCTTCTCCAGGGCGGCGGTCTCGTCGTCGTACTCAGGCACGCTTGCTCACTTCCGTAACTATCAGCTTCAGTTGCCGAACGACGCCAGGATGGCCTTGCCGAACCCGTAGTCCAGAACGGCCACGATCGTGGTCATCACAGTGACGAAGGCGATGACCACGCCCGTGTAGGTCAGCAATTCCTTACGCGTCGGCCAGATGACCTTACGCAGCTCACCGACAACCTCGCGGAAGAAACCACCGAAGCGTCCACTGCGCCGGGATTCCTTCTTCGGCTTGCTCTTGTCGGAGCTCTCGGCGTCGGAAGTCTCGTTGCGCTCAGCGGTCCCGCCGCCGACGGCCACCGGCTCGTCGTCCGCGACGACGTCATCCGCAACAACGGAGTCGTCGAACGCCTCGTCGTCGCCGGGGCGGTCAGCGTCGTCACCGGGTCGCTTACTCTCGGCCACTTCGCCCTCTTCCGTCATCGGTCGGTGGTGGTTCCTGGGCACCTGACGCGGCGCCTAGGTCGTACCGGCGGCCCGCGCCGGGCGGTCCGCCGCCGGGCCGATACGGGTCGGTGCGCAGGGGTGACAGGACTTGAACCTGCAGCCTGCGGTTTTGGAGACCGCTGCTCTGCCAATTGAGCTACACCCCTATGTGCGGCTGCTCAGCCTGCTCCCCGAACGTTTTCACACACGGAAGGCAGGGACGATTAGCCCCACGGCGAACCAGTGTACGGGTAGAGAGCCGGGTTGCCCAACCCGGCCCACCCACGCCTCACGCTGAGCCTTCCCGCAGCGGAAAACCCAGGCCAAATCACCTTTTACGGATCACAGCCTTGCCCAGCGACAAAACCTTGACCCCATCGCAGGTCGCAACGACGTCAATCTTGGTCAGCCCGTCGTCGGTGACTTCCTTGATCACGCCGGTCACGACGACCTCGGTGCCCTCATCGGTGTCGGGCACGGGGACCGGGCGGGCGAAGCGCACGCCGTACTCCACGACCGCGTCAGGGGCACCGGCCCACGTGGACACGGCCCGGCCGGCGAGCGCCATCGTGAACATGCCGTGGGCGATCACACCGGGCAGGCCGACGCTCTGCGCGATCCGCTCGCTCCAGTGGATCGTGTTGAAGTCGCCGGACGCACCCGCGTAGCGGATCAGGTCGGCGCGGGTCACCTGGAAAGTTTGGGGCGGCAGCTGCTCAGCCATGATCAGCCCTCTCCACGCTGGACAAGCTTGGACCAGACCGAGACGACGGCCTCGCCGGCCTCGGTGGTGACGTCGGTGCGGGTGGTGATGAACTCGTGGCCGCCCCGCGAGATGATCTCCTCGACGGTGTTCACGCAGACGAGAGCATCACCCGCGACCACCGGACGGGTGTACGCGAACCGCTGGTCCCCGTGCACGACCCGGCTGTAGTCGATGCCGAGATCGGGGTCGGCGATGACCTGCCGGTTGGCGGCCATCGTGATCACGACGGGGAACGTCGGCGGGGCCACGACGTCCGGATAGCCGGCGGCACGCGCGGCCTCGGGGTCGTGATATTCGGCGTCGGTGGCGCCGATCGCGGTGGCGAACTCGCGGATCTTCTCGCGGCCCACCTGGTAGGGCTCGGTGGCCGGCCAGCTGCGGCCGACGAAGGACTGGTCCAAGGGCATGCGCCGAAACTACCTTGAAACACTGGTCGTGCAGAAATACGAAAATGGCGGCTACCCGTCGCCGGGTGCCGCCATTTCGGTGTTGCTACAGGTCAGCGCGTTTCGCGGTGCAGGGTGTGCTTCCCGTCCCGGGGGCAGAACTTCTTCAGCTCGATGCGGTCCGGGTCGTTACGGCGGTTCTTGCGCGTGATGTAGTTGCGCTCCTTGCACTCCGTACACGCCAAGGTGATCTTGGGACGGACGTCGGTCGCCTTGGCCACGGCGGGGTGCCTTCCTGCTCACGGGATTCACTACGACATGTGAGAGTAACTGCTTGCCACTCGGACATGCAAAACGCCGGACATTCGTCCGGTTTCGTACATCAATTCGGAGGTGAACCCGAACCAGTAGCGGTGGCCGGACTTGAACCGGCGACACAGCGATTATGAGCCGCTTGCTCTACCATCTGAGCTACACCGCCGCGCCAGGCTGAAATACCGCGCCTGAGGGCGGATCACGAACCCGGGTGGAGCCCCCTTACGGAATCGAACCGTAGACCTTCTCCTTACCATGGAGACGCTCTGCCGACTGAGCTAAGGGGGCGCGCTCGCGCGATATCTCGCTTGTTGCGCAGACAGAAGCTTACACAACTCCGCTCCCGAGGTGAAATCGGTATCCCGGCGCGGCGAAACCGCACGTCAGAGCGGGTCAGCCAACCGCACGCAGCCGCCGAACCTCGCCGGTCGGGGTCTCCTCGGGCTCGGTCTGGGCGCTGAGCCACATGTTCAGCCGCTCCACCGGTAGCGGCCGGCTGAAGAAGTAGCCCTGCCCGATCTCGCAACCGAGCTCAGCGAGCAGGTCCAGGGTCAGCTCGCTCTCGACACCCTCGGCCACCACGGTCAGGCCGAACTCCCGCGAGAGACCGATCACAGCCCGCACGATGGCCAGGTCTCCCGAGTCGGTCGCCATGCCCTGCACGAAGCTGTCGTCGATCTTCACCTCGTGCACGGGCAGCTGACGCAGGTAGGAGAGCGACGAGGCACCCGTACCGAAATCGTCCACCGAGAGCCGCACACCCAGATCTCGCAGTCGGTAGAGCGTGGGCAGCGCCCGCTCGATCTCGCCGAGCATGCCCGGCTCGGAGATCTCGAACGTCACCTGGCTCGCCGGCACCTGATAGCGCAGCAGCAACCCGTTGACCTGGTCCACGAAGCGGGGGTCCAGCAGGGTGCGGGCCGACAGGTTGACCGCGATGGAGAGCGGGCGGCCGGCGTCGGCCCACTCACGGCAGTGCCGCAGCCCCGCGGTCAGGATGACCTCGGTGAGCCGGTGCAGCTGTCCGGTGTGCTCCGCGACGGCCACGAAGTCCTCCGGGGAAACCTCGCCGTGTGCCGGGTGCTGCCAGCGGGCCAGGCACTCCACCCCGATGAGGTGCCGATCCTGGATGGACACCTTCGGCTGGAAGTGGACCTCCAGCTCGCCGGAGTCCAGGGCGCGGCGCAGGTCGGCCGCCAGCCCCAGGCGGCGGACCGCTCGGGACTCCAGGGCCGGATGGAAGAGCTGTACGCCGTACGGAAGCGCCTTGGCCGCGTTGGAGGCGAGCTCAGCACGCCGCAGCAGGGCCTCGGGGTCGTCGCCGTGGTCCGGATGCACCGAGACACCCGCCGCGGTGTCCACATCGAGCGTGAGCGTCCCCACGGCCATCGGGCCACGTAGCTGCTCGCGCATCTCGGTGGCGAGCCGTACGGCCTCCTCCGTGCTCTCGGCCCGCAGCGTGACAACGAACTCGTCGCCGCCGATCCGCCCGACCAGCGCACCCGCCCCGGCGATCCCCCGCAGCCGCTCGGCCACCTCGGCGAGAAGCTTGTCGCCGTTGGCGTGCCCCATCGACTCGTTCACGTCACGCAGACCGTCGACGTCGAAGAGCATGACCGCGACGACCTCGCCGGGCGCACGCACCTTGACGGACTCCGCGAGCGCGTCGGTGATCCGGCGCCGGTTGGGCAGCGACGTCAGCCGATCGTGGTAGGCGTCGTAGCGCAGCCGCCCGACCAGCCGGGAATTCTCCACCGCGACGGCCACATGGGCCGCGATGGTCTCGAGCACCTGCACGTCGGCGTCGCGGAAGCTGAGTGCGTCACCGAGCCGGTTGATGACCTCCAGGCTGCCCACCGTCGTCTGCCCGGAGCGCAGCGGCACCACCACGACGTCCTTGACCCCGCTCTCCCGCAGATAGGGACGCAGGTGCGGGGTGGCGGGGAAGCGGCTGCCGACCGAGACCGTCCGGCCGGTCTTGACGGCCTGCTCCCGCACGGGTGCCGGGGTCGGCGAGATGTCCAGCAGCCCCTTGCCGTCCACTCGGGAGGTCAGCAGCACCTCGGGGTGCAGTCCCTGGTCGGCCAGCCACAGCGTCGCGAACTCGGCGCGCATGAGTTTGCGGACGGGGCTGAGCAGCACGTCGGGGAGGCTGCCGTCGTTGCCTTCCTCGCGCATCGCCCGGGTGAGCTCGTAGACCTCGGTCAGGGTCCGGTGCTGGCGGAAGAATTCGGAGAACGAGCGGAGCACCAGCGCGAGAGCGAGCAGGAGCACGCCCAGCGGGACCGCCGCCCACCAGGTCGCGTCGAGTGCCACGAGGAAGACGAGCCCGACGACGATGTTGATGGCCGCGGTGATGAGGGTCTGTGAGCCGGCCCGCAGGGCTTCCTGCCCCGCCCGCAGATCCTGGACCACAGTGATCACGCCGGCGTAGGAGAGCCAGCTGACGACGGAGCTGGTGGCGACCGCGGCGGCGAGAATCCCCCAGGTGCCGGGCCCGGCATGATGAATCTCGGGCAGGCAGGACACCACCACGAGCGCAGCGGCCGTACGCGCTGCGGATTTCGCCACGTTGTACGCGGTCTTGGTCGCGTCCATCCTCGACCACAGCTGCGTGATCAGGCTCGCGATCGTCTGCGCCAGGATGACCGTCACCGGCGACAGGAAGTAGATCGCCAGAATGAGGGGTATCTCATTCAGGACGACGAGAAGCACCTGCTGGCGCACGACCACGTTGAAGACGCTGACGTGCGCGACCACGAAGGCCGCCGTGAGCAGCAGGCCCCAGGCCCACTCATGCCACCAGCCGGCCCCGTGCAGCCAGTAGACGATCAGGCTGATCGTGGCGAAGAGCGCAAGTGGACTGGTGACCAGCCACGCGTACTGCGGAGATCCCCCGCGCGTAGATGATCGTCCGGCCACAGCGCGCTCCTCGTCATCGAACCGTTTGGCGCTACTGCCTCATGAACGGTGGTCCGGTCAGCCCCAGTCGATGTCAACGAGCTGGACCTGAACCGATGCCGTGGCAGAACCCCCGGCGGCATGCTGGGCGGAGACCGCTGCGGCACTGCCGCCGGCGAGCGCCACGAGCATGAAAACCAAGCCGGCGAAGCGGCCCAGCTTCCTTGCAGACATGTTGGCTCCTAGAACAAGAAAAGTGCTTCGGGCGGGGGGTTTCATGATGGTGCCACACGGGCTGTCCGTCAGACAGCGCCCAACGGCGGGTCGAGGCCGCATCTCCGGAAATCTTGGCTGAACGGCTGAGGTGTTCACGCGTATCCAAGCCGCAAAATTGACGGCTTTGAGCCCGATTTAATGGCAGATGTGAGGGCAATTCACCTGGTCCTCGTCAGGTCAGCTTGACGTCAGGAGTACTTGACGTGAGAGTGAAGACATGACTACTCCTGACGAACTGGAGCAACAACACACGCTCTCCACCGCAACAACGCGTTATGACGAGCTTCGGATGCGCGACGCGCTGGCGGCGATGACCGGGGACGAGGACACCGAGACCCTCTCCCGGAGCGAATCACTGGAGTTGCTCGCGCTCAGCGAAGTCGTCATCCGCAAGGCCGGATATGGCCGGCAGGCGATGGTTCGCACCGCGAGGGGCGCCGGGGCGTCGTGGACGCAGATCGGCGCGGCCCTGGGGACGAGCAAGCAGTCGGCATGGGAGACCCACAACCGCTGGATCGAGGACCAGGCCCGCCAGCACGAGCTGACGGGCCATCAGGGCTTCGACCCCGGCGAGGCGGACACGGCGCGCGGACTGGCCGGGCCTAATCCCCGATAGCCGCAGGGCGGGCAGTATCCCCGGTAGCCGCAGGGCGGGCAGTATCCCCGGTAGCCGCAGGCTGGTCGGTCGCGCTGTATTGCGACCACGAACCCGGGTAGAGACGCCCGGCTCCGAGCCCGGCGTGCTCCAAAGCGATCAGGTTGTGGCAGGCCGTGACGCCGGAGCCGCAGTAGGAGATGACATCGCTGCCCTTCACGACCCCGACCTCGGCGAAACGCTCACGCAGCCGCTCCACCGGCAGGAAACGCCCCGACTCGTCGAGATTCTCCCGGCAGGCGAGATTGCGGGCGCCCGGAATATGCCCCGGCCGCGGATCGACCGGCTCGACCTCACCACGGAACCGGGCGCCATCGCGGGCATCCAGCACGACACCGGGGCCGGCCGCGGCCTCTTCCAAGGTCGCGATCCGCTCCTGCGGCCAGGGCCTGGGAGCAAAATCAGCGGGGCTGCGGGTGGGTGGTCCGCTCACCAGACTTCCCTTGTACGCGCTGAGCCCGCCATCCAGCAGCGCCGCATCGTGCCCCGTGACCCGCAACATCCACACGAGCCGGGCCGCGATCACGCCGCCGGCGTCGTCGTACGCGATGACGGTGTCCTGGTCCCCGATGCCCGCGGCTGCCATACCCTCCGCGAAGACCCCGGGGTCCGGAAGCGGATGCCGGCCCTCGGCGGGTGACCCGTGGGCGGCGAGCCACCGATCCAGGTCGATGAAGACCGCACCCGGCAGATGCCCCTTCACGTACGCCTCACGCCCGGACCGCCCGTCCAGGTACCACCGCACGTCGGCGAGAACGACCCGGTCCCCGCGCTCGCGCACCCATTGCAGGTCGACGACCGGATCGATCACGAACGCACCCCTTACCGGTAGTTGATGAACTGCAGCGCGACGCCGAAGTCCTCCTGCTTGAGCAGCGCGATCACGGCCTGCAGATCGTCCCGCTTCTTACCGGTGACGCGCAGCTGATCGCCCTGGATCTGCGCCTGAACGCCCTTGGGGCCCTCGTCGCGGATCTTCTTGCTGATGACCTTCGCCTTGTCCGTCTCGATCCCCTCGACGACCTTGCAGTCGATCTTGTAGGTCTTCCCGGACTGCCGCGGCTCGCCGGCGTCGAGCGCCTTCAGCGAGATGTTCCGCTTGATGAGCTTCTCCTTGTAGACGTCCAGCGCGGCGGAGGCCCGCTCCTCGGTCTCGGAGGTGATGGTGACCCCGTTCTCCCCCGACTTGTCGATCGTCGTCCCGGTCCCCCGGAAGTCGAACCGGGTCCCGAGCTCCTTCTCCGTCTGGTGGAACGCGTTGTCCACCTCCTGGCCGTCGACCTTGCTCACGATGTCGAACGACGGGCTGGCTGCCATGATCAGACTCCAACTGCTGGGCCACGAATCGATGTCCACGAGGACCGCCACAGGGCCCCCGACATGCCGACCGTACCCGGTTGCGGAACCACCCGTCGCTACAGCTATTCTGTTGTCCGCTGTTGAGGGAGACTGAAGCAGCGATGCCCAGGCGGGTTGCCCGAGCGGCCAATGGGAGCGGACTGTAAATCCGTCGGGAAACCTTCGCAGGTTCGAATCCTGCACCCGCCACAGGCAAGGAGAACGGCCCCGGTAGCTGCGGAAACGCACTCCGGGGCCGTTCTCGTTGGGCCCGGCACGGCCTGAGTGAATCTGGCCCCTACCAAGGCCTGCAAGAGCATCACGGGAACACCTTGAGGCGACCGCTCCCCCACCCGCCAGTCTGGCCACCGTTGACCCATCTATCGCGATCCGGTCACCGCCGCCGGGCGCTCCATGTCCGCCATCGATGAGATCGTGAAACTTGTCGGACACCGGCAATCCGTCGTCGCGTCCTCTGGTCCAGCCATCCCTCTAGAGGTCCCCTGCATACCCCTCCGCAGCACTGGCTGGATCAGATTTTGCATCAACGCGATTGTCACCCGCCTCGCTCATAGTTCGGTCACGCTCGTCGATTCGCGCACTGATGGCATCCCTGTATGCCGCATGCGCAATCGCCATGAACGTTCTCCGCCGCCTGTCGGGGTCGGTACTCCATGTTGCGCCGCTCCTCGTCCACCAGTTGAGAGCGACTTCTTCTCCGAAGAGCTCATCGAAGTGCACCCGCGCCTCCAAGGCACCCATATCACTGGCATCCCAGAGCATCGCCCAGTACGAAACCCAGAGGTTGAAATAGGCAACCTGCCTCCTCTCAACCACTGTCCTACCCAGGGATGTCGGGAATATCAGACTTGGATCTTCGAGCCCTAGCTTCACGAGCTCGAAATGCCGCTCCCTAGTGGCCAGTAGCTGGGTCAGACGAACCTGGCGCCATTGGAGCAGTAACGAGACGGCGATCCCGCAGAAGGCGAGCCCTGACAGGATGGCAGAGATGCCGCCATACGCTTGGCCGACATCCGACAGCTCGCGCCACTCTTCAGCTTGACCTAAAAACGGCCTGATGATCCAAGGCGATACAACGATCGCACCGACGAGGCCAAGCGTCATTACTCCCGTAGCGAGAACGAATCGAACCATCTTCATAGGTTGATAGTGACTGCACGTGTCCAGTCCATCACTGAGAATTACACCAGCCGGATGTCGATCACGACGAAACCCCCCAAACTTACTTAAATCACATTAATGACTAAAAGTGCGAAGCGCCGCGGATAAAATCTAGATCGGCGAAGATCCGCAATAGCCCAGGTTCGATGCGCCGACCGGAACACGCTGGGAAACAGAAGCAGTATTCAGCCGCCGAAGGCGCACAGAACGTCCTCAGAGAGTTGTGAAACCGCACTCTCGAGGGCGTTTAGTCGTTCCCTCAGCGCAACAAGTACTGACTGCTCAGGGTCTGGGGGCGGTCGGAGACGGCGCGCAGGATCGCGATGCCCTTGACCGGTGGCTTCCACGTCGTGGTGTTGGGGGTCAGGGTGTAGGCGGCTGTGGCGTGCGGGGCCAGGGTTTCCGGGCCGGCTGAGATTTTCCAGTACTCGGAGATGTCGATATCGGTGGTCACGGCGAAGGCTGGGGCGACGGCCCGGGAGGACCGGTTCTCCACCTCGACGGTCAGTGTTTTGAAGGCCTGGCCGCGGGTGACGGGTGTGGTGACAGTCATGTCCAGGGGCTGCGGGGTGGCGATGGCGATCGCCAGGCAGGCCACGGTCGGCAGGAACAGGGCCACGGTTGCGGCTCGGGCGGCGCGGGCGGGGAGCCGGAAGTTGAAGCGGTAGGCGTCGGCGAAGTCGTCGCGGCCGGTGGTGAGGAGGGCGACGATCCACAGGGGCATGGTGAGGACCCAGTAGCCGTCCTGGGAGCGGGTGGAGACCATGAACACCAGCCAGGGCAGGACCACGGCGGCGGGGCCGACCGTGCGCAGGTTCAGCGCGTATGTGATCAACATCGCAACCAGCAGGACGTGGGAGGCGGTGCCGTAGAAGTCGAGCGCGCCGCTGCCGCCGATCAGGTAGTACGAGATGCCCATGATGCCCTGGCCGTGCGGGACGGCGTGTTGCAGCAGGGGCTCGAAGACCCCGGTCAGCCACGCGTGCGGGGACAGCACCAGGAACGGGGCGCTGGTCAGCACGAACGCGCCGAGCGCCACGAGCCCGTAACGCAGAACCACTCCGGCGGCCCGGCGCAGCGGGAGGTCGCCGAGGCGCAGCACCGCAATGCCGGTCACCAGGAACAGGGCCAGGAACCAGCCCAGTTGGTGGGTGGAGCAGGCCAGGCCGAGGGCGACCGCGCGCAGCAGCCCGTCGCGGCCGAGGCGCCCGCCACGACCGGTCGCGGTCCACTTCCACACCGCGAGACACAACAGCGGAAGAGCGATGAGCGACGGGTACGCGTTGTTCGCATAACTCGTCAGCGTGCCGAGCCCGAGCACCCCCACGGTCGCCACCGGCCGCAACGGGACCGGCGCCATCCGGAACAGCATGATCGCGGTGACGATCAGCGCGAACCAGGCCAGCACCACGACCGCCACACCGGACGGGAACACCCGCTGCAGCAAGGCGCTGACCTCGACGCCGAACGGCGGGTAGGCGAAGTCGAAGACGCCATCGCCGTTCATCAGCTGCGTGGGCAGCGCGACGGCGAGATCCGGCCAGGTCGCCAGGTACGGGTTGTGCCCCTCGGCCAGGGTGCGCGTGGCGTAGTCCATGAGGATGCCCTCGTCGACGCCGATCGTCTTCTCGCCGGTGATGCTGGGCCACGCGCCGATCAGCTTGATGACGATCGCCGTGCCGAGCACCAGCACGTCCACCCTGGCCAGCGCCCTGCCGGTGGACACGCACAGCGCCAGGATCGCGGCGATCAGCATCACGATGTAGCCGCCGGTCAGCACGAGCGCCAGACCCGGGCGGGGCAGCGCCTGCACGTTCCAGAACGTACGGGTGCCGACGACCAGGGCCATCACCGCGCAGAGGGTCAGACCGCGATGCAGCCACAGCGGCACCGGGTCCCGATCCGGTGTCAGGGCGGGGGTTTCCAGGACGTCATCGCCCACGGTCTGGTTCGGCACCGGCAGATCGTACAGACGCCATCGCCTATGGTGGCGCCGTGCGGGACACATTGAGCCAGGCGAAGGAACTTGTCGGCGATGGACGGTTCGCGGACGCCGTACAGCTGCTGGAAGGTCTGCTGGCGGAGCATCCGGAGGATGCCGTGGCGTGGCACCGCCTGGCCGGTGCGCTGATCGGCCTGGACCGCAACGAGGAAGCGGTCGCCGCGGCCGACCGGTCCATCGCCCTGGATCCGGCGGTCCCCGCGGCACATCGGATGCGGGCGCTGGCCCACCTCGGCCTCAAACAGTGGGCGGAGCTGCGGGCCGACGCCGGGCGGGCCCTCGCCCTGGACCCGGACGACGCCGAGGCCCTGACCCTGGCAGCCCAGGGCGAACTGGGCTGCGGCGCCGACCTGGGCGTGATCGAACCGCTCGTCACCCACGCCCGCCGGATCAACCCTGCCCACCCGGCCGTGGGAAGCCTGACGGCGCTGATCCGCAAGGCCCGGTTCCTGGCCGCCGGGGTGGCCTGTTTCATTGCCGCGCTCGCCCTGGCGCTCGGCTGGCTTGCGCTCGACCCGAGCGGCGACGGCGTGGCTCCCCACCTGATGTGGGCCCTGCTCGTCCTGATCGTGGCAGGCATGGCCGGCACCGCGGCGGGAAGCACGCCGGGGCTGCGGCAGGTGCCGCTGAGCCGCAAGGTCCTGGTGCTGTCAGCGGCAACCTCCGCCGTCGTGTCCGGCGCCACGACGGCAATCATCACCGGCGAGGCCACGGCAGGCCTGCTCGTCGCCGTCCTAGCCGTAATTCTCACTGTGCTGTTCCGCCTGCCGGGTCTGATTGCTCAGGCGCGCAACCAGAAGCAGCGGTAGCAGGCACAGCGCCGCGTTGACCGCTGTCGCCGTCCGGATCGCCGTGAGGACATCGGGGAGGACGACCGTCACGATCGCGGACATCGCCGGGATGCCCAGGGTGATGCCGAGCTGCTGGCTCAGGGTGGCCAGACCCGCCGCCAGGCCCTGCTCCCCGTCGGGCAGGCCGGAGGTCGCCGTCACGGTGAAGCCCACGATCGCGACGAGGTTGGCTACGCCACCCACGAACGTCGCCACCAGCAGGTACGGCAGCCAGGCGCGGGACTGGCCCAGGAGGACCAGCGAGATCGTCGCGAAGGCCTGGACGAGCAGGCCCAGCAGGATCGCGCGGGGTGCGTTGCCCAGGCGGGCGATCACCTTCGGGCCGAGGACACCGCCGAGGATGGTGCCGAGGCCCAGGACGGCGAAGGCCAGACCTGCCGTCAGCGGTGGATAGCCGAGGACTTCCTGCAGGTAGAGGGTCAGCAGGAAGACCAGGGACGTCTCGGTGGCGAAGGCCAGGAAGCCGGCCAGGTTGCCGACCGCGACCGTACGCCGCCGGAGCACCCGCACCAGCACGGCGCCGGGCAGGTCCAGGGCCGGGCGCCGGGCGGCACGAACGTCCGATGGCAGCACGAACGGACCCACGGCCAGCACCGCCACTGCCACGACGACGTTGACGAAGAACGCCCAGCGCCAGCTCAGCACGCCGGTGAGGACGCCACCGAGGATCGCGCCCGTGGTGAATCCCGCCGCCATCAGGGCGCCGTTGAGACCGAGGACACGGTCCCGGCGTGGGCCTTGCGGGAACGACGTCGTCAGCAGGGACAGCGACGCCGGGGTGATCGCCGCGGTGGCGAGACCCTGGGCGACACGGGCGGCCAGCAGCACAGCCGGAGTGGTGGCCAGACCACCCACCAGGGAGGAGACGCCGAGCAGCGCGATGCCGGCGAGAAACATGCGGCGCCGGCCGAACAGGTCCGCGGCCCGGCCGAACGGCAGCGTGAACCCCGCGGCGCTGAGGGCGAAGGCGGTGGCGATCCATTGCAGGCCGGAGAGGGAGAACCCCAGATCGGTGCCGATGACAGGTAAGGCCACGGTGAGGATCGAGAAGTCGACCGCCAGCGTGAAGCCGGCGGCCAGCAGGACCAGGGCGAGAGCGTTCATGGCACCCACCGTGGGCCGATCCCCCGGGGGCAGCCAGGACCGTGGTCTGACTAGTACTCGCAGGATCAGGCACGGTGACCGCGGACCGGGCACGATGGTGGCATGCGCGACGAGCTGGCCCATTTCCTGCGGACCCGGCGGTCCCGGGTGCGGCCCGAGGACGTCGGCCTGGTGTCGTACGGCGCCCGGCGGGTCCCCGGATTGCGGCGCGAGGAACTGGCCAGGCTCGCCGGGGTGAGCCCGATCTACTACACGCGGCTGGAGCAGGGGCAGAGCACGAACGCGTCCGAGTCGGTCATCGAGGCGATCGCCCGGGCATTGGTGCTGAGCGAGGACGAGCGGGCGTACCTGCATGAGATCGCCCGGCCGCGGCCGGTGGCGAAGAGCCGGACGACGACGGTCGAGGCGGGTGTCGAGCGGCTGATCACCGCCATGGGGGACGTGCCGGCTCTGGTGCTCGGGCGGCGTACCGAGGTGCTGGCCTGGAACGAGCTCGGGCATCTGCTCTTCGCCGGGCACTACGACCGCGACGCGCGGCCCAACCTGACCCGGATGCTGTTTCTCGATCCGCATACGCGGGAGCTGTATCGGCGCTGGGACGAGGAGGCCGCGCGGGCGGTGGCGTCGCTGCGCGTGATCGCCGGGAAGCACCCGGACGATCCGGCGATGGCCGCACTCGTCGGGGAGCTGACGATGAAGAGCCCAGAATTCGCGGCTTGCTGGGCGGGGCACCCGGTGCAGGTGTGCACCTCCGGGTCCAAGTACCTCCATCATCCCGTCGTCGGGGATGTCGACCTGGACTTCGAGGCGCTGCACCTGCCGGGGACGGACGGGCACCGCATCATCACGTATACGGCGGCCCCCGGCTCCTCCACGGAGGCCGCGCTCAGGCTGATCCGCTCCTAGATTTTGAGTTTGCGGCGGATCTCGGCGCGCAAACTTTCCGGCAGGCCCTCCAGATCGGCGAACTGGGCGAGCAGGTCGGGGGCGTGCATCCAGGCGTAGAAGCCTTCCGAGATGGTGACGCCGTGGTCCGGGCCGGCGATGACGCGGATCTCGTCGCCGGCCTGGACGTTGCCCGGGGTCAGGACGCGGAAGTAGGCGCCGGGGAGGTTCTGGTCGGCGAAGCGTTTCACCCAGCGGGGCTCGCCCATCTTGGCCTGGAAGGTGGAGCAGGGGACGCGGCCGAACGTGGTCTGCAGGACGAGGGTCTCGCCGATCTGCCAGGTTTCGCCGATCAGGGCGCCGTTGACGGTGATGCCCTCGGTGGTGAGGTTCTCGCCGAAGATGCCACCCGGGAGGGTCCGGCCCAGCTCCTTCTCCCACCAGTCGTAGTCCTCGCGGGCGTACGCGTAGACGGCCTGGTCGTCCCCGCCGTGGTTCTGGATGTCGAAGATCTGGTCGCCGGCGACACCGCTCGCGTGCTGCGGGCTGAGCGTGCCCTTGGCGCCGCCGGGTGCCGCGACCGCCACCGGATAGGTCACCGGCTGCTTGTTGATGCCGGTGGTGCCGACCCGCTTGGCGCTGCTCTGCTCCGGGACGGCGATGTTGACCTGCAGAACCCTGCCCGTGACGCTCATGACGTGAACTCCATCGTGGTCCGGTCCCACAGCGGGACGTAGCCGATCCGAGGGTAGAGGGCGTTGGCCGTGGGGTTGGCGAGGTCGGTGAAGAGCAACACCTCGGTGACGCCACCGTCCAGGAACAGCCGGGAGATGGCGTGTGTGGCCGCGGCGGCGTACCCGTGGGACCGGTTTTCTTTGGGGGTGTAGACCGCCTGGATGCGCACCATGCCGGAGTCGGGGCGGGTGGCACTGGCCATGGCAACCGGTTTGCCGTCGACTTCCCAGAACACATAGCCGCCGTACGCGATGCGGTCGTCGACGAACGCACCGATGTCGGTGATCTCGCCCACCTCGTGGAAGAACTCCCCGGTCCAGTCGAGCAGCACGGCCCGGTCGGCGGCGACCGCGACGCGGGCAGCGCCCACCGGCATCCGTGGCGGCAGCACCAGCGTGCCGAGCCGGAAGAGCCGCATGCGCTTCGACACGGACGCGGAACAGCCCGTGCGCCGCTGCCACTCGGCGGCGAATGCCTCGACAGCGGCCTCGGGGCCGGTCACTCCGGGCAGCGGGCCTTCGAGGGCGTCCGCCAGCGCGATCGCGGCGTCGGCGGGCATCGCCGACAGCAGCGCCGGGAAGGGCGGCGTGTGCAGGAACACCGCGTCCGCCGCCCAGCCGAATAGTGCGGAGCCCGTCCCGGTGCCACTGCGCCGGACCGACTCGGCGGCGGTGAGCAGGACGGTGTTCTCGACCGGGTTCTGCCGCAGGAAGTCACCGGCCGCGGCCAGGAACTCGTCGACGTTCTCAGTGATCTGCCAAGCCATCGCCCGATTGTCGTCCGTCCCGGGCGATTCGGCAGCCCGGTTTTACAACCCCCAGGCCTTGGCGATGCGGGCGAGCGAGTCCTTGCGCGTCTCCGGGTCGAACTGGGTGCCGGCCAGGATCAGCTCCTTGGCGCCGGTGCGTTCCACGAGCGTGTCGAGGGCGGCGACCACCTCGTCGGCGGTGCCTGCGTACTGCGTGCCGGGGAGCTGGGCGAGCAGGCCGCGTTCCAGGTCGGAGAGCTCGGTGGCGGCTGCAGTCTCCGGGGAGACGATCGGGCCGAGCCGCCCGGTGCGCAGGCTCAGCGCCATGATCCGGCTCGGTCCGGCGAGGAAGTCGGCCTCCTCGGTGGTGCCGGCGGCGATGACCGAGGCGCTGACCATGAGGTGCGGCTCGGGGAAGCGCGGGGACGGCTTGAAGTTCGTGAGATAGAGCCGGGCTGCGGTGTCCACGTCGGAACTCATCGCGAAGTGATATGCGTAACAGAAGGGCAGACCCAGCGCGGCGGCGACCTGAGCGCCGTACGTGGACGAGCCGAGCATCCACACCTCGGGGAACGTCTCCGGGAACGGCGTGGCCTGGAGCCGCTCGACACCCTTGGGCGTGACCCGGTCGTCGCCGAGCAGGGCCAGCACCATGGCGAGGTGGTCGGGGAACTGCTCGACGGTCAGGTGCGGGGAGACGCCGCGCAGGGCGGCGGCGGTGGCCTGGTCGGTGCCGGGCGCGCGGCCGATGCCGAGGTCGATCCGGCCCGGGTGCAGCGCCTCAAGCAGCGCGAACTGCTCGGCGACGACGAACGGCATGTGGTTGGGGAGCATCACGCCGCCCGAGCCGACCTTGATCCGGCCGGTGTTCGCGGCGAGGTGGGCGATCAGGACCGGCGGCGAGGTGGAGGCGACGGCCGGGGCGTTGTGGTGCTCGGCGACCCAGAACCGGGAGTAGCCCAGCTCGTCGGCGGTCTTGGCGATCTCGGTCGTCCCGCGCAGCGCGTCGGTGCTGTTGTGCCCCTCGCGCACGGTGGCGAGGTCAAGAACGGACAGGGGTACGCGACTCATCGGTCGTCCAATCCAGAGTGTCGAAGCCGGCCCGGATGAGGGCGTGCAGGCCGGTGATGCCGTCGTCGGGGGCCCAGTGCGGGCAGGCTGTGTTCAGAACCGTGCGCGCGGCGTTGATGGTGAGATCCAGCTGGAAGTCGGACAGATTCGAGGGAGCCCAGGCCCGGATCGCGTCCCAGAACCGGTCGGCCACCTCGCGGGAGCACCCGGCGAGCTCGGGCGAGGCGGCGCGCACCTGACGCTGCAGGATCATCCGCTCGGCGGTGGCGGTCGTGTAGCCGAGCAGCAGCTCACGCAGGGAGATCCAGAGCGGCTCCCCCGCCGGGCGCTCGGCCAGCAGCCGGTCCCAGAGCTCCGGGTCGCCGGGATCAGGGTCGAAGACGACCGACTCCTTGCCGGCGAAGTAGTTGAAGAACGTGCGGCGGGAGATGCCCGCGGCGGCCACGATGTCGTCGACGGAGACCGCGTCGAAGCCCCGCTCGGTCATCAGGCGCAGCGCGGTGCCGTGCACGAGGCGCCAGGTTTCGCGCTTCTTGAGCTCTCGCACGGTCATGCCCCCACGCTAGCTCTCTTGCACTCAGTGCAACTTGCACTTGGTGCATGAACTTCGCCACACGTACATCTGGCGTTAGGACGTGACTGATTCACTACCGCGTGTCCATCAGCTCTCCCTCCCGGACGACCATCCCCTCGCAGCGCGGCGACGGCCGGCAGCCTGGCGCTCACCTCGGCTTCCGCCCCGACATCGAGGGCCTGCGCGCGGTCGCAGTCGTTCTGGTGGTGCTCTCCCACGCCGGCGTCGCCCGGCTCGAGGGCGGCTACGTCGGCGTCGACGTCTTCTTCGTGATCTCCGGATTCCTGATCACCACGTTGCTGGTCAAGGAGCTCGGCCGCACAGGGACGATCTCGCTGACCAACTTCTACTCGCGGCGCGCCACCCGGCTGCTGCCCGCGTCGACGCTGGTCCTGGTCGCGACGCTGATCGGCAGCTGGTTATGGCTGCCGTCCACCCGCTTCGCCTCGATCGCGAAGGACGCGCTGTTCAGCACGTTCTACGGGATCAACTGGCGCCTGGCCGCGGAGGGCACCGACTACCTCAACGCGACCGCCGCGCCGTCCCCGCTGCAGCACCTGTGGTCCCTGGCTGTCGAGGAGCAGTTCTACTTCGTGTGGCCGCTGCTGCTCCTCGCCATCTGGGCGTGGCGGCGCAAGGCTGCCGGCGTTGCTCTGTCGGTGATCGTCGTGGTGTCGCTGGCTGTGAGCGTGCATCAGACGGCCACGGCGGCTCCGTGGGCCTACTTCGGGGCGCACACGCGGGCTTTTGAGCTGGCGATCGGGGCGCTTGTCGCGATCGGATCGGCCACTTTTGGGCGTACCCCGCGGATCTGGGCGTTGATGGTGACCTGGGGTGGTCTGGCCGCGATCGTCCTGGCCGCTGTCGTCTTCGACGACCACACCGCTTTCCCCGGCTATGCCGCATTGCTTCCGGTCCTGGGCACGGCCGCTGTCATTGCCGGGGGTACGTCCGGAGCTCGCGGGGGCGCGGGCCTGCTGCTCGGCACCAGGCCGTTCCAGGAGATCGGCAAGCTCTCGTACGGCTGGTACCTCTGGCACTGGCCGGTGCTGATGATCGGCCCGGCGGCCCTGGGGCGCACGCCGTCGCTGAAGCTCAACGCGGTGCTGGCGCTCGGTGCGCTCGTGCTGGCGTTCGCGTCGTACCACCTGGTCGAGAACCCGATCCGGAAGCGGCGTTCGTTGTTGCTGGGCCTGGCATTCTCCGCGTCGGCGGCAGCGATCTCCCTGATCGCGATGCAGTTCACCCCGCCGCTGCCGGTCGGACCGGCCGCGGCGCAGACCGCCGCCGAACTGTCGGCCGCGAGTGACCCGCAGGCCCGCCTCACCGAGCTGATCAAGGCGTCGGCCAAGCAGACGAAGGTGCCGTCGAACCTCACACCCGCGCTGAACGACGCGGGCGCGGACGTGCCCAGGATCTACGCCGACCAGTGCCACCTCAACTACGAGCCCGCCCACCAGGACCGGCCGTGCGTCTACGGCGACCCGAACGGCGCGAAGACGGTCTACCTGATCGGCGACTCGCACGCCGCGCACTGGTTCCCGGCGTTCGACCTCGCCGCCCAGCAGCGGGGGTGGAAGCTGGTCGCGCTGACCAAGAGCGCGTGCCAGGTGCCGTCGGTGCTGGTGTGGAACGTTCCGCTGAAGCGCCCGTACGCCGAATGCGTCACCTGGCGCGACCAGGTCTTCGACCGCATCCGCGCGGACAAGCCGGCCCTCGTGGTCATGTCCTCGAACGATCTCGACAACGGCGGCCTGATCGACGCGAACGGGAACAGGATCCCGACTTCGGGCCGTGACGACGACAAGCTGTGGGTCGACGGCTGGCAGAAGTCGTTCGACCGGCTCGGTCAGCCCGGCACCCAGCTCCTGCTGCTGCAGGACTCACCCTGGCCCAAGGGGACCGCGCCGGAATGCGTGGCCGCCCACGCCGACAAGGTCACCGACTGCAACCGGCCCCGCAACGGATCCATCGTGGAACCGGCCCGGCGCAACGCGGTCGCCGCGGCGGCGAAGGCCCGGGGCATCCGGGTGGTCAACCCGCTGAACTGGTTCTGCACGGCGACCTGCCCGGCGGTGATCGGCAACACGCTGGTCTTCAAGGACAACAGCCACCTGACCACGGCGTACGCCCGCGCGCTCGCGCCGTTGATCGCGCGGCAGGTTATCGGCGCTTCTTGATGTTCTGCACCCCGATCGTGGTGGCACCGAGGGCCACGCCGGGAACCAGGAGCCAGATGGGCCAGGGGTAGACGGCCTCCGCCGTGATCGCGACCAGGATCCAGACGACGACGTTGATCGCGGCGATCGAGCCGTAGATCGTCCAGAGCACCATCAACGCCGTCGGCAGCCTGCGGGCCGCCTTGCGCTCCTCGGCTAGGCGGCGGGCGTTGACCTCCTCGGCGCTGACCCCGGCCCGGGGCAGATCGTCCACCAGCACGAGCAGGTCGGCGTAGGTGCGTGCGGCGTACGCATCGCGCACCCGCTCGTCGTACTCGAGGAGTGACAGCCGGCCCTCGTCCAGCGCCGCCTTCAACTGCTCGGCGATCTTGTGGCGATCGGCGTCGGCCGCGCGCATCGATTCGACC
Source organism: Winogradskya humida (assembly GCF_016862215.1). Classification (GTDB taxonomy): domain Bacteria; phylum Actinomycetota; class Actinomycetes; order Mycobacteriales; family Micromonosporaceae; genus Actinoplanes; species Actinoplanes humidus. The sequence continues at coordinate 127,752 of NZ_BOMN01000027.1, forward strand.
TCTTGCTTGCGCACGACTTCCTTGGGCATGTAGGCAGGCTAATCGAGGGAGGGCTGCATGAGCTACGAAGAAGTGGTCGACAGTCTGCGTACGATCTACGACTCGCGGGCCGACGCACGTGACCGGCTGAACAAGCACCCCTGGAAGGGTGACGAGCGGGCGGCCTTTCTGGACCGGCTCCGGGTGATCGGCGCGTCGTCGCTGCTCGAGGTCGGCGCGGGAACCGGGCAGGACAGCCGCTTCTTCGCCGACGCCGGGCTGACGGTCACCGCGGTCGACATCTCGCCGGAGCACGTGACCCGCTGCCGGGCCAAGGGGCTCACCGTTTTCGAGCGCGATGTCCTCAACCTCGGCTTCGCGCCCGGGTCGTTCGACGCGGTGTGGTCGATGAACTGCCTGCTGCACGTCCCGGATGCCGATCTACCGGCGGCGTTGCGGGCCATTCACGACGTACTGATCCCCGGCGGTCTGTTCTTTCTCGGCCTGTGGGGCAGCGCGGACTCGGAAGGGATCATGGAGGAGGACGGGCGGTTCTTCTCGTTCCGGTCGAACGAGCGGCTGCTCGATTTCGCCGCCGGCTCGTTCGACCTGGTCGACTTTCACGTGATCTCGCACGGCTTCCAGTTCCAGGCGCTGACACTCGTCAGACCTGCTTCTCCCCACCGTCCACATAGAGCTCGCTCCCGGTCATGAAGCTACTCTGATCGGAGGCCAGGAAGAGGGCCGCGTTGGCGATCTCATCGGGGTGCGCCAGCCGGCCCAGCGGCACATTGGCCGCGAGCTGCTTGAAGAGCGCCTCGGTGTCGGGAGCGAGGCCGCCCAGACCCGGCGTCTCGGTCGGCCCTGGGACCAGGGTGTTGACCCGGATGTTCCGGCCGGCCAGCTCCCCCGCCCAGGTGGAGGCGAACGATCGCAGGGCCGCCTTCGACGCGGCGTACGCCCCGAACGACGGCGCTCCGTGCCGCGCCGAGGTCGACCCGGTCACGATGATCGAGGCACCGGCCTTCAGCTTCGGCAACGCCTTCTGCACGGTGTAGACGGTCCCCCGCACGTTCCGGTCGAACGAGCCCGCCAGGTGCTCGGGCGTGTAATCCGCGAGCGCCCCGAACTCCCCGCCACCCGCGTTGGCGAACACCACATCCAACTCGTCCACCTGCGCGAACAACCGATCAAGATCCTCAAGATCGGTCACATCTCCCTGTACGCCCACCGCGCCCGCGCCGATCTCCTCCACCGCCGCGTCGAGCGCCTCCTGACGCCGCCCGGTGATGTAGACCTTCGCGCCCTCGGCCGCGAACCGCTTGGCCGCCGCGAGGCCGATCCCCGTGCTGCCGCCGGTGACCAGGGCCGTCTTGCCGTCGAGCTGTCCCATGTCAGTTCTCCTCTGTATCTTCACCCGGCATCTTTACCGCTCGGTAAAGTTAGCACCTGCTTTACCGTCCGGTACAGTTATGTGATGCACGTTGCACCGGAACGCGGCCGCCGCGCCTTCGACCCCCTTGTCGCCCTCAACGCCGCCAAAGAAGTCTTCTGGCGACATGGGTACGAAGGGGCGTCGCTCACCGACCTCACGGCCGCCATGGGGATCAACAAACCGAGCATGTACGCCGCCTTCGGCACCAAGCAGGAGCTGTTCGAAAAGGTCATCCAGGCGTACGCGGCCGACGACATGGCCTACGCGCGGGCAGCCATGGAACAGCCCACGGCGTACGAGGTGGCCGCGGCTCTGCTGCACGACAACGCGATCGCGGTCACCCGCCCGGACTGCCCACCCGGCTGCCTGTCGATCCAGGGCGGCATCTCCACCGGCCCGGCCAACTCCTCGGTCACCGAATTCCTGGCCACCAGCCGCCTGGCCGGCGAAGCCCTGCTCGCCGACCGCTTCCGCCGCGCCATCGACACCGGCGACCTGCCGCCGGGCACCGACCCCGCGGCGCTGGCCCGCTTCCTGATGATCGTCACCGAGGGCCAGGCGATCCATGCCACCGCCGGGGTCTCCCGGGCCGATCTTCAGGCTTCAGCTTCTCTCGCGCTGCTGGTCTTTCGTTCCCTATCTGTCTCTTCATAGGGTAGTTTAGGGAACATGGAGGATGGATGGTTGTCGGTGGAGCAGGTCGCCGAACGGCTTGGTCTGCATGTGCGAACTGTGCGGAGCTACATCCGCGACGGCCGGCTCAAGGCCGTACGCATCGGCAAGCAATACCGGATCTCCCCCACCGACCTCGCCGCCCTGACCGGCACGGCGGTTCTACCCACGCCGCGCGTCGAGGTGTCCTCAGTGGTGGAGATCGACCACATCGGCCCGACCACCGCAGACCGTCTCAGCACCCTGCTCGTCGCAGGCGCCCAACTCGCCCCCGACCTGCGCATCCGCACGATCTACGACGACACCCGCCACCGCCTCAAACTCATCATCCTCGGCAGCCCCGCCTCCACCGCCGAAATCCTCCGCACCCTCGACGAGGTCCTACAGCCAGAAAGCGGACTCATCAATGACTGACGCGATCACCGAACGGTCCGGCCTGCCCATCCTGCTGTGCGCCCCCGAAGGCCCCCCGATCCGCACACCCCAGGACGCCCTCGACCTCATCGGCGCCACCTACGCAGGCGCAGACACAGTGGTCCTGCCGATCGAACGCCTCGACCCGGCCTTCTTCACCCTCAGCAACGGCATCGCCGGCGAAATCCTGCAAAAGTTCGTGAATTACCACGTCCGCCTGGTCATCCTCGGCAACGTCACCAACCACGGCAACGCCTTCCGCGACCTCGTCCACGAATCCAACCGAGGCCCCCACATCTGGTTTTTAACAGACCTCGAAGCCCTGGACTCCCGCCTTCAGTTGAGCGGGAAATAGGTGCCGCTGACCTTGTAGTCGCACTCATGCTTCTCGGATCCGGCGGCTGGTGCCATGTTCACGCTCTCGCCTGATTGCCGTCGCCGGCCTGGTGCGATGTGCCCGCGTTGCGGGTTGACATCCCGAAGGGAGCTTCTCTCGCGGGATCGCTAATCATTCTTGGCGGTTGATGCGCTCGTTCTCTGCGTCGAAGGCGCGTTTGCCTTCTTGCGCCAGGTTGTCTCGCTCTTCCTGGCTGAGCTCGTCCCAGCGCTCTCCGAACTTCTTGACGCCTGGCTCGACGCCGACTGCGAAGGCCGGGGTGTTGTAGACATCACGCAGGCTGGCGCGGCCGTTCAGCACGTCGTCGACGACACGGCGGAAGTCCTCGTTGTGGCTGCGGTCTCGCAAAAGTTCGAGCGACTTGTTCAGGTGCCGGGAGAGCGCTTTGTTACCGCGGGCCACGTCCAATGTGACCTCGTCGGGCTCGGAGTGGGTCACGGCTTCAGGCTCCCGGGAAGTCATAGGCCCCGCTGGGCAACGGGTGCTTTTCCATACCGTGCAACGCCCCCAGATAACCGGCGGCAAGACCGGTGAATCCTTGAACGGCTGCCCAAGCGGCATCATGGGCATCGAGAATCAGGTACCAGAGCTTCACGGCTTCGGCAATCTCGACAGCGGTGGCGGAGCCTCCGATGATCGCGCCTACACCTGTCCAACTCGTCGCTGCCGTGGCAGCCGCACTGATACCGATGACGATGAGCATGTCGGCCAAGTCCTGGCAGAGACTTTGCAGGGCTTGAGCCATTTCCTCCATGCCGGCGGCGAGGCTGCGGAACTCGCCGGCAACACCCTTCAGTGCATCGACCTGCTCCTGCAGCGCAGCCGAGAGACTCACGAAGTATGCCTGGGCCTGTGCAGCGGCGTTACCATCCCATTCGTCGGGGATGAGTGCTTTCGTCTGCTCAGCGACGACACCGGAATACCTGGTGTTGAACTCGGCGAGCTTGTTGAGTGCGTCGCTGGCTTCAGCCGCAGCATTCCAGTCCCCGGCGAACTGCTCGGCGATCCAGCCCCAAGGGTTGACCCCGCACACCTTTTCCATCACCCAGCCCACCCAATAGGAGGGGCTGATGTACTGCTTGCCTCCCAGGATGTTGTTAACCAGGTCCGGGATGGGTGCGACAGCAACGGGTGGGGTCAGCGCATCAACGGGTGCAGCAGTCACCAAGATGCCTCTCTGTCAAAGACGCTCAGTAAGTGGCGTCAAGGCGGGCGGCGGCGGCATGGTCAGAGTCGCGGTAGCCCTTCGCCGTTTTGTCGACCTCGACCGCGGAAGCGTCAATGAGCTTGGCCAACTGGGTGTAGTTCGCCTTGAGTGCTTCCCTGACACTGGTAGCGGTCTCGACAACGGTGAAAAACATGCGGCCGTCCTTGTATCCGATGCCGAGAGCGTCACTGGCATAAGAGGTGGCGCGGTCCGCATCGTCGGTCAACCCGCCGAGCACGTTTCCGAACTGTCGGATGGCTTCGTGGTCCGCGCTGAAGGACATCGATTCCCCCGAGTGAGCAGTCAATGGCTACGCTGCTGTCGAGCAGCTCGATCATGGTAGCGGCGAGAACGAAAGTTGGAGGTCCCGTGCCGCCTGCAGGTGCGATCGATGTGTCCGCCGCTTGGCTTGCCACCAACCCGGTGCTGCCGGACCGCTGCGTGAAACACGGACTTCCTGTGCAGCGGCGCGTCAGCTTTGTGGTCAAGTCGCGGCCGAAGGTTTCGCCTGTTCGGAAGCTTTTTGTTCCGGGGTATACCGCCCTGAATCGGGGCGAAGAGTATTTGAGCAAGGTGCAGTTCGTCAGGGTGCAGGGGTGGCCGCTGTGCGCGGAATGCGTGCGACGGCGGCGGCTCGGGATCACGTTCGCGGCCGTTCTCCTTTTTGGCGGGCTGGCCGCGATCGTCGTAGCGGTCATAGCCCGCTCCGCGATGTCGGGGAATTCCGGCGTTCTGGGCGTCCTCGTTGCGGTGGGATTTGTTGCGATGCTCGTGTCGCCGGTGCCGTTCAGTTGGGCTGGCTTGCCCAGGCTGACCCAGACCCAGGCGACTGCCGACGGGGACGCCGTTCACGTCGACCATGCCAGTCCGGAGTTTGTGCGGCAGATCGAGGACGGCTCGCAGGGCGGGTAAGACGCCTGGAGTGACCACGCACAGCGAACTCTCAGTCACTGGCGGATGAATTCACACGCTTGCGATGTTCCATGGAGTGCGGGCCTACCGGTTCCGCTTCGTGAAGGAGTGATCGTGCACAGGCATCACAACGGTCTCAAGACGGCCGGTCTGCTGGGTCTGCTCACCGCTTTGATTCTTGCCGTGGGGTACTGGGTCGGCGGGAGCGGTGGCCTGGTGTTCGCCGTCGTTCTTTCGCTGGCTTTAAACGCCGGCAGTTACTTCTTCTCCGACAAGCTGGCGTTGCGGTCGATGGGGGCTCAGCCGGTCAGCGAGGCGGAGTTTCCCGCGTTGTACCAGATTGTCCGGGAGCTGGCCACGGATGCGGGGCAGCCGATGCCTCGCCTCTACGTGAGCCCGTCGTTGCAGCCCAACGCGTTTGCCACCGGGCGTGATCCGCAGCATGCGGCCGTTGCGGTGACCGTGGGGATCACGCAGATTCTTGATCGGCGGGAGCTTCGTGGGGTCATCGGGCATGAGCTGTCGCACGTCTACAACCGGGACATCCTGATCTCGAGTGTCGCGGCGGCGCTGGCCGGGATCATCACGATGTTCGCGCAGCTGGCGATCTTCCTGCCGCTGGGTGGCTCGGATGATGATGACGGCCCGAACATGGGCTCGCTGCTGCTGATGCTGATTCTCGGGCCGCTGGCGGCGTCGATCATTCAGCTGGCGATCAGCCGGAACCGGGAGTACCAGGCGGACGCTTCGGGTGCGACCCTGACGCGGGATCCGCTGGCTCTGGCCAGTGCGCTGGAGAAGATTCAGTACGGTGCTCAGCGCCGCCCGCTCCCCGCCGACGGACAGCTCGCCACCTCGGCCCATCTCATGATCGCCAACCCGTTGCGTACGGGTGGCATCGCCGGCCTCTTCTCGACGCACCCGCCGATGGAGGAGCGCATCAAGCGGCTCCACCAGCTCGCCGCGGTGACCGGGACCGGGCCGGTGCAGTTCCAGCGCTGACGAAGCTGAGACTTCGGCCACCGGGACGAGTATTTCGTTCGTGTTACGCCGCCCCCGACCGTTACGGTCAGGGGCGGCTTTCGCTCGTTACCACGTTGCCCGGGGAGGGGTTGTGCGTCAGTACCTTGACGTGTGGCACATGCCCGGCGGCCGGGTGCTGCTGATCGTCGGCATCCTGGCCCGGCTCGGCATCGGCATGACACCGTTGGCCTTGCTCCTGCTGGTCGAGCAGAGCACCGGCCGCTACGCGACCGCGGGTCTGGCAGGCGGAATGTACGCCCTGGCCGGCGCCGCCATCAGCCCGATCGCCGGCCGGATAGCCGACCGCATCGGCCCCTCCCCGGTCCTGATCCTCACCGGCGTGCTCCACCCGCTCGCACTCGGCGGCGTGCTGCTGGCCACCCGCGGCGACTCCCCGGCGCTCCCGTGGATCTTCGTGGCATGCGCCTCGGCGGGCGCCACCTACCCGCCGCTGACAGCCGCCATCCGCCGGGCGTGGACCGACGCGACCGACGTACGCTCCGGCCGTCACGCCCTGCGCCCCGCCGCGATGGCCGCGGAAACGTCGCTGTTCGAGCTGGTCTTCGTCCTCGGCCCGATGCTGGTCGCGGCGTTCGTCGTCGTCGCCCGCACCCCCGCGGCAGCCGTCATCTTCGCAGCGGCGGTGACGCTGATCGGCACGCTGTGGATCGCCATGCTCCCGGTGATGCGCGGCTGGACCCGCCACGCATCCCACGAGACAGCCCGCGGCCTGGGCCCGCTGAACGCACCCGGATTCCCGGCGCTGCTGGTGTGCGTGAGCGCGCTGGGGATCGCTTTCGGCGCGGCGGGTGTGATCGTCCCCGCGTACGCAGCACAGCATGGCGGCGGTGAGGGCCTGGGCGGCGTACTCCTCGGAGTGTGGGGCATCGGAAGTGCCATCGGCGGCATCTGGTTCGGCACCCGAACGCCCGCTATGGCCCTGCCCCGGCAGTTCGCCTGGCTGTTGGGCGCGGTGGCGACGAGTTTCCTGATCCTGTCGGTGATGCCTACGCCGATCGCGTTGGGTGCGGCGCTGGTGGTCGGCGGCGCGACGATCGCGCCGGCTTTGACGGTGGAGAACAACCTCGTGGGACGGATCGCACCGGCGTCGATGCTGAACGAGGCGTACACGTGGATCGTGACCGTGTCGGTGGGTGGCAGCGCGGCCGGTGGGGCGGTTGCGGGGGCGATCGTCGATCAGCCGGGCGGGTTGCCGTGGGCGTTCGTGTTCGCCGCGGGGGTGCTGGCGGTGGCTGCGCTGATCGCAGCGGTCCCGGCCGGGCCCATGGCCCGCGCCGACCAGCACGCAACGGAGCAGCTACGCAACGCCCTCGCAGGCTGAGGTATCACAGGGTACTTTGGTACCACGGTACTTCACTTCTCGGAGGGGAGCCCTCGTGGCCGTTACGTCCGCCCCCATCAAGGTCGATGTTGCTACTGATCAACTGATCTCTCACGCTGCCCACTTCCTGGGTAAGGCCAAGAAAGATCTGGTTGAAGTCGCTGTTCGTGAATACATTGAGGCCCACCGCACCGAAATCAACGACGGCATCAGGGCTGCCCTGAGCCGCCTTGATGGTTCTTCTGCGTCCGCCGTCTCGCTACTGGCCGACGTGCCAGTCGATCAGCTTGATGAGTATGGCGGCATGCCCGACGCCGACTAAAAGGTTTGGCTCTGACCCAGTCCGAGTCTCAGGCTTACACGATGAGCGGTGAGGCCAATCCCGTCCGGCCGACACAAATCTGCATGGCAGATCTCAATGTGCGGACTCCCCCCATCAGCGAATCTCTCAGCAGATTAGAGCATCCTCTAATTGCCGAGGCCCAACGACTTCCTGACACCCATGCCGCCGGCGGTGTCGAAAGAATCCTTACGCTGAAAGATCGCGTGTGGTTCAAAGTCAAAACAAGGCGCTGGCGAGGGGCTGCAACTCGCTTGCCCGAAGCCGATCACATCGACGCGAGTCCTGAAGTCCGCCAAGCCCCGTGGTGGCTCGGCGCAGCAGGCTATCGACGGGAGGGCGATCCGAGCGACTTCTACTCGGCTCTCGCTACGACCTGGGACCGCGAGGGCAGCAGCTCCGACAGATGAATGCCTTCCGCTTGGGACTGGACCCGCTTCAAGCTGGAACAAGCATTTGCTTGGGAATCTCAGATCCGAAGTACCGTACGCCACCTGATTGCTCGATCACTCCACGACGGCCGTCCGTATCAGGCCGAGTTTCACCACTATAAAGTGACGGCGCTTGCCAGGGCCCAGGGTCAGGAGACATACCTGGTCATCGGCACGGAGAACATTGCCGACCCACGAGTGTTCGCAATCATCATCAATGCGGTGCCGGGCATAGATCATGCCAGCTGGCTGCCAGAGCCGGACGGCGTTGCGGGTATATCACCCCAACCTGGCGAGGTCATCTGGTCGACGATCATGCCACCTGACGTAGCCGCACAGATTCTTGCCGCATTCTTGGACAGCGACCGGATCACAGGCGGCACGAATTCCGGGCACTAAAGGCACTCTCTCCGCCATAGGGCCATCGCCCATGTCGCCGACATATCTCATTCCAGAAGCTGTCCACCGCGCTGACCTGCTACGTAGTGGCGACCTTCACGAGCGCTTCCAAGAGGGGCAGTTCGGCGTCAGCGGTCTCATATATCGCTTCGAGAGGGCGGGCCGTATCACCGGTGTAGCGCTGCGCCAGCTCGATCAGCTGCGGAAACGGTTCGGGGTCGCGGTCGATGCCGTCGACTCGTTCCAAGGGGCCGACGCCGTTGGCCAGCAACCACAGGTAGTCGCCCATGTCCCGGGCGATAACCGCGATCTCACCCTCGGAGCCGAGGAAGACGATCGGCCCGCGCGCCCAGACAGCGGCCAGCCCGCCGGCCCCGTCGCGCCCGAAGACCCGGAACGGCGGGGTTTCCGCTGCCGGGTCGCCGGTCCAGGCCCGCCACCAGTCCGTGGTCTCCACGGCCGAGTCGAACTCGTCGTCCGGCTGAAAGTCATGCCCTTCGTGGTCCTCAAAGAACCCCAGCGAATGAGCTTCCACAAGCACATCCGGCAGCGCGCGGTCCTCATTCACCACCGAATCGTACAAAGGCAGACGGGCCTCTTGCGCTCTTCGGTGCTGACGTGGTTTCGGCAGAGCCGCTCAAGACCAGCGGGTTGCACGTGCTCTTCGGCAACGGAGTGCAGCTCAGCGTGGATCCGGATCCGGATTACGAGGCTGGGAATGCGCGGGGCCAGGTGACCTGCTGCTTGTTGCTGGCCTGGCGGCGGCATTGCGTTGTGGGGCTGAGGTGATTACTACACTGCTCGGCCATGCGGGCAGAGGAGATCCTGGGGCAGTTTGATGCGGCGGCCGAGGCATTCGTTTTTCCGGATGTGGGGCATGTGTACTACTACGCCGTTGAGGCTCGGCTGCACGGGTATCGGGATGCTGAGCGGTGGGCGCTGGTGGTCGAGGTTGTCGGGTATTCGCCTCGAGCCGGGAATCTGGTCGATGTGCTGCATGTCTTCGGTAACTGTCTGACCCAGGGCGAGCCCGGGTTAGACAATGATGACTTCCTGGAGCGGGTGGAGAACTGGGACGAGATCGAGGATGTGGACGAGCCGGAGATGTACCACGGTGGGCCGGTTGTCATTCGCGGGCAGGCGATCGCCGTGGACGCGGAGCCGGGTGACGAGCTGGTTGACGTGCTACGCGAGTTGACGCCAGAGCACCGCGAGTTGCTTCTGGCGGACGAAGGTGAGCTGCGGCGCAGGATTCCCGCTGACCTGCCCGAAGTGCTTCGGGTCGATAAGTGGCACCAGCCTGATGTGGTCGAGCAGCGGCCCAGTGAGTCCGAGGTCTACCGGCAGATCGCCGAGGTGCTGGCGACCGGGGACCTGAGCCGTTACGCCCCTACCCAACCGCCCAATACACACTGGTCCCACTGGCCAGACTCGGGAAGCCTGTAACCGATCAACGGCTGAGCAGGGTGAAGATGGCTTGGGGCGCGAAGCCGAAGATGATCGCCGCTGCCGCGCCCACGGCCAGCGCCGCGGTCACCGCTGCCGGGACGGGGAGGCGGGGGTGGGTGGCTCGGTGCAGGAGTTCCGGGTCGACCACCGAGATGCCGACCGGTTTGATCGGGGCATAGAGCAGGGCGGCGACCCGGATGTAGTAGGCCAGGGCGATCACCGCGTTGAGGGCGACCACACCCGCCAGCCAGCCCCAGCCTGTGTCGATCAGTGACGCGATCACGGTGATCTTGGCGAACAGGCCGGCCAGGCCCGGCGGGAGACCGGCCAGGCCGGCGAAGGACAGGACCAGGGCCGCGCCCAGCCATTTGTTGCGGCGGCCCGCGCCCCGGTAGTCGTCGATCGTGCCGCCGTCCAGGGCTGGGCCGCGCAGGGCGACCACCACGGCGAAGGCGACGAATTCCAGCAGGATGAAGAAGATGGCGTACGCGAAAGCTGCCTCTACGCCGTCGGATCCGGCGGCCAGGGGCGCGATGATGTAGCCGGCCTGGGCGACCGAGGACCAGGCCAGGAGGCGGACCATGCGGGTCTGGCGCAGGGCGACCAGGTTGCCGACCGTCATGGTGAGGACGGCGAGGACCGCCATGATCGGGCCGGTGTCGAGACGCTGGACCACGGCGGCCAGGGCGATCACGCCGCCGAGTTTTGACGCTGTGGAGAGGTAGGTCGCGACCGGGATCGGGGCGCCGTCGTACGTTGTGGGGGCCCAGGCGTGCAGGGGGACCGCGGCGATCTTGAAGGCGAAGCCGATGATCAGCAGGGCCGTGCCGACCGTACCCAGATGGGTGAAACGGCCTGTGCCCGCGGTGAGGGCGGACAGGTGCAGGGCGCCGGTGGCGATGTAGAGCAGGGCCGCGCCGAGCAGGGCCACCGCCGTCGAGATCACGCTGATCAGGAAGAACGTGACCGCCGCCGACGAGCCACCCGCGAGGCGCCTGCGCAGCCCGACCAGGATGTAGAGCGGCAGGGTCAGGGTTTCGAGGCCGACGATAAGGGTGATCAGGTCGCCCGCGTAGGCAACCGTCACGCCGCCCGCCATCGAGCAGGTGAGCAGGAAGCAGAACTCGCCGACCGGGGCGTACCCCTCGCGGAGAGCGCCCGCGGAGAGCGCGAGAACACCGGCGGTGAGCGCGGCGAAGAGGGCCGCGAGCAGGGCCGCACGCGACGATCCCACCCAGGAGCACAGGTCCGCGCTGCAGAACGTGTCCCGCGGTGATGAGAAAAGGGCGCAGAAGACGGTTGCTGTCGCGCCCAGAACGCCGGCGAAAAGCTGGAATCTGCCGAATGCGAGGTCGCAGACGAGGACCAGCAGGGCCGTGCCCGCCGCGGCGTAGAGCGGAAGCAGGGCGAGGTTGTTGACGGCCTGGGTCATCGCAGGGCTCCGATCGACGCCAGGGAGTCGAGCGCGGGGGTGAGGACCAGCGCCGGGACCAGGCCGACGGCGAGGGTGAGGACGATGAGCGGGGACCAGGCGAGCCATTCCGTACGCGTGATCGCCGAAATGCCGGTCAGCGCGGATGTCGCCGGGCCGTGGGTGAGCTTGCGCAGCAGACGCATGAAGTAGAGGGCGGTGAGCGCGCCGCCGATCGCCGCAATCACCGCGAAGGTGGTCCAGCCGCGGTGGAGCGCCGCGACGACTGCGAACGCCTCTCCCCAGAATCCGGCCAGGCCGGGCAGTCCCAGCGACGCGATGCACGCGAAACCGACCAGCCCGGCGAGCCGGGGCGCGGTCTCGCGCAGACCGCCGAGGTCGGCGAGGTTGCCGGTGTGTGCGCGGTCCTTGACCGCCCCCGCGAGGAAGAACAGCAGGCCGGTGATGATGCCGTGAGCCACGTTGCCGATCAGCGCGGCCTGGACGCCGGCAGTCGTCTGGGTGGCGATGCCGAGCAGGACGAAGCCCATGTGCCCCACGCTGGAGTAGGCGATCAGGCGTTTGAGCTCGGTCTGGCGCAGGCAGATCAGCGAGCCGGCGACGATCGCGGCGACGGCGAACGCCCCGAGCACCCAGGAGGCCCAGTCAGCGCCCTCGGGTGTCACGCCGATGCCGATCCGGATCAGGCCGTACGTGCCCATCTTCAGCATGACGCCGGCGAGCAGGACGCTGCCCACGGTCGGGGCCTCGGTGTGCGCCGCCGGCAGCCAGGTGTGCAGCGGCCAGAGCGGCGCTTTCACCGCGAACGCGAGCGCGAAGAGAGTGAAGGCCACGCACTGCGTGGTGCGGGAGAGCCCTGCGCCATAGGCCAGCATGGACATGTCGGAGGTGCCCGCCGCCGCGACCACGGTGAAGACGCCGAGCAGCAGCAGGACCGAGCCGGCGAGGGTGTAGAGCACGAACTTGCGGGCCGCCGCGCGACGGTTCGGGCCGCCCCAGCCGGCGATCACCGCGTACATCGGCAGGAGCACGACCTCGAAGAACACGAAGAACAGGACCAGGTCGAGCGCGAGGAAGGTGCCGAGGATGCCGACTTCCAAGACCAGGATCAGAGCGCTGAGGGTACGCCCGGAGCCGCCCTCAGGCACCTTCCACACCGTGTACGCGCAGCACAGCACGGTCAGCAGCGCAGTCAGCACGACGAGCGGGTAGGAGATCCCGTCGACGCCGAGGTGGAAGTTGATGCCGAGCCGCGGTACCCACAACCAGCTGACGTCAGAGGACGACCACGAGCTCACCGCCACGACCAGGGTCAGCGCCGCGAAGACGGTCGCAGTGATCCGGGCGGTTCGTTCCGGGAGCAGCGCCGTCACGAGTGCCCCTGCAGCGGGCAGCGCGAGGACGGCGACGAGCAGCACTTGGCCGATCATCCGGCCACCCCCACGATCGCGGCCAGCACGCCGAGCAGCAGCGCGCCGCCGAGGACTGCGACGGCCGCCCGGGGCAGGGCCGCGCGATGGGCGCCGGCGAGCACGGTGCCGAGCCGGGTCGTCGTGGTGCCGGTGCCTTCCACCGCGGCGTCGACCACTTTCTCGTCGAGGAGGCGTACGGCGTCGGCGAGGGCGCGCACCGGGCGTACGACCAGAAGATCCTGCACTTGATCGAGGTGGAAGCCGGCGGCGAACAACGGCCGCAACCGGCCGAGGGCCTGCGCCGGGTCCACGCCCGGGGCGGTGTGCCAGAGCCACCAGGAGCTGCCCGCACCGACGATGAGCAGCAGCAGCGGCGCCACGATCGAGACGCCGAGGTGCGGCGACTCCAGTTCGAGGGCGCTGCGGAAGCCGGGCAGGAACGCGGCGAACCCGAGCAGCACGGCGGGAACCGCGAGCACGATCAACGGCCAGCGCATAACGCCGGGCGGGTCGTGCGCGGGACCGGGCGGCACCTCGTAACGCGCGTCGTCGAAGCCGACGAACCACTCCTCGGTGCGCGAGCGGACGTGGCCGAAGAACGTGCGCAGCAGCAGGCGGGTCGCGTACCAGGCGGTGATCGCCACGCCCAGCAGGCCCGCGATCCAGACCATCCAGCCCACCCAGGCCGGCGCGGGACCGCCGCCCTCGGTGGCGTGCGCGGCCGCGACCAGCACGTTCTCCTTGGTCCAGAAGCCGGCGAGCGGCGGCACACCGGCCAGCGCACCGAGCCCCACCACAAATGCCACGAACGTCACCGGCATATGGGTACGCAGCCCGCCCATCCGCGACATGAAGTTCGTCCCGACCGCGTGGATGATCGCGCCCGCCGCCAGGAACAGCAGCGCCTTGAACGCGGCATGGGTGAGCAGATGGAACAGCGCCGCGGCGGGTGAGCCCACGGCCAGCGCCCCGGTCATGTACCCGAGCTGCGACACCGTCGACCAGGCCAGCACCCGTTTGAGATCGTCCTGCGCGGTGGCGGCCAGCGCGCCGAGGAGCAGCGTGACCGAGGCCATCACCCCGAGCACCGCAAGCGTGACCTGCGACGCGGCGAAGAGCGGGAACAGCCGGAACACCACGAAGACCCCGGCGGCGACCATCGTGGCCGCGTGGATCAACGCGGAGATCGGCGTCGGGCCGGCCATCGCGTCCGGCAGCCAGGTGTGCAGCGGGAACTGCGCGCTCTTGCCGGCCACCCCGGCGAGGATCAGCAGCATCGCCGCCGTGTGCACCCCCGGCTCGGCCAGCAACTCGTCGATCCGGAACGTATGGGCGTCAACGGCCAGCCAGGCGATGCCGAGCAGGAAACCGACGTCGCCCACCCGGGTCACCACGAACGCCTTCACCGCGGCGGCCGGCGCCTCGGGCAGCCGGCGGTCGTGACCGATCAGCAGGTACGAGCAGGCGCCCATCACCTCCCAGCCGACCAGCAGCAGGACCAGGTCGTTCGCGGAGACCACCAGCAGCATCGCGCCGGTGAAGAGGGCGACCTGAGCTGCGTACGGTGCATAGCGCGGGTCGTCGTGCAGATAGCCGACCGAATAGATCTGCACGCAGAGGGCCACGACACAGACCGCCAGCGCGACATAGAGCGCGGCCGGGCCGAGCGAGAAACTCAGGCTCACGGTCAGGTCGCCGAACCGCACCCACTCCATGCCGACCTGCACCGGAGCGTCGACCACGACGACCAGCACGATCGCGATCAGCAGCGCGAGCGCGGCGCCGGCGATCCCCAGGAAAGCAGCTGCCCTGCGCGGACCGCGATCACCCGGTCTCAAGATCAGACCCACCAGGCCCAGCAGCAACGGTACGCCCGGCAGCAGCGGAGTCAGCACCTCGGCGATCATCCGGCGTTCTCCCCGTCCAACCGCACATCGTCAATGTGGACCGCCGCGCGCATCCGGTAGTACTGCAGAATGATCGCCAGGCCGACCCCGACCTCGGCCGCCGCCAGCACAATCACGAACAGCGCAAACGCCCCGCCGCGATATCCGTTGTCCAGCGTCACGTCCGCGGTCACCAGGAGCAGGTTCACGGCGTTCAGCATCAGCTCGACCGCCATCAGGACAAGAATGGCGTTCCGGCGGCGCAGGACACCGTAGACGCCCAGCCCGAACAGCAGGGCCGCCGTCACGTACGGGATGACCGCGTGCATCAGGACCCGTCCTTCTGCTTCTCGCGCTCCGGCTCTTCAACCCGCTGCGGGCTGGGGTCGGGCTGCTGCGCACTGACGTTGGGCCGCTGCGGGCCGGGAGTGGGCTGCTGCGCGCCGGGGGTGGGCTGCTGCGGCTGCGGGCCCGGGGTGGGCTTTGGGGCACCGATGTCGGGGCGGGACAGGATAATCGCGCCGACCAGGGCGGAGAGGAGCAGGATGGAGAGGACTTCGAACGGGAGGACCCAGTTGCCGAAGAGCTCGGCGCCCATCCGCTCGGTCGTTCCCGGAGCCGGCATCCCGTAACGCACCCAGCGGAACGCGTCCACGAACAACGCCGCCAGGCCCAGCCCGACCCCGCCCCCGACAACCAACGCCGGCCAGGCCGGACGGTCCAGGTCGGCGGACGGGCCGATCGGCGCCCGCGTCAGCATCACCGCGAACAGCAGCAGCACAACAACCGCGCCGACATAGACCAGCACCTGCACCCAGGCAACGAGCTCGGCGCCGAGAACCAGGTAGAGACCCGCCATCGCACCGAGGCTGATCACCAGGTAGAGGCCGGCCCGCACGATCTGAGTGCTGGTGACTACCAGCGTCCCCGACCCTACGGCGACAGCCCCGAGCGCCAGCAACAGCGCATCGGCGACCGTCACTGCCCCGGCTCCGGCGCCGCAGTCGGCCCAGACGCTGCGGGCGGCTCTGGAGCTGCAGTCGGTCCGGAAGCTGCAGTCGGCCCAGGAGCTGCGGGCGGCTCTGGAGCTGCAGTCGGCCCAGGAGCTGCGGGCGGCTCGGGGGTTGCGGTTGTGGGGGGCTTTGGGCGTACTGATGGCCTGGCGGTTTTGGCGGCGGTGGCCGCTCCCGGGCCGGCGAGCTTGCGGGTCGCGGTGGCCTCTTCCTTGGAGGGTTCGCCCAGGACATCGTGCGCGGGCGGTGCGGGGACCGTCGGCATCCACGCGGCCAGCCGGTTCTTGTCGTGCAGCAGGTCGAGGACGTCCGTTTCCGCGTACTCGAACTCGGGCGACCAGTGCAGGGCGTCGAACGGGCAGACCTCGATGCAGATGCCGCAGTACATGCACAGCGAGAAGTCGATGTCGAACTTGTCGAGCACATTGCGCTGCCGCGGCCGCGCGGCGCCCGGGACGACGACTTCTTCCTTGTGCGAGTCGATGTAGATGCACCAGTCCGGGCACTCCCGGGCACAGAGCATGCAGACGGTGCAGTTCTCCTCGAGCAGCGCGATGACGCCCCGCGAGCGCGGCGGCAGGTCGGGCTCGACATCGGGATACTGCTGGGTGGTCGACCGCTTGGTCAACGTCTTGAGCGTGACGGCGAGCCCGTTGACCAGGCCCTTGCCAGGCGTGGACCGCTCTGCCTGCTCACTCATAAGGCCATATCCTGCCCGGTCCCGCCCGCAGAGGCGAGAACACCCCCACCACATCTTCCCGTGCGGCGTCGCGGCCCCCACCAGAAAATCAGTGCTCGCCTCATCGCCGCGCCTCCAAAAACCCACCGTGACTACGCAGAAGTAACTCAGAGTGATCGCGCAGGGGCAGGTTTGCGCAGTGAGGGCGTGAAGATCATTTTCAGGGGTTTCACAGATTAACTTGTAAATAATGATGATCGTCAGTTTGATGGGCGTGTGTCCGGTTAAGACGTGTGCGACAGCAAACGTTCGACCACAATGGAGGGACACCTATGACTGTCAAGAACCGGGTCATCACCGCCACATTCGCCGCCGCCGGGCTTGCAGGTCTGCTCGGAGCCGCAGCTCAGCCCGCTGCCGCCGCGCCCGAACTGCTCGCCGCACCCTGCGTGCAGAAGATCGCCGTCGTGAACAACGGTGGGTTCGTCATCAACTTCCAGATCACTACCCGCGACGGGGCTCTCTCCGCGGCGACCGACGACTACCCGATCAACGAGTGGCGTCTGGTCGACCTCACCTCGACCCCGCTGACCGAGGGCTCCGACGTCCGGCCCCTCGTGCACGCCACAGCCGGTGACGACGTGCTGGGCAACAGCTTCGTGTCGTACTGCACGAACGGGCAGACCGCGACCTACACGGCCAGCGGCACCACGCTGAACTACACCGTGACGCTGCTGACCTGATCCATGTAGTTTCCCAGCTCCAAAGCGGACAATGGCCGGGCGCACCGCAACTGCGCCCGGCCACCCCGCGTTCTCAGCTCACTTCGTGGCGCACAGGGCCATGTCGACGAACTCCATCACGCCGTTCGCCTGATCCTCGGTGGACGGCAGCGAGGTCACCGCAACCTGCACCGCCCGTCCGTTCCCGGCCACCCCACCGCGGGTCTCGTAACCGGGGATGTCACCGCCGTGCCCCCAGGCCAGACCGCCGCAGGTGAGCGGGAAACCCATGAGGCCGAGCCCGTACCGTGCGCCCGGAATGAAGTCGATGGTCTCCACGGTTTTCTTCATCTCGGCGAGCTGGGCGGCCGGCATCAGCTTGCCGTCGAGCAGCGCGGTGAAAAACTTGTTCAGGTCCGAGGGGGTGCCCACCATCTGCCCGGCGGCCCAGCCCCACGACGGGTCCAGGTCGGTGACGTCGAGCAGCTTGCCGGTGTCCTCCGGCGTGTACCCGTTCGGGTGCCGCTCCCGGATGACCTCTTCCCCGACCGGCGGGAAGTAGGTGTGCTTCAGCCCCGCCCGCGCGATGACCCGCCTGGTCACCTCTTCGATGATCGGCCGCCCGGTGACCTTCTCCACGAGCAGCCCCGCGACGACGTAGTTCGTGTTGCTGTAGGACCAGCTCGTCCCGGGCGCGAAGATCGCCGGATGGGCCAGCGCGGCATCGAGCAGATCCCGCGGCTCGAAATACCGGTGCAGGTCCGTCTCATCCTCGAGCTCGAGATAGTCCGTGTAGTTCGGCAGCCCGCTCGTGTGCTGCAACAACTGCCGCACCGTGATCTTGCGCCCGTCGATCCCGTCGCCGCGCAACAGCCCCGGCAGATAGGTCTCCACGGGAGCGTCCAGCACGACCTTCTTCTCGGCCACCAGCTGAAGAACGACAACCGAGACAAAAGTCTTCGTATTACTGCCGATCCGCACCTGGCCGTCGACCGGCACAGCCCGGTGCGTCCCCACCTGAGCAACCCCGGCAACCAGATCACGGGTACGCCCACCGCGCGCCTCCACACTCGCCAGCGCCCCCGGCCACCCGTCCGCAGCCACGATCCCCCGCAACCCGTCAAGCACCGGATCCTTCGCTGCGTCCTGGGCTTGCTGGGGCTGGGCGAGCGGATGTCGGACGGCCGCGGCGGCGGGCTGGGCGGTTGCTGCCAGGACCGCGAAGGCCGTGACAGCAGCGGCGACGTGGCGGCCGGACAAGCGTCGCACGGACATGTGAACTCCTCGGAGTCGTCGATTACCTGACTCCTATGAGCCTCGACGACACAGCGACCCGAATCGATACAGCCAGCGGGCCGAACCGGGTAGGGCTACCACTACCCGCGCCGGTTAGAGCGCGACCTTCACGGCGGCGGTCAGGACGAGCTGGGCGAGCGAGACCGGGACGAGGATCAGCCAGCAGAGTCGCTGGAGCTGGTCCTCGCGCATGCGGGGGTAGGTCACGCGGAGCCAGATGATGACGAAGGCGACCGCGAAGATCTTCAGGAGCGTCCAGAGCCAGCCGAGATGGTCCGAGGCCGGTCCGTGCCAGCCGCCCAGGAACAGGACCGTGGTCAGGGCGGCGATCACGACGATGCCCACATATTCGGCGAGCAGGAAGAAGGCGAAGCGGAGGCCGGTGTATTCGGTCATGTAGCCGAACACGAGCTCCGAGTCGGCGATCGGCATGTCGAACGGAGGCCGGCGGATCTCGGCAAGACCGGAGATGAAGAAGACCAGGGCGGCCGGCGCCTGCCACAGCAGCCACCACGGGTTCCACGCCTCGACGATGCCGGGCAGGCTCAGGGTGCCCGCCGCCATGGCGATGCTCGCCGCGGACAGCACAAGGGGCAGCTCGTAGCCGAGAAGCTGAGCGGCGCCGCGCAGACCGCCGAGCAGGCTGTACTTGTTGGCGGACGCCCAGGCAGCCATCAGCACGGCCACCACGCCGATGCCGAGGACGGCGAGGACGAAGAACAACCCGACGTCGAGGGACTGAGCGACAAGGCCGCCGGGCCCGAGCGGGATGACCAGGATGACCACTAGGTACGGAAAGAGCGCCACCATCGGCGCCAGCCGGAACACCGCCCGGTCGGCATCACGCGGGGTGATGTCCTCCTTCTGCACGAACTTGACCCCGTCGGCCACCAGCTGCGCCCAGCCGTGGAACCCACCCGCATACATCGGACCGAGGCGGCCCTGCATGTGCGCCATCACCTTGTGTTCCGCCTGCCCGACGACCAGCGGCAGCACGAGGAACCCGATGAGGACCGCAACGACCCGCACCAGCAGGTCCAGCCAGAGCGGCATCAGCCCTCCCCCTCAGCCTCGGTCGAAGCCTCACCCGCAGGCGCGGCCGGAGGGGCAGGCGCAGCAGGCGCAGCAGGCGCAGCAGGCGCAGCAGGCGCAGCAGGCGCAGCAGGCGCAGCAGGCGCAGCAGGAGGGACGGCCGCGGCAGGCGCAGAAGGGCGGTCGCCCGGAGCAGGACGGGCGGGGCGGTCGGCAGGCGCGCGGCGGGCGGGGGTTTCCGGGGGTGGGACCTTGCCCTTGAGGGGGCCCCAGTCGTTCGGGTCGGGGACACCGGGGGGTCTGATCGGGGCTCGTTTGGCGGTGCCGGCTTCGGATTCGCCGGGCTCTTTGGCGCCGGGCCAGGACTTGGCGACGCGGGAGGCGAGGATGAATTCCTTGCGCATGGGGTGGCCCTGGAAGCCGGGCGGCAGGAGGAGGGGGCTGAGGTCGGGGTGGCGGGTGAAGGCGATGCCGAACATTTCGTGGGTTTCGCGCTCGTGCCAGGAGGCGCCCGGGAAGAGGTCGGTGACCGATTCGATGACGGGGGTGTCGCGGGGGATGCGGGCTCTGATCAGGATGCCGTGTTTGCGGCGGGTGGACCAGAGGTGGGCGACGACGGTGAAGCCCTCGGATTCCTCGTCGACGGCGGAGAGCCAGTCGAAGAAGTCGCAGCCGAGGGCGCCCTGGTCGCGGGCGGCGTCGAGGGCGGTCCACCAGAGGGCGGCGGGCACGTCGAGGACGGCCCGGGCATAGGCGCCGCCGCCGCCGGAGACGCTCGCGGTGATCGCCGATGGGTCCACCGGCGCGTCGGTATTGTCGGCTGTCAGCAGCGCGACCATCCGCTCGCCGACCTCTTCGGGCGTCATGGCGTTCATCCTATGGGCCCGCCGGAATCTGCTCGGCGACGCGGCGCAACCCTGTGGATAACTCGGGCGTGTAGTGGTCGTGACATCGGAGGCGATAGCGATAAGACACGAGCCGGCGACCGCCGTGCCTGCCCCGCAAGTGTCGTTCGACGAGTTGTACGCCGCGCACTACGCCGATCTGACGGTGCAGCTGTACGCGTACTTCGGTGATCGGCAGGAGGCGCAGGACGTGGTTCAGGAGGCGTTCTGCCGTGCGCTGGCACGGTGGCGGGCCGTGGCGGCGTACGACGATCCGGTTGCCTGGATCCGCCGGGTGGCCTGGAATCTGGCGGTCAGCAAGTGGCGGCGGACCAGGACGGCGTTGTCGTTCCTGCGGAAGCATCGGGCCGCGGACGAGCAGGTGGCCGGGCCGAGCCCGGAGCGGGTGGCGCTGGTCGCCGCGCTGGCCACGTTGCCGGCTACGCAACGGCGGGCCACGGTGCTGCACTATCTGGCCGATATGTCCATCGCGGAGATCGCCGACCGGGAGGGCGTACCCGAGGGAACTGTGAAGTCCTGGTTGTTCCGGGCCCGCGCCTCGCTGGCCGCTCAGCTCACCACCGAGGAGGTGCGAAATGCCTGATCACATCGAGAACCTGTTCGCCGGGCTGCGCGCCGACACGTTGCCCCAGGTGCTGCCGCCGGGGACGGGCGCGGCCCGCCGGACCGTACGCCGTCGCAAGACGATCCGGCTCGTCTCGGTCGCTACCGCGGCGCTCGCCGTCGCGGGGGTGGTCACGGTGGCCGGGTTGCCGCGGATGAGCGATCGCCAGCAGCCCGTCGCTGCGAGCCAATGGGTGTCCAAAGCCCGCGCGGCCGTCCTTGAACGGCATGGCGAGGGCCACGGGGATGTAGATGTCACCATCGCCGGCCGTCAGGCGTCGGACGGCACGGTCACCGCTGACGGGACGGCGTACTTCGACGACGTGAACCCGGCCGGTTACACGCTGACGGTGGCGTGCGGGGGTCCCGGCGTACTGACAGTGGCCACGAGCTTGACCCATGACTCGGGTGACCCGATCGATCTGGGTGGGCAGGTCCTGACCTGTGGAGCGGAGCCGGAAGCGGCTGATCTGCAGTTCCGGGTGCAGAGCACAGGCACGCTGACGGTGTCGCTGAGCGGTGACGCGCAGGCTGTGGGCTCAGCCGGGTACGCCCTCGCGCTGTATCTGAACGCGGACAGCGGGGAGCCCGCCACGGTGAGCCCGCAGGCCAGGTACAACGTCGGTCGGGCCAACAGCCTGCTCTCGGCCGGCCCGGAGACTCAGCAGGACTCGTTGACGACCGAGGCGGACAGCCAGTCGACGATTGTCGAGACGAAGAAGGCGGGCGAGTATCAGTTGCGGGTCGCCTGCGCGGGCGGGGGCAGCGTCCAGTTGATCGTGGGCCAGATGGAGCTGAAGAACGGCACGTTCGTCCAGCACGAAGGCTTTGTCTTCGAGGACACCGTGCAGTGCGTCGATGTCGGCCCGACGCCGTACCCGGGCCTGATCGACCTGCCGATGCCGAAGAACTCCGCGGTCTCGGTGACGATCAAGCCCGACGAGGCCGCACGCAACACGGCCGGCCTGGCCTTCACGCTCCAAAGGAGCTAGAACAGCCGGCCGTTGCGGAAGAGGTCGACGAAGTCCTGGTGGTCCTCGCGGGCCTGGTCGCCGTAGCGGTGCGCGAAGTCCACCAGGACATCGACGAAGCCGGCCTCGTCCTTGTCGACCTCGGCCACGATCGCCTCCTCGGTGGAGAAGTCGACCAGGTCGTGGCTGGATTCGTCGTCGGCGACCGAGTGCATCCGGGCGACCGCGCGGCCCAGGTCGGCCACCACTCCGGTCAGCTCCTCCGGCTCGTTGACGTCGGACCAGTCGAGGTCGCTGGCGTACGGCGAGACCTCGGCGACCAACTGCCCGACGCCGCTGAGCTCGGTGTAGCCCAGCCACGGGTCGGCGTGCGCCTGCAGGGCCCGCTGCGACTCGGCGGTGCGGTGGCCCTGGTGCTTGAAGTACGCCCGGACGCGCTCGTCGTCGATCCAGCGCGCCACGGCCGGCACCTGGGCCTGCTTCATGTAGATGATCACGTCGTTCTCGAGGGCCTGGGTGTGCCCTTCGAGCAGCATGTTGTACGACGGGAGCCCCGCCGAGCCGATGCCGACGCCCTTGCGCAGCTTGATGTCCTTGATCCCGGTGGAGATCCCGTCGCCGTGCGAGGGCAGCGTCTTCAGGTAGTCCTGGAACGCGGCGGTGACGGTGGCCGCGGTCTGCTCGTCGACGTCGTAGACACCGTCACCGAGGGAGAAGCGGCGCTCGTACTCGTCGATCGTGGTCTGACCCGCGAGCAGGTCGACCCGGGTGTTGAGCCGGGCCTCCTGCAGCACACGCCGCAGCACACCGTCGGCGTTGTCCAGCGTGATCGAGCCGATCGCATCGTCGCCGCCGTGCGCGATCGCGCGCAGCTCGGTCAGGTAGGCGCCGGCGAACGTCCGCACCAGCGAGGTGATCACGTCGTCGGAGAGGGCCTTGCTGTAACCGATGAGCGCCAGACTCGCGCTGAAGCGTTTGAGGTCCCAGATGAACGGCCCGACGTAGGCCTCGTCGAAGTCGTTGACGTTGAACACGAGCTGCCCGGAGGAATTCATGTAGGTGCCGAAATTCTCGGCGTGCAGGTCACCGTGGATCCAGACCCGGCTGGTGTGCTCGGTCAGGAACCGGTCGTCCTGATAGGCACCGGCCTGGTCGGCGTAGAAGAGCGACGCGCTACCGCGGTAGAACGCGAACGGCGACGCGGCCATCTTGCGGAACTTGCGCCGGAAGGCTGCCGGATCGACCGCGATCAACTCGCCGAATTCCCTGGTCAGCACGTCGATGATGAAGTCGGGCCGCGACTGTTCGCTCATGATTCGCAGGGTAGCCCCGCAAGTCGATAGCTGTATGTCGCACACACGACCGTCAGCAAAGATCAGCTGGGCGGCTTGACCACGGGAGCGGTCAGCGCGGCGGCGTCGCGCAGTGGATCGGGGCGCGAGACGCCACCGACACCGGCCTGCTCCGCGGCGATCTTCTCCTGGAGCTGCAGGATGCCGTGCAGCAGCGCCTCCGGGCGGGGCGGGCAGCCCGGGACGTAGACGTCGACCGGGATGATCTGGTCGACGCCCTTGGTCACCGAGTAGGAATCCCAGTAGGGGCCGCCGGAGTTGGAGCAGGACCCGAACGAGATGACGTACTTGGGCTCGGGCATCTGGTCGTAGAGCCGCTTGATCGCCGGCGCCATCTTGTCGGTGACCGTGCCCGACACCACCATGAGGTCGGCCTGGCGGGGGCCGTGCGCGAACGGGATCACGCCCATCCGCATGAAGTCGTGGCGGCTCATGCTCGTCGCGATGAACTCGATCGCGCAGCAGGCCAGGCCGAAGTTGAAGACCCACAGCGAATAACGGCGTCCCCAGTTCAGCACGAACTTGATGGGATCACCGACGACTCCAGGTAGCGCGGCCACGCCGTCAACCTACCCCTTACCAGGATGGACGTTGGAGCAGGCTGAGGAAGCCGGTCAGGAGCGCCTCCCGTAAATCCGGAGGTGCGACGTTGAGGAGGGAGTTGACCGCGGCCATCGGGCCGGGTGGTGCTCCGGGCTCCAGGCCCAGTTGCAGGGCGAGACCGCCGATCAGGTCGGGGGTGATCATCTCGGAGGTCAGGTCGCCCAGCAGGGGTGGGAGCGGGACCGGGCCGCGTTTGCGGGTCGCGGTCACTGCTGCGGCGAGGTCGGCCGCAAACTCCGTCGCCGTCGCGCGCACTGCGGCCGTCACGGTGAGGTGGATGGTCGGGGGCAGCTGTTCGTACGCCATCTGGGGCTGGGTGTGCCAGCCGAGCGCGGCGAGCTCGTCG
The DNA here is from genome assembly GCF_016862215.1 of Winogradskya humida. GTDB lineage: Bacteria > Actinomycetota > Actinomycetes > Mycobacteriales > Micromonosporaceae > Actinoplanes > Actinoplanes humidus. The sequence goes on from NZ_BOMN01000027.1 coordinate 152,004, forward strand.
GCGAGGACGAACGGATCGACGTCCGGATCGGTGGCGAGGCACACGACGATCACCGGGGGCGCGTAGAGGCGTACGCCGGAAGTCTCGGTGACCGCCGCCGCCAGGATCTCCACGGCTTCCTGGGTCTTGGTCGCGAGTGCCAGATAGCCGTCGCCGCCCAGGTGGCGCAGGGTGGCGAGGGCCGCCGCGATCGGGCCGCCGGAGCGCGTGGAGGAGACCACCGGGTTGATCATCGTGTAGCCGGGCCAGCCCGCGTAGGCGAAGTACTGCGGGAGGCGCAGCTCGGCGTCGCGGTGCAGGAGAACCGAGACACCCTTCGGGGCGTACGCGTATTTGTGCAGGTCAACCGAGATGCTCGTGACGCCCGGCACCTCGAAGCCGAACGGCGGGATGTCCGCGCCGAGGTCCCGCAGATAGGGCAGCACCCAGCCGCCGAAGCACCCGTCGACGTGGAACCGCACCCCGCGCTGCTGGGCGAGAGCCGCGAGCTCGGGGATCGGATCGATGACGCCGTGCGCGTAGGAGGGCGCGGAACCGACGATCAGCACGGTGTCGGGGCCGATCCGATCGGCGGTCGCGGCGACGTCGGCGCGCAGGTCGGCGCCGACCGGGACCACGTCGAGCTCGACACGCAGGTAGTGCGCGGCCTTGGCGAACGCGGCGTGCGCGGTGGACGGGACCACGATGCGGGGGCTGCGCGTGGTGGCGGCGTCCCGGGCCGCCTTGACGGCGAGCAGCAGGGACTCGGTGCCGCCGCTGGTCACGCTGCCGACAACCTCGGGAGCAGCCGTGCCAGGGCCGCCGCCGAGGCGTCTGCCGGCCGCTGCGACCAGCGCGTTCTCCATGGCGAGCAGGGACGGGAAGGCGGTCGGGTCCAGGCCGTTGACATGGGCGGAGATGTCGTACGCCCGCAGCGCCAACTCGTCCAGCCCGGAAACATCGGAGTCGTACACGTACGCAAAGAGCCGCCCACCGTGCGTCGGCAGATCGCTCTCCCGAAGTTTCCGCAGCTCAGCAAGGACCTGCCCGGCTGGGATCCCCCGGGCGGGAAGTGCGTCGATCACCGTTGCCCCCGATCGTCGTAGCGGCGTAGCAGCAGCACGGCAGCACCCACCAGCAGCCCTGGGACGACGGTGAAGCCGAGCAGCACCCCCAGCTTGGCAGTTCCGTCCTGGGTCGCGGGGACCCCTGTGGATGACGAGACGTAACCGAACACCTGGAGGATCAGCGCGAAGATGCCGGGACCGAACGCGAGCCCCAGAGTTTCGCCCGCTGTCCACAGGCCGGTGAAGACGCCCGCCTGACGCCGCCCGGTTCTGGCAGTGTCGTAGGCGATGCAGTCCGGGAGCATGGCCATCGCGAAGACCTGCTGCCCGGCGTATCCGCAGCCCACGACGGCGACGAAGGCATAGGTGAAGGGGGCGGGCATGACACCGGCGGTGAGCAGGGCCACAACACCCACGGCGAACAGCAGCGACGCGATGATCAGGCCGCGGAGCTTGCCGAGCCGGGCGCCGACGCGGCTCCACAGTGGCATCACCAGCAGGGCCGGGCCGACGAACGCCGCGAAGAGGAACGTCGCGCCGGAATCCTGCTCGAGGATGTGGTCGGCGAAGTACTGCACGCCGGCGAGCAGGGTGCCGATGCCCGCCGACTGGACGATCCAGCAGAGCAGGAGACCTCGGAAGGGCACGTTGGCGAAGGCCGTCGCCAGTTGGACGCGGAGGCTGCTTTCCGGTTCGGGGGCGGTGTGCTGCTGGGCTCCGCGCGTACCGAAAAAGGCACCCAGGGTGCCCACGACGATGAGGGAGCCGACGAAGATGCCGGACCACCGGTGGCCGGTCAGGCCGCCGCCGCCCGAGTCGACCACGAGCGGGGCGAGCGCGCCGGAGACCAGGATGGCGACCGCGATGACCGCGACCCGCCACGTCATCAGCCTCGTCCGCTCGGCGTAATCGCTGGTCAGCTCGGCGGGCATCGCGACATAGGGCACCTGGAAGAACGCATACGCGGTGGCCGCCGCGAGGAAGGAGAACGCCACGTAGGCACCGGCCGCGCCGCCGTGACTGAACGGCCCGGCGAAGATGGCCGCGAAGAGCACACCCAGGAGCAGACCGGCAATGATCAGGTACGGGCGCCGCGCACCGCTGCGGTCGGAGAGCCGGCCCGCCACCGGGTTGACCAGCACGTCCCACGCCTTCGGGAGCAGGACGAAGAGCCCCGCCGCGCCCGCGGCCACGCCGAGCGTGTCGGTCAGATAGGGCAGAAGGAGCAGACCGGGCACGGTTCCGAAAGATCCCGTCACCAGCGAACCCAGGGCATACCCGGCCAAGGTGCGGCGTGGCAAGGCTTGTACGCCGGTGGGGGGATCGGCGAGCGTCATGGACGCGGATGGTAACCATCCGGGGCCCTGACCTCTACGCTTCCGCCAATGGAGTTCTCCCAGCAGTCCAGGCCGATCGCCGCCGGGGTCGCGGCAAGTCACCCGGCCACCGCCGCCGCGGGAATGCGGATCTTGCAGGCCGGAGGCTCAGCGGCCGACGCCGCGGTGGCCGCCGTGCTCGCGACCTGTGTGACGGAGACCGTCTACACCGGGCTGGGCGGTGGGGGATTTGCCACATACTTCGATGCGGCTTCGGGCAACGTCACCTGCCTCGACTTCTTCGTCGCGGTTCCCGGCACCGACGGTGATCTCGAACCGGGCCCGATGGTCTCGGTGGACGTGTTCTTCGGCGGGATGCCCCAGGTCTACGCGATCGGCGGTGCGAGCGTCGCCGTGCCGGGCGTGCCCGCGGGCTGCGGTGAGGTGCACCGGCGCTGGGGGCGGCTGCCGTGGGAGTCGCTGGTGGCACCGGCGCACGAACTCGCGGTCACGGGCGCCGATCTGCCCGCGGCGCACGCGCGGACCTTGGAGTCTTGCGCGCCCGCGCTCACCTACGGGTCCGGCGCGGAGGTCTACGCGCCGGGTGGACGGCTGCTGGGCGGCGGCGACCGGCTCTTCCACCCCGGGCTGGCGACCGCCATGGCACGGCTGGCCGACGAGGGACCGTCACTCTTCTACACCGGTGCGTACGGAGCCCAGCTCGTCGAGACCGTACGCGAAGCCGGTGGCTCGATCGGCCCGCTCGACCTGGCGAACTACCGGGTGCTCGAGACGCCGGTCGATCACGCCACGCTGGGGTCCTACCGGGTGCGGGCCCGGCACGACCTCAGCCGGACGGTCGACACCATCGCGGCCCTGCCCGCGAACCTCACCGGCCTGCCCCGGCCCGAGCGTGCCGTTGCCCTCGCCGCAGCCCTGCGCGACCTCGGCCGGCAGAAGATCGGCGACACCACCAACGTCTCGGTGGTCGACCCGGACGGCAACGCCTGCGTCATCACCACCACGCTGGGGCTGGGCGCCGGAGTCTGGCTGCCCGGCCTGGGCATCAACCTCAACTCGATGCTCGGCGAGGGCGAGCTGATCACCGACGACCTCGCCCCCGGCCGGCGGATGTCCTCCAACATGTGCCCGCTCGTCGTCATCGACGCGGCCGGCGATCTCGCCCTCGCGGCCGGGTCCGCCGGGGCCTCGCGCATCCGCACCGCGCTGATCGACACGCTGCTCGGCGTGCTGGTCGACGGCCTGGACACCGGGACGGCCCTGAGCCGCCCGCGGTTCCACGTGGTCGACGACACCGTGCACGCCGAACCCGGATATCCCGCCGATGAGCTGGACGCGCTGGCCGCGGCGGGCTGGCGGATCCAGCGGTGGCCGGAGCTCGACCACTACTTCGGCGGCGTCACCGCCGTAGCCGCCGGCAGCGCGGCCGGCGATCCCCGGCGCGGCGGGGTGGGGCTGCTGCTGTAGGCCGCCTCCTCACGGATGGCGACGTCGAGGTCGGTGGGCTGCAGGCCGAACGTGCGGGCCGTCTCCGTGGCGTCGAGGAGGTACGGGCCGTAGAACTGGTAGTCCATCTCGGCGAGCTCGCGGGCCATCGGCACCGCCAGACCCGCCGTCCGCATCACCCAGCGCGGCAGCTTGCGCATCTTCACCTCCGGCACGCCGGCGAGCTGGGCGTGCCGGGCCGCGAGCTGCCGGACGCTCTCCGCCGGGGCTGACGGGACATGCCATGCCCGCCCCCAGGCGCGCTCGTCCCGGGCGAGCCGGACCAGCGCGGTGGCCATGTCGCCGATGTAGGTCCAGGTGTGCGGGGCGTCCGGGTCGCCCGGCACATACGCGGTGCGGCCCTTGGCGATGGCCGGGCCGATCACCGCGGAGAAGACGCCGGAGGCGCCCGCGCCCACGTAGTCGCAGCCGCGGACCTCGGTCGTGCGGATGCCGCTGTCCAGGGCGTCCTGCCACATCTTGTTGCGGACGCGGCCCTTGACCCCGGTTGCCGCGAGGGGCGTGTGCTCGGTCATGCGGCCGTCGGGCTGGGGGCCGTACCCGTAGACGTTGCCGGTGATGGCCAGGACCGCGTCGTTCGCCTTCGCCGCGGCGATCATCGCTCTCGAGATCGGGGGCCAGAGCTCAGGCCATTTGGTGTACGGAGGGTTCACGCAGTTGTAGATCACGCTCGCGCCCTGAGTGATCTCCACGAGCCCCTTCGCCGCATCAGCTCTGACTTTTTCGATCATCGGGTGCTCCGGCCCGCTCCCACTCCGCGTGACAATCCGGACTTTCTGCCCCTGCTCGACCAGCTGGTGCGCGATTGCCGTCCCGACCGGACCCGCTCCGACGATTACCTGCATGGCGTTCTCCTTTGTGAGCACTGCTCTCAGTTAAGAGCAGAGCACGCGACTGAGTCAAGAGCAGTGCTCTCGGTGTGGCACACTGATTCCATGAGTGCCGCTTCGCTGCGCGCGCGGATCCGCGCCGAGATGTCCGACGAGATCAAGGCCGCCGCGCGCAAGCACCTGGCCATCGAGGGCGCGAACCTGTCGCTGCGCGCGGTCGCCCGCGACCTGGGGATGGCGTCGTCCGCCCTCTACCGCTACTTCGCCAGCCGGGACGAGCTGCTCACGGCACTGATCATCGACGCGTACGACGCCGTGGGCGCCGCCGCCGAAGCAGTCCCGGTGTTTCCCACGGCGCCGCAGCGCTGGGTCGAGATAGCCCACGCCGTCCGCAACTGGGCGCTGGCCAACCCGCACGAGTGGGCCCTCGTCTACGGCAGTCCGGTGCCGGGCTACCAGGCGCCCTCCGACACCATCGGCTCGGCGACCCGGGTCATCTTCGCGTTCGCCAGGGTCGTGGCCGAAGCCGCGACAACGGGTCACGCCGCGGCGGGCAGCCCGGTCGACGGCCAGCTGGGCGAGGAGTTCCACGCACTCGCGGAGCTCGCACTGCCGGGCATGGCTCCGCAGCTGGCCGGGCGGGCGATGGCCGGCTGGATCCAGGTCTGCGGCGCGGTCAGCGCGGAGCTGTTCGGCCAGCTCGCCAACACGATCGACGCCCGCCGCGAGTTCTTCGAGTTCCAGATGCGCGGCACGGTCGACTGGATCGGTCTCAAGGCTTAGCTACGGGGTCCAGCTCGCCTTGGCCATGTCAACGCGGTCACCCTTCAGGGGCACGCCCTCACTGAGTAGGAGCTGCCGGGCCTCCTGCTCGTGACCGGGCGGCATCCGGCCGGCGCTGTTCACCACGCGGTGCCAGGGGACCGCGCCGCCGTGCCGCGCCATGATGTTCCCGACCTGCCGGGCGGAGTTGCGCCCCGAACGGTCGGCGAGCGCGTCCGCGACCGCGCCGTAGGACATCACCTTGCCCTCCGGGATGGCCTCGATGAGCCGCAGCACCTCTTCCACGTACTCCTCTGGTGTCACCGTCGCCACGATATGGGATGTGAAGTCCGCCCGGCACGCCGCGGCGAGCAGAATGGGCCGGGTGCGCAACGAGGTGACCGGAGCTCGCCGGATCGTGGTCAAGGTGGGGTCGTCCTCGCTGACCACGGCCGCCGGCGGTATCGACGACCTGCGCGTCGACGCCCTGGTCGACGTGCTCGGCAAGCTGGCCACGCAGGGCCGTGAGGTGGTGCTGGTCTCCAGCGGCGCGATCGCGGCCGGCCTGGCCCCGCTCAAACTGCGCCGGCGTCCGCGCGACCTGGCCACCCAGCAGGCCGCGGCCTCGGTGGGCCAGGGCCTTTTGATCGCACGGTACGCAGCCGGCCTCGCAAGACACGGGCTGACCGTCGGGCAGGTCCTGCTCACGGTCGACGACGTGACCCGGCGCAAGAACTACCGAAACGCCTACCGGACCCTGCGCAAGCTGCTCGACCTCGGTGCCCTGCCGATCGTCAACGAGAACGACACCGTGGCCACCGAGGAGATCCGCTTCGGGGACAACGACCGGCTGGCCGCGCTCGTGGCCGCCCTGGTGCAGGCCGACCTGCTGGTGCTGCTCTCCGACGTGGACGCGCTCTACACGGGTAACCCCGCAGACCCCACATCACAGCGGGTGCCGCTCGTCTCGCCTGACACCGATCTGTCGCATATCTCGGTCGGGAGCGTGGGTTCGTCCGGGGTCGGCACCGGTGGCATGGTCACCAAGGTCGAGGCCGCCCGGATCGCCACCGGCTTCGGCATCCCCGTCGTGCTGACCGCGGCGCCACTGGCCGCGGCCGCCCTCGACGGCGACGACGTCGGGACCCTGTTCCATGCCGCCCAGCACCGGCCCACCGCCCGGCTCTTCTGGCTGGCCCACGCCACCTCCCCCCGCGGCCGGCTGCACCTCGACCCCGGCGCGGTCACCGCCGTCGTCGCCCGGCGCAAGTCACTGCTGCCCGCCGGCATCACCGCCGTCGATGGCTCGTTCGCGGCGGGCGACGCCGTCGACCTGGTGGACGCGGGCTCCGGCGCCCCGATCGCCCGCGGGCTGGTCAACTACGACGCGGTCGAGCTGCCCGCACTGCTCGGGCGCTCCACCCCGGAGCTGGCCGCGTCGCTCGGCCCCGGCTACGAACGCGAAGTCGTCCACCGCGACGACCTGGTCCTGCTCTGACGACTTTCCTGACCGCCTCCCCAAGCCCCTTTCGACTTTGGAGATCATCGTGAGTGTGCTTCAGCAGGCCGCCGACGCGCGGATCGCCGCCATCGACCTGGCCTCCGCCATCCGCTCGGAGAAGGACGCGGCGCTGCTCCTGATGGCGTCACGCCTGGTCGAGCGCGCGGACGACATCGTCACCGCGAACGCCGTCGACGTGGAGAATGCGCGTACATCAGGCCTGTCGGAATCCATGATCGACCGGCTGAGCCTGACCACCGACCGCATCACCGCGATGGCCGAAGGCCTGCGCCAGCTCGCCGCCCTGCCCGACCCGGTCGGCGACGTGATCCGCGGCTCGACCCTGGCCAACGGCCTCGAGCTACGCCAGATCCGGGTCCCGTTCGGCGTGGTGGGCATCATCTACGAGGGCCGTCCCAACGTGACCGCCGACGCCGCGGGCATCTGCCTCAAATCCGGCAACGCGGTCCTGCTGCGCGGCTCCGGCTCGGCCATGAGCTCCAACGCCGCGATCGTCTCGGTGCTGCGCAAAGCGGTCGCCGACGCGGGCCTCCCCGCCGACGCCATCCAGCTGCTCGACGCCTCCAGCCGCGACTCGGTCAAGGAGCTGATGCGCGCCCGGGGCCTGGTCGACGTCCTCATCCCCCGCGGCGGCGCCTCGCTGATCAGGACGGTGGTCGAGGAATCCACGGTCCCGGTGATCGAAACCGGCGTCGGCAACTGCCACGTGTACGTCGACGAGGCCGCCGATCTCGAAAAAGCCCTCGCCGTGGTCCTCAACTCCAAGACCCAGCGCCTCTCCACCTGCAACACCGCGGAGACGCTCCTGGTCAACGCCACCCTCGCGGAGACGTTCCTCCCCCTCGTGGTCGAGGAGCTGATCAACGCCGGCGTCACCATCCACGGCGACCCCCGCGTCGCCACGCTCGACGGCGTGGTCCCGGCCACCGACGAGGACTGGGACAAGGAATACCTCTCCGCGGACATCGCCGTCGCCGTCGTCGACACCCTCGAAGACGCCCTCGACCACATCCGCCGCCACGGCACCGGCCACACCGAGGCCATCGTCAGCGAAAACGTGACAGCCACCCGCCGCTTCACCGCCGGCGTCGACGCGGCAGCCGTCATGATCAACGCGTCGACCCGCTTCACGGACGGCGGCGAGTTCGGCTTCGGCGCCGAAATCGGCATCAGCACCCAGAAACTCCACGCCCGCGGCCCGATGGGCCTCCCCGAACTGACCTCCACGAAGTACGTGGTGACGGGCAACGGCCACACGCGCTGATCTGGGCAGATGCTTCAGCGGCAGGCGCTTCAGCGGCGGACGCTTCAGCTGCAGCGCTTCAACGGCAGGCGCGGATGGCGGTCAGGGTGATGTTGACGTCGAAGATGGGGCCTTCGTCGCTGTCCCAGCCGCCGTCCGTGCGCTGCGTCTCCCCGAGCCGCTTCCGGGCACTGCGCAGAAGCCAGTCATCACCCAGGTTGACCCGGCGCAGGGCCGCCGCCATGTTCGCGACATCCGCCGCGGACATGTCACCGAGCCGGTCACCCAGCACCAACTGCACCCGCGCCGACTCGTAGAAGAACTGGGCCTCGTTCAACAGTCCCGCCGCATGCCAGCCTGCCGCCAGAAACGACGGCCACGTCCCGTCCGGTCGCAACTGCCCGGCCACAAAGGCAGCGGCTCTGGCGAGGGTGTCGCCATGACGGGCCGGCGCCTCATGATGGGGATGGGCTTCGAGCTCCGCCACGGACATCCAGAACCCGGCCACCGAGCTCAGATAGAGCGTCGCCTCAGGATCGCCCGGCATCGCCCACGCGGGAGCCTCCGCGGCCAGCGCGGCATCCTCCTGCCAGCTGCCGTCGGGCCGCTGCACCGCCGCCAGCCAGGCCAGCGCCTTGTCGATGTGCTCGCCGCCCAGATCCCCGAGGTCGTCAAGCTCCGCCAGCCGGAAACAGGTCGCGTCAACCGAAGGCACGTCGCGATCCCCACCGGCGGGCCACCCACCGGCCGCGGTCTGCCCGCTGTCGATCCGCTCCAGCACACTCTCGGACGGCCGGCTCCCCGCCCTCAGATATGACAGCCGAGCCCGCTCAACGGCGTCACCGTGCGCCACGACGTACCCGATCGCCGCATCGATATCGACCACCCTCGTGACGCTACAACGGTCCCGGTGCTTTCGCCCGCCCGTCACAATCATCGTCGTGGACACCACAGACGTATGGCACCTGATCGACCAGGCCCGAGCCGACCTGACCGACCCCCGCGACGCCGACGACATCGCCGCCCGCGCGACCTCCCTGCTGGCCGGCCGCCCACCTGCCGACATCGAGGCATTCGCCCAGCCGCTGTGGGACCTGCTCGCCCACTCATACCGCGCGGACCTGTGGGCCGCCGCGTACACGATCAACGGCGGCGCCTCCGACGACGGCTTCGACTACTTCCGCGGCTGGCTCATCGCCCAGGGCCAGGCAACCTACGACCAGGCACTCACCGACCCGGACAGCCTCGCCGACCACCCCGCCGTCATCCAAGCCGCCGCCGACGAAATGGAACTCTCCGGCGAAGACATCCTCGGCATCGCCTGGACGGCCCACCGCCAGGCCAGCGGCAAGGACCTACCCGACAACGCCTTCACCATCACCTACCCGGACCTGGACCCAGCCTGGGATTTCGACTTCGACAACCCAGAAGAAATCCACCGCCGCCTACCGAAACTGGCCGCCCTCTTCCTGGAGCCCGACGAAACCTGAGCCGGCGCCCCGCGCCGCGCTGTTGATTGCGCTGCAAGCGCCCCACCCTCCGTGGTCTGCAAGCGCCCCGCGCTGCAAGCGCCCGCCCAGCCACTCCCCCACCGCAACCCGGCCACCCACCCCGCTCGATGCCAAAGGCCGCCCGCACCCCCGGACCCCGGGCGCACGGACGGCCTTTGACCTAAAGCGAAGCGCTATCAGTAAGAAGGCAACGAAGGATCAACAGTGTTGACCCAGGAAACGATCCCACCCTGGACATGTACGGCGTCCTTGAAGCCGGCCGACTTGATCACGGCCAGCGCCTCAGCAGACCGCACGCCGGACTTGCAGTGGAGCACGATCTGCCGGTCCTGCGGGAAGCGGGACAGTGCCTCGCCCGAAAGGATCTCGCCCTTCGGGATCAGCGTGGCGCCCGGGATCGAGACGATCTCGTACTCAGCGGGCTCGCGGACGTCGACGAGGAACACGTCCTTGCCCGCGTCCTGCCACTCCTTGAGCTCCCTGGCGGTGATCGTGGCGTCGAGGGTGGCTTCCTGGGCCTCGGTGGAGACGGCGCCGCAGAAGTCCTCGTAGTCCTCGAGGAGGTCGGTGACCGTGGGGTTCTCGCCGCAGAGTGCGCAGTTGGGGTCCTTGCGGACCTTGATCTTGCGGTACTCCATCTCGAGGGCGTCGTAGACAATCAGCTTGCCGACCAGGGGCTCGCCGATGCCGGTGATGAGCTTGATGGCCTCGTTGACCTGGATGGAGCCGATAGACGCGCAGAGCACGCCGAGGACGCCGCCCTCAGCGCAGCTCGGGACCATGCCGGGCGGCGGGGGCTCGGGGTAGAGGCAGCGGTAGCAGGGGCCGTGCTCTTCCCAGAACACGGATGCCTGGCCGTCGAAGCGGTAGATGGAACCCCAGACGTACGGCTTGCCGAGCAGCACCGCGGCATCGTTGACCATGTAGCGGGTCGCGAAGTTGTCGGTGCCGTCGACGATCAGGTCGTACTGACTGAAGATCTCCTTGACGTTGTCGACGTCGAGGGCGGTGTTGTGGACGACCACGTTCACCAGCGGGTTGATCTCGCGGATGCTCGACGCGGCAGACTCGGCCTTGGGCCGGCCGACGTCGGAGACACCGTGGATGATCTGGCGCTGCAGGTTGGACTCGTCGACGGTGTCGAAGTCGACGATGCCCAGCGTGCCCACCCCGGCCGCGGCCAGGTAGAGCAGGGCCGGCGAACCGAGACCGCCGGCGCCGACGACGAGCACCTTGGCGTTCTTGAGCCGCTTCTGCCCGGCCATGCCGACGTCAGGGATGATCAGGTGACGGGAATAGCGCTGGATCTCATCGATCGACAGCTGAGCCGCCGGCTCGACGAGCGGGGGCAGTGACACGGTGAACTCCCCGGGTTGACGGTAAGGTGCGCCCACCATTGTTGCTCGTTGATTGCCGGAGTGGGAATGACGAGGAACACCGGCCCGACATGCGGGACGCGGGAATCATTCGTCAGTCGATCGGGTTCCCGGCGTACCGCTTCCCGTCCAGGTACGCCCAGGCGTTCGCAACGCACCCGTTGAGCCCGTAAGTCTGCTGCATCATGACCGGAGCGGGCTTCCCCTTGCCCGGGCAGGCCTCGTGCGAGTGCCCGAGCTGGTGTCCCACCTCGTGGTTGATCGTGTACGCCCGGTACACCTCGAGCGGCGCGTCGTAGTCGGGCACGGCATCACGCCACCGGTCGAGGTTCATGATGACCTGCCCGGGCATCCGGCACGAGCTGAACGCCGCCGTCTTGAGACCCCCGGTCGCGCACATCTTCTCCGACGTCTTCGCCGAGCTCAGATAGATCGTGAACTCCGACCCGGCCGCCTGCGGAACCCGCTGCAGCCGGAACTGCCGCCCCGCGATCCAGCTCCGCGGGTCACCGAGGATCCGGTCGACCTCAGCGGCGAACTCGTTCCCGTTACCGTTCCCGGTCCGGTTCTCCACCGCCACCTTGAACCGCCGCAGCGTGCCGGTCGTGCCGAGCACCGGCCCGTACCCTCCGACGAAGGAGAATCCGGTCGAGCTCACGTTCGTCGGTGCCTTCGTCGGCGGCTGATCAACGGCATCGGGCGGAATTCCACCCGCAGTGGTCTTGGTGGGAGCGGCAGTCGCGGTCGCAGTCGGCTCCGCCGGCTTCACGGGTACGCCCTGAGCGCCGGGCGCCAGAGCCCCCGTCCCCGCCTTGTCGACCGGAGTCGCGCTGTTGTTGCTGCTCCGCACGACCTGCCCGACCACCAGCACCACAATCGCGATGAGCAGGAAAATCAGCACAGCCGCCTGCCGCCGCCGCAGCATCCGCCGGACGCCGGGCTCCACGGTCGCCGGAGCGCCCTGCCCTGCGACAACAGCGTCCGCATCGGCTGCGGGCGGCATGACCATATCCGGCCCGACGATGGGCGGCATCTGCTCAGTGGCCGCGCCTTCAGCCCAAATACTCTGGGTACGCCCACCGGGCGCCACCCCGAACGGAGCCCCCACCGGCGGAAACCCATACTCCCCAGGAGCAACGAACGCCCCCGGCACCCCCCGCACCGCAGCACCCGGCCCTGCACTGTCGAGCCCTGCGCTGTTGAGCTCTGCGCTGGTCGGCCCCGCGCTGCTAGGCCCGGCACTGGTGGGCCCGGCACTGCTGGGCCCCGCGCTATCCGTCCCTGCCACCGCGAGACCCGATGCCTCCACCGGCGAGGCGTTGCGGCTGGCAGGGGCCTCAGCCGGCGCGACGCTGCGACTGGCCGGAGCCTCGACCGGCATGGCCACCTCGGTAAGCGCAGCCGACTCGCCGACCTTGGCATCCACACCACTACCGTCAGCCGCTATCTCGACAGGCTCGGTCGCTTCCACCGGCCTGCCCGGCTCGATGGGAATTGTCGGCCGAGTAGGAATTTCCCCCGGCGGCGTCCCCTCCACCGGAGGCCGGGTCGCTGCCCCCGTACGCGCAGCCGAAGGCCGGCTCCTGCCCGAAGTCGCCCGCGAAGGCCGATTGGCAGGCCCCGCAGTCTTACCCCCCGAACGCCGAACCGGCCGCTGAACCTCAGTCCCTGCCGCAGCCATAACAAGCGCATCAGCCGCAACCGCACCCCCCGCCGCCCGGCTCTTGGCCCCCGCGGAAGCATCAGCCTCGCCGGCGGCATAAGCCTCAGCGACATCCTCAGCATTGAGAACCCCACCAGACTCCCCCACCACAGCCCGAGCAGCCCGACTCCGAGCCCGAGTCGCAGTAGCCGGAGTCGCCTTCTTCTCCGGCACTACAACCTCGGCCAGGCCCCCTTGAGAACCCGTCACCTTTGCCGCGGTTCCCTCTGCCGACGTCGCCTTGGTAGGTGCCGCCTTACGAGGGGCAGGTTTGGTCGAGGTTGCGCTCGTTGACTCGGTCTTCGTAGTACCGGGACTTGTTGAGGTCGCCTTACCCGCGGAAGCCGCCTTGATTACCGGACCCGCGGGAGCCGACTTGGTTGCGGTCTTCGTGGCCGCGGTCGTGGCAGGGGCAGCCTTCGCCGGCGTCGCCTTCGCTGCCCCTGCTTTAGCGGTCGTGATCTTGGTCGGCGCGGTCTTAGCCGGTGCGGCCTTAGCCGGCGCGGGCGTGGTCTTGACCGCCGCAGGTTTGGTCGCCGGAGGCTTCTCAGCCGAGGTTTTTGCGGAGACGGCCTTGGTGGGCGACGTTTTCGCAGGGTTTGCCTTGGCAGGGGTCGCCTTGGCAGAGGCCACCCGGGTCGCGGTCTTGACCGGGGCGGTCATCGCCGTCGCGGTCTTGGCAGGCGCGGTCTTGGCAGGCGCGGTCTTGGCAGGCGCGGTCTTGGCAGGCGCGGTCTTGGCAGGCGCGGTCTTGGCGATCGGTGCCTTTGCGGGAGCCGTCTTGCCTACTCCGGCTTTCGACGCCGTGGCTGCGGATGTCTTGACCGGAGCGGCTTTGGTTGCCGCCGCGCTGGTCGAAGCCGTCCTGGTGGCGACCGACTTGGCCGCGGGAGCCTTAGTGGCGGCAGCCTTGGTGGTAGTCGACTTGGTGGCAGTCGACTTGGCCGGAGCGGAGCCAGCCGCGGCTCCGCTCGCCGCAGTTGACTTACCGATAGCTGCGGTAGTCACGCCTGAATTCGCCGGCGTCGACCTTGTAGCAGCCACCGTGGCCTTGGACCGCGCCGCAAGAGGCCCCCCAGACCGCGCCGCACGCGACCCGGCCGCACGCGACCCAGCCGCACCAGACCCGGCCGCGCCGGATCGGGCCGCACGAGACCCAGCCGCACCAGACCCGGCCGCGCCGGATCGGGCCGCGCCAGACCCAGCCGCAACAGAGCGGGCCGCACCGGATCGGGCCGCACCGGATCGGGCCGCGCCAGACCTGCGCGGGGCCGATCCGATATCGACCACAACTGCTTGCTGGGTCGCGGCATCTGGGGTATCTCCGGGATGGACCGATCCAGGCTCAGCACCACCAGGCCGCACCACACCGGGCTGGACCACACTGGACCCGATCGCGCCGGACCCAACAGCCGTGGCCCTTGCCCCCATCGGCTCAACCACATTGGGCTGGGCCGTCGCAGGCCTAACCGCAGCAGGCCTAACCGCAGCACGCTTAGCCATCGCACGCTCAGCCACATCGGGCTGGGCCACAACGGCCTGGGCCACCGCGCGCTCAGCCACCGCAGGCTCAGCCGCAGCGGGCTGGGCCGGGGTCGGCTTGGGCTTGGTGGGGCGTGGGCGTGCGGGGGTGTTGGTGGGCGCGGGGGTCTTCGCCGTCGGTGGGTTCCTGGGGGGCTGCTCCTCAGCGGCGGTCCGGGGAGCTGCGGAACCTTTTGTCGCCTTTGCCATAACATAGGCCAGAGTGCCAGAGGGCGGCGGTTGTCACAGGCGTTTCGCGAGACGTACTCAGAACCATCCGATCGTATGGGCCCCGGCGGGTCAGACCGGTGGACCTTGGAGCAGGTTGCCATCTCTGCGTGGCCAAGGGTATGGGATGCAACCACGAAGGGTGAGGGTCTGCTGGACCATCACCGGGGCCGGGCCTCCGCGTTTTGGGCAGCCTTCGTGGTGGCGGCCCAGTTCGTGGCCCACCTCGTGGTTGATCACGTACTGGCGGTAGACCGCGAGGGTGATTTTGGCGCTGATGTAGGGCTGGGCCGAGAGCCGCCAGCGGTCCAGGTTGATGATCGCGCGGCCGGTGGAGCGGCAGGATGTGTAGGGGCGGCCGCCGACGTCGATGGCCACTCCTCCGATGCGGCACATGCGGCCGGCGGTTTCGCGGGTGGCGAGGTAGACGGTGAAGCTGGCTTTCACGTTGCCCGGGACCCGTTGCAGGCGGAGCCGGCCGTCGCCGATCCAGCTGCGGTCGTCGCCGAGGATGGCCTCGACCTGGGTGGCGAACGAGTTCAGGTCCTCGTTGCTGCCCTTCTCGACCGCCACGTGGAAGCGGCGCATGGTGCCGGACGTGCCGAAGATTTTGCTCCAGCCCTGCGCATAGTCGAAGGTTCCCGTGCCGCGGGTCGGCACGGCTCCCGGGAGCGCGGTCACGGCTTCCGGGCTCACCTCACCAGCAGGGGAACCCGGACCGGCAGAGGAAACCGCATCGGTGGGGGGAACCGCACCGGCAGACGGAGCAGCGCCGGCAGCGGAAGCATCGGACGGACCAGCGGCAGAGGGCAGGACACCGGCAGATATAACAGGTGACGGAGCAGGCCCGGCAGAAGCGCCGGAGGTGCCCGGCGTGGAGGTCGTCGACGACCAGACCGTGGGCAGGAGCAGGCCTCCGACCAGGAGTACGACCACGACCATCATCGCGGCGAGCCACCAGCGGCGGCGGTCGGTGCCCGGCTCGGGCGCTTCGGTGACGGCGTCGGGCGTGGGGGTGTCGATCATCGGCCGTCAGGGTGCCACACGGCATCGGGGGTGATTCGCGCGCCTGTTGTCACTGAGATCTCTTACCCAGCGGCGCGCGTGGCGTATCCCCGAACGCCGATTGTCACCCCGCCGGGGAGCCGAACCGGTTGTCACCCCGCCGGGGAGCGGAACCGATTGTCACCCCACCGGGGAGCGGACGTCCTGGAGGAGACCGACGATTGCGCGGGCGATCACCCGGGGGACCTCCATCTGGGCCACGTGGCCGACGCCGGGCAGGAGCAGCAGGCGGCTGTCGGGGATCACGCGGGCGACCTGGGCCGGCACCCGCGGGTCGATCAGGGTGTCGCGAAGACCGCCGGTGATGAGGGTGGGCACGGTGACACGCGCGGCCAGCCGCCACTGGGAGTTGACCCCCGGAAGGTACGCCCGGAGGAAACTCGACACGAGCCCTCGCAGCGTGCCCATGTAGGCCCGGGGATAGTGCTCGACGGTGTAGCGCAGCCGGATCTCCTCGATCGCCTCGAACCGGCGCTGGTCGCTGACCTTCGCGGTGTCGCCGAAGCAGGCGAGCAGCACCTGTTTGGCCTGCTCCTCGGCGGTGATGCGGCTGATGCCCCAGGCGAAGAGCCGGTCGGCGCGGGGCAGTGCGAGCAGCGGCAGGATCGGCCCGTGTGCCGTACGCCGCGGGTTGAGGAAGGGCATGGCCGGGCTGATGAGGGTCAGGGTGCGTACGAGGTCGGGGCGCAGCGCTGCCACCCGTACTGAAATGGATCCGCCCAGCGAATTGCCGACCAGATGGACCGGGCCGCGGGCCTCGTGGTCGAGGAAGCCGATGAGCCGGTCGGCGAACGCCTGGATGGAGTATCGCCTGCTGGGGTCGCTGTAACCGAAGCCGGGCAGGTCGACGGCCTGGGCGTCGAAGCGGTCGGTGAGCAGGCCGGCGAGGTCGGTGAAATTCTGCGAGGAGCCGCCGAGGCCGTGCACGTAGACGGCTGGCTCGGCGCCGGGCGCGGTGGCCGGGGTGTCGCGGACGTGCAGCATCGTGCCGTCGATCATGACCTTGCGGGCCGGCCAGGGCGGCGGGACGGCACCCGCCACCGGCAGGGCGTCGTCCGCCGCGAGTTGTGCACCCTTCATCAGGACAAGAGTGCCTCCAGCCGGCGGTTCACCGCCGCCAATGTGGCGCGAACCATCGCGTGCCGGTCGTCACCGGTGACCACGGCCGAGCCGGCGAGCTGCTCGACCCACCCGTCGGTGGCGAGCAGGACGATGACCACGGCCACCTGGATAGATCCGAAGGGTACGGCGGCCGCGTGCTCGATGAAGCACTTGGCCGGCCCGTCGGCATGCCCGGAGCGGGTGAGGATCTGGTCGACGGCGTTGGCGGTCGCCGTGGCGCAGAGGCGCAGCAGGTAGCCGTCGACCGAGGGTCCGGTGGCCTCACCGGCGGCGATCTGGCCGTCGACGACGAGCCGGACCTTGACCGTGGCCTCGGTGCCGAACGTGTTGACCTGGACGTTCTCGATCATGATGCGCGGGCCGGGGCGGGAACCGGCGTCGAGCAGCGGCCGGGGTGCGGCCGGGTCGACGCCGCTGGGGATGTGCTCGGAGGTGGTGGGCAGGCGCTGCGGCAGGCCGCGGCCGGCGGGGTTCGGCTGGCTGGGCACGAACGGCGCGAGCGGGACGCCGGCCGGGGGCGACGACGAGGGTGCCATCGGTGCGCGTCCCGCGATGGGCGGGCCGGACGGGGGTGCGGATGTCGGGGCAGGCGCGGCCGAAACGGGCCGGGCGGGTGGCGCGGAGCGCGGTGCGACCGTCGGGATGGACCGGGACGCGGTGAGCGGCGGACCGGTGGAGGGTGGCGCCGAGCGCGGCGCGGGGGCTCCGGCACGGGGCGGGTCGTCGAGCGGCCCGCCCGCCATCGGCATCGCGCCCTGCATCGCGGCGTCGAGGCCCATCCGGTCCTGGAGCAGACGGGCGACCTGCCGGCTCACCTCGGCCGGGTCGGCGCCCTCGGCGAGGTCGAGGCGCAGGCTGTGCGCACCGGCCGGGGTAGTGCGCAGCGCGGCGTCCCGGACTCCGTCGACCTCGCGGACCGCCTCGAGGATGGCGTTGACGTCGAAACCCTCGTGCCGCTCCTGGGGCGCGTCGTCACGGCGCAGGTGCGTCGCGATCCGCGCGAGCGCGGGGGTCTCGGCCGTTGGCTCCACGGACGGCGGCTCCGGGACAGTGGGCACGTCCGGCTCGGCCGGGACGCGCTGGGGCAGGGCGGGAAATGCTTGCTCGCCCGGGGTCCCGGGGCCGGGGTCTCCGGGCCGGGTGAACGCCGGTTGCGGTGCCTCATAGGGCAACCGGCGTGGGAAGCTGGAGGGATCGTACGACGGACGATTCAACCTTTGATCACCGGAACGTGACTCGTCGGTAGCCGGCAGGACCCGGGGCAGGCCCGCGGCGGGGGTGGGTTCGAGCGCGTGACGCGCTGACTCGGGGACGGCCCAGTCGGAGCGCGGACCGGGCGCTGCGGGGCGTACCGATGGAAAAGGCCTGTCGCCGTTGTAGGACGACCTGGGCTGGCGCGCATCGTCCAGGTCTCCCTCATAGGGGTACGGCGGGGCGCTCGACGGCAGCAGCCCCGGCGTGGTCTCGTCGCCGCGCAGCAACTCGGGCGACAGCGGATCGGGCCGGGCCGGCGGCGCCGGAGGGGCGGCCGGCCCGTCGCCGTTGGGTGACAGGTGGTTGAGCAGGTCCGAATAGCGGGCGCGGCTCGAGGACCAGCGCGGCGCGGCGGCGTTCTCGAGCGGGAAAGGCTCGATGTCGGACGCGGGCTCGGGCAGGTCGGCCTCAGGGGCGGGCGGGAACGACTGCGGGAGATGGAAGGGACGGGCCTCGGTCGCCGGTCGGCGCCAGGCCGGGATGTCCGCTTCGGCGTCCAGTGCGGCACCCGCGTTGGACCACGGGCTCTCCCGCGCGGCCCAGCCGTTCAACAGGGTGCGGTCACGCGAATCAGCACCGGTACCACCTTCCGCGGTACCTGCGTCACCGTTTTGCCCTGTTTCGTCCACCACGCGCTCCTCGCTTGCCCCGTGCTGAGGCTACCGTGTGGGGGCAGTGGCGATAAGTTGCAGCGTCGCGACAATTGCCCGCCCGGAACGCGACAGACGACGAACCGGGCAATCCGCTTCGCGCACCCGCGGGATCGGACCTAGCACCGGAGGTTGGTAGACATGACCGCTGCGTCCGGCGGGGCACAGACGGCGGGGCGCCCGACGCGCCTGCCGCGCTCCGCGCGTCGTAAGCAACTGCTTGCCGCCGCGCAGCAGATCTTCGTGGCTCAGGGGTATCACGCCGCGGCCATGGACGAGATCGCCGAGCGGGCCGGGGTCTCCAAGCCGGTCCTCTACCAGCACTTCCCCGGCAAGCTCGAGCTCTATCTGGCGCTGCTGGACACGCACTGCGACGCGATAATCGCCAAGGTTCGCAGCGCGATGATGGCCACCCCGGACAACAAGGAGCGGGTCAAAGGCGCCGTCCGGGCGTATTTCGACTTCGTCGATCACGAGAGCGAGGCGTTCCGGCTCGTCTTCGAGTCCGACCTGCGCAACGACCCCCAGGTCCGCGAGCGGGTCGAACGAGTCGAGCAGGGCTGCATCGCCGCGGTCACCGACACTGTGGTCTCCGACACGGGTCTCAACCGCGCCAACGCCGAGCTGATCGCGTCGGGCCTGGTCGGAGCCGCGGGGCAGGCGGCGCAGTTCTGGCTCGCCTCGGGCCGCCAGACCGCGAAACCCGAGGCGGAAGCCCTGGTCGCGGCCCTGATCTGGCGGGGTATCGCCAGCTTCCCCCTGCATGGTGAGTCAACGCCGGGAACGTCCGCGGAAATCGGCTAGCCTTCAGGTCGGAAGACTGCTGAAAGGGAGGACCCCGTGGAGGTCAAGATCGGCGTGCAGTACGCCGCGCGCGAGCTGGTGCTGGAGAGCGCGCAGACGCCGGCCGAGGTCGAGCAGGCTGTGACCGAGGCGATGGCCAAGGACAGCGTCCTCACCCTGACCGACGAGAAGGGCCGCAAGGTGATCGTCCCGATCTCCAAGGTGGCCTACGTGGAGATCGCCGAGAGCGCCAACCGCCCGTTCGGCTTCACCACCCGCTGAGTCGGGAGTTTCATCGCTCCATCGGCAACCGGAGTTTCATCGCTCCACCGGCAAAATGCAGCGAATTTACGTCAGGGGATCCGCCGGGGTCCCCTGACGTAGCTTTACCACCCCGTGAGCTTCGGCCTGAGGTGCACAATCTCTCTGTCGGGTAGACTTGGCACGTCGCCGCAGACGTCGATCCATTCAGCGTTGACCAGATCCCGGTGTTTGTTGACCAGATCCGGGTCTTTCTCGCTGGCAGCGGGTCTTTTCCGCTGCTCCATCGCCGCGGCGACGCGCGTGCGGCCCGCGAGCTCTCATCTCGCGTGTGGCCCGCGCCCTACCCAGACCGCGCCCAGGAATTCGACGGGCGCACCACGAGAGGCACCCGTAGAACTTCATGACCGACATCGAAACGAATGAGACAGAACCCGCCCTGGTACCGGTACTGACCCGCGCCCCCGTCCGCGCCGACAGCCCGACCTTCGCCGAGCTGGGCGTCCGCGCCGAGACCGTGGAGGCGCTCGCCGCCGCCGGGATCACCCGGGCCTTCGCCATCCAGGAGTATGCGCTCCCCATCGCCTTGCGCGGCACGGACCTCATCGGTCAGGCGCCCACCGGCACGGGCAAGACCCTCGGCTTCGGCCTGCCCATCCTCGAGCGGGTCACCGCCCCCTCGGAGGGCGCCGACGGCAAGCCGCAGGCCCTCATCGTCGTCCCGACCCGCGAGCTCGGCATCCAGGTCGCGCGTGACCTCGCCGCCGCCGGTGCGACCCGCGGCGTGCGGGTGCTGCCGATCTACGGCGGCGTCGCGTACGAGCCGCAGGTCGAGACCCTGAAGAAGGGTGTCGAGATCCTGGTCGGCACCCCCGGCCGACTGCTCGACCTCGCGAAGCAGAAGCAGCTCAACCTCAAGTCCATCAAGGCGCTCGTGCTCGACGAGGCCGACCGGATGCTCGACCTGGGCTTCCTGGAGGACGTCGAGAAGATCCTCGCGATGCTCCCCGAGCAGCGTCAGACGATGCTGTTCTCGGCGACCATGCCGGACCCGATCGTCGCGCTGTCGCGCCGGTTCCTGAACCACCCGGTGACCATCCACGCCGGTCACACCGCGGACAGTGGCCCCTCGCCGCTGACCAAGCAGGTCGTCTATCGCACCCACCCGCTGAACAAGCTGGAGATGGTTGCCCGCATCCTGCAGGCCCGCGACCGCGGCCTGACGATGATCTTCACCCGCACCAAGCGGGCCGCCGACCGGGTCGCCGAGGACCTCGACTTCCGTGGCTTCGCCGTCGCGGCCGTCCACGGTGACCTCGGCCAGGGCGCTCGCGAGCGGGCACTGCGCGCGTTCCGCAGCGGCAAGATCGACGTCCTGGTCGCCACCGACGTCGCGGCCCGCGGTCTCGACGTCTCGGGCGTCACGCACGTCATCAATTATGACTGCCCCGAGGACCCGGACACCTACACGCACCGCATCGGCCGCACCGGCCGGGCCGGCGCCACCGGCGTCGCCGTGACGTTCGTGGACTGGGAGGACATGCCGCGCTGGGTGCTCATCGACAAGTCGATGGGGCTCAACATGCCGCAGCCGCCGGAGACGTACCACACCTCGCCGGCCCTCTACGCCGACCTGGACATCCCGGCCGACATCTCGGGGACCCTGCCGACCGCCGACCGCAGCCGGGTGGGCCTCTCCGCCGAGGTCGAGGAAGACCTGGGCGGCACCCGTCGGCGCGGGCGCAACGACCGGAACGACCGTGGTGGCGACCGCAATGACCGCGGTGGTGACCGTGACAGTGGTGGCCGCTCGGCCCGCCCGCCGCGCAGCCGCTCCCGCCGTGGTGGCGACGACGCCCCGGCCCCGGCCCCGGCCGCAGCCGCGCCCGTGTCGGACGCCGCCGAGACAGCAGTAGCGCCTTCTTCCGAGGAGGCCTCCGACCGGCCGCGCCGGCAGCGTCGTCGTCGCAAGGTCGCGGACGGCGTCACAGGCGAGGCCGCAGCGGCGGAGTCCGGCACCGTGGTCCCGACGTTCTCCGCTGCGGAGTCGGACGGTCCTGCGGCTTCCGACGCCGGTTCGGACAACGGGTCGGACAACGGCTCGGACAACGGCTCGGACAACGGCTCGGCCGATGGTGAGACGCGGCCCCGCCGGCGTCGCCGTCGTGGTGCCCGTGGTGCCGGGGACGCTGCGGAGTCTGTGACCGCGGGCGAGATGTCCGGTGGTTCCGAGGCCGGCGTCGGCACGGGCACCGAGGACTGATCATTGTCGGGTGCGCTTTCGGCGTACCGTAAAAATCAGGGCGTCCCACCGACTGGCGGGACGCCCATTTACGTCAGTGCGTGGGCTCTATGCCCAGGGCCACGCATGCCTGCTGGTACATGCGGACGGCCTCGCCACGCACCTGCCTGCGCTCGGTGAGGCGCTGCGCGAACGGAATCCGCACCGGCACCGCTATGCCGTCCACAGTGGCCTCGAAGTCCATGCCGTCGGCGTCCATCCCGGACATCCGCGCCGCGCTGGCCGACCCGATCCCGGCCAGCCCCCGCACGATGAGCACATTGTCGTCGGCGTGATCGCCGTTCATGTGGCTCGCGATCTGCGCGACGACCTCCGGGGTGAACGTCATGACCAGCGCTCCTTCAGCTCGGCGAGAACGGCGATGTTCAGCCTGTACGCCTCCACGACCTCGGTCAGGAAGCGCTCCTCATCCTCCGGGGAGAACGCCGCCCCGTCGAGCAGTTCGCGGTAGCCGGTCCGGAAAGCGGGCGGCTCGATCCCGTCGAACACGAAGAACTCATGGCCGGCACCGTCCAGCCCGTACGCCTTGGCGATGGCCGGCCCCAGATACTGACCACCGGAGAGGTCGCCCAGATAACGCGTGTAGTGGTGCGCGACGAAACCCCACGGCTCGTCGAACGCCACCTCGCGCATCCGCTCGCAGTACTCCTCGGTGGCCGGCAACGGTTCCTTGACCTCGACCGTCAGATGCGCGAGGTCGGCCGTGAGCGCGGGCAGGCGGGTCAGCTCCGGGAAGACGAACCGGCCGGCGACCGGGTCGCCGGCCATCGCCGCGGCCGCCTGCTCGAGCGTCTCGTAGATGAAGTAGTGCTGGGTGGCGAGGTCCGCATACGCCGCGCGTGGCAGGTCCCCGGCGGCGAGCCGATCGAGGAACCCGCTCCCCTGCGCCGCGTCATGGTCAGGCCGGGTCCCCGTCCGCAACCGTACGGACAGTGGCTCCGTCGCAGGATCGGCCAACGTCATAGCAGCACCTCCATGCTTGGTTAGGGGAGCCTAACCCAGCCTGACCCGGTTTGGAGATCCACATTTTCGTCAGGACCCGACGACGACCGTGTACGCCGCGGTGTGCACCTGGCCGGCCACCTGGAAGTCGAAGAACATGCGGTAGCGGCCCGGGCCGGGAGCGGCCAGCCAGAACTTCACCGCACCATCCGCGAGCTGCGGCTCCGGATGCACGTGGACATAGCCGACGTCACCCTCGCGGAGCACAACAAGATGACCGAATGCTCCTAGGTACGGCTCGAGCGCCGCCGATTTACCCGCCTGATCACGGACGGTCAGGAGGAGGGGCTGGGTGGAGCCGATCTGCGGGCTGCCTGCGTACGAAACGGTGAAGGTGCCGGCAGTCGCCTCGGTGACCGGCGCGGGGAGCGGGACCGGGACGTAGTTTCCGGCGACCGTGAGATCGACGCCCAGGGCGACCGGAGTCTGCCGGCCGCCGACGATCGCCGTGAAGTCAGCGATCGCGCGGTAGCTGCCGGGCTCGGCCGGGGGAAGGTCGATCGACCAGGTGCCGTCCGGGGCCATCGTGGGGTGCAGGTGCTGGAAGCCGGTGAGGTCGCGGCGGATCACCACGAAGTGCAGGGGCTTGTCGTGGACCACCGCGTAGGTGGTGATGGGGGCACCGCCCGCTCCGGTGATGCGGAAGCTGAACTTCTGCTTCTTGCCCGCTTGCAGGGTCGCGGTCTCGGGGACCATCGTCAGGCCGCTCGCGGTGAGCGCCAGGCCGCCTACCGATTCCCCGGTCGCCGGCGCGACTGCCGCTGCCTGAGAGACCGTGCCGTCCGCGTTATGAACGTGGGCCGGCTGACCGGCGTCGTCATGCGACATTCCCGACATATCCGTCATTTGCGGTTGCGGCGGGGTGGCCGCTGCTTCGACCGAGTTGTTCAAGCGGCCGATGCCGTAGCCCGCGAAGAGGACCACGACGAGGGCCGCGCCGAAGGTGGCCAGCCGGAAGGCCGCGCTTCGCTCTTCCGTTTTCTGGGGGGCGGCTTTTTGGGGGGCGGCGTTTTCTGGGGCGGCTTCAGGCATTGGCCAGCTCGTAGCCGGCCTCGTCGACCGCGGCACGGACGGCGTCGTCGGTGAGGGGCTCGGTGCTCGTGACGGTGACGGCTCCGCTGCCCAGGTCGATCTCCACACCGGCAACGCCGGGAAGCTCGGACAGCTCACTCGTGACGGCCTGGACGCAGTGGCCGCAGGTCATGCCGGAGACGGTGTATGTGCTGGTGACAGCCATGACTGACACTCCCTCTATTCGATGATTCAGGACCGGACCAGGCGCGCGATGGCGTCGGAGGCTTCCTTGACCTTGGCGGTGGGGTCACCGGCGCGCGCGGCGTCGACGACGCAGTGTGCGAGATGGTCCTCCAGCAACCCGACGGCGACAGCCTGCAGGGCACTCTTCGCGGCGGAGATCTGAGTGAGGACATCGATACAGTACGTGTCCTCGTCGACCATCCGCTGCAGCCCCCGGATCTGCCCCTCGATGCGCCGCAACCGGCCGAGCAGGGCAGCCTTGTCCCCCGAGTATCCGTGCGGCCCGACGTGCTCGTGCTCCTCGGTCGTCATACCGCCAGCATACCCCCCACCCGTATCCGTACCCTATCCCGTGGCTTTTGTGGCTTTTGCGTCGTTATCAACCCGTGCCAACTCTCGCCCGAGCCCTCGCAGCGGCGGTGCTGTCGGCTCTGCTGCTCACCGGCCCCGCCGCTTTCGCCTCGCCGCTCAAGGACAAACCGACCGCTGCGGAGCTCGACAAGCAGATCGCCGCGGCCGCGCGCCAGCTCGAGGTGATCGTCGAGCAGTACAACAACTCGCGTGAGGACCTGCGAGCCACTCGGGAGCGTACGAGAAGCCTGGGTGTGACCTTGCGCCCCCTCACCCGGGCCCTGGGCACCCGGCAGGCCCTGATGGACGACCTGATGTCGCGCACCTACCAGCGCACGCGGTCCGGCCCGACGGTCACCCTGCTCGCCTCCGCGAACCCCCACGAGTTCGTCGACAAGCTGCTCATCCTGAACCAGCTCGCCACCACCTCCCGGAACGCGGCGAAAAACCTGCGCCGGGCCCGAGCCGACGTCGTCAGCACCCGGACGACCCTCAACGCCCTCGCCGCCCAGCAACGCACCCTCGAACTCCAGCTCATCACGCGCAAAGCCACGGTCACCGGCGAGATCAACACCCTCAGGCAAATGCGATCCCTGACGTACGCGGGGAGCTCACGTTTCGGGCCTTCCCCCGAAGCCACCCCGCCGCCCTACATCGCCGGCGCCGCGGGTCGCGTGGTCGACTTCGCGTTCGCCCAGCTCGGCAAGCCGTACTCGTGGGGCGCTGACGGACCGAACGCGTACGACTGCTCCGGTCTGACCATGGACGCCTGGCAGCAGGCCGGCATCAACCTCCCGCACAACGCCGCCCGGCAGTACGGGTCGCTACCCCACGTGAGCAGGAGCGACCTCCGCCCCGGCGACCTCGTCTTCTTCTACGCACCGATCAGCCATGTGGGCGTCTACATCGGAGACGGCAAAATGATCCACGCCCCCGAGTACGGCGAGAACATCCGGATCGCCACCATCGACACCCAGCCGATCAGCGGTTTCGGGCGGCCCTAGCCTTTGGCTGTTTCGGGCGGCCCTAGCCTTTGGCTGTTTCGGGCGGCTCTAGCCTTCGGGTTGTGAAGATTCACCATCTTAATTGCGGCACGATGCTGATGCCTACCGCGCCCATGGTCGCCCACGTGCTGCTGCTCGAGACCGCCCAGGGCCTGGTCCTGGTCGACACCGGCTTCGGATTGCAGGACATCGCCGACCCGGGACGCAGGCTCGGACCGGTCCGTACCCTGATCCGACCGGTCCTGCGCCCCGAGGAAACCGCCGCCCACCAGGTCGAACGGCTCGGCTTCCGCCGCGAGGACGTACGCCACATCCTCATCACCCACTTCGACCTCGACCACATCGGCGGCATCGCCGACTTCCCCCACGCGTCGATCCACGTCACCGCCACCGAAGCCCTCGGCGCCCGAACCACCCCGACCCGTATGGAGAAGAACCGCTACCGCCCACTCCAATGGGCCCACGGTCCGAAACTGGTCGAACACACCCCCGCCGGCGAACCGTGGCAAGGTTTCGCCGCAGCCCAGCCCCTCACCGGTATCGACGAGGGAATCGTCCTCATCGCCCTGCCCGGCCACACCCGCGGCCACATGGCCGTAGCCGTCGACGCCGGCAACCGCTGGATTCTCCACGCAGGCGACGCGTTCTACCACCGGGGCACCATCGACGGCACCACCCGCGCACCCCTCGCCCTGCGCATCCAGGAACGCCTCGTGGCCCACGACATCACCAAGGTCCGCGCCAACCACGCCCGGCTCGCCGAACTGCACCGGTCAGGCCTCGCCGTCATCAGCGCCCACGACCCGGTCCTGTTCGCCGCGTTCGCGTCCTAGGCCTGTTGTATCGCGTTGTATCGCGGGCGTATCCAAAACTGCATACGCCAAGGCAACGGGCCTCCCTCTCTAATAGGGGGATGCAGCTCCGCCGTGTCTTGCCGATTGTCGCCGTCCTGGTCATAGTCGGCCTGGGGTACGTCGCGCGACGGCCTCTCACGATGGCCGCCCCGGCATGCATGGCCGGACGGTGGCACGGCTGCTTCGACACGGAAAACGGCGTGGTCCTCATGACGCTGATCGGCCTGCCGTTCGCCCTGCTCGCGGCCGGGGCCCTCACACTCCTGCGCCGCACCGCCCGCCGTCCGCCTGCCGCTGGTCTCCCTTCGGCGTGGCGGTTCTCGGTGGCCGAGGTCGGCATGATCTATGGGACGGCGCCGTTCCTGTGGATGACCCTGATGCCGGGCCCCGGCGCCGGCATCGTCCCAGGCAGAGTGAGCCTGATCCCGTTACGCGACCTGGTAACGATGGGCCCCATCGGCATCGGCGGCAACCTGCTGGTCTTCGCGGCGCTGGGGTTCTTCGCACCGATCCGGTTCGCGGCACTGGCATCCGTCCCCCGGATCATGGCACTCGCGGCAGGCTGCTCAATCCTGGTCGAAATCTCCCAGTACGCCTTCCAGCTCGACCGCGTGTCCTCCGTGGACGACGTGCTCGTCAACACCGCCGGCGCCGTACTCGCCGCCCTGGGATCACGCCGCTGGTGGCGCACCGCAGCCTCCCCTCCCACTTCCCCTCCCACTCCCGTTCCTCCTCCCGCTCCCACTTCCGCTCCCGTCTCTCCTTGCGCTCCTACTTCCGCTCCCGTCTTTCCTAGCCCTCCTACTTCCCCTTCCGCTCCTCGGCGGGCTGATCTCGATGTCCGATATGAATAGGCTTGCGGCATGCGCGTACTGATCGTGGAGGACGAGCCCCACCTGGCCGAAGCCGTCCGTGACGGTCTGCGGCTGGAAGCGATCGCGGCCGACATTGCTGGCGACGGCGACTCCGCCCTGGAACTGCTCAGCGTCAACTCCTACGACCTTGCAGTCCTCGACCGCGACATCCCCGGCCCCTCCGGCGACGAGGTGGCCAGGCGCATCATCGCGTCCGGCAGCAGAATGCCGATCCTCATGCTCACGGCCGCCGACCGGATCGATGACAAAGCCTCCGGGTTCGAGCTCGGCGCCGACGACTACCTCACCAAGCCGTTCGAGTTGCGTGAGCTCGTCCTGCGGCTCCGCGCACTCGACCGCAGACGCGCGTACGCCCGGCCCCCGGTCCACGAGCTCGAAGGCCTACGCCTCGACCCCTTCCGCCGCGAGGTCTTCCGCGACGACCGCTACGTCGCCCTGACCCGCAAGCAGTTCGCCGTGCTGGAAGTCCTGGTCGCCGCCGAGGGCGGAATCGTCAGCGCCGAAGAACTGCTGGCCCGCGCCTGGGACGAAAACGCGAACCCCCTCACCAACGCCGTCCGCATCACCGTCTCCGCCCTGCGCAAACGCCTCGGCGAACCCTGGATCATCGCCACCGTCGCCGGCGTCGGCTACCGAATCGACCTTCATGGCTAGGCTCCCCGGGGCGAGCGTCCGCCTCAAACTCGCCCTCAGCTACGCCGCTTTCCTCATGATCGCGGGCGCCCTGCTGCTCGCCGCGGTCTGGGTCTTCCTCCTGCGCTACGTCCCCGACCAGGCAAAACTCATCGTCCCGGACACCACCCAGATCACCACCGGCGTCTTCCCCATCCGATCCAACCTGTTGCGCTTCTTCGCACCCCGCGCCGCCGCCGTGCTCGCATTCCTGCTCGTGTTCGGTCTCGCCGGAGGCTGGATCCTCGCCGGCCGCATGCTCGCCCCGCTGGCCCGCATCACCGAGGCCACCCGCACGGCCAAGGCCGGGTCGCTCGCCCACCGCATCCTGCTCCAGGGCCGCAACGACGAGTTCCGCGAACTAGCCGACGCCTTCGACTCCATGCTCGCGCGACTCGAATCCCACATCGCCCAGCAGCAACGCTTCGCCGCGAACGCCTCCCACGAACTACGCACCCCGCTGGCAATCTCGCGAACACTCCTCGAGGTCGCCCGCAACGACCCAGCCCGCGGCCCCGACGAACTCATCGAACGCCTCCACGCCGCCAACAACCGAGCAATCAACCTCACCGAGGCCCTCCTCCTACTCAGCCGCGGCAACCAGGGAACCTTCACCCGCGAACCCGTCGACCTCTCCCTCATAGCCGAAGAAGCCACCGAAACACTGCTCCCCCTAGCCGAACAACGCCAGATCACCCTCGACATCACCAGCCGCCCAGCCCCCACCAACGGCTCCCCCGAGCTGCTCTCCAGAATGACAACAAACCTCATCCAGAACGCCATCGTCCACAACCTCCCCACAGGCGGCACAATCACGATCCACACCGAATCAACCGGCACAACAAGCCTGCTGCAAGTCACCAACACAGGCCGCCAACTCCCACCCGACCTCCTCCCCACCCTCACCGAACCCTTCCAACGAGGAACGGAACGCACCCACACCAACGACCACTCCGGCGTAGGCCTCGGCCTGGCCATCGTCCACACCATCGTCCACGCCCACCACGGAACCCTCACCCTCATCCCCAACCCCAACGGCGGCCTCCTCATCACGGTCCAGCTCCCCCTCACGCCATAGCCACCGTCCCAGAGCCGAAGCAGCGCAGACCAGTTCCCTAACCACCGCCCCCGAAGCCGTAACCACCGCTCCTGGATCCGTAGCCACCGCTCCGAGCCCCAGCCCCCGGAGCCCGTAGCTATCGCCCCAGTGCTGTAGCTATTCGCCCGGAGCCATAGCTATAACCAGCCGAAGCGGCACAGGGCGGTGCCGTAGCCGTGTCGCCCGGTGCATGAGTCACCGCCCCGGGCCGGGCGGGCCAGGCGGCCCGGGGCGGCCCGGGGCAGGCCGGGGCAGGCCGGAGCAGGCCGGAGCAGGCCGGAGCAGGCCGGAGCAGGCCGGAGCAGGCCGGAGCAGGCCGGAGCAGGCCGGAGCAGGCCGGGGCAGGCC